>JAXJGY010000066.1:0-6671 GCA_036300185.1 Treponema sp. | reverse complement strand
CTAAAAGTAAAAGTGGCAACAGGGAAACCCTAATCAGCCTCGCACTTCGCTACGCTCACAGTTCGGCTGCTCAGGGGACCTCCCTGTTGCCCCAACTCTTTCGTTCATGGGCTATACTGTTGGGTAGATGGGGCTGGTTCTTGCTCTGTTACGTAAAACTTCAGGATGTGTTATATTCAATGTTATGAAAGAGAAGTTTTTTGCCCTTAGGGCTTTTCCCGTAGTTTGTTTGTTTGTTTGCTTATTTGCTTTGTGGCCAGTGGTAGCTCAGGTGCCTGTAGAAGGTTCTGTGTCTTATCCTGAATCCTACTACAGCTTTAGAGATACCATGCTGAATAGCCGTGGAAAGACTGCTGCTGAGTTTGAATCTCAATATGCTGCTGTGGTTGCTGAAATTCAAGCTACTAAATCTGGCTGGGAAAAGGAACTCTTGATTGCTGGCTGTGATTATATTTTAGGAAGAGCTTATCGTTATTTAGGTGATACCAAGAAGGCTACTAATTATTTGGACAATGCTATAGATATTTGCAAAGAGATATTGAAAAAGCATGAGGTGGCAGAGGTCTACGTAGTTTATGCCGATGCTATTTCTCAAAACTGCTCCATCAAACCTAAAACCTATGCCATGACTCAAGGGCCAAAAATTAAATCCATGGCAAAAAAAGCTTTAGAGCTAGACCCTACCTCCGGAGCTGCCAAGTATTTGGAAAACTCTCAAAATATATTTACTCCAGCTCCCTTTAACAATATTAAAGAAGGGATGAAAAATATGGATTTATTGCTGGACACAAAGCAATTCCGTATGGATAAGTATGACGTGTACAGTGCCCTATCTGCCAGGGCCTACGGATATTTGCAGCAGGGAAAAAAGGAAGAAGCCCTGCACTGGTATCAAAAGGCTTTGGAGCTGTATCCAGATAATGTGGCAGTACTGGAAATTATTCCCACTATTAAATAGTTTTTAGCTTATTAGGACAGAAGCCTTTTTTTATGGTAAAATAGTCTTATGATGACTCACGAAAATTTACCCCAGGTTTATGTACCTGTAACAGGGATTGATTATCCAGAAAAACCCGACCAGCCGATTTTGTTTCCTAAAAAGATGCGGGAGGTAGTACTAGACGAGCATTATCCCTATTTGGACAAATCTTTTTTTGCCCGTTTGCGTCATGTGGCTATTTATCTAGGAATTTTTGTAATCGTGTTTCCTATCCAAAAGATACGCTACGGTCTGAAAATTGAGGGGCGGGAAAATCTTAGAAAAAACAAAAAGCTTTTTGCCAACGGAGCTCTCACAGTGTGTAATCATGTGTATCGCTGGGATTTCTTAGCTTGTTTGCAGGCGGTACGATGGAGACGAATGTGGTTTCCCGCCCGTCCCGACAACCTTGAAGGAAGTGATGCTGGCTTGATTCGTGGAGCTGGAGGAATTCCTATTCCCACAGGCTTTGCTGCTAGTCGGAAATTTAACGAAGCCTTTGATCAGCTTCATGCAAGAAAAAAGTGGATTCACCTGTTTCCAGAGTCTTGTCGTTGGGATTTTTACCAACCCATTCGACCCTTTAAAAAAGGTGCCTTTGCCATGGCTGTTCGCTATCAAATACCAGTACTTCCCTTGGTTATAAGCTATCGAGAAGCCTCTGGAATTCGTAAGCTATTGGGAGTAAAACATCCTCTTATTACCATCCATATTGGAACACCCCTAGTTCCAGCGGCAGGTCTTTCTCGCAAGGAATCCATCTGCTGGCTTCGGGATGAAGCTCATAAGCAGATGTGTTCCATGGCTGGGATTAAAACCAATGGTTGGCCATCAGAGGGAGATTGATTTTTAATCTAATCTTCCAAGGGCTCCATGCCATCAATTACCCACTGAGCAAGGTCTTCCCATTTCCATAGGGGATGATTTGCTTCAATAACCTTTGTTTTATGAGTTTGAATCTGGATAAAATGCATTCCAGTGGCCCTTGCTCCATTGCCATCAGTATCATCTCTGTCGCCAACCACAAGACAATGCTTGGGATCCACCTCTAGATTCTTTGCAATTTCCAAAAATGGCCGAACAGCTGGTTTTTGGCTACCAAAATCTTCTGCAGAATAAATACCGCTGATGGTGGCAAGGGTATCGTCTGAAAAATCCAAGGCTCGGATTCGTTGTCGCACTCGAGGATAGTCGGAAAACACTACAACCTTTATGTTCTTTTCATGGAGCTTGGAAAAAACCTGGGCTAGTTGAGGACGTTGGGAATAATAGCGTTTTAGCAAAAAACACATAGTCCCCATGTAACGATTGGAATACCAATTCAGGGCATCCTCAGGCTTGATACCAGTTTCTTGGTGCATTCGTTTACCATATTCAGCCTTGTAGGCTTCAGAGGAACCAAAATCACAGCCCTTGAATCCACGACGAACCTTTCTATCTGCCTTTATAAGAAATAGGTCTGAAGGAAGAGACCATATTAGACGGAATGGTAACCCTCTAAAATCATAGAGGGTTCCATCCAAGTCAAAAATAACTGCTTTGATGTCTGAGAGCATTATTTTTTAATAAGCTCCTTAAACATAGCATGACGCTTTTCATCCTGCATAAGCAAGTTCATCTTGAACTGTCCATCACGAGCACCTTGTTCAATGCTTCGTGCTTTGAATGTTTCAAAGGATTCTTGCTGCAGTATAAAGATAGAAGGATCCTTTACACGGAAGGAGTCCCGTTTTACTTCGTACTCACAGTTTATGGCTTTGAGTTTTTTATCTACTACCACAGCAAAAGCTTCTGCCTTGGCTTGATCAATGGACTGGTCGGTAAATTCAAAGTACCAGCGATAGTTGGAGTTTTCTACATCGGCAAAGCCCACAAAGAAGCGAGTCATAATACCTGTTTCTTTTTCAGCCTCGTGAACTGCCTCAATAAACTGTCGTTCGTGGAGCTTTTCTCCTGTAAGGGAGATAATTCCATTTACCTTCTGGATAAACTGAATGGTAGGAATTGTTCCATAATGGCCAGTAACCTCTACCAAGTCGTTCATGTTGTAGCGATAGAGTCCTGCAAAGGTGGTAACGTAAATGCAGTAGCGCTTTCCAACCTCTAGTTCATGGAGCTGCAGGAATTGTGGATTAGGATTATCCAAATCCTCTGCAGAGATGAACTCAAAGTAGTGCATGTGAGGGAATAGTACCGTGTCATCGGCACCATTCATAACAAGACCTGCACGACATTCTGAAGCAAAATAACCGAATTCCTGATGATTCATTTCTTTGGGAAAGGAATCCTTGAATTTTTCTAAGTATACCTTTGTGTTGCCACAGCGCCAGGTAGTCAAAACTTGAATATTAGGCCAGTAATGCTTGGGCAACACAGTACCGTATTTTTCTTTCAGGGCACGTAACTCTGCTGCACGTGCTGGATTTGGTTTAAAATCTGCTGCAATAATCTTTCTGATTTCAGGTTCAATTTTCAGATTTTCGCTAAGGGTTCCATTTTCAATGTCTTTTACGTATTCATCAAAGAATTCGTTTACATTGTTTTGCATTTCTACGATGGTAGAAGGATTTGCGGTTACTAGCAAATGCACGTCTCTTTCAATACCAGTTCGCATGATGGTGTAATAACGAGCCTTGTAGTCACTGATAGCATAAACTTCATTATTTTCTGCATATAATCCCTTGATGAACTCAGGACAGTCACGGCGGGTTACTCCGGATACAGAACCGTATACTGTTCCATCGGGAGCGGAGCCTTCAATGGCTTTTCCTACAATAGAAGTACAAACATTTTCAAATACTCTGGGACGATGCATTTGGAATGAATGAAGCCACAACTTGGTCATCTTGCTATACACATTATCGTAGTATTCATTGGTGATGGGAATCCACTTGGGTTCTTTGGTGGTACCACTGGTGGTAGCGTACATCATGGGTTTTCCTGGGAACAGAACGTTTGCTTCTCCATTTTTATGTCGCTCGATAAAAGGTCTCAAATCCTCGTAATCTGTGGCAGGAACATTTGCTTGCCATCGTTTAAATAATTCCTGTGCATTGGGAGCTGAAAGAATGTCTGCAAAATTATGAGCCTTTCCCCATTCGCTATCCTTTGCGTATTCAAGGATACGACGTAAGGTCATTTCCTGCTCTCGTTTTACATTCTTAGAAGCCTTGTCGAGCTTGCGTTTTTGAATGTTACCAACCAATCCTAAAGCAAGTTTAATCTTTAAAGAGCCTTTTAGTTTTGCCATGTTTCCTCCAAAATTATGGATATATTAATTATTAATTTTAAATGAGTTTAATTTTAATGACAAGAAGCTTTGCTTTTATCTGAAAAAAAATTATATTTATTATAAGTGGAATAGGTCAAAATAGAGAGATAGCTGCGATATGGGGTATCCCTATGACAGAAAAATCTTGCCGTTGACATAATCCCACTAAAGTTTTATAATTCAATAACTTTTTATAGAAAGGAGTGCCTTGTTATGGTTAAAGTAGGTATTAACGGCTTTGGTCGTATTGGACGGATGGTTTTCCGTGCTGCTGTAGAAAACTTCGCAAATGATATTGAGATTGTAGGTATCAACGATCTTTTGGATCCCGATTACCTAGCATATATGCTCAAGTATGACTCAGTTCACGGCCAGTTCACTGGTGATGTTAAGGTAGAAGGAAACACATTGGTTGTAAACGGAAAGAAGATTCGTCTTACTGCTGAAATGGATCCTGCTAACCTGAAGTGGAATGAGGTTGGAGCTGACGTTGTTGTTGAGTCCACCGGTTTGTTCTTGGAGGACGAGAAGGCTCGCAAGCACATCACTGCTGGTGCAAAGAAAGTTATCATGTCTGCACCTTCCAAGGATGCAACTCCTATGTTCGTATACGGTGTAAACCACACCACATACGCTGGTCAGGACATCATTTCTAACGCTTCCTGCACCACCAACTGTTTGGCACCTATCTCCAAGGTTCTTAACGATACCTTCGGAATCAAGCGCGGTTTGATGACAACTATCCACGCTGCTACTGCTACACAGAAGACTGTAGACGGACCTTCCAAGAAGGACTGGCGCGGTGGACGTGGAATCTTGGAAAACATGATTCCTTCCTCAACTGGTGCTGCTAAGGCTGTAGGAAAGGTTCTTCCTGAGTTGAACGGAAAGCTGACAGGTATGTCAGTTCGCGTTCCTACTTCTGATGTTTCTTTCGTTGACTTGACTGTAGAGTTGAACAAGGAATGCAAGTACGAAGACATTTGTGCTGCAATGAAGAAGGCTGCTGAGGGCGAGTTGAAGGGAATCCTTGGTTACACAGAGGATGCTGTTGTTTCCACAGACTTCCGCCACGATCCCCGCACTTCTATCTTCGATGCCAAGGCTGGTATCCAGCTGGACGGAACCTTTGTTAAGGTTTGTTCTTGGTACGACAACGAATGGGGTTATTCCAACAAGGTATTGGAAATGGCCAAGGTTATCTCAAAGTAAGATAGCTTTTTAGCTTAACCTTATGAAACCGGTCTTAGTTTTAAGGCCGGTTTTTTTATTTTAAAAATCCTTTTCTTCAGATTATTCTCCCAAAGGCAGATTTTCAGTGTATACTACTTCTATGACACGGGAAGAAATTTGTAATGCCCTTGTGGCCGGAAATGTAGTATTGGGAATAGAACTTGGTTCCACAAGAATTAAGGCCATTGCCTTGGCTGCCAGTACAGGCAGTGTGATTGCCACAGGTGGTTTTGACTGGGAAAATCGCTTAGAGGATGGAATCTGGACCTATCATCTAGAGGAAGTGGAGCAAGGTCTTCAGTCTTGTTATAGGGCCTTGGTGGAAAATATTCAATCTCAATACCAGTGCAAGGTAAAGAAATTTGCTGCCATTGGAATTAGTGCCATGATGCACGGCTATCTTGCCTTTAACAAGGATGGCCAGCTGCTGGCTCCCTTTAGAACCTGGCGGAATACCTGCACCCAGGAAGCAGCTAGTATTCTTAGTGCTGAATTTAATTTTAATATACCACAACGATGGAGCATTGCTCACCTGTATCAGTTGATGCTAGATAAGGCGAGCCATCTTCAGCAGCTGGATTATCTTACTACCTTGGCTGGCTATGTTCACTGGAAGTTAACGGGAAATCGTGTTTTAGGAATTGGTGATGCTTCTGGAATGTTTCCAGTGGATGGAAAGGCTGGAAATTATGATGCCACCATGATGAATACCTTCAATGGGTTTGTGGAAAAATCTGGTTTTTCTTGGAGTCTAGAAGAGGTTCTTCCTCAGGTGCTGAAGGCAGGGGACAATGGGGGACAATTAACAGAGACTGGTGCAAAATGGCTTGATCCCACAGGAATGCTGGAAGCTGGAATCCCCCTGTGTCCTCCAGAAGGTGATGCTGATACTGGTATGGTAGCAACCAATGCGGTGGCTGTGGGAAAGGGAAATGTCAGTGCAGGTACCTCTATCTTTGCAATGATTGTAATGCAGGAGTCCTTAAAAAAAGCCTATCCAGAAATCGATGTAATTACTACACCAGAAGGGAGCCCTGTGGCCATGGTTCATTGTAACAACTGTACTGGTGATATTGATGGTTGGGTGGGACTTTTCCATGAGTTAAGCCAGAGTCTGGGGTTAGAGCTTCCTCGTTCTAGGCTCTACGATGTGTTTTATCAACAGGCCTTGCTGGGAGAATCTCATTG
>JAXJGY010000065.1:0-5922 GCA_036300185.1 Treponema sp. | reverse complement strand
CTACTATCACAGTCAGGCAAGTCCAAGCCACCAGCAGAGCTTGTGGTATCTTCTGTGCCAAAGTCGGGTAAGTCAAAGCCACCAACGGAATCGGTGGAATCATTGCTACTATCAAAGTCAGGCAGGTCAAAGCCACCAGCAGAGCTTGTGGTATCTTCTGTGCCAAAGTCGGGTAAGTCAAAGCCTCCTACTGAGTCAGCAGCATCATTGCTACTATCAAAGTCAGACAAGTCAAAACCGCCAGACAAGGAATCACCAGAATCAAGTGTATCCAAGGAAAGAACGTCCTCTGCAGGACTTGAAGAATCGGGATTTAAAATCGCATCCAACTCTGGAAAATCACTAAAATCCATTGCCGCAGCTGGCTCTGGATTTAAAAGACTATCTAGTTCCGGGAAATTTGAATAATCCGCTGACTCATTTTCCTGCGTTTCTACAGAAGAATCCACGCTTTCAGGAACTTCATCATCTGAATCCTGTGACTCATCAGGAAGTGGCATTCCTAAAACAAAGTCGTCGGAGTCGTCCTCGTCGGATATGTCAACGGGAAAAGGCACCCTAACAATAGGTTCACCTCTTTCCTCTCGAATTGTGAGTTCATTTCCTATATTTGCTACATCTTCGCTGAACTGTTTCAGCTGCTCTAATCCCGGCATCTTATTACTTATACCCCGCTGGAAAATTTGCGTTCATCATATCATCGGCTTTTTTATAGCTTCCCTTTAGTTTTCCTGTTAAAGAAGGAAGATATAAATTTATGGACAAAATCGATTTTGTAAAGTCTTCATGACTATAGTTTTTAAGTGTACTGCCGATATATATAAACGATTATGAAGAAATTTCTTACATTGCTTTTGTTGATTTCTACCCTTCCTCTGTTGGCTCTGCCAGCACAGGTTCAAGAATCAACACTGGATTCTTATACCTACAATAACCTCATTGCTCGTATAGATAAGGTTGGCGCTCCCTTCATGGTGGACGACTACATCATTTTTACTGCTGACAGTAAGCCCCGTCATGTGGGTATCGCCTTTGACTTTGAGAATTTCAGAACAATTCACTCCTTCCAAAAGGTAAATACCACAGATGTGGAAGGACAAGTCGTTCAATCAGTGTATTTCTATATCCTAGAAGTACCAAAAGCTCTGAAGAATGTTTCCTACCGTTTGGTTATCGATGGCCTGTGGACTATTGACCCTAACAATGAACATCAGATTTTTGACACAAAATCTAATCTGATTCTTTCCACTGTAGCCGTTCACCGACAAGAAACACCTAGCACTGAAGCCATTAAGAAAAACCTTGTGCGCTTTGTATACCAAGGTCAATCTGGGCAGATTATCCGCTTAGGTGGAACCTTTACCAACTGGGATTCTTCCATCTATGTTATGAGGGAAACAGCTCCAGGTCTTTATGAGTTGGAGATTCCATTGCCACAGGGAACCCATTACTATGCCTATTATGATGGAATGGCTTCCTTTGTAGACAAAACGAATCCTGAACGAGCTTATACCACTGATGGAAGAACAGCTTCTGTCATTACCATTAACTAAGTTATGTCATTAAACTGGAAGGAAATAGATTGTATTCTGGAGGAACTGGAGCTAGAAGGTTCCTTTATCCAGCAGATTGTGCAGCCAAGCTACGATACCATTGCCTTCCACACCTACAAAAACGGTCAGTCAAAAACTATTCTCCTTTGTCTTGCAGCTGGAGCATGCCGAATCCATCAAACTTGGTCAGCGGTACCAAAAACTAACAAGCCTCTACGTTTTATGGAATTTCTCAAAGCTCGAATCAAGGGAGCACGAATCAATTCTATTTGTCAGCTGGGACAAGAGCGTATTATCAAGCTAGAGCTTTCTCATTGTGGCCAAGAATTCTTACTGTACATTAGATTGTGGAGCAATGCTGCCAACATGATTCTCACGGACACCAATCATGTTATTTTAGACACCTTTTACCGACGTCCCAAAAAAGATGAAATTAGTGGCGGCATATTTCATGAGCCAAGTCTTCAGCCAAAAGAACAGGGCACTGCAACAAAGGAATGGCAGGTTCGTAGCTTTGACCAACTACCAGATTGGGAAAGCTTAAGCTTTAACCAAAAGGTGGAGCGGTGGTACGGAGAGCATGCAGGACAGCTTTCACTGGAAGCCCTGTTGGAACAGGCAGAAAAATTTTATAATTCTCGTCACAGCAAAATGGAATCTGCCCTCCACCGCCTAGAAAAAAAGCGGGATGAATTCCTTCAAAATCAGCAGTGGAAGCATTATGGTGACTTAATTCTCACCTACGGCCATCTTATTGACGGTAGCCAAGATTATTTGGAGTGTCAGGACTATGAAAGCAACGCTCTCATTAGAATCAAAATCGACCCAAAGAAAAATGCCCAGGAAAATGCTTCCCACTACTACACCACCTATAAAAAAACTGTTTCTGGCCTTTCAGACCTAGAACACGACATTCAAAAGGCAAAAAAGGAATTGCTGGACTTGGAGGCCACCTACCAGCAACTGTGTAAGGAGCCTAATCCCTTGCGATTGCAGCAAATGCTTCGCAAACAAACCACTCCTAAACAGCAGGTGGAAAAAAAACGTCCAGGCCTTTCCTACCAGGTAGATGATTGGACTATTTTGGTGGGACGTACCGCCGCAGAAAACGACGAGCTTTTGCGTCGCCACGTGAAGGGCTTGGATATGTGGTTTCACACCAGAGATTATGCTGGAGGCTACGTCTTTGTAAAAAATCGGCCAGGAAAAACAATTCCCCTTTTCATCATGCTCTGTGCAGGTAATTTGGCAGTATATCACTCCAAGGCGAGAAAGGCAGGTAAGGCAGACTTGTATTACACTCAGGTAAAGCATCTTCGCCGAGCAAAGAATGGTCCAAAGGGCTTGGTGCTTCCCAGTCAAGAAAAAAACCTTTTTATCCAGCTAGATAAGGAAATTCTCCAAGAACTAGAGGCCGCTGCCACTAGCTAGACGATATTTTATTTGACAGATAAAAAAGAAGAAATTATAGTAGATTCAGGAGGTTTTATGTCCACCCTATGTTATACCGATACCAGTGCCTTATTCACCGACTTTTACGAGCTTACCATGGCTCAAGGCTACTGGAAAAACGAAATGAACTATCCTGCTGTTTTTGATATGTTCTTCCGACGACAGCCCTTTAACGGTGGCTTTTCTGTCTTTGCTGGACTTCATACCCTGTTGGAAGCACTTAAAACCTTTTCCTTTAGTCAAGAAGATATTGCCTATCTTGCCAGTCTCAATATTTTTGAGCAGGGCTTCTTAGACTATTTAAAAGATTTTCGTTTTTCTGGGGATTTATATGCCCAGGACGAAGGTTCCATTGTATTTCCCAACGAGCCCTTAATTCGTATTCACGCCAATTTGATTGAAGCTCAAATCATAGAAGGGCTGGTGCTAAATCACATCAATTTCCAAAGCTTAGTAGCCACAAAAACTGCCAGAGTTTGGCTTGCTTCAGGAAAAGGTCATATTATGGAATTTGGACTGAGACGAGCCCAAGGACCAGATGGGGCTATGAGTGCTTCCCGTGCAGCCTACATAGGTGGTGCAACTGCCACCAGTAATGCACTGGCAGGCAAGCTTTACAATATTCCCGTACAGGGAACTATGGCCCATTCCTGGATCATGTCCTTTCCCACAGAATTAGAGGCCTTTGAAAGCTATGCACAGCTTTATCCAGAAAAATCAATCTTCCTTATTGATACCTACGACACTTTGAATTCTGGTATTAAAAATGCCGTCATTGTGGGAAAAAAGCTAGTTGCCCAGGGCCACAACTTTGGAGTCCGCCTTGATTCTGGCGATATCCAATACCTTTCCAACAAGGTACGAAAATATCTAGATAAGGAAGGACTCACCAATGCATCTATTTCTGTCTCCAACGAGCTGACGGAGGAAATCATCCAGACACTGGTTCAGCAAAAGGCTCCCATTAATAGCTGGGGTGTAGGTACTCACATGGTAACAGGTGGTAATGAATCCTCCTTTACTGGAGTGTATAAATTAGCTGCCCGCTACTACCCCACCAGCAAGGCCATGGAGCCCACCATGAAATTTTCTGACAACCCAGAAAAAACCACCAATCCTGGCATTAAAAACCTGTGGCGACTCTACGACCAGGAAGGCATGGCAAAGTGTGATATCCTTGCCCTTGATGATGAAGAAATTGTTGCAGGCAAGGAACAGCGGTTCTATCATCCTTCAGGAGATTACCGCCAGTTCAGCTTTACCCCAGCCAAGGTGGAATCCCTACTCAAACCACGAATCCTTCATGGAGAGCTTTTAGACAAGGAAGTCACCAACCAGCAGGCCATCCAAGCTGCTAGAGCCACCATGCAACAACAGCTTGTTTCTTTGGACGACACCTATAAGCGGATTCTCAATCCCCATATTTACAAGGTCTCCGTTACTAAGAATTTGCGTCAGCTGAAAATCAAGTTCATCGAGGAACGGATTAAATAATTTCTATGGAATTATTCCTCAATCTTGCAGCCCTGCTGAACCTGCTGTTTATGATCTTTGTACTGTTCTTTGAACGGAAAGAAGATTCACGACGGTGGGCTTGGTTCTTGGTATTGTACTTCCTGCCAGTGGTGGGAATTCTGCTTTATATCCTGTTAAGCGGTCATTTTTTCACCAAAACAAAGCAGCTTACTCGTATTTCTCACTTTTTTGATGGACTGACTCGCCAGTTTTTTCAAGAGCATGCAGATTTTCTTAAGATGTTCTATCAAGCCTTGGACAATCCTCTATTAGAAGAATACAAGTCCCTCATTAAGATGAATCTAGAGGGCAACAAAAGTATTCTTGCCCTCACCAGCTCCACTCAGATTTATTGCTGGGGACAAGATTTGTTCAAGGATATGTTACAGGACATGGAGGCTGCCACCAAAAGCATCTACGTTGAATCCTTTATCATTCACCATGATGCCACAGGTCAAGCCTTGATGGATGTGCTTTGTCGTAAGGCTCAACAGGGAGTTGAAGTAAAGCTCCTCTATGACGACGTGGGTTCTATCCTCACTAAAAAAAGCTTCTTTCACCAACTTACCAAGGCTGGAGGACAGGTTCAAGCCTTTTTTCCCGTAAAATGGAGACTTCCTCTTTCCATCAATTTTAGAAACCATCGTAAAATAACGGTTATCGATGGAAAAATTGGATACATGGGAGGAGTGAATATTGGAGATGAATACGCAAATTGCAGCAAAGGAAAAAAGCCTTTGTGGAGAGATACCCATATCCGCCTCACTGGTACTGTAGTATTGGAGCTTCATAACACCTTTTTAATGGACTGGTTTACTACACCAGCTTGGCATACTCGTCTCAAAAAAACAGAGGATATTGCAAGACATTTTTCTCCAGAAACCATCCAGCTCCTTCAGCAACAGCTTTTCGATACAAAAAAAGCTATTACACAAAATAACTTTAAACCAGAAGGAATCCCCACCCAAATTATTACTGCAGGCCCAGATGATCTTTGCTCCACAGAAATCCAGGATGCCCTTATTCGGATAATTATGGAGGCAAAGCAGTATGTCTATATTCAGACACCCTACTTTACCCCCAACCAAGAATTTTTCAAGGTATTAAAGCTTGCCGCCCTTTCTGGAGTTGATGTACGAATTATGGTGCCAGACCAATGGGATAAATTCTATGTGCGGGAAGCGGCCTATCAGTTTATCTGGGAAATGCTGGAATTTGGCATTAAGTTTTATCACTATCAGGGCTTTATTCATTCAAAAACCCTTGTTTCTGACGACAAGATTTGTACCATAGGCTCCACCAATATCGATATTCGCAGCTTTGACCTACACTTTGAAGCAAATGCCATCTTCTACGACAGAAATCTTGCCTGTCAATGTAAAGAAATTTTTGAAAAAGAGTT
>JAXJGY010000064.1:0-11213 GCA_036300185.1 Treponema sp. | reverse complement strand
AATACAAAAGAAAAAAATAAAGAACGTAGGGGTGTTTTTTTCATACAAATCCTATTCAAAAAAAATTTTTTAACAGTATAAACGAGTTTTCCAAGATTTTTGTTTGGAATGAACAATCTGGCCCAAAGAAAAATCCTTGAGCCAGATTATTCTAGGATTTTAGCTATCCAGCTGAGCGAGAGCTTCTCGAACAATGGTGGCAACCTGTTCTGCTGCCTTATCTTGAGCCACCAAGCTAGCATCCTTTTCGGAGCGTAACTTGATTTCCACGTTAGGCAGGTTCTTGTCGCCAACAACAATTCGCACTGGAATACCAATCAAATCCATATCCTTGAACTTAACACCGGGACGCTCGTTCCTGTCATCAAGTAAAACCTCTATACCCAGCTTTTGTAACTGATTATACAAAGAATCTGCAACTTCCTTCATCTGACCGTCGTATTTTACGGGAACGATAACAACCTGATAGGGCGCTGCGTTCATGGGCCACACGATACCATTTTCGTCGTGGTGCTCCTCGATGATAGAAGCCAAGGCTCGGTCTACACCGATACCGTAGCAGCCCATAATAGGAATTTGCTGCTTGCCGTTTTCATCAAGGTAGGTAACGTTCATGGACTTGCTGTACTTGTAGCCCAGCTTAAAGATGTGTCCTAGCTCATTTCCCTTCTTGCTGTAGAACTCTCCACCGCAGCAGGGGCATTTATCTCCAGCCACAACGGTACGAACATCGGCAGTGATAAAGGGAACAAAGTCACGAATGGGCTCTACGTGGATATTGTCCACATCCGCTGTACCGCCGCCTGTTACTGCATCGTGAACATGGGCTTCGAAGCTACCATCTTCTTTTTGTGTCATGACACTGAAATCTGCCAACAATGGCAGCTTGGTAAGACCAACGGGGCCAACAAAGCCATGGGGAGCACCAGAATAGGCGATAACATCGGCTTCTTCTGCCAATTCCACCTCACTAGCCTTAAGATTGGCGGCCAACTTTGCCTCGTTTACATCCAAATCTCCACGGATAGCAACAGCCACAAAGCACACAGGGTATACAGGTACGCCACCTTCAACCTCGCGCTTAAAGCTTTGGCTGCCAGGAGCAGTACGTAAATCAAGCTCGCAGTTGTATACCTTGTAAATCAG
This sequence comes from Treponema sp., assembly GCA_036300185.1. GTDB lineage: Bacteria > Spirochaetota > Spirochaetia > Treponematales > Treponemataceae > Treponema_F. Next base: position 10,067 of record JAXJGY010000064.1, on the reverse strand, counting down.
CACCTTAATAAACTGAGTGGCTGGCATCTTGAAGAATTCTTCCATCTGGGCAATGGTTTCTACACCAGGGCAGGGAACCTTTTCAATGGCAAGCTCTGTTGCCACCTGGGGATTTCCATCCTTATCCAGAGCAATATCAGGAGCACAGGCAGCTTTTTCGGTGTTGGCAGCATAGTCACAGTTGGGGCAGAGAATCAATGTGTCGTCACCAACGGCACTTTCCACCATGAATTCCTCGGAACCACTTCCACCCATGGCACCAGAGTCAGCAGAAACAGGGATAACAGAAAGACCAAGCCGCTTGAAAATCCGCTTGTAGGCGGCCTCCATGGCAAGGTAGGTTTCGTCCAAGCTTTCTGCAGTGGTGTGGAAGGAATAGGCATCCTTCATGGTGAATTCACGGCCACGCATAACGCCGTAGCGGGGACGAATCTCGTCACGATATTTTGTGTTAATTTGGTACAGTGTAAGGGGGAGCTGCTTGTAGGATTCAAGTTCATCCCGAACAAGGGCGGTAAAGGCTTCCTCGGCAGTGGGACTAACAACTAATTCCTGGTCAACTCGGTTTTTCATACGGAGCATTCCAGCTCCCATGGTTTCCCAGCGGCCTGACTCACGCCACAATTCACCTGGAACCACCACAGATGGCTTACATTCCAATGCACCAATGGCATCCATTTCTTGGCGGATAATATTTTCCACCTTGCGGAAGGCCTTGAGCCCAAAGGGGAAATAGGTAAAAAGGCCGTTGCCCAACTTACGAATCAAACCAGCTCGAAGCATCAACTGATGGCTGGCAATAACAGCCTCTGCAGGCACTTCCCGCAGAGTGGCAATCAATGTTTTGGAAGCTTTCATAACGGAGCTATTTTATAGCAGATAGGAGATTTGGTAAAGTAAGGGAAATTACTCCCTTGGAGGTACGAAGTTTTCTGTAAACCATCCTACAAACCTTGAAAAAATAAGATTTTACAGATACACTTTTTATAAATCATGAAGATACTTTAGTGTCAATTCAGGAGGAAGTAATGAATAAGAAATTTTTGATTCTAGGACTTGTTTGCATCCTAGGATTCATGACAGCTTGTAGTAAACAGGAAGGTGCAAGTGGAACGGTCTCTGTTCAGGATCCAGAAATCCCTAACGTTCCACAAAAAACATTCACACAGAAGGCTGCCGTTAGCTTGTATCCCGGTACCCCCTTGTATCGGGAAAACTCAGAGGGAAAAATGGTGTATGCAGATGAAGTGGTGAAAGGCGAAGTGCTTTCAGTTTGTTATGATGCTGCCACAGATCAAATTGAGGAGAAAGAGGCTATTCGTCTTCTTTCTAGTGGCAAGGAAGACACACTGAATTTCGTAATGGTAGCCTTTGACGGTGAAGAATACTGGACGCGTGATATTTTCATTGCTAAAGACTCAGACAGTGCTTGTACTGTAATTGAAGAAGTCTATATCTATAGTTCTCCAGAAAATATTGGCATTACCAGTGAAAAGATTTCTGCCGGTGATATGTTGGCAGTGAATCTGAACCAAACTCCATCAAATGGTTTTAGGGAAGTTACCATCTACAATGGAAAGCCCTATGGTCGTCAAGTATATCTTCAGGACGCAGACCTAATCACAAGTCAGGAAAATATAACTGCCATCAAAACCATCAATCGACTTAAAGAATTAGCAGCTAATCCTGATGCCAAGCTCAAGCCAGAAGTGGCAGTACAAATAGAAGAGTTGGTATCAGACATGGCAATTTTCCCCGATGTGTGGAATTATCTTTTTGGCGAAAGTCTGTAATAAGGTGAGGTAAAATCTATGGAAAAGAAAATGAATAAATTTTTTGCAGCTCTGGGATTGAGCCTAGTTCTTGGTTCCTTTGCAATGGCTCAAACGGTAGTTGCTTTGCGGGATAATACACCTCTTCGTTCCGACAATGGCAAAGGTGGCGTTGAATGGGCATTGGAGATTCTCTCTGGCCAAAAGTTGGAGCTTCTAGATCCAACTCCTGTTCAGATGGATTTAGTGACCAGCAGTGAAACTACTCCCAACGTAGATTTTTACAAGGTACGACATCAAGGGAAGAATTATTTTATCAGAACCAGCGAAGCCACTCCAGCTTCTCAGGCAGCAGTTATTACCCAAGATGCGGTTTTGTTTACCAGACCACGTCTTTCTGACTTCAGGAATGCCCTCTTGGAAGCTGGCAGCATTGTGGTAGCAGGAAATCAAGTGACTCATGCTGGAATCGATTTTACCGAGGTATTTTTCTTTGACACAGCAGCCTGGCAAATCAGAAGTCGCTACGTAGTTACAGACATGGTAAGTAAATCCAACAGCGATGTAGAGGCAGTTCAGTTGCTACAAAAGGCTACCACCATGAAGGACAAGGGCGTGCAACAGGAATTACTCCATAGTGCCATGAACTTGAACACGTCCCTAGGAATCAAACAGCTGGTACAAGATTTTGCCCAAGAGCTAGAAGGTTCTTCCATCACCCAGGAAGATATCATCACTTTGGAAGCTCCTCAAGCGGGACTTATTTCCACTGGTGATGGCGACAATGTGAATGTGCGCTCCTTCCCAGGAACTGGAGCAGAAAGTCAGGTTGTAGGACAATTGCTTCAAGGAACTATGGTAGAGATTATTGCCACAACTGCAAAAAATCAGACTATCGATGGAATTGAGGCTCCCTGGTATCAGGTAAAAGCCACACTTAGTGAGGGAGAAACAGCTGTAGAAGGCTGGATTTTTGGTGGTTACATAAAAACTGAATAAAATAACAATGAAGGTAGCCTTTTCCCTGGGAAAAGGCTGTGCATGGAGGTTCAATGAGCGGACTACTAAAAAAACTTTTTGGATTTGGAAAATCCCAGCAACAAGCTAATGAAGGAGCTGCTACGACGGCACCGTCTTCTGCTTCAAATAAAACGAAAGAACAAGAGGGATTTTTCACCTTGGAGCAACAGCAGCTCCTTGTGGCCCAAATTCAAAAGCAAACCCAACGAGAAGCTATTCGAATTCATGCCACTAAGGCGGTGTCACCACAAGCCCTTACTACCAGCAAGTTTGGTGGTCTTCCTTACTGGAATCCTGCAGAGCCTTATCCCTCTGATGGAGCTGGAAACCCTTGCGTTTTGCTAGCTCAATTTGATTGTCAGCAGCTTCCATCCTTGGAGGGCTTTCCAAAAACAGGTTTACTTCAGTTTTTTGTCAGCAGTGACGGAAGCTATGGCTTGGATTTTGATAACCAGATGAGTCAGGAAAATTGGCGGGTGGTGTATCATCCTGTGGTGGATTCTTCCATTAGCGAATCAGTGGTGACTGAGCTTGGAATTCCTACTACCTCCAGTGAAAATGACTTGGATCTTCCTTTTACTGGTGAGTTTCACCTTGAATTTGAGTTGGTGGACACTTGGCTGGGCCCTTGTTCCCATGATGATTTTCAGCAGGAGCTACAAAAAGCCATTGTAGCCACAGGGCTTTCTCAGCCACCAGAGGGAACAAGCCTTTACGATATATTCTGTGAAGATATTTATAATCAGATGGCAGACTGGAATGAAGGTCATTGGTTAGGTGGTTATCCCTGCTTTACCCAGGATGATCCTCGTTTTTCTCGCTCAGACTATGCTGCTTGCACCAATCTTTTGTTCCAGATGGATAGCGGGGGAGAAGCAAATGCTGAGATTTTGTGGGGAGATACAGGGGTGGGAAATTTTCTGATAGCTCCAGAAGATCTCCAGCAACTGGATTTTTCCAGAGTTTTATATAATTGGGATTGTCTGTAGAAACTAAAAAAGGTGGCTTTTTAGCCACCTTTTGCTTTTACTTACATTCGGCTCGGTACATTTGCCCCATTGCTACGTAGGATTGGCAGTTTTTGGCAAAGCCTTCAATTTCTTCTGGACGCATTTCACGGGCAACCTTGGCAGGTGACCCCATAATCATGCTGTTGTCAGGGAATTCCTTGCCAGGAGGTACCACAGAACCAGCTGCAACCATGGAGTTTGCTCCAATCTTGGCTCCATCGAGTACGATGGCTCCCATTCCAACGGTGGTATTGTTACCAATGGTACATGAGTGAAGAATTGCACCGTGGCCAATGGTTACATTGTCTCCAATAACAGCGGGACGATTTGAATCAGTGTGAATTACTGCATTGTCCTGCACATTGGAGCCTTTTCCGATGGAAACACTGTTCATGTCTCCTCGAATTGAAGCAGAAAACCACACAGAAGCATCTTCTGCAATGGAAACCTGTCCTGTTACGGCTGCGTTCCATGCTACGAATACATTTTCATGAATCTTTGGGGTATGTCCCTTGATTGTATGAACCATAATTCCTCCTTATTTGGTAAACATCAAATCGCCATAGGTTGGCATGGGCCAATATTCCTTGCCCATTATCATTTCCAGCTCATCCACAGCTTGCCGTAGACCTTCCATGGCGGGGATAATCCAAGTGGTGTAAAAATTAGCAGTGGCTGTAAGATCATCGCTGCCCTTGGTGTCTTCAAGAATTTGACGCAGTGAACCCATTTCACGATGAATCTTATCGATGGATTCCTGTAAATGACGAAGATTTTCACTTTGACAACGACATTCCAGCCCCATCATGGTAGCCCGCACTTGGGTGAGAGAGGTTGCCACCACTGCCACGTATTTAAATGCTGCAGGAAGAATTTCCTTTTGAGTCATGTCCAGCATGGTGCGGGCTTCTATCTTAAGTACATTGGCATATTCTTCCAAAAGAATGTCGGAGCGGGCCTTCATTTCTGTTGCAGAATACACTCCATGCCGACTAAAAAGCTTGATGTTTTTTTCCTGCAAATAGAGGGGCAAGGCATCGGAGGTGGTTTTGAGATTCAAAAGTCCCCGGCGAGCAGCCTCTTCCACCCATTCCTGAGAATAACCGTTGCCATTGAAGATGATGCGGTGATGATTTAGCAGGGTTGTTTTAATCAGCTGGTTCAAATCCTTGGTAAAGTCCGTTGATTGTTCTAGAATATCTGCAAACTGACGGAATTCCTCTGCCACAATGGTATTTAAGGTAAGATTGGGACAGGAAATAGAGAGACTTGAACCAAGGGAGCGGAATTCAAACTTGTTACCAGTAAAGGCAAAGGGAGATGTTCTGTTTCTGTCTGTATTATCCTTGGGGAATGCTGGCAAAGCATCTACACCTAACTGCATTACCTGCTTGGCCTTGCGGTCAAAGGGCTTTCCTTGCTTAATGGCATCCAAAATGGCACCAAGCTCATCACCTAAGAACATGGAAATAATGGCTGGTGGAGCCTCATTAGCCCCCAAACGATGGTCGTTACCAGCGGAAGCTACAGAAATACGCAACAAGTCCTGATATTCGTCAATTCCCTTAATGATGGCACAGAGAATCAGCAAGAACTGGGCATTATCTTCTGGAGTGTTTCCTGGTTCCAAAAGATTTTCTCCCTTGTCGGTACACAGGGACCAGTTACTGTGCTTACCAGAACCATTTACTCCTTCAAAGGGCTTTTCGTGGAGCAAACAAACAAGGCCGTGACGTGGAGCAACCTTTTTCATAATCTCCATGGTGAGCTGATTGTTGTCGGCAGCAATATTTGTTGTAGTAAAAACGGGAGCAAGCTCATGCTGACCGGGAGCAACTTCGTTGTGGCGAGTTTTTGCAGAAACCCCCAGTTTCCACAGTTCCTCGTCCAGCTCCTGCATATAAGCCAAAATACGAGGCTGAATCGTTCCGTAATAATGATCATCTAATTCTTGGGTTTTAGGTGGAACAGCTCCAAAAAGGGTTCTTCCTGTATACATCAAATCCCGACGCTGTTCCCAAAGCTTTTTATCTACCAGAAAATATTCCTGTTCAGCTCCTACCATGGGAGTAACACGACGAACATCCTTGCCAAAAAGCTTGAGAATACGCTTTGATTGCTTGTCTATGGCATCCATAGAACGAAGCAAAGGAGTTTTTTTATCTAGAGCCTCTCCCCCATAGGAACAGAAGGCGGTAGGAATACACAGGGTTCCGTCCTTGATAAAAGCAGGAGAGGTGGGATCCCAGGCAGTGTATCCACGGGCTTCACAGGTATCTCGAATTCCACCAGAAGGAAAACTGGAACCATCAGATTCACCTTTCACCAGTTCCTTTCCAGAAAACTCCATGATAACAGTTCCGTTCCCTTGAGGAGTGATAAAACTGTCATGTTTTTCTGCGGTAATACCTGTCATGGGCTGGAACCAGTGAGTAAAATGAGTTGCACCTCGTTCCACCGCCCAGTCTTTCATGGCATTTGCCACAATATTCGCCACACCTTGGTCAAGAGGAGTTCCCTCTGCCATGGTTTTTTTCAGCGCCTTGAATGTTTCCTTAGGAAGCCGTTCCCGCATGATTGTTTCATTGAACACCATGCTACTAAAAATTTCTGATAACTTGCTCACTGGTCTACTCTATACCTTTCTCTTGAAAATTTCAATGTTTCAACTGCATTATCCCACCAGACTTAAATCGTTTATCATTCCGAGAATAACTCCGTTCCGTCACCCCATTTACCGATGGCGCTTTTCCTTCTGCAGATTTTTCCGTACTATCGATAAAGTAAATTGTATTGCCTTCTGCACGAGAAAAAATAGCAATGTGGGTAATATTTGCTGAATTTTTTTCGCCCATAAAAATCAAATCACCTGGACGCAATTGCTCTAAAGGAACTAATGTTGCAGCATTTTCATACATATAAGCGGAACTCATATCAGGCTGTAGCAATGAAAAACCAGTTCCTTCCAAGGCATACTGATAACATCGAATTACCAAACCAGAACAATCCACTTGAATCGCCCGTAAGGGATCTTGCCCTCCCCACTTATATTCTGTATCAGCATCCTTGTACTTGAGGGCATACTCATACACCCGTGCAGCAATATTTGCCGGACATTCTATAACTGTGGGGTCACCAAAACTGAACCCACAAGAAACAAGAATGAAAAATACCCCACAAAGCCCCAAAGATATCATTGTCTTCTTCATACCTTCCAGTATACCCCCAATAAAATACCAAAGCAATTACAAAATCATTCCCACTTTTCAACTTCTTTCACATAAAACAAGAAAACCACCTCTCCCCACTTGACAAAAATCAAATCCCAGTTTATAGTGGTAAAATCTTTTGGGGGTGTAGCTCATCTGGCTAGAGCGCTTGCATGGCATGCAAGAGGTAAGGGGTTCAAGTCCCCTCATCTCCAATAAACTGAAGACTTCCGTTAGGAAGTCTTTTTTTGTTTAAACAGTCATCAGTCAACAAGAAACTGCACCTTAGAAAAAAAATATGCAGAGAGCTTCCACTGGAAGCTCGGCTTTTGAAGGGGACTTGAACCGGAGCGGCTATGCCGCGGAGGCGGGGGCGTAAGCCCAAGTCCCCTCATCTCCATTGCAAACCGACTTCTGCAAAGAAGTCGGTTTATTTTTTTAAACAACTGCTAGTCAACAAGAAGTTGCATCTTAGATAAGAAATATGCAGAGAGCTTCCACTGGAAGCTCGGCTTTTGAAGGGGACTTGAACCGGAGCAGCTATGCTGCGGAGGCGGGGGCGTAAGCCCAAGTCCCCTCATCTCCACAAATAGAAGACTTCCGTTAGGAAGTCTTTTTCATTTTAAACAATTTCACGGGTAAAAATAAATTTTGACTTGAACCCCTTACAGAAGGATGCGCCGAGCTAGCGAGGAAAAGCCACCATGGATGGTGGCGACAGCATCCGTAGGCGCCCGAAAGGAGGACACAGGACGTGTCCGACTGAAGGGAGGGGTTCAAGTCCCCTCATCTCCATCACAAACCGACTTCTGAAAAGAAGTCGGTTCCTTTTTTTTAAACCAATTGTCAGTGAACTAGAGATTGCAACTTAGAAAATAAACATGCAGAGAGCTTCCACTGGAAGCTCGGCTTTTGAAGGGGACTTGAACCGGAGCGGCTATGCCGCGGAGGCGGGGGCGCAATAAGTCCTCTGGATAAAATGTAAAACTTACCAGTATCCGTGTAAAATCTGTACACATTCGTGAAAGTGTTGTATACTAAGGAATAAGTAAAATGATGCAAGAATTTACACTGACACTTTTTGCAGTGTAAACTTCTTACAACTGATACGGAGAAATTATGTTATACGGACACCCGCTACTTGAGGCGCTTTTTGGAGATAGAAAAAAATGAAAAAAATAATTTGTATATTATTTTCTTTTACAGTTTTGATTGCTTCTCTGTTTGCTGATAAAAGTCGTTTTTATGAAAATGGAAAAGTCATCGACACAATGTATGTCAATTCAGAAGACGGATTGAAGGTTCGCGATTATCCTTCCCTCAAATCAAACAGACTCTGCGGACTTACACATCGTTCCCCAGTAAAAGTTGTGGCAATCGGTAAAGAAGAAACGATAGACGGAATTACAGCTCCGTGGGTAGAGATTTTGCTTCCCCGCTACGAATGGAAAGATTTTGAAGCGGAATATGGCTGGGTGTTCGGCGGATATCTTTCAGCAAAACAGGCGACTTTTTCAACGAAAGGCTGGACAGACTGGAATTTCAAAAATTATCTTTCAAAATTTCATTGGATAGAAGACAACGATAAGTACGACCGCACTATTTTATGTTTTGAGGAAGACGGAGAATTTAAACTACAGATTGAAGAAAGAGGAGCGGGTGCATTCGGAAAATGGCAGATTGATTTTAAGAATATGTCTGTAGTCACCAAATCTGCCTTTATGTTTGCAGGTGATGATTATACGCCTGAAGATGAAACAATAGTTTACAAAATTGAAAATATCACCGAGTTTTCTTTTACGGTAAATGGACAACGATACATTCCCTATTGTCAGTGGGGCGTCTTATATAATGAAAAAAATTTTAAAAACACAGATAAAGACAGTTCAAACTTTAATCTTAGTGTAAAAACTTTCTTGAAGGTTTTGTATTCTTCCGAAAGTATTTTTGGTTCAATATACAGCAGGTCATCGGATTTAAGAGATTCATACATCAAATATGGTATTTTTTATTCAAAGAACCTAGATTATATAAACTCATATCATGCTTACTGGGATCCGATTATGGAAGAACACCAAAAAAGTGCTGATGCGATGAAATAAAAACACATAACAAAGGTTCGTAGCCGACAGTGGGTCAAGCTGCCTGCGGTACAACCAGTTGTTATGTGGACGCCCGCACTGGGGCGCGTAGGAGTAAAAAAAATGAAAAAAATATGTTTTGGATTATTATTTTTCTTATTAACGGTAAGTCCTATTTTTTCAAAAAATTATATAAAAAAAACTATTACATATAAACAAACCAATCAAGATGGTACTGTATTTTTTAAAACAGTAATTTTCATGGATAATATTGCAATTTTAAAAGCTTATAATGAAGATGATGTTTTTATTTTAACTAATAGAAAATATAATAATACATATGAAAGATTTGGTTTTGGATATCCTGATTTTTATGCAGATACAGGATTATTTTCTGAAAGCGCATATGGAGTTGAAGGTGGCCCAAGATCTGAAATTTTTAAGGAACAGGTAGAAACAATTGACATTACAGAAGCAAATAAAATATACTCGAAACTAGTAGAAGTTTTCAGAAACGAATTTATATTAAATGATCAAAGAGATTCCTTAAAACTTGAGTTATTTTGTAATATTGTTGATTATTTAAATGATGAAGAATTACGGTTATTGCGTAATACATTATATGCTATAAATCATTATGAATTTAAATCAATTGATTTAAGGGAAATTTTTGAAAGCTGTTCTTGGTATACTAAATCCAATTTTACATATCATTTTAATGAATTAGAGAACGTTTTCCTTAAAATCATTCAGCTTGCGGAACAAAAAAATAAATCAAATACTGTAAAATAATCACATAACAAAGCTTCAAAACCGACAAACCGGTCAAGCCGGTTTGCGGTTTAAGCAATTGTTATGTGGATGCACCACTGGTGCACGAGAGGAAATATCAGAAATGAAGAATTGTGTTTAAGAAATTATTTTTATTATTGATATTATGTTTTTCTATGGAGAAAATTATGGCTAATAGATGTT
>JAXJGY010000063.1:0-43995 GCA_036300185.1 Treponema sp. | reverse complement strand
CTGTTCTACAGTCTTTTGCTGCGGGAATGGTCACGTCGGAGGGCAGGGAAGCTGGCTGGAGGAGGCAAATCCCTTTTCCTTGGGCGAGTACTGCCCCTGCTTCCCATGGCGGTATCCTCGGTGGTACTGGCCATTGGTGCCACAAGCCTTACAATCAAGCTACTTCCTGGGTTGAGGGGAAGTCCTTGGATGCTGGTGTTGCTACAGGCCGTCCTGTACTGGCCCTTTGCCTTCCGTCAGATTTCAGGTGCCCTAGATAAGGTGCCTTCTTCCCTAGATGATGCGGCCCTGATGCTGGCTGCTTTTCCCCTAGATCGGGTGTTTCGTGTGTACCTGCCTCTGTGTAGGAAAAATATTTTGGCTGCCTTGGGATTTTGCTTTGCCTTGGGTTGCGGAGACACCACCTTGCCCCTGGTGCTGTCCATTCCTCGGTTTGAAACCTTGGCCTTGTACACCTATAACCTGGCTGGTTCCTATCGCTTTAACGAAGCATGCTGCAGTGGCTTAGTGCTGGCAGCCTTAACCATGCCCATTTTCTTGATTAGTGGAAGGGGGTTAAAGCTTACAATCAGAAAAGGGCTGAAGGCTACTAGGGGGAAAAACATGGAGAGTGAAAATGAGTGAGAGACTGGAACCATATTTTGAGGCAAAAAATCTGCGGAAATCCTGGAGCTCCCCAGAATATTCCTTGCAGGTGGATTTTTCCTTGCAGTTGGAGGCTGGTGAAATGGTGGCCTTACTGGGGCCTTCTGGCTGTGGTAAGTCCACGGTGCTGCGTCTCATTGCGGGGCTTTTGGAAAGTGAAATCCTCCCTCGTGGTAGTGGTTCTCCTGCTGGTGGTTTCCCTGCTGAGGGAGAAAAATCTGAAACCCTGCTGCGACTTGAAGGACGTGATTTGCTGTCGCTGCCTGCAGGAAGGCGACAGATTGGCATGGTGTTCCAGAATCCCTCCCTGTTTCCCCATCTTCGTACCGATGACAACGTGGCCTATGGACTTCGCTGTCAGGGAGTGGGAAAGAAGGAGGCCCGAAAGGAGGCTATGGCTCTGCTAGAAACCTTTGGCATGAAAGCCTTTGCCCAGCGGCGGCCAGAATCCCTTTCTGGTGGAGAAGCCCAGCGGGTATCCCTTGCCCGCACCCTCATTGTCCGCCCCAAGCTCATCCTCTTTGATGAGCCCCTTTCCGCCGTAGATGCCCCTCTGCGTCGCCGCCTTGCCCAAGATATTTGCCGTATGCAGGAGGAATTTGGCTTTGCAGGCATCTTTGTTACCCACGACCAAGAAGAGGCTCGTTTGGTGGCAGACAGAATTATCACCATGGAGCGGGGACAGGTGGTGGGAGAACTTCGACTGGACTAAAAGGAAGGGGAGGGAGTGCTACTTAGTGGCAATGACAATGGGTTGGTAGAATCCTGTGGTTTGAGGGAATTCCCAAGCTACTTCAGTACAACCAGCTGAAAACAGGAGCCTTGTCAGCTCATCTCTTGTGGTTGCTCGATATTCACATTCAAACTTGTTAAGCTCTAGGTGAGCTTCATCATCAATAATATACTGGATAAGCTTGTAGTTTTCTCCCTTCCATTCCCAGGTTTGAAAAGAAACTCGTTGTCCTTGATCTGTTTTGTGAATATAGGGCGGAGAATAGGAGGGCTTTTCCTTTAGAATGCTGTCGTAATCTCGGATGCTTGCAACAAAAAGCCCACCGTTCTTTACCTGATGAACAATGCTTTTCACCGCAATTTCTAAATCTGCACTTGAAAGCATGTGGGGAAGGGCATTGTCCATTGCAATCACAATGTCAAATTGCTGGGAAAAGCTTTGGGATAAGGTACAAAAGTTTGCTTGAACAAAATCAATCTGGACATTGTTTTCTTTTGCTCGTATTTTGGCCTGTTCAATTTCCTTCTGGCTGATATCAGAAGCCGTAACCTGATAGCCCAGGGCTGCAAGACCGATTGCCTGAGTTCCAATGCCACAGGCACAATCTAATATCCGTGCTGAACAATCATAGCCCCTATCTACAAAAATCTTGCTCAAAATACCAGCCTGTTTCTGGGTGGTGCTTTCCCAATCAAGAAAAAGCTTGTGGTAATGAGTGGCCAATTTATTGTAAAAGTCTTGCGTCGTGTTCATGTATATTCTCCTTCACTTGGAGGCTTACTCCAAGAACCCTCCTAAGCTCCCTTTATTCAACTGTATCCCAAGCCTCATTCCCCAGCAACTGGAGGAAATTATGTATCACTGGACTCCATTAAACTTTGTACCACATCCAGCGGAAGTTTTGTACCTTGGGCTACTTGCTCTGGAGAAAGTCCCATGGAAAGGAAGGTCCGAGCCGTCTCTAGCTTGGTTTCGTAGGCTCCACGTTCCAGTCCTTGTTCAATTCCTTGTTGAAGGCCCTCTTCAAAGCCCTGTTCTTTGCCCTGTCGAAGCCAGTCAAATTCTTTCTGGCGAGCGGCAATGTAGTCAGAAAATCCCATCTCGATAATTTTCAGTTCTTCTACCATTTGATCCAGCCTTCTTGTAAAGTCGTTTGTTGGGGTTTTATTTTCCAGGTACTGTAGAAAATCCTTGATTCTAGGATCCTCCACATCTTGGTACCTACTTACATTGTAAAATATTTTCTTTGTCTTGTCATCGTAGGGATGCTGGTTGTTGGGGTCGATGTTGCTGCGGGGCTCGTAAATGGGAAGATTCAGGTGAAAGGGATCTTTCATACACAAGAAAATGATGTAGGTTTCTGGGAGTTCAATATAGTCGCTACCTTTTAACAGGTTGTCTAGGTCAAGCATTCCTTGGTAGTAGCGAGCTCTCAGGGCTTCTTCTTTGGTGATAACCGACTGGATTTCGATATCGAAGACCCGCTGGCCATCTGGCTCTTGCACGTATACGTCCATCCGTACACCTTTTGAAGCTTTTAGTGTTTGAATAACCTTTTGTACAGTGGGAAACTCGATGTGGCTGATTTTTATCTTCAGCAACATTTCCAAGACTTCTTTGCAAACATCTATGTTCTGCATGATTCGACTAAAAATAAAATCATCAGCAAGTGTGAGCTTTTTCCACTCCCCAGAACCAGCCCCATCTACTCGCAGTATAGCCCGATGAACGAAAAACCCGGTGGAGGATTCCAGCGGGCGCCTACCGACTCAGGCACTTTTGCGGTGGCAAAAGTGAGACTCGCTAAAATTGCTCAATTTATCGCAATTTTCCGGCTAAAGCCGTCGCTCCCTATCTGAACGCCAGTGAAGTGTAAGGCGACGGTGGGTTCTTCCACCATTCTTGCCCCCAGCACCAGCCCCATCTACTCACAGTATAGCCCGATGAACGAAAGAGCTGGGGCAACAGGGAGGTCCCCTGAGCAGCCGAACTGTGAGCGTAGCGAAGTGCGAGGCTGATTAGGGTTTCCCTGTTGCCTCTTTCACTTTCAATTTACCTATGCTATACTGCCCCCATGGTACGAAAAAACACTATCCAACTTAGAAAGTTCTTGTTTTTGTTGGTATCCCTCTGTTTGTTCCTTTCTTGTAGTGGAAAGGAGGGAGAAAGTAAGACAAAACAAACTGCTGAATCCTCAGCTCCCAGTCAGGAGGAAATTCAGAGAAATCTTCAGCAACAGCAGGAATTGCAAAGACAGCAGGCACAACAGGCTGCAATCCAGAAATTTATCCAGAGCCTTGACCCAGTGCAACGGTACAGCCAGCTTTTTCTCGTTAATCTAGAAGGAAATAAAGAGTTTTATCCTGTAGAATCTTTACAATGGGGAGAATTGCCACAGCAAGAGCTTATTCCCGGTGGATACCTTTTCTTTTCATACAACGTGGCTAACAGCCCCCAAGAAGTGGCCTCCTTTACTGCCTCTATCCAAAGATGGTGTCAGCAGCGAGGAATCCTTCCGCCTCTGCTTACCCTTGACCAAGAAGGTGGCCTAGTAAATCGCTTGCGGGGAGTGACCTCCTCTTTACCCTCTGCCCAGGATGTGGCTGCAACCATGACAGCTTCTCAAGCTCAGCAATTATATGCACTGCAGGCAGCCCAAATGAAGCTTTTGGGATTCCATCTAAACCTTGCTCCCGTAGCAGAGGCTTCCAGTGAGTATAACCAGCAATTTCTTGACACTCGCAGTTTTGGAAATCTTTCTGTTACAGAAGAGTATGCAGTTGCAGCCATTGCTGGCTTTCAGCAGGAGGAACTTGGCTCTGTTGTAAAGCATTTTCCCGGCAACACCAACGATGACCCTCACTCCGGGCTGCCAGAAATAGCTTTAAGCCAAGAAGAGCTACAGGAATTGTATCTTGAGCCCTTCCGAAAAATTATTTCTACAGGAAACCCTTGGGCCCTTCTCATGTCCCATGCCCGCACCGCTGCCCATGACTCTGAAACTCCAGCCTGTCTTTCTCGATTCTGGGTAACAGAGGTTTTACGTCAGGATTTTGGCTACGAAGGACTCATTCTCTCTGATGATATTTTTATGGCGGCCTTGGAAAAAAACGGTTTCCCTCCAGAAAAGGCCGCTATCATGGCAATGGAGGCAGGAATCGATGTGATTATGCTTTCTGAAAAGAAGTTTGGCTCCGTGTTGCAATTGTTTTTAGACAAAAGCCAACAAGAACCTGAGTTCAAATCCCTGCTGGATGCTGCTGTGGAGCGGGTCATTGGGGTAAAGATTAAGGCTGGATTAATGAGCTTTCACGAGGATGAAGGCGGCTTAAGTCTTGTGTGTACTGAGTCTGCTGCAAACCATTGGAATGAAGCTGAATTTCAAAATCTTTATCAGCAAGGACAAGAGCTTTATGCAACAGCTCTCGGTGAATAACAATGATTGTTCATGTTGATTCTGATTTTGCCGTGGTGGTTAAGGAAGCAGGTGAGGTGTGTGAGGATGGCTCACCTCATTCCCTGTCCCTGCGTCTGGCTCCCCTCATAGAAGAAGAGCTCGGCCACAAGTTAGAGCGCTGTGAATGTGTCCATCGCCTAGATCAGCCTGTAAGTGGGCTTTGTATTTTGGCCTTAACCGATAGGGCTGTTGCAAGATTTTCCAAGATTTTTGCTTCTAATTCTGTGGAGAAAACCTATTGTGCCATTACTGAACGGAAAAAATTGGCTCAAGGAGAAGTACAGTCTGAAATTTCTTCTGATTGGAAAAATCTTGAATGTCTCATGACCTTTGACCGTGGCAAAAAAAAGGCCCGCATTCTTTCGGGAAAGGAAGCTCAAAGGGCTGGCAAAACTGCTGGGAAAAAGGCCCTGCTACGGTATAAATTGCTAGGACAGGGTGAACGCTACGATTTTCTGCTGGTGGAACTCTTTACTGGTCGCACTCATCAGATTCGCTGTCAGCTGGCAGGAGAAGGACGCCCAGTAAAAGGGGATTTAAAATATGGGGCAAAACGGTCGGAAAAGGGTGGTGGCATTCGGCTTCACGCGTGGAAATTGTCCTTTTCTCATCCTGTTACAGGAGAATGCTTAACCTTCACCTGTATGCCGCCTCAAATGGATGCCTTGTGGCAGGCCTGCATGGGCTTTTTATGCTGATTGCAGTGGATTTTTTTGTCGATAATCTGTATATTTGTATAGGTTGATTTATCATCACACCGTACAACCTAGGGAAGAACATGGGAAAAAAGAATAGCTCTACCCAAGGCACCACTTCTGGAAAATTGAAGGGAGCTGAGGGCTTTGAACAATATTATCGCACATTATTTACTACTCGTTGGCCTGCCCTCAAAGAAGCCTTGTTAAAAGAGGCTTCTCCTGTGGCTTGGCAAACTGACTCAAATCTTTCTCCTTATTATCTTGATGCTGCCAGCATTCGTGCCGCAGTGAGCCTTCCAGTAGCAGGGGCAAAAACCCTGCTGGATCTCTGCGCCGCTCCTGGTGGTAAAACCTTGGTGATTTCCTCTCTTATGGAAGAGGATGCCACCTTGCTTTCCAATGAGCGTTCTCGGGAGCGGCTAACTCGTCTCATTCGGGTGGCAGACCAGCACATGACAGAAGCAGTACGGAAGCGGGTATCTATTTGTGGCAAGGATGGAGCTACCCTCTGTAAAAATCCTGCCAACCAATTTGATCGAATTTTGCTGGATGCCCCCTGTTCCTCGGAGCGTCACGTGCTGTCTTCTCTCCAGTACCTTGAGCAATGGTCTCCCGCCCGCATTAAAACTCTGACTATGGCTCAGTGGGCTCTTCTGTCTTCGGCCTACCGTATGCTCAATCCCGATGGCTACTTGCTGTATGCCACCTGTGCCCTGTCCCCAGAGGAAAACGACAAGGTTGTATCTCGTCTCAAGGTCAAGTTCCCTGATGTGGAGTTTGTTCATGACTTGCCTCCTGTGCCAGAAAAGGTATCCCAGTTTTGTCAGCATCCTCTGCCGGAGCCTGAAAAGACAGAGCAGGGATTTCATGTGCTTCCCGACACCGCAGGAGGAACTGGTCCACTGTATTTTTCCCTCATTCACAAGAAAACCATGGAGGATGGTGAATAATGGCTCAAAAGAAAAAGAAACCTAAGGTTGTCTTGAAAAAAAAACAGGTAATTATTCTTGCCGCCACCATTGTGGCAGTTTGTGCCTGTATGCTTACGGTGGTTACTCTTACTGCACCCAAGGCTCAAAGCACCTCCTCTCCAGTACAACAGGAAAAAGCTCCTTCCTCAGTTGTCTCTTCTGAGAACTCCTTCCCAGAGGCCACTGCACAAGAAGTGAATAATCCAACAGTAGATGCTGGTGTGGCCCAAGTAATAGCCCAGCTAGAAGAAGCAGAACGACGAGCCAAGGAAGCGGAGCAACGAGCAAAAGAAGCTGAAAAACGAGCCTCCAAAGCGCAATCTGATGCGGAGTCTGCTCAAAAGCAGGCTACTGCAGCTCTAGAAGCACAAAAGCGAGCAGCTCAGCAACAGAAGCAACAACAGCAACAAGTCGCCTCAAATGCAGCATCTTCAGCAAATTCCTCAGCAAACCTCGCATTAGGCTCCAAAGATGCCTCTACTTCATCAAGCCAAGTCAAAACTCCTGCAACAAGCTCCAGTTCTACTGGTGCCGTAGTAGGGAAGGATTACACCATTCCTCCAGCCCGTTCTGGAGCTACCCTCGTTTTTGTATTTGATGACGGTGGCCAAAATCTTTCTGAATTACAGCATTACTTGAATCTTCCCTTTCCTGTAGACATTGCCGTGCTTCCCCAGCTCCAGCACTCTGTAGAGTCTGCTCGCCGTGTTCGCTCCTCTGGTCGCCATGAATTGCTCCTGCACCAGCCTATGCAAGCCATCAATCTTTCGGTAAATCCAGGGCCGGGAGCTATTACACCTACAATGAATACCACTGAAATTGATGCTTTGGTAAGGAAAAATCTTGCTGAAATCGGGCCTGTCTCTGGTCTCAATAACCACGAAGGCTCCCTTATTACTGAGTCCAAGATAAAGATAGGTAAGGTGATTGAAATCTGCCAGAAACAGGGAATCTTCTTCCTTGATTCCCGTACCTCGGCCAATACAGCTGCTCCTCAGGCTGCCCTAGAGCTAGGAGTAAAAATCTGGGAGCGTGATGTATTCCTAGACAACACCCAAAACAGGGCTGACATTCTTGAGCAAATTCAGCGTGGAATTGGAGTAGCCAACAAAAAGGGCTATGCCATTATGATTGGTCATGTGTGGTCAGGAAGTAATCTTGCACAAATTCTCCAAGAATTGTATCCTGTTTTAAAATCACAAGGTTATGCTTTTTCAACGGTGGGAGGTTTATATGAAAATTTTGGGAATTGAGTCATCCTGTGACGAAACAGCTGCAGCTATTGTAGAGGATGGAAGAACCATCATCAGTAATGTGGTGGCTACCCAAATCCCTTTCCACCAGGAGTTTAACGGGGTAGTGCCAGAGATTGCCAGCCGCAAGCACGCAGAATGGATTATGCCAGTGGTACAGCAGGCTTTGCAGGAGGCAAACCTCACCTTAGATGAAATTGACGGTATTGCCGCCACCAATCGCCCTGGTTTAATGGGCTCCTTGCTGGTGGGCCTTACCTTTGCTAAGACCTTGGCCTGGACCAAGAACAAGCCCTTTATTGCCGTAAACCACATGTTGGCCCACCTCTATGCCGCCCACTTGAGCCAAGACATTGCCTATCCATATTTAGGTTTGCTGGTTTCTGGTGGCCACTGCATTATCTGCAAGGTTGCAGGCTTTGACGATATTACTGTTCTTGGTACCACTGTAGACGATGCCCCAGGTGAAGCCTTTGACAAGGTGGCTAAGTTTTATAACCTGGGTTATCCTGGTGGGGTTATCATCGACAAGCTGGCAAAGGAGGGAAACCCCAAGGCAGCAAGCTTTCCCATTCCCTCCCTGCACAAGGGAGAGCATCGCTATGATGTGTCCTATTCTGGATTAAAAACAGCTGTTATTAACCAGATAGACCAATTCTGGAACCAAGAATATCTAAAAACTCCAGAAAATATTTGTGCAGCCTTCCAAGAAACTGCGGTAAAAATTCTCGTTTCTCGTATCCTTCGGGCAGTGGAGGATACAGGTCTTACTACCATTGTAGCTGGTGGTGGTGTGGCGGCTAACTCCCGTCTACGAGAAATGCTTGCCCAGCGAAAGGAGCTTACCTGTATTTTCCCACCCCTCAAGCTCTGTACCGACAATGGAGCTATGATTGCAGGCTTAGGCTATCAGTACCTTCAGCAGGGAGAAACAAGCCCCTGGAACACCACTGCTTCTGCACGGATTCCCCAGTTTAAGCGTGGTCTTAAGGCAAGGAGATAGTCTCCAAAAGGAATAATGAAAATGGAAATTTATTCATTTCTTCCATTCTTCATAAATTCCATTTGAATAAAACTTAGTTGACAGGTATTTTTTTCTGTTCTAAAATAAACTATTATGGATTCTCGCACTTCTTTTGATCGTATGGTTATTTCTCTCACCCCAGCAGAACGAGCTACAATGCTGGAAAAGGTGCAGGCAATTGTTAATCCTGAAAGTCAGTCCTTGGTGTCGGTAGAGATGCAGGGACCTAAAGTTGTTCCAGATATAGAGTTACAGCTGAAAAATGAATCGTTTTTCACTCGTATTTGGTTAATACTTAAGTCGATTTTTACCAATACTGATATCAAAACCTTGTACAATGCTCAAATCGTATTGAAGAAGGGGCATGATATAGAGAAAAAAGAACCTGGCCTTATCGATATTACACGTCGAATTTTTCTAAAAGGCTTTTTTGATCAAGTGGAGCAGCTGTCAAAATGTGCAGAATTTTTCAAAGAAGGAATGGAAATTTACGATGCTGATCAAGGTGGATTTTACGTATTCCTTTCTTCTCTTATTGCTCCAGAAGTAAATGGAAAGATTGCAGAAGAAGTAAATCCTTTAAAATTACCTTTTTCCCGGGAAGTCACTAGTGAGTTGCGACTATCCATGGTAAGAAATTTAGATTCCACCTTACAGTCCATGTCTTCAATTAAACGAGCTGCCTTGTATGGTGCTGTTTGCAATACTGAATGGATCCGTCAGTTTGTGCATTTGCCCTTTAATCGGGTTTTATCTGCCTTTACTGAAGAAAATGGCCAGATGGTGTGTCCCTTTGATAGTATCAAAAATGAGATAGCACAGTTTGCAAAGGTTTTGTGTAACGGAAAAACTATTCAATCCGAGGTGTTGGAAGCATTATTTGTACTTTCCTACAACATGACGGAAAAAGATAAAGAGGGATTTACAGAAAAAATGTCAAAGTTTATGGAAGAGGCTGCCTCCAACATTACTTTGATTAAAATGTTTATCTCAACTATACCCATGCGTGCCATCGGTTCTATCGTTTGGTTCGATGCTTTCTGGGTTCCAGATAAACCAGAGGGCTGCGAAGACTGGTTTGTAAAATATAAATCAGCTTGGAGAAGAAATTTCGATAAACAGTGGGACCAGTGGTTAGCAGATCGGAAAAAGCATATTGCAGAGGAAGCCATGTGTCAAACCTTTGGCTTTAAGTCGCTTCCTTTGTTGCCTTGTCGTCCATGGAGAAAGATTCTTGGTGGCGTTTCCTTTATGTACGATTATGTTATGGGATTTATTTCTGCCTTTTATGATGAAGTTTATCCTGAATATGCAAAGCTCTTGAAAATCCTTATGGTAGAAGGAGTTTTTTATCAGAAGGAAAACCTTGTAGAATTAACTGATGTTTGTGCAGAACTGGATAGACAACGTCTTGCCTTGAATAAGTTTAAAGCAAGTATTGCTCCCGAAGGTGAGGGAGGCATTATGTTCGAAAATCTTATGAAAGAAAACCTGCTGAATCCACGAGATAAGGCTAAGTTAGATTCCTTGATTAAGTCTTTGGAAACAGATGCCGCCTTGATTCTTGCCCAGTGGTGTGCTTCCTCTCGTTCTGTAGAGCTGATTCTCAAAGGAATTATTACAGGAGCCAGAAATTCTCACTACGATACCTTGTCCAATTTGTCTACAATCCAAGGTCAGCATAACGAAAAATTCCGTCACAAGGTTGATGAAATGCAGCTAGGCTTTGAGCGTTCATTGGAGATAATCAAGGATCTTGAAACAATTCGCTAGGTGAATCTGTGATTGAAGCTTCCGCATTTGATACTTCCTGCAAGAGTTCTAGTCAGCTAGATTTATTAGCTCTACCATTTTATCTTGCAGGAAAGCCTCTCCAAGAGGATGGCCATGTTCATCCTCGTTGTTATATTACCACCGCTCTTGCAGGTTCTATGCGTTTTCGTTGGACAGAGGAAAACTCCAAACGAAAAGCTTTTTTTCAGAAAAAAAATATTTTGTCACCACAAACCTCATCAAGTGTCCTTGTGTCTTCAGTAACAAGTCCTGTGGGTTTATATACTGCTTCTTCAACAATTTTATCATCGAATTTATTGGCTGTGCCTGTGGAATTGATTCATTCTCAGGTGGTATACGCTTTGGAGCAAGGGAAAAATGGTGAGCCTACACTGCTTGCTACGGAAGGTAGTCACCCAGAGGCTTTAGATTTGTGGCGAGGAGATGGTATCATTACCATCAGCAACAAACTTGTGCCTGTGGTGACGGTGGCAGATTGTCTTCCCATATTTTTATATGATAAGAAAACTGGATGCCGAGGAGCCCTTCATTCAGGCTGGAAGGGAACGGGGATTGTAGTACAAGCCTTGAAGCTGGCAGAAAAAAAGTATGGTGCTAGAGCTTGTGATTTTTCCGTGGTTATTGGTCCCCACATTCACTCCTGTTGTTATCAGGTGGAAGAGGAGAGAATAGAGTATTTTACCTCCCATTTTGGTTCTTCCTGTATTATTCCTCCTAATAATCTTTCCTTGGCTCAAGCCAACGTAAACCTGTTGCTGGAAGCTGGAGTTCCAGAAGATAATATTTTGTGTTGTACCGATTGTACCTGTTGCGACCCTCGTTTGGGTTCCTTCCGCAGGGAAACTTCTGGACTGCCAGAATCCATGCCTCTGGAAGAAAAGCTTCGTCGCTTTACCACCATGATGGCCTTTGTTCATTAATAGTAAAAGTGGTCTAAGGCTACTCATATAGAATAAATACGTGTTTTTTGGTATTATATTCTCTCAGTTTATTTTTAGGATGGTGCTATGGCAGATTTAAAGGAGCAGTGCCGACTTTTAGTGGCAAATGCGTTGAATGCTTTTGGTAATGAATTGGGAATGGAGGCTGTAACCACAGCAGAAGCTCTCGTATTAGAAACTCCCCCTAATCCAGAAATGGGAGATTTGGGTATTCCTATGTTTCCCTTTGCCAAGTCTTTTCGGCAGGCTCCTCCAGCCATTGCAGCAAAAATTGTGGCTTTAGTACAGGCTCAAGAAGAATCAGTGCAGGTAGGAAGCTTTGCTGCTGTGGGACCCTACGTTAATGTAAAGCTTAATAAGGCAGCTGCCATTTCTGTTGTTTTAGAGAAAATTGCTTCCCAAAAGGCAAGCTATGGTGCATACGGGGAGGAAGGCAAAAAGCCTCTTGATGGTCGCCGTGTTATGGTGGAATTTTCCAGTCCCAACACCAATAAACCCCTTCACCTTGGACACCTGCGAAATGATGCCTTGGGAGAAAGTATTTCCCGTATTTTGAAGGCAGCTGGAGCAGAGGTTTTCAAGGTTAATATTGTTAATAACCGTGGTGTTCACATCTGTAAGTCCATGCTGGCCTACCAAAAATTCCATCAAGAAAACAATGAAACTCCAGAAAGCCTTGGTATCAAAAGTGACCGCTTTGTAGGGGACTGCTACGTTGAATTCGATAAGTGGAACAAGGCCGATCCTTCTGCAGAAAAGCTTGCTCAGGAGCTTTTGGTAAAGTGGGAGCAGGGTGATGAAGCTGTCCACAAGCTTTGGAAGCAGATGAATGACTGGGCTATTCAGGGAATTACTCAAACCTACCAGAGAACTGGAGTTTCTTTCGATAAGTTGTACTATGAAAGTGAAACCTATCTTAAGGGCCGAGAGGAAATCCTCAAGGGCTTGGAGGATGGAATCTTCTATAAGGAAGAAGATGGTTCAGTTTGGGTGGACTTGGAAGAAATCAATCTGGATAAAAGGTTTTACTCAGAAAGGATGGTACCGCTCTCTACATGACCCAGGACATCGGTACTGCAATTTACCGCCATGGAGACTGGCCCTTTAACCAGCTGGTGTATGTGGTGGGAAGCGAGCAGCAGTATCACTTTAAGGTCTTGTTCTATGTTTTGAAAAAGCTAAGTTACCAGTGGGCAGATCAGCTGTATCACCTGTCTTACGGTATGGTAAACCTTCCTGAAGGAAAGATGAAAAGCCGAGAAGGAACTGTTGTAGATGCAGATGACCTTATTAACAGCCTCCGAGATGGTGCCATTGAAGAAATTGTTGCCAAGGGAAGAGAAGAGGCTGTAGGAGATCCTGCTGCCGTTGCAGAAAAGATTGCCTTAGGAGCCCTCCATTACTACTTGCTAAAGGCCACTCCCACAAAGGATATGCTGTTTAATCCCAAGGAATCCCTTTCCTTCAATGGAGACACAGGGCCCTATCTGCAGTACATGGGAGCTAGAATTTGTTCCATCCTGCGAAAGGCCCAGGAAGTAGGCCTCGCACCCTTGGCTGCAAGTGAGGCTGCATCATTGCTTACCCACGAAGCTGAGTGGGAGTTAGTTAAGGTTCTGGAGCAGTACCCAAAGATTTTGGTAAAGGCTGCACAAAATCTTGATCCATCTCAAGTGGCTGGCTACCTGTACGATGTGGCAAAGGCCTTCAGTCGCTTCTATCATGACTGTCCCACCTTGGCACTGGCTCAGGAAAATGTTCAGTTGGCAGCAGCTCGACTGTTCTTGGTTACCTGTACCCGCCAAGTTTTGGAAAATGGTCTTGATTTGATTCTCGTACCTTTCTTGGAGACTATGTAAGGTCAAGCTGATAATGGTTTTTCTTTACACGGAAAACCATTATCGGCTATAAAACTTTATTGTTTAGAAATTTTTATACTTGACTATAATATATAAAGTTCGGTATAATAAGTTCCAATCATTGTAATGCGATTTCGGTATGTCCCGTTAATACCGGAGCGTTGTGGAATGTTTTGTTCCAGATTATAGAGATACAGAGGTAAAAGATGTACGCACTTGTAGAGTATAAGGGCAAGCAGTATAAGGCAGAGAAGGACGCTCTGATTCAGGTTGACAGTATTGATGCCGAAAAGGGAACCGTAATTGAGATTGATACCGTTCTTTTGGTAAGCAATGAGGGTTCTGTAAGTGTAGGAGCTCCCTATGTAAAGGGTGCTAAGGTAAAGGCCGTTGTGGAAGATTCCATTCGGGACAAGAAGGTTATTGTATATAAGTACAAGGCTAAGAAGGACTACCACCGGACAATCGGTCATCGCCAGCAGTACACAACAATCCGTGTACAGGAAATCGTTGGAGCCTAAGGCTTTTAGCTAAGGTTATAAATCAATAGCTTTAAGTGATTCTTACTTAAAGCTATTGGTTGGGAAGATTTTCTGAGGATGATGCAGGTTTGTCTAACTTGTGGCAAGAACGGAGGAATTCGTTCCTGTTGCGGGAAGGGACATGCTGGATATGCTCCTTCTGGATCTGACATTGTTTGTGCTGCAGCAACGGTTTTGTTGAGAACAGCCCTACAAGTTTTAACAGAGGAATATGGAGCATTAATTGTGGTAAATGCTCCTGAACCAGGAATCTTAGATTTTTTGGTGCAGGATGGGATTGATGATAAATCCCGATTGATATATGCAGCGGATTTTTTGAGGGCAGGATTTAAGTCCTTGCAGAATGAGTTTCCAAAGCATATAGCTTTTACGGAAATAATTGCTGAATAAAGCGGAGGAATACTATGGGACGTAAAAAGGGTGGTAGCGGTGCAAAAAACGGCCGTGACTCAAATCCTAAATATCTTGGTGTAAAGGTTTATGGTGGAGAGCTTGTTCCTGCTGGTTCAATTCTTGTACGCCAGCGTGGTACAAAGATTCATCCTGGACAGAATGTTGGAAGAGGAAAGGATGACACTCTCTTTGCTACAGCTACAGGAACTGTAGTGTATCATGAGCGCAAGGGCCGCAAGTTGGCTTCCATTGCACCAGTTGAGGCATAAGTCACGAAGCATTTTTGTTGACTGATTACGTACCCGGAGCAGGCTCGACCTTCTTCGGGTATTTTTTTATAGGTGAGATTGTGATTCAATTTGCAGATGAAGCAGTAATTGAGGTTCGCTCAGGAAAGGGTGGCAACGGTTGTATTGCCTTTCGTCGAGAAAAGTATGTGCCCATGGGTGGTCCAAATGGTGGAGACGGTGGTAAGGGGGGAAACGTGGTGTTCTGCGTTAAGCGGAACCTAAGAACCCTAGCACACATGCGGTATAAGCAGGTTTTTAAGGCCCGTAACGGTGGAGACGGAGAAGGTGGAAATCGCTTTGGAAAGAATGGTGACGATGTTATTATTCCTGTTCCTCCTGGAACCTCTATTTTTGACTATGACACAGGGGAGTTGATTCGGGAATTTACTACAGAATCTGAAGACGAGCTTTTTGTGTTCTTGGAAGGTGGAAATGGTGGTTGGGGAAATACCCACTTTAAGTCCTCCACTAACCAGGCTCCACGATATGCTCACGAGGGAAAAAGTGGTGAGGTTCGTCGTCTGCGGGTAGAGTTGAGTATTATGGCAGACGTGGGATTGGTGGGCTTTCCTAACGCAGGAAAATCCTCCTTGTTGGATTTGTTTACCAACGCTCGACCAAAGATTGCACCTTATCCCTTTACCACAAAGATTCCAAACCTTGGTGTGCTTCATGCCGATGCTGACCGTGATATTATTATTGCAGATATTCCTGGTATTATAGAAGGAGCTTCTGAAGGAGCTGGTCTTGGAATCCGTTTTTTGAAGCATATTTCAAGAACTGCTGGCCTCTTGTTTATGATTGACTGTTCCAATGATGACTGTCTTACAGCCTACGACACCTTGCAGTCTGAACTTGAAGCCTTTTCTCCTGATTTGGCAAAAAAGCCTCGGCTTATTTTGTGCAACAAGATGGATACAGAGGGTGCTCCCGAACGAGCTAAGATGATTACAGAGTCTATTCACGCTAAAAATCCAGATCAGGTGGTAATTCCTCTTTCCATTTTTGCCAGAACTGGTCTTGATCAGGTGCGTCGTGAGATTCTTGCTTTGGTACAAAGGATGGAAGCTTCTGGATACAAGAGTCCCACCACTGCAAAGACTGTTGTGGTGGAAGAAAAAACTGGTCAATCAGATTTTTTGAAAAGCCGTTCTGTGTGTGATGTGGATCCTATTCAATATCCTGGATGCCACAATCAGGATGACGAATACTAGGTAGGTAGATTATGCGGATTGCCATGCTGGGAGGAAGCTTTAATCCCATTCATATTGGTCATCTTTTGCTGGCAGATGAGGTTTGCCATCGGTTGGGATATGACAGGGTGCTTTTTGTACCAGTGAATATTCCACCTCATAAAGAATTGGCCAAGGGGGTGGCTTCTTGGCAGCGGCTTGATATGATTGAATTGGCCATTGCTGGCAATCCCCGTTTTGTAGTGGAAACCTGTGAGCTAGAACGCGGTGGTATTTCCTATACCTACGATACCATTACCTATTTGGGTAAAAAATATGCTGGCAAGCTGGAAGGTAAGCTGGGACTTATAATGGGAGACGACTTAGTTGAAGGCTTTGAGGAATGGGGCCACTATCAGGAGTTGCCTGACCTAGCAGACATTATCTTGGCTCGTCGTATTTGCTGGGACGGTACCCAGAGAAAGCCCTTTCCGTATCGTCACCTGGAGCTTGATAATGGAATTCTTCCCGTGTCCTCTAGCCAAATTCGGGAGGCGGGTTCTGGAAAAATCAGTACTGGGAAAGCTGCTTCTTGGCGGTATCTTGTTCCAGAATCTGTTTATCGATATATTGTAGAGAGAAATTTGTATGGATGCACAGATAATTGAACTTGTACGAAAATATGCCATTACTATGGTTTCTCAAAGTCGCTATGAACATTCTGTGAGAGTGGCGGAAACGGCAGAAAAATTGTGCAAGTTTCATGGTCTTGACCCACAACGAGGGTATTTCGCAGGCATTGCCCACGACATTTGCAAGGAGATGAAGGGAGAACTGATGATTTCCCTTGCCACCTTGGACGGAGAGCCTGTGGGTAAGTTAGAGCAAGACAAGCCTGGTTTGCTCCATGGAAGAGCCGCTGCTTCTGTGCTGAAAAATGACTTTTCTGTGAAAGATGATGATGTTTTAGAGGCGGTGCGTCTTCATACCTTTGGGGCTCCTGGTATGGGAGCTTTGGCAAAGGTTTTATATGTGGCAGACAAAATTGAGCCTGGACGGTCTCATGTTACTGAGAAATATCTTGAGCGGGTGTTTGCCATGGGCTTGGATGAAGCAATGCTCTTCGTTTTGAAGGAAAATATTGAATTCTTGCGAGATAAGGGGAAGAAAATTGCTCCTGCATCCCTAAAGCTGCTTTCATTTTTGGAGGGACAATGAGAAGAAAAAGAGCTGGTGGACTAGAAAAAAGTATGATTTTCTTGTTTCTTGTTTTTTCTATCATAATTGTTACTTCTTTGATTGTTGTATCTGCCTTACAGGTGAATCCTGTAGAGGAAATGATTAAAAACGAGGAGCCTATCAAGATTCTTTTTGTGCTGGAAGATGATGAAAAGGTTCTTTTTACCGATGTGTTTATCTACTATCCCGTGTCGGGACGAGGAGCCCTGTTCAACATACCTGGAAATACTGGAGCGATTTACAGTAGTTTGGGAAGGGTAGACCGAATCGACATGGTATATCGTGAAAAGGGGATAGATGCCTACCGACAAGAAATAGAAAAGCTTTCTGGTCAAAGTATTCCCTTTTCTATGGTGTGTACTGTAGATGATTTTAAGGTACTGACAGATTTATTGGGTGGACTGAAAATCTTTGTTCCCTATCCTGTTGATATTCAGGCAGAGAATGGAAGTCGTTGGCTTTTGCCCTCTGGAGTGAATAATCTTGATGGTGATAAAATCCTGACATATTTGTATTACAATTCTCCAGAAGAAACTGATGGGGAAGTGCAGGACAGATACCAGAATGTTATTATTGCCTTTTTGGCCGCTATCAATAAAAATATGAATACCATGTTCTTGGAGAAGAACTTCAAGGAATATAGTAACTTGTTTGACACTAATCTGGAGGATAAGGATTTACGGATTATTCTTGAAACTGTTGCCCACGTTGATTCCGAGCGTCTT
This sequence comes from Treponema sp., assembly GCA_036300185.1. Taxonomy (GTDB): domain Bacteria; phylum Spirochaetota; class Spirochaetia; order Treponematales; family Treponemataceae; genus Treponema_F. Next base: position 26,259 of record JAXJGY010000063.1, on the reverse strand, counting down.
GCACCTCGAAGTATTACAGGTTCAGTGCGAGAGGTTGACGGAAAGTCCTTATTATTCCCTCATTATGATGGGGAATTGGTAAAGGATTTGTTTAAGCAGACGGTAAGCTCCTTGGTTTCTGTGGTGGACACAATCTATGACCGAATCTACGTACTTGAGGTGCAAAACGGTACTTCAGTACAAGGTTTGGCTAGAAACACCTCCATCTTGTTGCAGGGCTTTGGTTTTGACGTATTAAGTTCTGTTAATGCAGACAGAAATGATTACGAGGAAACCATTATTATCAATCATATCGGTAATGACGAGATTGCAAAGAATCTTGGAGACATTATCAGTTGTTCCAATATTATTACGGAAGATATTTTGCCAGAAAGTGCTGGTATGGAGGCGGAGTCACGGGTTGACTTCACCATTATTCTTGGAAAGGATTTTGATGGCCGCTACGTGCGGTAAGAGAGGTAGGAATGAAAACTGAAAAGGAAAAGGCTTTAGAAATTGCTCAGCTGATGGAGGACGGAAAGGGAAAGGACGTTACTGTTATTGATGTTTCCCAACTGAATAGCTGGACAGATTATTTTGTCATTGTAACAGTAAATAGCTCTGTTCATTGGAAGGGCTTGTATAAGATTGTAAAGGATTATGTTCGGGAAAATGACATGGAAATTCATGTTACCAACAAGAAGACACCTGATGGAGATGACTGGAACTTGATTGATATTGGCACTGTTGTAGTTCATCTTATGACACAGGATGCTAGAAGCTTTTATGAGCTGGAAAAATTGTGGCACATGGGAGAAGTGTTGCGATAAATTGAGATTTTTACATTGACATTATTTTAATCTTATGATATAGTTTTCGTCATACAGATTAGCCCGGATGGTGGAATTGGTAGACACGCTAGTTTCAGGTACTAGAGCTCGTAAGGGTGTGCAAGTTCAAGTCTTGTTCCGGGCAAAGGCAACTCAGCAATGGGTTGCCTTTTTTATTTTAAATACGAGTTATTCCTGCTATAATCAATATTAGCAAAGAGCACGTTTGACAGTTATGTGAATATTGACAGTAAATCCTTCTAAAAACTATATTTAAGGGCAAGGGAGTGAGTGTGAAACAAAGAAACGGCCTGTTGAAATATTTAATTGTGGTGGTAGTTGCCCTGGGAATTGTGTTAGGAGTAAAATTTTTTGCAGATAGAGAGGATGTTTCTTATGTGGTGCCAGCTCCTGCAGTGACGGTGGCTCTCCCTGTGGTGGGAACTATGGAAGAAAGCCTTACTATGAACGGCCATGTGGAAGCTCGCTCCATGATTCCAGTAATTCCCTTGGTAAGTGGAACTATTGTGGATTATCCTGTTAAGGCCGGTGAACAGGTGAAAGAAGGCCAGCTTTTAGCCCAAATTGACCCAGAAGCTTTTCGTCAGCAGATGCTGCAAGCTCAGGCGGCCTATACGGGCTATGAAAGTAGCTTTAAGCGGGTGGAAGGCCTGTACAAGGCTGGGGCTGCCACTCAGCAGGAATATGATACGGTGAAGGCTCAACGGGATGCTTCTCGCTCTCAATATGATTTAGCCGTCTTGCAACTGGGTTATGCCAGCGTTACCTCTCCTGTAACAGGAACGGTGTTGGCAGCCCCCTTGGCCCAAGGTAGTGTTGCATCGGCTCCTCAGCCAGTGGCGGTGGTGGCAGATTTATCTGACCTAGTGGTACGGCTACAGATTCCAGAAAAATATTTTACTCTTTTTTCTCAGTATCGCCATCAGCTAAAGGCTCAAATTATTTTGCCACAAGATGAAGTGGGGATTGGAGTGTCACAAGGGGAAAAGGTAGCTCAAGGGCGACTCGATACCATAGCACCCTATATTGATGGAGCTTCTAAAACCTTTGAGACAGTGTTTCAGCTAGAAGAAGGGGCACAATGGTTTACTCCGGGAATGTTTGTTCGGGTAAAGATTGTGTTTAATTCCTTGGACAATGTGCTTTTGTTGCCCATTACTGCCCGAAAGATGGATGGAACAGTGTATTTTATTGAAGATACCTCAGAAGCCTCTGGAACAGGAAGGCTTGTTTCCTTGAATCTTTCTGATTGTCCTGCAGATGACCTGTGGATTGTGGTACCAGAAGCATACCGAAATACAAGATTTGTGGTGGAAGGCCAAGGAAATGTGATTGCAGGTCAAGAGGTATCAGCTTCTGTAGTGGAATTAAGCTGGAAGGAGCAGTAATGAAGCTATCCCACTTTGCGGTTCGCCATCCTGTTGTTATCGGAATGCTGTTGATTGTGCTGGGGGTCTTTGGAATCTTTGCCCTTTCATCAATCAACGTGGAGTTTATGGGAGATGTGTCTGCTCCTTCCATTATCGTGGTGGCAATCTATCCTGGTGCTGATGCAGAGGACGTGGAGGAGGATGTTACCAGCATTCTTGAGGATAATTTTGTTACCCTGCCAGATTTTAAGTCTGTGTCTAGTGCTTCGGCAAACTCCTATGGATCTGTGGAAATCACCTTTCGGGATGGCATTGATCCCTATGACAAAATTACCGAGGTGCGGGACAGAATCAACAAGTTAATGCCAGAGCTACCTTCTGGCTTACAGGGTACGCCTGAAGCCTTGGTGGGTGGAGCGGAGATGCTACCGATTTTTTCCTTTTCTATATCTGAAGCATCTCGGAAGGAAGTCTCTGGGACAGATTCTTCGGCTTCATTGTTAGCTTCTGATACTGGCTCCATTACAAACTACATTACAGAAACCCTACGGCCACAACTGACGGCCATTGGTGGTGTTTCAGATGTGGAGGTTTCTGGAGGTCAGGAGCTCCAGGTGAATGTGGAGCTGCAGCTGGAACAACTGGAAGCACGTTCAATTTCCGCTTTGACGGTGTATCAGATTCTAGGCTATAGCAATCAGTTTTTGCCTGCTGGAACAGGAATCTTTCAGGGAAGGGAAGTTGCCATTAGGTACCGAGGAGAGCTTGCAAGCTTGGAGGATATTCGTCAGCTTCCTGTAGGTAGCACCAGCGATAATGTGGTGATTCGTCTCGAAGATGTAGCCTCTGTAACCTTAGCTTATCCTGAGTCAGATAGCTATGTTACCGACGGATACAAGCCGCTTGTTCTAGTAGATGTCATGAAGCGAAGCGACGGAAATACCCTGTCCATTGTGTCTCAAATCAAGGAGGTACTCTCCCGTGCTGAACAGGAAACTGGCCTTCAATTCAATATTATCAGCGATGATAGCCGCATTGTAACTGCCTCCATGAAGACAGTTATTATGTCGGGAATTGGTGGAATCCTCATGGCGGTGCTAGTAATCTTCCTGTTTTTGGGCAATTTCCGTGCTACCTTGATTATAGCCCTGTCAATTCCCCTGTCCTTGCTTTTTACCTTCATTGCCATGAAGCTTACTGGCATTACTGTAAACCTCATGAGTCTTTCTGGTATGGTGGTGGCCCTAGGTATGGTGGTGGACGGCTCCATCGTTATGATTGAGCAGGTATTCCGTCATTACAACAATCCAAAATACACGAACAATCCCGAAGATGCAATCTTTTTAGGGGCCGATGAGGTGGGACTTTCCATCTTTGCCAGTACAGCTACCACCGTGGTGGTTTTTGTGCCTATTGCAGCTCTTTCTGGCGTGGTGGGAATGATTCTCAAGGATGTTTCCCTTACCTTGATTATGGCTTTGACGGCTTCTCTGTTGTCTGCAGTGGTGATTGTGCCTTTTTTGATGGGACTTTTGCTGAAGCCAAAAGCTGTTGCTCAATCAGATACTGCAATGAAACTGGCTGCTGGAAGAAAAAGATCCTGGCCCCAGGTGATGAAGTTTCAAGTGGATAAGATTATGGCCACCATTGAGAGAAAATATCGCAAAGCCTTGAACTGGAGCCTTACCTCTTGGAAATTCATTATTTTCCTTGCACTGGTGGTGCTGGTGGCCACGGTTTTGGTGCTTAGCTCCCTTAGCATTGCCTTCATCCCTTCCACCGACAACAGTGACTTTTACATCAATTTGAAATTTCCCGGTGGTTATCCCTTGGCAAGTACCAATGCCCAGATGGAAAAGGTGGCAGATTTACTGTATGAAACAGTACCAGAGGTACAAGATGCAGTGTTCTTTGTGGGTATGAAGGAATCTGTGGGAAGCAGTCAAGAAGCCAGCAATCAGGGCTATATCCACGTGGTACTGGTTCCCGTAGCTGAACGTAATCGCTCTATTCACGAGATTATTCTTCAGGTGCAGCAAGTAATTTCAAGCTCCATTCCAGGGGTTACAGCAAAGGTGTCTAACGGCGGTTTTGACAAGCTTTTGGGCTATGTTTCTGGTGGTGGTGGCTATGGCCTTACCTTTGTGGGAGAGGACATGGAAAAACTGTATGCTTCTGCTGCCACCTTTGCAGAGTATCTTCAGCAGGATAGGGAGGTGGTGTCTGTAGAAATGGATACAGACTTTGACACCCAAGCCCTCACTATAGATATGGTTCATGAGTATATGAGCTCCTTAGGAATTACCAGCTACGAGGCAGGAATAACTAGTGCTATTTTGTTTCAGGGTATGGATGTAGGCCGATTCAGAAGTGGCGATAATCGATATACCATTCACCTTTATTCTGATAAGACTGATAAAACCATTACCTTGGAGGATTTTAACTCCATCAAGATAATTTCCTCTTTGGGAATCCCCGTGTCCCTGTCCAACATCAGCCAGCTTCACCAGGAACAAAGCATTTCCCAAATCAACCACAAGAATCGCTCCAAAATCATTACCGTGTCTGCTACCTTGGTGTCTGAAAATACGGCAGGTGTAGATAGCCGAGCAAATCAGTGGCTTGCAAATAATCCCTTGCCCCAAGGAATTTCCACTCAAGCGGGAGGGATTACGGAGCTTATGGGGGATTCCCTTCCTTCTGTCATTACTGCCTTAGCCATTGCTTGGTTTTTGGTATATACCGTCATGGTTCTACAGTTCCAGCGGTTCCGACAGCCACTGATTGTTATGGCCACCATTCCCTTCTGTCTCATTGGTGTTGTTCTTGGGCTAGTGCTGTTCCGCTCCAGCATGAGCTTGGTGGCCCTATTGGGTGTTATTTCTTTAGGAGGTGTGGTGGTGAATAATGGAATTATTCTGGTGGATTATATCAACCTACTACGGCAACGAGGAGGGGCACAGAAGGATGTGGCTTCTGGAGACAATGGTGAAAGTGAAGGGGAGCTTCGTGATTCCGTGGTGTCTGGTTCTGCAAGCCGTCTTCGGCCTATTTTCATGACCACCCTCACCACCATGCTGGGAGTTGTTCCCATGGCCCTTGCCAAGGGTGAAGGCTCCGAGATTTATGCACCCTTGGGACAGGCAATTGCCGGTGGTTTGCTTACCTCAACCTTAATTACCCTCTTTATCATTCCCGTGCTGTATTACGTTACTGAGCTACACAGCCTCCAGAAGAAAAAAGAGCGTGGTAAAAAAAATCTCCTGCTCCTTCTGATTCCAGCTCTTTTCCTGGGAACTTCTTCCCTTGGCTTTACCCAAAAGCTTCCTCCTGTGTCTACACCTTATTCCTTTACGGATTTACTGGCAGCCATGGATTTGAACAATGTTGACTTGAACAAGGCCCGTGAAGCAGTAATTCAAGCCCAGCTAGACACAAAGGATGCCAAGGCAGGCTATCAGCCTACGGTGGACTTGACCTTGGCAGGCAGCTACATGGCAAATCCCCTCATCAAGGAAATTTCTCTGGCTCAGGGAGAGTTTGGTTCCATTCCCGTTGCAAACCCAGCCACGGGGCAGGTGATTCAAGTGCCGCTGCCCAACACGGACATAAAGGTATTTGACGGTATGCCCACCTTTGGCTACACCTTTCAACTAGATTTACAACAGCCTATTTTCACTTGGGGAAAAATTTCCAACAGCGTAAAGATTTTTTCTGCAATAGAATCTGTCCGTCAGCTTCAGCTTTCCTCCTTGGAAAAACAAAAGCGTGGTTCCTTAAAGGCCCAAATTACCGTCCTCAGCTCCCTTACCCAAATGGAAGCCTTGTTGACTCAGCAGCAGGAATATGCCCAGGAATTGGTTCAGTTGACGGAAGCCGCACAAAAGCAAGGGGTAGTTTTAGAGCAGGCTGTTCTAGAAGCAAAAACCCAAGAAGCCCTCATTCCCTTGAGCCTCCAGCAGATTCGCCACAATCAGTCTGTAATTCTGCAAGAGCTCCGTGAATTAACTGGATTGCACCAACTGGACAGTTCTCAAATCATGCACATTCCCCAGACCCAGGGATTCTACGAGTCATTTCAGGAGCTGTCTCAACAAGAACCTAGCCTTTTGGAAGCAGCTGCCTTGAACCCTGCTCAAGAATCCTTGGCTATCTTGGAAAAGCTCCACCAAGCCGCCGAATATGGCCGTAAGGTGGCATCTGGCAGCATTTACGGCAAGCCTGACATTGCACTGCAAGTTTCCTTTGGATTGAATGGCAATATGGAAAAATTATTCAAAGGAGAAAGCGATTTAAAACAGGATCTTGTGGCAAATCTCACTTTAGGTATTAAAACAACCTTGTGGGACGGGGGCAAAAAACTGAACCAGCTCAAACGCAGTACCTCCCAGCTAAAGGATGCGGAGCTTGACCTAGAACAATCTCGTTCTGCCATTAAGCTAGAGCTTTCTCGCCAAATAAATGCCATGACCATGGCCTTCTTGAAAATCCAGTACCAGAAGCTGAAAATCCAGACTGCTCAGTCTCAGCTAGATCAAAAACTCCAATTACTTCAATCTGGTTATGGTTCTCAAAGAGAGGTACTCCAAGCTCGAATCGAAAAAATTAGCGAGGAAATCAAGCTCCAAGAAGAAGAAATCAATCTTGCCACCGCAGCCTGCACTGTAGAGGTTATGACCCAGCTCAATTAATCAAGTTGGGCCTTTCGTGGCATTATTCTGATAGGGTGAGCTTCCAGCACCGGTGAATCTTTTGGTTTCTAAAGTCCTCTGGAATAGTGGCGGTGGTAATGTCCTTTACCCTAAGTTGGGCTACATCATTTCCCTTTGTTGGTGGTTTTAAAAGCCCTTCATCAAAGTGGAGTTGCCGACTATTGGTAGAAAAATATAAGGTTCCACCAGGATTAAGATGACTTAAGGCTGCATTTACCAACTTGGGCCAATCTCGGTTTATGTCCAGAGTATCCTTTGTTTTCTTTGAGTTGGAAAAGGTGGGAGGATCAAGAACGATGATGTCCCAGCTGTCCCTTGTGTCTTTTAAAAACTGAGCCACATCACTTCTTGTAAAGCGGTATTTTTCTGCATCAGCAAAGCCATTCAAGGAAAAATTCTTTTCTCCCCAAGCAAGATAGGTATTGGAAAGGTCAACAGAATCTACTCTACGGGCTCCACCTGCTGTAGCATAGACAGAAAAGGAAGCTGTATAGCAAAAAAGATTCAGCACAGCCTTTCCTTGGGCTTCACCTTCCACAATCTTGCGTAGGGGACGGTGATCCATAAAAAGCCCTGTATCAAGGTAATTGCTCAAGTTCACAAAAAATTTGTGTCCCTGCTCCTGCACAATTCCCGTAATGGAATCCTGGGTTTCCTGCTTTTCGTATTGGTCGCTTCCTCTCTGTCTCATACGAGTTTTTGCCACCACCTTATCTTGGGAAACACCTACCACTTGGGCTGCCACCTGAATCATTGCCTCAAGCCAGTGAGACTCTTCTTCCTCATCCTTTTCATAGGGCCGCTGGTACAGATAGATACGTAAATAGGCTTCTGCCTCGCTGTTAGAAGGGGAGTTCTGTAGAAAAAAAATATCAATGGCAAGGGGAATCTCTGGAATGTCCTTGTCGTAGAGACGGTAACATCCAATATCACTACGACGAGCCCATTTTTTCAAGTGCTGAAAACGCTTCGTAAGACGATTTTTCAATAACTGAGCCTGATACTCAGTTTTTTCAGGAGAATAATTTGCTGAAGAAGATTCGTAACTCATTCTTGTACGATTTTTTCTCTCTTGGAATCCATCATGACACAAAGCATGGCATAGCCAGAAGTTAAATCCTCTTGCTGGCAAACCACATCTTCTGGGAGCTTGAGCTTTGCATTAGTAAAGTTCCATATAGCCTTTATGCCAGATTTTACAATGATGTCAGCTGTTTCCTGAGCAAAGGTGGAAGGAACAGTAAGAATTGCCAGAGAAACATCACAGCCTGCAATTCGCTCTTTCATTTCATCGATAGAATACACTGGTACATCATGGATGGATTGGCCAACCTTGTTGGAATCCTTGTCAAAGGCTGCAACAAAATTTAATCCATGATATTGGAATTCGGAATATCCAGTGAGAGCCGTTGCTAAATTTCCTGCACCAACAATTATGGCTTTCTTTGAGTTATCCCAACTAAGGAAATGCTCAATGGCAGCAATAAGAGGTGCTACAGGATATCCTCGCTTTGGCTTTCCAATAATACCAGTAATAGCCAAATCCTTTCGTACTTGAATAGGCTCAAGATGTAGCTCTTGGGCAATTACTGTACCAGAGATAAAATCATCACCTTCTGAGTGCACTTGCTTGATGAGGTGAAGGTATGATGGTAAACGCCGAATAGAAGGCGTTGCAGGAATTTTTTGCTTTGCCATATCCCCATTATATAACAGAACGAATTATTTGTGAAGTATATTTTTTTATAGATATAGGTTGAATCATTAGAATGGAGTAATTGTTCGTTTTGACCTTGCATTTATTCTTATAGAAGGATATATTTAAACCAAGAAATTGCAGACAGTTCCAGCAACATACAGAGCTGTTTCTTTATTATTTTATCGGAGGTATAAAATGCTTGATCCAAAGATTGTATCATTGCTTACTAAGCAGGTAAACAATGAATTTTTTTCTGCCTATCTTTACCTTGACTTTGCAAACTACTACGAGCACAAAGGCTTGAAGGGCTTTGCTAACTGGTTCAAAATCCAGGCTCAGGAAGAGCGAGACCATGGAATGTTGATGTATCAGTACCTGCACAACAATAACGAGCTTGTTGAACTTGACTCTATTTCTCGCCCCAACAAGACTTACGAAAAATTAGATGATCCCTTGCACTTTGCTCTGGCCCATGAATGTGGTGTAACAACTACCATTAACGAGATTTATGCTGCTGCAGAACAGTTGAAGGATTATCGCACCATGCAGTTTTTGGACTGGTTCGTAAAGGAGCAGGGTGAAGAAGAGGCAAATACTCACGAGTTGATTTCTAAGATGGAGCTTTTTGGTGGTGACGCACGTTCCCTCTATCTGTTGGATGCAGACTTGGGAAGCCGTACCTATACAGCTCCAAGCCTAACACTGTAGTCTATATTGGAGTTTTTAGACTGGCATTGGGATTTTTTCCTTATGCCAGTTTTTTTTTATTATTTTATGTTGTGATTTCAATTTTTTTTTGGTAAAATTGTAGAGTTAAGGAGGCTCATAATGAAAAAGTGTTTATTTTTCTTCACTTCTTTATTATTTGTTTGTCTTATAATGTCTTGTGAGCTATTTTCCAAGCCATTATACAGTTTTTCCAGAGATATTTCTGGCATTATTGGTTCTATGTCTACTGCCGATTTAGCAGAAAATATAGACAAGCTGGCCTCAGATCCTCAAAAGGCGGCTGATGTATTAAATGAGCTGTCTGGCCGTAATCAAGATGAAATCAACAACCTTAGTAAAGGTGACAAGGAAAATCTATTAAAAGCAGGAACAAGTGCTATTCTTCCCGTTTCTAAGTTGGGAGATGTGGTGGAACAGCTTACCAATGGTGACGAGAGCATGGATTTTGCTACCATCATGGATTCCTTGAGTCAAGGTGCTCCTGCTATAAACACCACGGCATTAGAAACTGTTTTGAAAGATAAAGAAATTCTGAAAACAACTGATGCTTCCACCCTTGCCTTTAGTGCTGCAAGCCTCATTGTGAATACTGTAAAAACAGAATCTGGTGAAGGTTCTTCTTTTGAAGATAAGATGAAGGCCTTCCAAGAGGCTGCAAAAGCTGCTAGTAACGGGGATGCATTTGATGCTGAAGCTTTTAAAAATGAACTTAGAGGTAGTTTTACAGAGGAATCAAAAGCAGCCCTCACTGCCGCTATGGGGGTAGCAGATGTTTTAACAGGAGAGAGAAAGGATGAGGCAGCAGGTGTTGGTATTGGTGGTTTTACTATTTCAGACCTTCTGGATAAAATGAAGGGAGGTCAATAATGAAAAAGAAATGCCTCGTTTGTCTTATGCTTTTTTCAGCAATCATAACCTATTCTGTTTCTGCTATAGATTTTTTTGCTCCCTCTGTGGTGGATGTTCGTTCCTCTGGAATGGGTAAAAGCTATCTTTGTGACTTTGATCAGCCCTTTGTGATGTTGAACAATCCCAGTGGTATGATGTTTAGTGGAAAGCAGGTATTTTTGCCCACATTAGCCTTTGATTTTGGGCTACCACCAGGTGCTCCCAGTGTACTTTTTGACCTAATGAAAGGTAATGAAAATATTAACATTACAGATACCTTAGTGGAGCTCTTAAAGGGAAGTAACGGAATTTACATAGATGGAGACATTATGTTGCCATTAACCTTTTCCTTGGTTGCAAACAACTGGGGCATTGGTTTGTATAATAATGTATTTGTTCGTGCAGACCTGCCATCAGTTTCTTCAATGACGACAGTAGCTGGTGGTGACTTGTTCTTGGTGGGTGGTTTTTCCTGCCCCATTATTGATGAAGGAATTCACAAGGTATCCTTAGGTATTACTACAGAGCTTTTAGGTAGATTTGGTATCTATCACCAGGGTTCTGTAACAGGTCTTACCTCCATAGATTTTTCAACATTACCTGCTTCCATGACCTTAGGTCTAGGCTTTGATATTGGTGCAACCTACAATGTGTGGGACTTCCTTTCTGTATCAGCTGTTTGGAAGGATCTGTATCTTGGAATGGACAAGGATCTAGGAGCTATTTCCTCCATGTCCTTTTCTGAAAATGGTGATTGGAATAAATTCATCCAATCAGGAGATTTGACTCTTGGACTCGGTGTACAGGTTCCTACTGGTGTTCTCAAGAAGGTGCTTACTTCCTTTGCTGTCTATGTGGATTATGCCAATTTTACCAAATTGTTTAACCGAGAACGGGCAATTTTCCTTCCACATCCCTTACTGGATCTTTCTGTGGGTATGGAAGCTGTTCTGTTTAAGTCCATTGCCTTGCGCTTTGGTTTGACAGGTCCCTATCTTGCTGGTGGACTTGGTATTGATCTTGGCCCCTTCCACATGTCTTTGTCTTTGTATGGTAAGGAAAAAGGATTGGATCCAGGCTCCTCTCCTCAGATACATGGAGCCTTCTCCTTAGCCTTCTATTATTAATTATTGATATTGAAAGCATTGGCTAAAACTGGTACAATCTGTTTTATGTGTGAAAATTATCTTTAGGTAATTGTTTCATGCAAAAATAAATAGACTGGTTTTGGCCAATTTTTTTTGGCCCGATTTTTTTCTTAGGGGTTCATGTGTTTCTAAAAAGTCTTGAAATTTTTGGCTTTAAATCATTTGTTGATCGTACCAGAATAGAATTTTCAGATGGAATTACCGCCTTAGTGGGGCCTAATGGTTGTGGAAAAAGCAACGTTGTAGATGCAGTAAAATGGGTTTTAGGTGAACAAAGCTCAAAAAATATGCGTGCTGAAAAGATGGAAGACATTATCTTTAACGGTACCGAAACCCGAAAGGCCTTAAACGTGGCAGAAGTAACCCTTACCATTGCCAACGAAAAGATGCTTTTGCCCCTAGATATTAGTGAAATTACTATCAAGCGTCGCCTGTATCGCTCTGGTGAAAGTGAATATTACATCAACAATGCCCAGGTAAAATTAAAGGACATTCGTGAGCTTTTCTGGGACACTGGTGTAGGAAAGGCTGCTTATTCTGTAATGGAGCAGGGTAAGATTGACCAAATCCTTTCTAGCAAGCCAGAAGATCGTCGCTATCTTTTTGAAGAAGCCGCTGGTATCACACGATTTAAGGTTAAGCGGGCTGAGGCAGAACGAAAGCTAGAGCGAACAGAAGAAAATATGCGCCAGATTGAAGGCATTATGGGTGAAGTAAAGCGTTCCTATGATGTGCTGAAGGTGCAAGCCGACAAGGCTATTGCTTGCCGTGGTTTACGAGATGATATTTTTAACTTTGAGCTTGATATTCAGCTCCTTCGTCTTAAAGGCTTTTTGGTGGATCAAGACCACAAGGCAAAGGAGATGGAAAAGGCTTCTCAGTTACGAGAAAAAGTAAGTCAAGAAATTAATGCTATCAATGCCTCCTTGTCAGAAAACATGGAAGAAGTTAATGCCATGGAAGGCCGTTTGGTGGAGCTAGAAAAACAAATCCACGGTCTTGCCATTGAAAAAAATGGTAAGGACCAGCAGGCCAAGCAACTGAACCAGCGTCAAGGTGAAATCAAGCAAAAACTGACCCAGCTGGAAGGTCGCCATTCATTTTTAACTGAACAAATTGAAACCCTGCAGGAAGATATTGACGAACAAGAAGCAGGGCTTCATCAGCAGCGTCGTCGTATAGAAGAGGTTGGCAAGAATATTTCCTCCTTTGAAGAAAATATTAATCTTGCAAGTAGCCGCATTACAGAAAACGATCGTCAAGCTGCCCAGCACGAAAAAAATATCCAAGAAATGGCTCTACAGGCAGTGGATTTCCGAAAGGATTTGGAGTCCATTACTGAGGATATCGTTACAGAGCTAGATTCTCGTCTCAAGGATGCCGGTTATTCTGCTTCTGCCTGTGCCAGTGCGCGGGAGCAGGTGGATAGTCTTTTGGGCAAGTTGTTGGCCCTAGCCACTGGTCGTAAAAATATTTTCAGTGATTTTGCCGCTATTTCTAATCCCTCTAGCTCTGATGCAGGAAAATTCTGCAAAACAGGCTTTGATTCCTTTGTAGAAATTGAATCCTTGCTACAACAACTGAAGGAAGCCCTAACCAAATATATTGACTCCACGCCTCAGTTTATCGACGATTTTCTTGCTCCAGAAGGAATTATTACAAAGAAACGCTCCATCGACAAGGAAATTGTTCAGATTCAGCAGCGGCAGGAGGGTTTACGGGAAAGAATTTCTGAGCTCAAAAGTGAAAATGCAAACTTGGTGGGAAAAATCGATGAATATCGAGCCACCTTGGAGGAGCTTCGTATTCAAAAGGCCCAGATGCAAACCCATATTCAGTCTGCAGAGGATAAAATCAGATTGCTTCGTCGAAATCTCGCTTCAGAAGAAGCTGCCCTGCGAGAGGTGGATAACGAGCTGTTTGCAGAAAAGAATAGATTCGAAGACATTCATCAGCAATTACTGGAGCTAGAAGGGGAGATTGCTTCCATTGAGCGAAAGGGTATTGCCATGACTTCCGAATTAGAGTCTCTGGAAAAGGAAATCTCCACTCGTAACAGCGATGTTTCTGGTAAGAAAGAAGAGATTCAGAAAAAAACAGCTGAATTGTCTAAAAGTCAGGCATTGGTAGAAAAATATAGCCTCGATTTGGCCACCATCGAAACAGATATACGTAACGTAAAGGACAATTTCCGAGAAAATCATTCCCGAGATTTGATGGAATTTGAGGAACGGATGTACACCATTACCGTTCCCACTGCTGAATTGCGAGACAAGCTAGCAAAGGCTCGTCAGTCCATGAAGGAATTGGGAAACGTAAACCTTTCTGCTCCAGAGGAATTTGCAGAAACAAAGGAACGCTATGACTTCCTTTCTAGCCAAATTGCTGACTTGCAAAAAGCCAAGGATGATCTACAGCGAATTACCGAGGAAATTCGGGCTGAATCCACAGAGCTCTTTTTGGCCACCTACAACAAAATCAAGAAAAACTTTCATAACATGTTCCGTCGGCTTTTTGGTGGCGGTAGGGCAGAGCTACGTCTAGTAAACCCACAGAATGTTCTTGAATCTGGAATTGACATCTTTGCCCAGCCTCCGGGAAAGAAGCTGGAAAATATTGCCCTTTTGTCTGGTGGAGAAAAAACCATGACAGCGGTGGCCCTGCTTTTTGCCACCTATATGGTTCGTCCCTCTCCCTTCTGTCTTTTGGATGAGATTGACGCTGCCTTGGACGAGCAGAACGTGTTGCGATTTATCCATACCCTCAGGGATTTTGCCAATGTGAGCCAGTACATTGTTATTACCCACAACAAAAAAACTGTTTCTGGTGCTGGTACCATGTTGGGTGTTACCATGGAGGAATCTGGAGTTAGTAAGGTTATTACCATCAGGTTGGAAAATGAAGCCACTGGTGGTGGTACCACCTTGCCTGATGTGGAGCCCTTTGAAGAAGAAGATGTGGAGTTGGAGGAGGATGTGTACATTCCACCTCATCCACCAAAAAGAAATAAATCTGTAGTTTCTGGAGATAATCAAAATGAGTCGAATTGATATTCCAAAATTTGCCAAGATTAGTATACTCATTCTACTAGCTTTTTTCCTTATTGCTGTTATAATTATCATGGTGGGAGAAAGCAATCTATTCAGTAAGAAAAAGTTTTCCGTTGATGAGAATTTTATTCTTTATCAGCCCCTTGTAGCGCCAGAGCCTCCGTCTACACCTGACGAATATTACCTAGTACGGCCAAAGGACTACGTTTGGACAGAAGAAGATATTGACAGATGGTTTTCACCTCCAGATCAGCAGTTATTGGATTCTCTGCGAACAGCCAATGACGAGCTTATTTCTGATTTGTTGGAGGCTGCTCCTTGAAGCGTTTTATATTTCCTAGTATTCTCTGCCTGTGTTTGCTGATGATTTCCTGTTCTTCAACTCCTCCTGCCCAGGAAGCAGTGCCAGAAGAAGTGATTCAGGAGCCTGTACAATCTCAGACAGTTCTTGAGCAAGAGCTTGAGCAGGAGCTTGAGCAGGAGCTTGAGCAGGAGCCTAGACAAGCAGACTCTGAACAAGAGGAACCCATCCCTGAACAGGATGCTCTCCAGCAGTCTGATTCAGAGTTAAATCAAGAACAGGATGAAAATAATATTGAAGAAGAGCCTTCCGCCGAATCTCCATCTTTAGATACTATAGCAGCCCTAGATAATTCAATTCCTCTTGATGAAGGAGCCTCTTCAGAAGCGGATTTAGAAGTTATCGTACAAGATGATTCTCAAGATTATCTCCAAGAAATCGAAATTATCGATTTGTTTCAAGAGGATGACCTGTCAGCAGGTTATAATCAGGAGGATATGGCTGTAGTTGTAGAAGATGATACAGCTGTTGTGGTGGAGCAACTGCCAGAATTGAATGAGAATCCTGCAAGTCAAGAAACTGAATCTCCTATGGTAGCAGAATCAACAGCTCAGACAGAGCCTGTTATAGTGGAAGCTGAAGTTGATGAGCAGCTTTCAATGGAGACGGAAAATTCTGAGTCTCTAGATCAGGAAACCGAAATCTTGGAATCAGTTGCCATTGAAGCTGAAGCTATTGAGCCTGTGGACATTGATGCAACCCAAGGTGTTCTTGATGATTTTGTAGTTCCTTCCCGTTCCGTTGCTATGGATAAGGAACAATATCTGGATATACGGTATCCAGGAACAGGTTGGATGTATCTTGGTGAAGTAACAAAGGATGGAACCTCCATTGGAACTCCTAGTCTCACTTATTTTGGTCGTCGTCGCACCAGTGAAGATACTTCCTTTACCATGAAATCCACTAAACCAGGTACTACCATCCTTCATTTTTACAAGCAGGATGTGCTTACTGCCACCTTCATTGATGATTATCTAGAAGTTACTATTACAGATGCGATAGCTCAAAATGGTTTTCGTGTAATCGCTCCTAGCTATGAAAGCCTTGTTCCTGGTTATCAAGATACAATACCTCAGCCAAAGGATTTCCCTGTGTTAGTTTCTTCAGAAAAAACTCAAGAAACCACCCAGTCTATTCCCAAAGCAGAAGAACCATTACCTGTAGCTCCTTCTCAGGCACAATCAGTGGCTACACAGAATCAATCTCCAGTTCAAGATTCAACTCCTGCTACCACAGCTTCTTCTGTAGAATCTGTACCTCGGGAACCAACTTCCTCTGCTACAGCAGCACCTTCTCCTACAGAACCAGCAACACGGGAAGCATCTCCCGCTGCCACAGCAGCACCTTCTCCTACAGAACCAGCAACACGGGAAGCATCTCCCGCTGTCACAGTTGCACCTTCTCCTGTAGTACCAGCCCCTCGGGAAGTCGCTCCTGCTGCCACGGTAGTTGTACCTCCACAAACCACAACACCGAGAACTGTAGAAAGAAATTCTCCTGCCCAGGTTTCTACTTTGCAGCAGGAAACATATCAGCCAGAATCACCTTCAAATACCATTTCCCAGGATAATTTTAATCCAGAAACTGGTATGTCCATGGAAAATATGGATTTACCCTGGGTAAGTGAGGAATTGGAGCGTCAACGAACAGCAGATATTAACAGAGGTACATTGAATGAGTCTCTTGAAGGGACTGATTCTAGTCAACAGCAGGCACAGGATATGCTTTTAGCTCAAGCTCAGGATTATTTTTATGCAGAGGATCATCCTGCTGCCTTAGAAACCTTGAACAAGTTCTTTGAAATTGCTATCAGTGATTTTGACGCAGCATATTACCTGAAAGGGCAGGTGTTAGAATCCAAGTCTTCTGTAAAAAACGTAAAGGAAGCACAAAAGGCTTACAAGCATGTCATTGATTCTTATCCTCAAAGTCCCTTCTGGGAGCGAGCAAAGAATCGATACACCTATCTTAGTAGATTCTACTTTGATATTCGCTAAGGCTATCGATCAGCTACCTTAAAAAAATAACACCCCTAAATTGTATTTTTAGGGGTGTATTTTCTGTGGTGTATTTTTTTGTAAGGGTTTCTTGGAAAACTATTTTTTGTTCTCTTCTGCCTCACTTTTTCGCAAGTAAATAGGTCCTTCGTAGGGCTCCAAGGTCTTAGTTGCCTTACTTCCTATGCTGAATAAGGCATCGGTAATGGAGGAGGTTAAGCTGGGAAATCTACAAAGGTGTAGTGAAGGGTTAAAGTCCTGAAGCCTATTCAATAAGGCTTCACTGTCAGGGCCTACAATAAGAACCTGATCATTTTCATCCAATTGCTGGGCAATTTCTTCTATACCAATGTCTTGGCTTGGACCTATTTCCTTTCCTTGAAAAAAAAATTGCACATAAAAACGATCTTTTTTTGCATCTATTGCAGAAATAACCTTACCTGGCCACGAGCTATAGGGTTCAGCCTGAGCTTGGAGTGTTGGAATGGAATATACTGGACAACCTGTAGAAAGCTGTAAGCCCTTAGCGGCTGCAAATCCCAGCCGTAATCCCGTAAAAGAGCCTGGACCACCACTTAAAGCAATAAAATCAAGCTGAGAAGTATCTAATTCTACTTGTTCTAGCACATATTCAATGGCTGGAATAAGCTTTTCTGATTGTCGCATTCCAATATCTAGTGTTACAGATGCTTTTTTTTGCTGGTTACAAGCAGCCAAACTAATGCAGGTTACAGCACTATCTATTGCCAATGCTTTCATAAATCAATTTCTCCATAGGGCCAATTTTCAAGATGAACATTTCGTCCTCCATCTTGACGTATTTCTAGACGCAGAGTAATGGTAGAAGCTGGCAACTCATCTCGTACTCGCTCGCTCCATTCAATTATACTGATTCCTTCACCATACATAAGATCTTCTACTCCCAGATTGATAAAATCCTCAGAAGAGTCAAGACGATATACATCCATGTGGTACAAGGGATAGGTTCCCTGATACTCGGAAATAAGTGTAAAGGTTGGGCTTGTAATTGTTTCTTCTATGCCTAAGGCCTCTGCTATTCCCTTAGTAATAGTTGTTTTTCCAGCAGCAAGGGTTCCTTCCATGGCTATAATAGCCCCTGGTTGTAGCATTGATCCAATCTTTTTTCCCAAAAGGATTGTTTCCTCTGCTGAATGAGTAACAAATGTCATAGTGGCAGAACTCCCAGCTGATCAATATTCAGGATATACTCCTTAAGAGCTCGCTTTATAGGCACAATGGGATAATTGATTCTTTGTGGATCAAATTCAAGGTCAAACTGCTTATCTCCAAGGGGACCAGTTTCTATAGTGAAAGATATGGGAAGTTTTTCTACGCAGTTTGGCAATTCAATTTCTGCCTCAGCGGTATAATGCCTACGGTAGTATATTACACCCTCATTTTTTTTCACATTGTTCAACTTCAGTATTTGCATTTACACATCTCCAAAATCGGGCTATACTACTTCTTAAATTGAATCAATCATAGTAATAATTGACTCAATCCTTGGTGTAATCTCATATTCTGCAAGGTCACCAAGCATTACAGAATCAGAATTTTTAAAGGCTTCTTCAAAATCTGTCAAAATTGTCATAAAATCACCAAAGAAATCCTGAATTGTAACTCCATCAATATTCATATTAGCAAATTTTTCAGGAAAAAGGGTAGAAAGAGCAGTTGCCTTGCAGAAATAGTTTACATTATCTGCTAACTTGGTTACTGTCATTAAAGCTTTTTTATCCTGACCATTTTGAAATTGGACAGAAATAAGCTTTAAGTCCTCAACAATTTCCCCAAAGCGAGTGGCTATATCCTTGAAAGAAAGAGCTACATCATCTTCAGTAATAGTGGTTAACTCCAAGGTATTTATTGATTCTATTGGCTTTTGAGTAAACACCTCAAACTTATCTGCAGAAACTTCTTCTCCGTCCACCACAATATTTACAGTGGTGGCCTTATTTTTGGCACATTCTGCTTCAAAACCTGTTAAAACATCACCCAAATTCTTTTCCGAATCAAGGGTAATATCTGCTTCTTGCCCATTGATGTATATTTTCATTTCTTACCCCCGCTTCTGCTAGTTGTTACCACTAGATTTATTAAAAGTATTGCTTATTGACTGAGACTGTGAATCAAGGCTATTCAGTGTAGATTCCATTTGGCTGTATTTTTGCTGAAGCTCCTGCTCTTTAGCCTCAATTTGTGTCTCAAGCTTTTCGATACGTGTCTCTGAACTTGCGATTCTTGTGTCAATTCCAGAGATTTTCGTAGGAATAATTCCTCCTGACTGCACATAGCTTTGCAATCTTGTATCTAAAAGATATGCGATTCCACTGTCAATTACCATGTCACCGTCAGTATCATAACCAAAAATATTCTTTATTTCTAAAAGATTATTTTCTAGGGCACTATCTAGTACTTTTTCATTAATTTCAAGATACCCTCGTAATCGACTTGCAGAAAAGCTTGAAAAACTGTCAGCACTAGTAGAAATTCCCAAATGAGAGAGCATAGAAATTTCTGAATTATCTTCTACAACATAGGGAGCAGACATAATTGTTTGCATGGCACTTTTCCCATTCTTGAGAGAAAAATCACTCTGAAATAGGCCCAACCATTCCTTGTATTGTTCAGACTCCTCATCTGAAAGATATTCCAGCTCAGTAATGATTTCTTCCTTTGTTTGAGTCAGCACATTAATTTCTGCTATCAGCTGATTATAGGTTCCTACAAAGGTAATCAAGGCTTCTTTTGCCGATTCAGTATCGGGCTTGATATCTATTGTGGCTGTTCTGTCTGTTTTATCTTTTACATGTAAAGTAACATCAGGCACTACATCGTCTATGTCGTTGGTAGGACGTGTAATGGTGATTCCTTCATATTTTATTTTTGCATCCTGAGCAATGCTTGCTGGATTGATTGGCTCAAATCCCAAGTCTGCATTCTTATTGAAGGTTTCAATGGTACTAAGGGTTAGCTCTTTACCAGTATTTCTATTGCGTATTACGATAGAATCAATATTGGGATAATCCGTAACTTCAATAGAGACCTTCTTACTACCGTCTTCATTGGTTTCACCTGCTGCATGGTCAATAGGGATTTCAGAACCATCTTGCATACGAATAGATACAATTTGATCATTGCTGATGGGAGTTAAAGGAGTTTTGGGTCTATTAGAAGTATTTTGGGGTAAAGTGGTATCAGATTGAATATTATCAATTCTAATTCCCTTAAAATTTATTCCTCCAGGACCAGGCAAAACAGGCTCTTGTGAAGCTTCATTCAAAGCAGTGGTAATATCTGCAACATTTGCTTGTCCAATGGAAAATTCTATCCGCTGGTTTGAATCAGTGGCAATATCAGCTGGTACATCGATGGAAAAACTTCCTCGGGGAGGAACTGTAATTGTACCATCCTTCACTGTAACACCTTCAGAAGAAAGGTCAGGCATTCCTACCTGTTCCTGGCTAGTGGAAATTGAGTAGGTATTTGCTGGAGCTTCTTTAATTGTGTTAGAAGAAGAAAGAGGAATTCCTTGTGGCTGAACCTTTTGAATCATTCCAATGTCTTTGGCAAATTCCAGTGCGTCTTCTTCAAATACAAGACGGTTAGCCTCTCCCGTTTGCAAGGACTCCAATAAAAGGGCTTGTTTTCCAGGAGAAACACCTACAAGGGTTGCCTTTACCGTATCTTTGCTTCGCTTGTTTACAGCGGTAACAAATTCCTTTAAGGTACCACCCTTCCAATTGACTGTTACGTCCTTCTCTCCAGATTTAAAAACATATTTTCCTGCATCAACACGATAGTTTGTTTCTATTTCTTTTGAAAGAAATCTATCTGTTGTAGCTGGCTGAAGTACATCAATTTTAAATGATTCAAATGAAGCATTTCTTCCTGGATCTGCAGAAATTGCATCCTCGTCAGAAGAAATTCCCATTTTGTTATTAAAAGGATTATCAAAAGAATAAAGATTTCTTGCACTTTCCCGTAATGAAGACATGTTTTGATTAACACTTCTCAAGGCATCTTTTTGTACCTTGTATCCATCAAGAGTTTTTTGCTCCCGCTCTAACGGAACTCTCTCTTGATTGATAAGTGCTTCTACGAGTTCATTTGTTTTGTACTTGTCTCCCACACCGGGTATACTGATTCCAGACATCGTTCACCTATGTCTGTAGATATAATTCCTACACGCTTTCGTCAATTATCATGCCAATAGTTCGTCGCATTGTGACTCTTAGCTCTTGCATATCTACAGAAGGGATTTCCCTTAATACCTTATCGGTATAAGGGTCAACAATCTTGACGACAACTTGACCGAGTTCCTGATTAACGTTGAATTTAACCTTCCTATCTAAGGAATCAGCAACTCTTTGAAGTTCTTGAATATAGGTTTTATCTTTGGCTTGATTTTCAGCAAGGACTTGAACCACTTCAGCTACATCAGGAACGGATATAGTTACTCCTTTTGATGCTACTGGTGGAGTAGTAGGTGAGGTGTTGTATAGGCGGCCATCCATTGCCAAATTCCGCCCAAGTGATTGAATTGCACTCATGGGCCCTCCCAAAATAAAACCAAGAGAGGGGCGCACCTCTCTTGGTTTATTACTCACCAAAAAGATGACATCCAGATATCTCTTTGATGAAAAGATAATTTAGCTCAACAATGCCAATACGTTCTGTGACTGAACGTTAGCCTGAGCCAACATTGCAGTTCCTGCCTGTGTCAGGATCTGGTTTCTTGTGTACTCTACCATTTCAGATGCCATGTCTGTATCGCGGATACGAGACTCAGCAGCCTGCAAGTTTTCTGCTGCAATAGCAACACCGTTTGAGGCCATCTCAAAGCGATTCTGATATGCACCCAAGTCGGCACGCTGTCTTGAAACGGCCTTAAGAGCTGCATCTACAGAACCAATGGCAACGTTGGATTCTTCAGGAGTGCTGATGGAAATCTTTTCGTCAGATCCCTGTGCACCAACAAGACCAAGAGCCTGAGCTGTCATGGTACCAATGTACACACGTGCGTTCTGGTCCATGTTTGCTCCAACCTGAAGCTGCATTACGCGACCAACTACAGAGTCGGCTGCGAAAGCACCAGTAAGCATATTCATTCCATTGAACTGAGCCTGACTTGCAATGCGGTCTACCTCAGCTACCAACTGGGATACTTCAACCTGAATCTGCATACGATCTTCATCGGTGTAGATTCCGTTGGCTGACTGAACGGCAAGCTCACGGATACGCTGCAGAATGTCTGTGGTCTCCTGAAGATATCCTTCAGTTGTCTGGATAAAAGAAACACCATTCTGGATGTTTCTGTTAGCCTGATTCAGACCACGAATCTGTGAACGCATCTTTTCAGATACGGCCAATCCGGATGCATCGTCGCCAGCTCTATTTATGCGCTGACCAGAACTGAGTTTCTCTATGTTACCCTGAATCTGTGCATTTGATACTCCCAATGTACGATTAGCATACATAGAACTCATGTTGTGATTAATAATCATAGTTACCCTCCATGTTGTTTTCCAAGACAGTCCCTGTCCTAGCCTTATGCCTATGGGGCCCGATACGGATTTGCGCCATCCTGTATGGTTTTAGAGCCTTCAGCATAAAAAGACACTGCTATGGTACAATGTCCATTCATGCTGTCACAGACAAAATGGAAGGTAGATTTCAAAGATCATGTAGTATGTCTAAAATCATACCTAAATCATTATTAGTATATCGCTTATTGAAAGAGTTGTAAAGAGAAAAAGGAAAACTTTTTTAAAATAACGCAGATCCGGAAGTAGTGCAGTGTGAACCACACTACTTCCGGTTAATACTATGACTATCTCAAGAGAGTCAATACATTCTGAGACTGAGTGTTGGCCTGAGCCAGCATTGCAGTTCCAGCCTGTGCCAGTACCTGGTTCTTGGTGAACTCAACCATCTGAGCAGCCATATCTGTGTCACGGATGCGTGACTCAGCTGCCTGCAGGTTTTCAGCGGCAATGTCGATGCCCTTAACTGCATGCTCAAGACGATTCTGGTATCCACCCAAGTCGGCACGCTGCTTGTTGATCTTCTTCAAAGCTTCGTCGATAGTACCGATTGCGCGATTGGCTTCAGCCGGTGATGCCAAGCTAATGATTGTCTCGTCGCCCAGTTCGCGAACGCCCAGAGCTACAGCGGTCATTGTACCGATGTAAACTTCCATGCGCTGGTCCATGTTGGCGCCGATATGGAACCACATAGAACCTGTTACAGAGTTTTCACCTGTTTGCTTTGCAAAGCGTCCAGTAAGCATGTTCAATCCATTGAACTGTGCTGAACTAGCAATGCGGTCTACTTCTGCAACCAGCTGAGAGATTTCAACCTGAATCTGCATACGATCTTCATCAGTGTAGATTCCGTTAGCAGACTGAACAGCAAGTTCGCGGATGCGCTGCATGATATCAGTTGTTTCCTGCAGGTAACCTTCGGTTGCCTGGATGAAGCTGATACCATTGGATGCATTCCGAGAAGCCTGATTCAATCCACGAATCTGTGCACGCATCTTTTCAGATACTGCAAGTCCTGATGCGTCGTCGCCGGCCCGGTTGATCTTCATTCCGGATGAGAGCTTTTCCATGTCCTTCTGCAAGCTTACGTTTGTTACACCAAGCTGGCGGTTGGAATACATAGCTGACATGTTGTGGTTGATAACCATATTTTTCCTCCATGGAATTGTTTTCGGACAACTTCCCTGCTGTCCGTTGCAAGTTTACACTACAAGGCTACATTAGTGATAACTTACGGTGAAAATGTATGGTTGGATCCTTCAACGAAGCTGTCCTTCCATACAACTCTTCATAAAAAATATCGGTTGAATTGCATTTTTCTTGAGGATAAATTATAGTTTTGTATGCTTTTTTCCCCATGTAAATTTTGTGGTTGTGACAATGTTTTTTCTTTTTTAATTACAAGAAAAAAACGAAGTATTGAATATTTTCGTTGTGATAATTGTAAGGCTATTTCATTGTCTGATAAGGAATTTTTGTCTATAAGTCAGCAGCTTCACAGATATAGCCAGCACAATAATTTTTTGACTGATTTAGGATATGCTCAATTTCTTGGAGATTTTTTACTGAATACTTTTACCTTTCTTCCGAACTTTACACTTTCAAGAATTTTAGATTACGGAAGTGGACCAAATCCAGCCTTGGTGGAATTATTAGGCTTAGTTTCTCAACAGCAAAGAAGTGGTAAATCCACCTGGGAGGATTGTGAATTTAAGGAAATTTCAAGCTTGGATTCTTATGTGGATTATTTAGCCCACAAGCTTCCATTTTTACCTTCTAAGAATGATATTGGCGGCTGGGATCCTTTTTTTGCTCCTGATGGTATTAAGGTTCAGGTACCCTTAGTTTTGTGTCTAGAGGTGGCAGAGCATTTTGAAAAACCTTGGGATGGTTTTGCGGGTTTGGCAGAATGTTGCTGTGTTGGAGGTTATGTTGCTGTGGGAACCCTTCAGATTCCAGATACGATGGTAACAACAGAGGATTTTAAGAAATGGTGGTATAAAGATGACAGAACCCATGTGTCATTTTATACGGAAAAGGCCATGGAAGCCTGTGGAAAAAAATGTGGATTGCAGTATCTAGGAAAGGCATCTCCTAGAATCTTTATGTTTAAGAAACTAGAAGATGCCCCCACTAAAAATTAATTATTTGAGGATGGAGCCAGAGACAGGAGAATCTGGTGCAATCCTCGGGCAGCCTTTCCACGGTGAGAAAGGACATTTTTTTCTTGTGCAGAAAGCTGAGCAATGGTTTTGTCTGTTCCTGCAAGAATAACTATTGGATCATAGCCAAAGCCGCCTGTACCTCGGGAAAGATCTAGGCTCTGGATGAGGCTACCTTCCATTGTTTCTTGGGCGGAATAAAATCGCTGTGGCCCTAGATATAAAACCATAGCACAAACATAACGACAACTGCGTGGATTTTCTGGTAAAGCCATTCCTTGGGAGGTAAGCTCTTTAATGGCAAAATCTGTTTCTTGAATCAAGAATTGATTTTGCTCCTCTTGGCTTGGCTTTGTGCCATCGGGTCTGCCTTTTGGAAAATCCTTGCCTCCGTAACGGGCAGAATAAATTCCAGGAATTCCCTTGAGTATGTCTACGCAAATGCCAGAATCATCGGCTAATACAGGTTGACGAACAATGTTCCACAGGGCTTGAGCTTTTATGAGGCTATTTTCCCAAAAGGTTGAACCTGTTTCTTCTGGATCAAATGGGATACCTTCTTCTGATGGAATTACCAACTCAAATTCTGGAAACAGAGCTTGCATTTCCTGTTTTTTGTGTAAATTTCCTGATGCAAAGTAAATTTTCATAATTTATCCTATCATTTACTCCTTTTTTAGGTCAAGAAGCTCACGAATTTGATCAATGGACTTACCTGCACCAGCTAAAATTCGCCGTACACTTCCTTCGGGAAGGTTTAAAACATCTTCTACCATTTTATTTGATGGTTTTAAGTTAAATGTTTTGTGCCTGTGTCTTAAATACTCTAGCTTTTTCTTTTGGTTTTCATATTTTCTAGAGATTACATCATATTGGTAGCTTTCTTCTGCCATATTTGATAATTCCATAGCATATTGTTGGCAAATAATATAAGACATATTCACCCGATTTTCTAAGTGCTTGTGAATTTCTAGCTTATCTCTCATCTTTTCTTCAATCACCTTAAGATAATGATCAAATTCCTTTGTGGAGATTCCAGTGAGGGTAGGAATTGTTTCTGCGACCTCATTAGTAAGCAAGTAATACGACTTTAATGATAAAACCAAAAGTGTAATTGCTTGTTTTTTTGTTAATGGTTCCCTTAAGTTGATATTCATATCATCAGATGAGTTGTAATCTGGTGGTAGTTCACATACCGTGACTTTTTTTTCATTTGGTTCTGTATAATCCAAGTACTGTTGAGTATCAAGGATATTTTGGAAGTATTGCTGTTTTATATTTAACCGTTTCCAACTTTTATATCTTAGCCGTACAATGGAAGTGTAGTAGGTAAGAAATGTAGAGCCAGAATTTTTATAATTATCTAGCATCTTTGGAATGTGGGTATGGATCCAGATGAGAAAATTACTGATTTCATCTTCTGGTAATTGTTCCATACAATAATACCTGGGCGACTTGAAAATTTCAGCTAAGAGGTGGGATACTGCCTCCTCCTTTGAAATTTCCTGGTTTTTAAAACGCACATAAATTTTGTTGACAAATAGCATACACATGCCTCCTTACTTGATGTTAAATTTAGTGCAAGAATCGTGCCAACTTAAAATAGTGTATAAAATTAGAATATTTTGATTTTTTTGTAGGGATTTTTAGAGTATTTTTATTTAAAAGAATTTATTTTTATTTATTTTATTCTAAAAAAAATTATAAATATTTAAAATAAAAATTTTTATAAATTTTTTTAGAACT
>JAXJGY010000062.1:0-32615 GCA_036300185.1 Treponema sp. | reverse complement strand
TACCGGTATGACAGCAACGGCAACCTGCTGGAGGAGGAGGGGGCAGCCAAGACCGCCAGCTATGAGTACAACCCGCAGAACCGCATGGTTCGCTCACGTGTGGTGGACGATGAGGCAAGAACTATAGCCTCTACAAGATATGGTTATGACCCGCTAGGACGGCGTGCTTTAGTACAAGATAACGGGACTACTACCTTGCGTACCCTGTACGATGGATTGGGCTTTGACGTGGTGAAAGAATCCCCGGTATACGCTGGTGGTGGTTTCACTGACACGTACAACACCGGCATACAGCATACACCCGCCGGATATGCAACAGGCGAACGCTACCGCTACCTTGACGATGGACAGGGAACCAGTGAGAAGTACCAATATATAGAAGATAACGCCTACCAAACCGTTTCCAGCAGATACAGAGGTGAGCGTACCATGCTGTATGCCCACGGCTCCCCGGTGGCGGTGAATCGTTCCAGTGGAACACGTGGATACCTTGGGACAGACATTCTAGGCAGCACACGTTCTGTCACGGACAACCACGGCGTACAAGAAAGCTATTACGACTACGATATATTCGGTAGCCCTGTAGCTGGTGATTTCACCACAGGTGCTGACTATGGGTATCTCAGTAAGCCCTACGACAAGATTACCGGTCTGTACAACTACGGCTATCGTGACTACTCACCGCAGAGTGTGCGATTCACCACGATAGACCCGATACGGGATGGGGCCAACTGGTTCGCTTACGTGAACAATGATCCAGTTAATTACGTGGACTTGTGGGGGTTGCTGGCTAGTGAGCAAAAAAATATTATTACTAGTTATGGATTTGGTTTTAAAATGGCATTGGGTGTAGGATTAGGATTTGAAGTCGGTTATATAGAAGCTGGTGAAACTAAAGGTATTTACATTACAGGTTCTTATGGAGTCGGTGTACAGGTATCTACAGGGAATTATTCTTCCATTGGAGAGTTGATGAATTCATATAAAAACCCCTCTAATTTATTTTCACCGTCCATAGGAAGCGGAAGTGTAACTTCCGGGACAGAAACTTCGGAAACTGTTGATATTGGAGTGGGAGTTGTCGGAACTTGGGATTTAAATAATCTTGATAAAAGTGGGCTACCAAACAGTTGGTCAGCAGGAAGTGTAGGAGGAGGGTATTGGTACAATTCTACAACTATTTTAAAAATTGGGAGAGATGAAAAATGATTCTAGATTTCTTGAAGAAACATAAAAACATAGTATTTCTCCTAAACTTTATACTACTTTGTATTACTGTTATAATCAAAGTTGTAGAAGATGAATTTGAGCCATTCTATGTATATTTGTTTATGGCTGGAATGATTCTTTTTGGTGGTGGGATATATTTGTATTGCAGATACATTGCAAAGGGAGAGTTCCTGTCAGGATATTTATCAGACTTTAAAACATTGCTGACTTTAAATTTTGAAGTAGCCATAACCTGGAATCAGTTGTTTGTTATAGATTATTTTGTTCGATTTGTGGGTGGAGCAAGACATGGTGATATATTACTGCTGGCAATTCCCTTTTCTCTCTGGGCAATTGTTTGGACTGAAAAATTCAATATTTCTGGTCGTTTGTTTAAATGAAAATACTCTATGACATTTTCGGTAGCCCTGTAGCTGGTGATTTCACCACAGGGGCTGACTATGGATACTTGGGCAAGCCCTACGACAGCATCACTGGTTTGTATAACTACGGCTACCGTGACTACAGTCCCCAGACCGTGCGGTTCACTACAGTGGATCCGATACGTGATGGAGCCAATTGGTTTGCCTATGTGAATAACGACCCGGTGAATTATGTTGACTTGTGGGGACTAAAACCTACTTATGGAGCAACTAGTCGGGATATAAATGTTCCAAATGTGGAATATCAATGGCCAACAGCTGAAGGAAGAATTACATCAGCATTTGGAAATCGTGAAGATGCTGTTCCTAACCCCCATCCAGGAATAGATATTGCACCAATGATATCAGGACAAAAAGGACAAGATATATTAAGTGCAGAAAATGGTACAGTAATTATTGTAGGTATGTCCGCTGGTGGAAGCAGTGAAATTCATATTGAACATACCAATGGAGAGGTGTCAATTTATAAACATCATGATGTGCAATCACTGCAAGTTAAGGTTGGCGATGGTGTTTATAAAGGGGAAAAAATAGCTGAAATGAGCGATGTCGGCTCACCAGGATCCGTTCATCTCCATTTTGAAATCAGACCAAGTACAGGGTTGCGACAAAAAGATGCTATAGATCCTGTCCAGAAATTACCTGATATTCCAGCAACAATACATTTAACTGAATCTGTCAAGCAGTCTGGTGATACCCTCAAGAACAAGTGACTTATGGAGGTAAAATGAAAGTTTATTGTCTAACCGTCCTTTGTATTTTGTTTGTTTTTGGCGTTGCTTGTCAAAAGAAAAGTGAGGCTGTCACAATCAGGCAGCATACTTCCAATGCTGCTCCAATAGAACAGTATCCCTGGCCCGATGAGAATTTAGCTGACACGAATCTTTTGGTAACCATAACGGACGATGATGTTCGTATACGCAACCAACCAAACCTTGGCGGAGAAATATTGGGAGTTCTGCCCAAAGACACTGTTGGTGAGGTGCTAGCAGAAAGTCATGTACGAAGAGTAAATGGAGAAATGCATCCTTGGTACAAAGTCAAAACAATCGATGGAACAACTGGCTGGGTATATGGCAAGTATCTTTCTGGAGATTGTATTTCCATCATCAGTCAAGAACACTATCTGTTTCCTGTTGTATCAAGTCAGGATTCAGGGGAATTGGCATACAGCCTGATGGAGTTTCAATATGTTGAAAATAACGATTCTGTAGCAGTCATTACATTGGATACATCTCTGGCACAACTTGAGAAGACTTTTGGAACGCCAGAATTTCGTCCGGGGATACAGGAAGACGGCAAAGGAAGCTGGAATCCTTATGCTGGTTTTCCTCGGTATGTCTGGAATGGCATGGAAGTTACCTTTATTCCCCACATGATAAAGGTCTTTTCAGAAGATGGTGTCAGCTATATAGAAAAGGAAGATGACCCAATCATTAGAATCATTGATATAACGGGCAATGAAATCAAGACACCACTTGGGGCTGAAGCTGGAACGCCCAAGGAGAGTGTCATAGGTTTGTACGGGAATCCATACTCCGAGCAAGGTAACTCCATCACCTACATTTCCGGTAGTAGTATGGGAACTGCATATTTAACCTTCACCTTTGATTCTAATGAGTGTATAGAAAGAATGTCTCTCTATTGGGGTGATTAAGTATGTCTACCAGTAGAAAATACCAATATATAGAAGATAGTTCTTACCAAACAGTTTCCAGCAGATACAGAGATGAGCGTACCATGCTGTATGCTTATGGCTCACCTGTGGCGATAAATCGTGCCAGTGGCACACGAGGATACCTTGGCACGGATATACTTGGCAGCACACGTTCCGTTACAGACAACCACGGTGTACAAGAAAGCTATTACGACTATGACATATTCGGTTCACCGATAACCGGCAACTATACAACTGGTGCTGACTACGGGTATTTGGGCAAACCCTACGACAGCATCACTGGCCTATACAACTACGGCTACCGTGACTACTCGCCGCAGATTGTGCGGTTTACCACGGTGGATCCGATACGGGATGGTAGCAACTGGTTTGCGTATGTAAACAACGACCCGGTGAATTACATTGATTTGTGGGGGTTGCTGGCTAGTGATGGGCAAAGGGACAATATATTTCAAAATGATTTGGCAGAGGTTAGTGGTACAGGAGTGGCAACACCTGTAGGGAAAACTTGGAATGATGCTCAGTACGTAACTAGTAGATGGGGGTATAGGGAATCGTTCTCAACGTCTAAAGGTGATACATTACCAGGACATAATGGAATGGATTTTGCCGCTCCAGAGGGTACTAGAATTAATGCTGTTATGGATGGTGTTGTCACCAAAGTCATAGATGATTCTGAGCATGCTAGTGGGTATGGAAAGCATATTGAAATAACCCATGGTAATGGAGTGCATACTCTATATGGACATCAAAGTAGAATAACTGTGCAACAAGGACAACATGTAAAAGCTGGTGAAAAAGTTGGAGAGGTAGGCTCTACCGGGAAATCCTCTGGTCCTCACCTGCATTTTGGGTATGATGGTAACGGAGATGGATCCTATTCTAAAACTGATAGAGAGGATAATCCAGAATCACTGTTATATTCCTGGGAGAATTGATGCTATGAAGAGAATATTGTCGTTATTCATTTCTTTGCTGTTTTCTGTTAGCCTGTATTCTAATCCCTCCATGGGAATAACCATCGGTGGAATCTCTGTATCAATCAATGAACCTATGGAAGATGTTGTCGAAAAAATGGGAGTTCCAAATAGGGTTGAGGTAGTTCCATGGGAATATAACCATGATTGGGATGAAATTTGTTACGAATATGACAATATCACGGTATACTTTTATCGCATAGTGAATTCCGTGAACAAAGTAGAAGTGATTTGGGATTCCAATGCATCCGTTGAGCATGACTTGTTGATAAATATATACAACGTTGAATGTAAGGTTGGTGAGACAAGAAGTGAAATTGACAGGAAGTTAGGTAAGAAAGGTTTTTTCCTTGGGACACGTGCGGACAACTCTTTGAGCATGTATCTGTATGAATTTAAGGATTTTTTGGAGGCTGTGTTTCTATATGATCAGAGGAACCGTTTACAAGGTTTTTCTTTTGGTTATGTCGATCCATGATTTTACTAGCACTCTTGTTTGATGACTGATTGTCGAGATAAAGCCTTGCGGGAACACTGGAGTAGGTGTAGAATATGCGTATGACAATAACGGAAATTTATTGTCACAAACCAGTTCTTTGAAACATTCCATTTATGAATACAACCCGCAGAACAGGATGGTTCGCTCACGTGTCATTGATGATGAGGCACGGACGATAGCCTCCACACGGTACGGTTATGACCCCTTGGGACGGCGTGCTTTGGTACAAGACAATAATGCTGCTACCTTGCGTACTTTGTACGATGGCTTGGGTTTTGATGTGGTGAAGGAATCGCCAGTACATTCCAGCGGTGGATTTGTTGATACCTACAACACTGGGATTCAGTACACACCAGCCGGATTTGCTACTGGTGAGAGATACCGCTACCTTGATGACGGACAGGGAACCAGTGAGAAGTACCAATATATAGAAGATAACGCCTATCAAACCGTTTCCAGCAGATATACTGGCGAGCGTACCATGCTCTATGCCAATGGTTCACCTGTTGCTGTAAACCGCTCTAGCGGTACACGTGGGTATCTTGGAACAGACATACTTGGTAGTACTCGCTCTGTAACTGATAACCATGGAGTACAAGAATCCTTCTATGACTACGATATTTTCGGTTCACCAATAACTGGAAATTATACAACTGGTGCCGACTACGGCTACCTCGGCAAGCCCTACGACAGCATCACTGGCCTATACAACTACGGCTACCGTGACTATTCACCACAAGTAGTCAGATTCACCACGGTAGACCCAATCAGAGATGGTTCAAATTGGTTTGCATACGTGAACAATGATCCAGTGAATTATGTGGACTTGTGGGGACTACTAGCTAGTGATGGAAAAATAGATTGGATAAAAGAAGTTTCTGATGTTATAGGAGTAAAATTTGGTGCTCAAGTTTCTGCGGGAATAAATGTACCTAATGTATTTTCGTTTGAAGTTGAAATCGATTTACTTTCTGTAAATTATGAGGATGGTATTGGCTCTTTCCAGAGTGGAGTCAATATGTCTGTTTCAATAGGAAATGAATATTTACCAATTGGAGAAAGTTCTATTGGTTATGAAAAAGAAGTTGAGATGTCAGGTTCTCAAACTGCATTTGATTTGCTGAATACGAATTATAAATTTGTTTCAGAAACAACTGTAAATCAAGACTTTACCGTTACAATTCCAACTAAATTTGGATTATCTGTTGATGTCAATTTTACTGAACTTTCAGATTTAATTATAAAATCTGGAACTCAACTCATTAACTTAATAAAAAAATAAATTTTAGGAGAACATATTCATGAACTGGTCATCTTTAGTTACATCAGTTGTTGCCATCATTTTGATTGTGCCCTTGGTTGATTTTACCGAACCACCATTACATTTTGTGTGTTTTGTTCCAATCCTTGTGTATGCAATTTATGTAGCCTTTGCCAAGCAGAAAAGCTTTGTTGACACAGCCAAAAGGCCATTGGGTTTGAATGATATTTGGAAATTATTCTTGTTAAACTTTTTTCTTCTTGCACTGTATTGTTTGTTGCTTGTTCCAATCTTGAAGCTGTTGCCATACATCCATTCATGGATAGCCGTAAGCTGGTTTTTCTTTCTGGTACAAAATACGGACTTATCCAGTCCAAGCTATAAACTCCTTCATCTTCATATTGACAACGAAACTTTGATACAAAAGCTATCAATACTACTGCTGAATTTCTTAAAATACCTGTTCATGTATATTGTATTGATAGCAGACTCGTATGGCATTACCCAAGAGGTCAAACAGAACGTCCTGACCTATGTTCTTTTTATCGCAACGGTAAATCTCGCTTCCCGGTTCATGATATTTAAGGATACATCGCTTTTAGAAAGATTTTTGAGGATTAAACCATATAAGTATGAAGCAAAAGGAGACATAAAATGAAAGCAAAGAAGACATATGAATTGCACCGGGCTGTAGTTGATGATAATGTAAAGCCTTCTATCGATTTGTCGATTGGAGGGGGAGTTATTGCAGGTAGAGTGGTGTAGATTTTTATTAGGTAAAAATGGTTTTAAATTAGGGTATTCGCTTGGATATGGTAACGGCATAAGTATCATTTGGGAGGATGTAGAATGAAAAGATATAGTATGGAATTTAAAGTCAACATTATTTGTTGTTTTTTTATTTTTCTTGCACTCATACTTCTAATAATTGAAATTTTTTTTAGTAAAAAGATAGGAGGAAGTGCATTTAATGGATTTATTGATACTGTAACAAATCAATACTATGTGAAGGATATGGAAGGAAATATACGAGAAGTTTCTGAGGTTGCTTGGAGAAAGAGCTATAGGCTTGGAATAGTATTTTTTATCTCTGCAATCTTAGGAACCTTATCTATCTTTTATTTATATGCCAGATATAGCTTTTGGCCAACATTTATTGATAATATCATGAAAACAGTAAACTTCTTTAAAAATAAGAGGTAATAATCACAATTTGTTCAGATAAACTGATACCTTTTATCTTCCTCCACCAAGACCACCGCCTAGCGGCGGCCAGCACACGGTACGGCTATGATGTCCTTGGGAGAAGGACGCTGGTAGTTGCTCATAACTTCAATATATCACGAATTGTAGGCTAGTCGAGTTAAGTCTTTCCTTCCGTAAATCTTAACAAATCGGTGTAATCGCCTGCATCGGCTTTTCGTAAAGCCGCAATATATGTATCACGAACTTCTGAAACATTGGCAAGGTTTGTATTTCCCCAGTAGAGTTTTGTTCCCTCAAGCTTTTCCAGTACTAAGTCAGCCATGAGTCGGGAAACACGACCATTACCATTAGGGAATGGATGAATTTGGACCAACTTATGATGAATCCTCACCGCAATTTCTCTATTAGGATATGTGCCGTGTTCTATCCAATATTTTGCGTCATCGAACAGTTGATTCAGTCTTGTGGGAATCTGGTAAGGTGCAACACCAATATTACGTTCTGAAATTCTGTAAATTCCGGCCCATTTCCACACATCACCAAACATCTTTTTATGTAAATCACGCAAGAAAGTATCAGAAAAAATATCCTTGCTCTTGTTTGATAAAAGCCAAATCTGTGCCTGTGCAACATTCCGAGCCTCCGCCTCGTTAAGCTCGGATCGGAGTGTAATCCATTTTAGTTTCAGGCCATTTTTTTCTTCAGATGTGAGAGGGGTTGCATTGTCGTCTGTTTCAAAAATATCCATAGTCTAATCCCAAATTCTCTTTGTATTGTTGTTTATAAAATCATAAGTCATATCCTGTATAGCCTCCTGGATGGTGATACCTTGATTTTCCAATGCCATATTTATGTTTACAGCAAGGAGGATTTCCTCGGCTTTCCTTTTGGCCTGATTCTCGACGATATCTTGGAAGGTAGACTTTGGCTTAAAATAATATATAAACTCACAATCTAAGGCTTCTGCTACCTTTTTCATTGTGGAAAGCTTTAGGTTTTCTTCGTTCGACTCCATTTTAGTAATTCTCGGTTGGGTTACACCTAACCGGGCCGCAAGTTGAAGTGCTGTCATGCCGATTGCCTCGCGAACTGTATTTATCCAGGAGGAGCCATTGGGCACGATGTTTTTTGCAGCTGTAAGTGAGGAGGTTTTTTTATCCAGTGCCCTTATTTGCATAACTCGTGTATTCACTTAATACAACCTTTGTATTATATTTTAATTTTATTATATCATCTATACGTTATGATTTCAATGATTATTATTACTTTTCTGTTATATTCATTTGAACGAGCCTTTCTCACCTGATTTCTTCCTAATGAGCTAATCAGAGAACTGGCTCCTGAAAACTTGCGGGAGTAGCACGTACGTCATTTCCCTAGATGTCTGAAAAAAAGTTTGCGTGAGGTGAAAAGCCGTGGTATCATAGAGGTATGTCCATGCTTACAACTATTCATGTTGATGATGCCCAGCACCTGTTTATTTTTCGGGCTAATCAAATATTGACGGTCAAACAAGATGTACTCGCTCCTCCTTCAGCAGAGATTTATCATAAATTCCTTGAATATCAGCTAGCCTCTGATTGGTTTTTTGAACGGGAGCAGGGCTATGCCACCATGTTGTTAGAAGAAACTGCCACAGAGCCTGCTGGATGTCATTGGGTGTTTATTCGTGAGGTGTTTTTTGCCAAGCATGAGCTGGCACCCCTAGTGGCTCGTGCCTTGGCTTTGCTGAATTGGCGAAAGCGTTCCCGCTTCTGTGGCAAGTGCGGTAGCCAGCTTCACGACTCCACCGACGAAACAGCACGAGTTTGTCTGTCTTGTGGCAATGTGTATTATCCCAGCCTGTCTCCTGCTATGATTGTACTGGTGGAAAAAGACGGAAAAATCCTTCTTGCCCGCCACAAGCACCGCAATACCGATATCTTTACCTGTTTGGCTGGCTACATGGAACCAGGAGAAACCTTGGAGGAATGTGTGGCACGAGAGGTACAAGAAGAGGCTGGCATTACCGTAAAGAATATCCGCTATGTAGGTAGCAAAAGCTGGCCCTTCCCAGATCAGTTGATGCTGGCCTTTCGTGCTGAATGGGAAAGTGGGGAACTGGTGCCAGAAACAAGCGAAATCCACGAGCTTCACTGGTTTGACAGAAATAATCTTCCTGCCATCCCCCTCCGTGGCTCCGTTGCCCACGACTTGATTACCGGGGTGATGAAGTAAGCTGCAAGTGATTTGAATTATTCTGATTAAACGTTATTAAAAGAAAAGGTACACTCCAACTGAAGTGTACCTTTTTTATTTAAGCTTTAAATGATTGCAATCCCTTAAAATCTAAGGTGGCAAAGTAGTCGTCCACTGTTTCTTTTCGGCGGATTTGGACTACAGAACCATCTTCCCGTAGCAGCAATTCTCCGCAACGAAGCTTGGCATTGTAGTTAAAGCCCATGGCTCTACCGTGGGCTCCTGCATCATGGATAATCAGCAGGTCTCCAATGTCAATTTTAGGTAATTGGCGCTGCACGGCAAACTTATCACAGTTTTCACACAGGGAGCCTACCACATCGTAGGTTTCAGTTTTCGCTGCCTCTTCCTTGCCGCTGACACTTACCTCATGGTAGGCGCCATACATACCAGGACGCATCAAGTCTGCCATGCTGGCATCCACACCAATGTATTCCCGGTAGATGTGCTTTTTGTGTAATACTCGTGTTACAAGCCAACCGTAAGGCCCAGTAATGGGGCGACCACATTCCCAGCAGATTTTCAGTGGGTCAAGACCAGCAGGAACAATGAGCTTATCGTACACAGCCTTAATTCCCTGAGCCACGTAGTCGTAGTCCACCGCCACCTGCTCTGGTCGGTAGGGAATACCGATTCCACCACCGAGATTGACAAATTCCACAGACACCCCAACCTGCTCTTTAAGCTCCACTGCTAGCGTAAACAAGAGCTGGGCTGTTTCCACAAAATAGTCGGGATTCAGCTCGTTGGAAGCCACCATGGTGTGGAGTCCAAATCGCTTTACCCCTCGATCCTTGCAGATTTTGTAGGCTTCAAAGATTTGTTCTCTGGTTAAACCGTATTTTGCTTCCTCAGGCTTACCGATAAGGGCATTTCCTTCCTTCAGGGGGCCTGGGTTGTAGCGGAAGCTAATAAGTTCAGGCAATGCTCCTAAGGTTTTTTCCAGATAGTCGATGTGGGTAATGTCGTCCAGATTGATGATATTACCCTTTAAGTTTGCGTAAATGTATTCCTTAGCAGGAGTTTCGTTGGAGGTGAACATTACCTCCTCTCCCTGTATTCCAGCATTTTCTGCCAAAATCAATTCTGGAAGGCTGGAGCAGTCTGCCCCGCACCCTTCATTTTTCAGAATCTTCATGATGTAGGGATTGGGACAGGCCTTTACCGCAAAGTATTCCTTAAAAGAAGGAAAAATACTGAAGGCCTTGGTAAACCGCGCATATTCTCACGAATGGCCTTTTCGTCATAAAGATAAAAAGGTGTTTCGTAGCCTTGAGTCAGTTGTTCCAGTTGTTCTTTGTTTAGGGGAAAGTTCTTTTCGCTCATGCTTTCCTCATTACAGGTTGTCAAAGAAGCCCTGGGCCTTCAAGAGCTCTGCGTTCAGGATGCCACCCAAGGCAGCACCACGCTTGGTGTTGTGACTCAAAGCCACAAAGCGGATGTCAAAGACAGGGCAGCTTCTCAGGCGGCCAATGGTAACGGCCATACCCTTGTCATTTTCTCGGTCACGGCGGGGCTGAGGACGATTTTCCTCGTGCCGCACGATAATGGGCTGAACAGGGGCGCTAGGCAGCTGCAACTTCTGGGGCAGGGCAGTAAAGCTGGTCCAAATCTTTTCGATTTCTTCCAAGGAAGGCTTTTTGTCAGCAGGCAAATCGAATTCAAGGCTTACACAGGCGGTGTGTCCGTCAATAACAGGCACACGGTTACAATGAGCTGCAACTAAGGGGCCTGCTGCGTTAACAATCTCGTCTCCTTGTACGGTTCCAAGGATTTTCAAAACTTCCTTTTCTGTCTTTTCTTCCTCACCGCCAATGTAAGGCACAATGTTGTCAATCATATCAAAGGAAGGAACCCCAGGATAGCCAGCACCACTGGTGGCCTGCAAGGTGGTAACAATCATCCGCTTTACAGGATAGCCTGCCTGCTGCAAGGCAAAAATAGGCATCATGTAAGACTGAAGGGAGCAGTTAGGCTTTACAGCCACAAAGCCCTTATCCCAGCCGTGGTGCTTTTTCTGGGCAGCAATAATGTCTGTGTGGTGAGGATTGATTTCTGGAATCAACATGGGAACGTCGGGAGTCCAGCGATTGGCACTGGCATTAGAAACGACAGGAATATTGGCGGCGGCATAGGCTGCTTCCAAGGCCTTAATGGCATCCTTGTCCATTTCCAAGGCACTGAATACAAACTGGCACTTGCCCTTTGCAGCTTCTACGTTAGAGGCATCTTCTACCATTAAGTCGGCTACACTGGCAGGAATATCGCTTCCAATAAGCCAGCGAGAAGCCACTGCCTCTCGGTATTTCTTTCCTGCAGACCGAG
This sequence comes from Treponema sp., assembly GCA_036300185.1. Taxonomy (GTDB): domain Bacteria; phylum Spirochaetota; class Spirochaetia; order Treponematales; family Treponemataceae; genus Treponema_F. Next base: position 20,779 of record JAXJGY010000062.1, on the reverse strand, counting down.
GAGAGGCTGCCACGTAGGTTACCTCAAACCAAGGATGATCCTTTAGCAGGTAAATATATCGCTGACCAACCATTCCGGTGGCACCTAGTACACCTACAGTAATCTTGTTTCCACTCATTCTCTATCTCCTTATAGACCACATTCTGCCAAGGCAGCCTGGATTGTTTTCTTTGCGTTGTCATTTGCTTCCACCAAGGGCAAGCGGAGGCTACCAGCTGGCAGTCCCTTGTAGTTCATGGCGTATTTGATGGAAGTGGGGTTACCGTCACAGAATGCTGCCTTAAAGAAGGGCATCAGGCGGTAATGCATGTCACGGGCGGTATCCATGTCTCCTTCTAGGGCTGCCATGGTAAGCTTAGTAACTTCGGCAGGAGCCAAGTTGGACACTACGGAGATAATGCCGTCTCCACCTGCTGCAATCAAGGGGAGGGTGAGGCCGTCGTCTCCACTGAGGACACAGAAATCTTTTTTCTTGCGGGCGATGGTGGCAATTACGTCCATCATCTGGTTAATGTCGCCAGATGCTTCTTTTACACCAGCAATGTTGGGTAGCTCTGCAATTCGCTGCAAGAGGGCTGTGGAAATATTTTTTCCAGTGCGTCCTGCAATATTGTACACAAGGATGGGAATACCGATTTTGGAAATGGCCTCATAGTGGCGGAAAATTCCTTCGTCGGAGGGCTTGTTGTAGTAGGGGGAAACTACCAATGCATAGTCAGCACCCTTGTCTCGTGCACGGGTTACGTAGCGGATGGCTTCGTCTGTATTGTTACTTCCCGCTCCGATAATGAGGGGAATTTCACGGTTCTGTTTTTTTCGATAGGCAGTTACTTCCTCCACCGCAATATCAATGATGGTGTCTTCTTCTCCCACTTCTTTCAGGGTTGGAGTTTCACCTGTGGTTCCCAGGGGAAGAAGGCCAGTAATGCCATTGTCAAGCTGGTATCGCAGAAGGGAACGGAATCCCTCGTAGTCAATGTCTCCGTTAGGGAGCATGGGAGTTATCAGTGCAGTAAAGGCACCTCGCAGCTTTGCCATAAATCGCCTCGTGATTTTGAAGATTCAACTTGTCCAGGATTTCGTTCTGTTTTCACCTAAACAAGTTGCAAGATTATGGCATTTTTAGAAGATAAATGCAAGGTATTTTTTTAGTAGTATTTCAAAAATGAAGTGTTGCTACAGTGTGTCAGTGGCTGCTTGCTCCCGAAATACATCGGAAGCAAAGCTGCTTTTATTCAATCAGAACATGAAAGCTGTCTCTGAGAGGGTCAGTTCTGGACAATGGCAACCTTGGGATAGGTAATTTCAAGATTCCACTGAACTGTGGGTGATGTTTTTGGAGCCACGGGAGGAATCTCACTTTTTCCCACGGCAATGGTAAAAAGGTCTGTTACATCTTGTTTCGCGTTATTGTAGATTCTAAAGACAGGAGAATCAGTATAAAGTTGTTTTGAAACGGGGGAACTCATTCCGCTTGTTAGCTCAATTTCTGTATTGCTGTATTCCCCAAGCTTGCCACTCAACTCTCTCAGGGTACAACCATCTTTTATTGCTGGATTTGTTGAAAAATCTCCACCAAGATTGAAAGAAATTACAAGTGGATATTTTTCTGCTTCTGGATATTCTTCTACTTTTACAAAGCTATAATCAAAGCCATTATTGGTGGTGGCGGTATATCTGTTGTCAACGATGGACTTATCTGTTTCTGAGCTGAATCCCTTTACAAAGGTAATTTTAGGAATGAAGTAATCCTTGCCTTGATATTTTTCTCCATCAGTAAATTCTTTTTCTAAAACACCATCTTGGTCAATGAGAACATACACTGTTTCCTCAGTATTATTGGTAAAGGTAAAGGGGCCAGATTTTCCCTCGTCACAACTAAACAAACAAAATAAAAGACCAGCTAAGGTCACAATGGTAGCAAATGATTTCATAAAATCAATGATACTATAGAAAGACCTAGTTGACAAGTTCCCTGTCCCTACCTCCTTAGTTATGATATACTATTAACTATGGTAGAAATCGAATTAAAGGCCCATGTACAAGATGTGGTAAGTCTTGCCTCTCAGTTGGAACAAAAAGCTCAGTTCCAGCGCTGTTGCTACAAAAGTGATACCTATTGGAAAGAAATCCAAAAACAAATTCAAATCCGTATCCGGGAAGAGCAAACTTTATGTACCGAGCCTCATTTTTTTCAGGCTAAACAATGGCCATTTGAAAGGGATTCCTTTCAATCAGCTGGGAAAGAAGAAATTCTTGTTACCTACAAGCGAAAGGAGCTGAGGGAAGCTGCCTTTGAGGTAAATCAGGAGCAGGAATTTCAAGTGGACAAACGGGAGCCACTGGAGCTATTTTTGCAGGATGCAGGCTTTTCCATTCACCTGAAAAAGGAAAAGCTAGTGGCTGCATGGCAATGGGATGAAGTGCTTTTGGAATTGTGCTTTATTCCGGAGCTGGGAAATTTCCTAGAACTAGAAATTCTTTGTGACAGTGATAGCCCAGAGGTGGTAGCTGCTGCCCATAAAAAATTGCGGAAAGTACTGGCAGAATGTGGAATTGAAGAATCTGCCATAGAAAGCAGGTATTACAGTGAACTTTTACAGGAAGCTCGTGCAGCTAAAGGATGAGCCATAAGTAAGTTTTTGGCAAAAAGACTTTCACTTGAGATTTTTTTTTTGTTACCGATAATAGAGATATGGCAGAAGAATTTAATTTTGAGAAGGCTTTACAAGAAGCCCTAGAGGAAAAAGTCGCTTGGTTTGACTCTAACGTGATGGTAGAGATGCTGGATAATTATCGTGTTCTCTATTCGGCAGCAAACAATGTTATGGGGCTTTTGCTCCAGAAGGGCTTGATTACTCCCGACCCTTACAAGCTAGATAAAAAAATCTCAGACGTGGTTATTCCAGAGGAGGTTGAGTTTGCTGAATCTGGCAGAAGCCAAGTAATGGGAATTCGTCTTTCCGATTATGAGCGGGTACTGGATTTCTTATGTAATTATTTTAAATTTTCTGCTGCCAACATGACCTTGCCTCGAATCAAGAAATTGATTGGCTTGAACAACAGTTTTCAATGGGGTGGTTTGTCAGTTGCCAGTAAGCATCCCAATACTAAAGCCTTAGCGGATTTGCTTACCAATATTCGCCAAGGTACCGATACCATGGCTACTGGTTCAATCAATGGAGCTGTTTCTGCCGCATCAAAGGCTATTGTAGATATAAATTCAGCCCTTAAGGAATCCTCCGACTTGCAGCGAGAGCTTTACAAGGTGGAGGTTCGAAAAAATGTGATTGCCCATGCTAGCTTTACCTGGGAAAAGGGTGAGCCTATTTCCGAGGTGGTGCAGCGGGTAAAGCGGCTTTTCCCCTCTGTAATGGGACGTCAGCCCTTTTATCCTGAGCTGGTGGAGGAAATTGCCCAAGAATCCATTGGTCCTGCTTCTATCCAAAAGCAACAGGATTTGCTGGCTCGCCTTAAGGTTGTTCACCAAACAAAGACAAGGAAGAAGATTCAGTTAAACACAAAGACCTTGATTATGGATGCTGTCCGTAACCTTGCAGGAATGGCTCCCCAGTTGGAAGGGGTTTCTTTAAAACTGCGGGAAAATAGTGCCCTGCTGCAAACCCAGAACGATAGTCCTTGGGAAAAATTCAAGCGAGCCTTCCGTAAGGCCTTTGGGCTTAAGCCACCGGCAATTGAATATACGATTCCCATTGCCGATGCCATGACAAAAACCTCCACCACTGAAAAGATTAACTTTAATAAGAGCTTGGCTGATATTGCCAAACGTATGAATCTGTACGGAGCCCTTGCTTCTCGGGAAAGCCCCACCTACCAAAAGATGGAGGCTCAAACTGAGGCTGAAATTTACTCCTTCCTTACAAAGCAGTTGGCTGAATGTCAGCAGATGTTGCTTCTGTTGCTAGGCTACGACAAGTTTTTTAAGAACGAGGTACAAGGTCCCAACAAGTCCAAGGTCAAGGGCTTAACCATGGAAACAACTTCCATCAAAAACACCATGGTAAAGACAAATCAACGAAAGGCTGAATATGCTGCTTATGTGGAGGAGCAGGCTCAAATGAAAAAGCTAGGAATTGTGGATGAAGAATAAGCTTATAGTTTTTCTCCTTTTCTTGGTTTCTGCAGGGGTATTTGCACGCCCCTTTACCATTATTGATTCTGTTCATTTATACAATCTTGATCCTCATACTGCAAATTATTCTTCAGAGGCTCAGATACTAACAGGCTTGTACGAAGGGCTTTTTGCCTATGATCCCTTCTCTTTAGAGCCTGTTCCTGCCCTTGTTGCTGACTACAAGATTTCTAGAGACAAGCTACGGTGGACCTTTACCCTAAAGGAGGGTGCACACTTCAGTAATGGAGAGGAAATTACTGCCCAAACCTTCAAGGATTCTTGGCTGAGCTTATTGAATCCTGCCACGGAGGCTCCCTTTGCTTCGTTATTAGATTGTATAAAGGGTGCTGCAGAATATCGTAGTGGTAGGGGAGAGGCTTCTGAGGTGGGGATTTCCGTTCAGGGTAAGTACCAGCTAACCCTGCGGCTTGCAGCACCCACGGAGCATTTGCCAAGTATTTTATGCCACCACTCCTTTTCCGCGGTTCATCAAGATCGAAGTGTTTATAGCGGTCCCTTTCTGTTGGAATCCTACGATGGAAGCCAGCTTCGTATGAAAAAAAATCCCCAGTATCACGATGCAGCTAACGTGGCTCTCGAGGAGATTCTTGTAATACAGTCTGATAATACAGTGGAGAATTCCTACCTGTACAATACTGGAGAAGCTGATTGGGTGCTGTCTGTGGCAGACATTGGTTCTATCATCGATTACAATTCTGTGTTGATTAACGCTGAATTTGCTACAGAATACCTGTTTTTCAAAAGTCACAAGGCTCCTTGGAATCAGGCTTCCTTCCGTAATGCTCTTTTGGCAGCGATGCCTTGGGATGAGTTGCGGGGCAACACCTTTGTTCCAGCCACTACTTTAATCTATCCTATTGGAAATTATACTGCCCCAGCTGGTCTTGCAGACTACGACTTGGAAGAAGCAAAGCTTCTTCTGGCACAGGCAAAGGAAGAGGCAGGAATGGCTGCTGATGCACCTTTAGAAATTACTATTGCTGTTTCCGATACCGAATATGCCAAAAGTCAGGCTGAAATCCTGCTCCAAAGCTGGAGTCAGCTGGGGATTACCGTTCATCTGAGCATTACTCCCATTCAGCGGTATCTTGATAGTATTCCTAGCTGGGATGCAGATTTGTTCAGCTACACCTGGATTGGGGACTTTGCAGATCCCTTAGCCTTTTTGGAGCTGTTCCGTTCAGACTCTACCTTAAACGAGTCTCACTGGGCAAACCAAGAATATGACAGGCTCTTGCAGGAAGCTGCCTTTGCCACAGGAGAAAAACGACAGGAGCTTTTGTCTGCTGCAGAGGATGTGCTTTTGTCTGATGGTATGATTATTCCCATATCCCATCCTGTTACCCTTAACGTCATTGATCGGCAGCGGGTAAAGGGCTGGCACTTAAATGCCTTGGACATACATCCTTTAAAGCATCTTTATCTGGAAAAGATAACAGTATCTATTCCTAATTTAGTATTGGCAAAATAACTTCAGACTTGTAGTTTCTGGAGATATAAATCTTGACAATCGCTGGGTTTCCGTGGTAGGATATTCTCCCGTATATCTGCGCGAAGGCGTGCCGAGTTGGGCTGCTCACCTAGCTTGGGGCTGCGGTTTTCCGATGCTGGAAGCCAAGGCGATTTTAGAATTCTTAGTAGATAAGGTATATGCATGAAGACTATTTTTGTGAATGAACGCGATGCTGTACGTAACTGGTACGTTATTGATGCAGCAGGCAAGCCCCTGGGACGGGTTGCAGCCAAGGTTGCTAGTGTTCTGAGAGGAAAGCATAAGGCTACTTACGCTCGGAACCAGGAAATGGGTGACTTTGTTGTTATTATTAATGCTGATAAGGTTGCCGTAACTGGAAATAAGTTTAACGGTAAGTTGTATCACCACCACACTGGTTATGTTGGTGGACTTAAGACTTTCACCTTTGAGAAGAAGATTCAGCGCCACCCTGATGCTCCTTTGATGTTGGCCATTAAGGGAATGTTGCCTAAGGGACCTTTGGGACGTGCAATCTTGAAGAATGTAAAGATTTATGCTGGAACTGAGCATCCTCATACCGCCCAGAATCCTCAGCCTCTGGACATCTAACAGGAGTATATTGTGGTTAAGAATATCGGAATTGGTACAGGAAGAAGAAAGACTGCCGTTGCCCGTGTATTCCTGCGGGAAGGAACAGGCAAGATTGTTGTAAATGGCAAGGATGTTGCTGAGTACTTTGCTACTGAAGATCAGGTTCGTGTAGTACGTCAGCCCCTTATGGTAACAGCTAGTGAGAACAAGTTTGATGTTCTCATTAACGTTACTGGTGGTGGATTGAATGGACAGGCTGGTGCTTGTCTTCATGGTTTGTCTCGAGCTTTGACTCAGGTAGACCAGGGTAACTATGCTTCATTGAAGGCTAACGGTTACCTTACTCGTGACTCCCGCATGGTTGAGCGAAAGAAGTTCGGTCAGCGTGGTGCACGCCGCCGCTTCCAGTTCAGCAAGCGCTAGTGGTTCATATTACCACAACAAAGCAGATCTCATGGGATTGTGTACAGGTTACCCTTTCCATGGGGTCTTCTTTTTTTGTCCGTAACTGTTACCTGCAGCTCCTTCCTACCCAAGATATTGTGGCGGAACGAAATCTTTCTGATGAGGAGTTGGAGGATTTACTGTTGGCAGGTTTAAAGTTTGCGGCGGAAAAGACTGCTGTGGGCTATTTAGAGCGAGCTGAGCATAGTCGCTATCTTTTGACTATAAAACTAAAAAAGAAGGGACATGAAAATGCTGCCATTGATGGGGCATTAGATTATCTGGAAGAGCGAGGATTTTTATCCGACCTGCGCTATGCTCAAGCCTGGTTACGGAATCGGTCTATCAATCATGCAGAAGGAAGAAGCCGATTACTCAGCGGGCTCCTTGCTAAAGGAATAGAAAGAAAGCTTGCTAGCCAAGCCTTGGATGAATATTTTCAGGGTGTGGATCAGGAACAGATTTTAGAACGAGCTATAGAAAAGTGTCGTCGTTTGGGTAAATCCCAAGAAGCTACAGAAAAGTATTTGATACGGAAAGGTTTTTCTTATAAGGATTTTAAGTCAAAAATCTCTAAAATATAATATTTGTAAAAAATCTTTCAAATTTTTTACTTTAAGAACTAGTATTTAGCTTGTTATTTTTGATGTATGGTATTAAAGTTTAGTATATACGATTTGAAACAAAATAAATTTTGTGTTGTTTATATAGAGAGGTGATTTTATGTCCAAAGAGTTTGAGAAGACAATCGTTTATTCAGCATTGGAAGTGGCTAATATTTGTGGCGTTGCAAACCAAACAGCCATCAACTGGATTCGTAATGGTTATTTGAAAGCCTATAGTACTCCTGGTGGACAATACCGTGTATATGCTGATGATTTGGTGAAATTTATGACAGAGCGGAATATGCGTGTTCCAGAGAATCTTGCTTCTCTGTGTAATACTAGCTCCAACAGCAGCATCTTGGTGGTAGAGGATGATATGGGATTGAACACCGTATTACATCAGTATCTTTCCAAGGAATTTTCTGGTGCTCAGATTTATCAGGCCTTTGATGGATTTGAAGCAGGTGCCTTGATGACAAGTAAAAAGCCCTCTGTAGTGGTGCTGGACTTGAATTTGCCTGGTGTAGATGGATTTGAGTTATGTAAGAAAATCAATTCCTCAGATGATTTTGGAAATCCTGCCATCATTGTTATTACTGCTTTACAGGATTCTGGTATTGAAGATAAAATTCAGGAAATGAATGCTGTGGCCTTCTTCCGTAAGCCTATTGTTTTAGATGAATTGAGTCAGGCAATTAAGGCTGCTTTATCAAAGGCTTCTAAGTAAGGATGTCCTGAAGCTGTTCTTTTGACTTGATGGAGGAGCTTTGTAAAGGCTTCCCATGTTAAGCTCCATTATAGGGCGGGTACTCTTTGCAGATACCCGCTTTCTTATTTTAAATGAATACCATGACTTAGGGACAATAGTAATATGCAGGATAGGAAATTTCTGGTAATACTTGTTCCTGGGCTTTTTGTAAAAGTCCTTCTGTGGTACTGGTGGCAGTGAGACTTGCTACAAAGGTTGAAATGTTCTGTATTACGTAGTTCATAAAATCTAATTCTACTTTTGGATAATAGTGAACAAAATCAACTGGGCCTCTTCGTAATGCCTCGGTGTAGGTGTCACAGGCATCTTCATAACGAGAAATGGTATCTACAAGTCCCTTGTTTAAAGCCTGAGTTGCAGTATATATTCTTCCATCAGCAAGACTGGTCACTTGTTGGAGGGTTAAATTTCTGCTGTCAGCAACGATTTTTATAAATTGATTATAGCAGTCATCTGCAATGGATTGCATAATTTCAGCCTGTTCTTGGGTAACGGGAGTACTGATTCCCAGCATATCTTTGTTGCTGCCAGCGGTAAAGGTTGTTACCTTGATGCCATGGGTTGCAAGGAATTCTGAAAAATCCACGGACTGACCTGCAACAACACCAATAGAGCCAGTAAGACAGTTTCTGTTGGCAATGATGTAGTCTGCAGCACAGGCAATGTAGTAGCCTCCAGAGGCTGCAAGTGTTCCAAGGTATGCCCACACTGGTTTTCCGCTATTTTCCTTGTAGTCCAAAAGCTCCAGATATACTTCGTCAGATTCGTAAACACCACCTCCAGGTGAATCGATGTAAAGTAGAATTCCTAGGTTATTGTGGTTATAGGTAAGGTCTTGTATGGTGGAAATAAGCCACTCTTGGTTATAGGTTTCGTTGGCTTCTTGGATGGTGCCTTCAACGTGGATAACGGCAATGTGCTTCTGTTGTTTTTTTTGAGATTCCTCTTTGTTGATGAAAATGTTAAGAGGAGAGTCTTTGCTGCTGGCTTCTTGTGAAGGTTCCTGGGTAAAGCGACTTAATAGCCCCAGTAAAACCCAGATTCCGCATAATACAAGTAAAATTACTAAACCTGTTTTCTTTGCTTTGGGTGCTTTTTGGGGTTTTTCCGCTGGAATTGTATCGATTTGTAGATTAGTCTGTTGGTCTGTATTGTCAAAATCCATGGAAGCTCCTAGTTGTTGGAAAAATCTGTTTCATTCAAAACATTGGTACGGAGAGCCTGTTCTTTTAAAAAGCTGTAGGCATAAACCTTTGCACCAAGATAGTAGGGGTTAAGGAAAATAACTCCTAATCCTCCAGTTAAACAGCAGAGAATAAACCATCCTAAAAAGCTGAGATCTTGGACAAAGAGATTGCCCTTGTAGCCTCGGGTAATAATCTTACTGATTTCCATAGCCTTTCGTACTGACAAGGATGGATTTTCTGCTAAAATAAAATAAATCTGTGAGTAAGCATAGAATTTAACGCTGCCAGGAATCAGAAGGAGGAGGGACCACAAAAAAATCCACAGAGCCATCCAGAGTGTGGAAAGGATTCCTTTGAGCCACAGATTCAAGCCGTCTACAAAGGTGGAAAAGGATACCTGCTGCAAATTCTTGAAAAACTGAAGGGAAAAATAGCTTACTGCTATGGTAATGATTCCTGATATTGCTAGGGGTAAAAGGGAAATAAAAATGGTAAAACTAAGGTAAAATCCATAGTAAGAATCTATTTCATCAAGATATTCATCTGCAAAGGGGATATTAACAATATAACTACCAACGAGGATAACTGCGGAAACCAAAAGGTTTATTTTCCAGTTACCCTTTAGTCGCTGCAATGATTGTACCTTATAAAGCTTTCTGTCAAACATTGATTTCTCCTATTATACAGAGTGGGTAAAGTGTGCCCTTGCATAAAATAGTAAATCGTACTATTCTCGAATTATACCACAAGACAGGAGTTATGTCATGAAAGGATGCTTTGATTTTACTGTTGATGAGTTGGGACCCTGTAAGGTTCTTTCTCCCATTCATTTGTCCACAGAAAAAGAGGATTATCAGGCTAATTATGTGAAGGATGGAGAGCGCATTCAGTATGACATTGACAGGATAGCAGGTGAGGATGACTTAGATTGTGCCAAGAACCTCATCCAAAAAGCTGGTCCTCGGGAATTCATCTATTTTAATCCCAAGCATGTAAATGCAGGAATCTGTACCTGCGGTGGCTTGTGCCCTGGTCTAAACGATGTGGTACGAGCCATTGTTCGTTGTTTGTACAATCGCTATGGAGTTCGCCGTATCCGTGGTATTCGCTTTGGATTTAAGGGCTTTTTCTCCGACATGGGCTTTGACACCCTGGACTTGACTCCAGCATTGGTGGATGACATCCATAAAACAGGAGGTTCCTTCCTGGGAACAAGCCGTGGTGGTGGAGACCGAGTTATGGACATTGTAGATGCCATAGAAGCCTTGAACATGAATATGCTGTTTATCATCGGTGGAGATGGAACCCAGCGTGGTGCTCTTGAGGTGGCTCAAGAAATTGAAAAGCGTGGCCTAAAGGTTGCCATTGTTGGTGTTCCAAAGACTGTTGATAATGACTTGGTGTTTATTCAGCGGTCCTTTGGCTTTGATACTGCGGTGCAAAAGGCTACAGAGGCTGTTGCTGCCGCCCACATGGAGGCTCGTTCCCATATCAATGGTATTGGTTTGATTAAATTGATGGGCCGTGAGTCAGGCTTTATTGCCACAGCCACTGCCCTTGCTAGCCACGAGGCCAATTTCTGCCTTATTCCAGAGGTTCCCTTTGATTTGGAGGGGCCCGAAGGCTTGTTGACCCATTTGGAAAATAGAATTCATACTAGCCACCATGCAGTAATTATTGTGGCAGAAGGTGCTGGTCAGGATCACTTGAACGCCACCAACGAAAAGGATGCTTCTGGAAACAAGAAGCTAGGAGACATTGGTATATATCTTCGTGATAAGATTAACCAGTACTTCAAGGAGAAGAATATTCACATTAACCTGAAGTATATTGACCCCAGCTATCAGATTCGTTCTGCACCTGCCGCTCCCACAGACTCAATCTATTGCGAGCGTTTGGGTAACAATGCAGTTCATGCTGCCATGGCGGGAAAGACAAAGCTGGTAATTGGTCTTGTTCACGATAAATACGTACACTTGCCCATGCGTCTTGTTATTGCTCGCAGAAATACTGTAAATCCAGATGGCTCATTGTGGCGAGATGCCATGGATTCCACAGGTCAGCCTGTACTGATGGTAAACGACAAGGAAAAATTTCATCATAAAAATTAAGCTATAGTTTTGATTTATATAAAGAAAAAGCCCTGCTGGTGAGCTGTACCAACAGGGCTTTTTTGTAGGTCTGGCCACTACAACTCGTAGCTTTCTCCGTACTTGACGATTTCTGTTTGAGGGAAACCGTTATCTGCCAGGAACTGTACGAAGGTGTTTTGTGCATCCTTTTCTCCATGAACTAAGAAGATTTTCTTTAGGCGAGAGGTGTCTATGGAATTAAGCCAGTCCAAGCATTCTTGGTAGTCGGCGTGGGCACTAAATGCGTTGATTTGTTCCACGTCAGCCTGTACCTTGAACCAGTCTCCCATGATACGAACCTCTTTTTCGCCATTTTTCAAGCGGCGTCCAAGGGTGTTTTCTGCCATGTATCCCACCAACAAAACCTGATTGTTTGGATTACCCACGTTGTTTGCTAGGTGGTGGAGAATTCGACCTGCTTCGCACATTCCGTCAGCACTGATAATAATCATTGGCCCCTTCTTTTCGTTAAGTGCCTTTGACTCCTCCACGCTTTGGACAAAGGTGAGGGCATTGAAGCCGAAGGGGTTTTTATGGTGATCCAGGAATGCAGCCTGGGTATCCTTATCGTAACATTCTGGATGTACTCGGAAGATGCTAGTGGCATTGGTAGCCATGGGAGAATCCACGTAGATAGGAATCTGAGGAATCTTTTTCTTGTCCAGCAACAGGTGTAGGTAGTAGACTAATTCCTGGGTTCGCTCAATGGCAAAGGAAGGAATGATAATCTTTCCCTTCTTGTTTACTGCCTTCCGCACGATTCTTACTAGCTCGTCCATGGCGATTTGTGTATCCTCGTGGCGACGGTCACCGTAGGTGCTTTCCAAAACGATGTAGTCTGGAGCTGGTACATTGGTGGCAGGGTTTCGGATAATGGGTTTATTGCAACGGCCCAAGTCTCCTGTGTAGAGGATGCGTACCTCATTGTCTCCAGATGCAGCCTGTTTTGCAGGGGCTAAATCGCTGGCTTTTCGACCTAAAAGCCGATTCCAAAAGCTGGAGGGATTGGCAGCCTTCTCTGAAGTTCTATCTGTAGCTCCTGCCTTTTGCCCTGTAATGGTAACGTAGGCATAGGCGGAACCGAGGATGTGGCCTGCATCAAAGAACTCCAATTGTACATCGGGAGCAATGTACATTTTGCGGTCATAGGAGAGGCTTACAAATTGATTTGTGGCTGCCACCACGTCTGCCTCGGTAAAAAGAGGCTTCCAGGTAAATTTTTCTCCCTTTTTGGCAGCCTGCTTCCGCAAATACTCTGCGTCTCGAGCCTGAATGCGGGCACTGTCCATCATAATCAGGTTTGCCAAGTCTCGGGTTGCGGGAGTGGCATAGATGTTGCCCTTGTAACCGTTTTTGGTCATCATGGGCAAGAGTCCACAGTGATCATAATGTCCATGGGTAATAATGACAGACTCCACCTTATCCACAGGAACCTCAAAGTTGCGATTTTTTTCGTCCGCTTCCTTGCGTTTTCCTTGGAATGCGCCACAGTCCACCATAAAGGCCCTTCCGTCAATCTCAAAAATGTGCTTGGAGCCAGTCACTTCTTGGGCTGCTCCCAATGAATAAAGTGTAATTCCCATAATTATATGATAAACTCGAATTCCCAAAATCGCAAGGAAAACAATTTTGCCCCTTAAGAGAAAAGCACCAGTTAGACACAGTGAACAGATTTCTGTATAATGGCATACGAGGTTTGCATAGTGTATTCACGACAGATGACAGCACCCCCAGAAAAACTTGTTCACCACGGAAAACCAGTATTTGGTACCTTTGACGGAATTCCTACTAGTCTTGATATTCGTGGGGTGTATCGCCCCTTTGGTGTTTTGCCACTGCCCACCTTTATCACTGATTTACGTATTCGTAGCTCCTTGGTGTACATTTTCAATACGGATGAATATATTGGTGTTGTTTCTTTTTTAGATTTGAAAATTGTTGGACACGGAGAAGTGTTATTTTGGAATAAAAAAACAGGACGTAAATATGTTTACCATACCGTAACAGGTCCTCGTCGCCGCCTTATTTCAAAGAATACCCATCAAGGTGGTTGTATTTCCTTTGGTCATCGTCGTTATATTCGAATTGGCTGGGATAGAGGCAAAGAGGTAATGAGCTTCGTTTGTAATCTGAAAGGAGACTCTGCTCGACCAGATGTGGCTGCAGCAATAAAGTCCGATCTTGCCCATGACTCTTACCGAGCCCTTTCTGCAGTGATCCCTGCTCCCACCATGAGACGGTGCAGGGCTGTATGGACTATGACAGCTCCCCTTACAGGAAGCATTTCTTTTCATGCAAAAAATCAACAGCCTATTTCCAATAATTTACAGGGAAGCGTTCTGTTTAAGAGTGTGCGTTCTTACAACAAATTACGTACTAGAAGCAGGGAAGTCTGGGGGGTAGGACAAGTAGGTGAAAAATCAGTTTCCTTTTCTATTTCTTCCTCTTCACTGGATGCCGTTAATCCCGATACTTATAATGAGAATGTTTTATTTGTGGATGGGGAGCTGACCCCACTGCCACCAGTAAAAATAACCTTTCCCTTTGGGATAAAGGGAAAATGGATAATTCAAGATACAGAAAACATGGTGGATTTATCCTTTACGCCAATTTCCGACTACAGCCGTACCGTAAGCCTTATGATTTTACGGGCACAAAAACATATTATGTATGGCACTTTTGAAGGAATGTTAAAAACCAAGGATGGAAGGGAAATTCCTCTAAAAGATTTTTCTGGAATGGTACGAAAGCAATTGATGCGTCTGTAAGGACAGGAGTGATAAGTATGGATGAACAGGAGAACAAGCCCAAGAAACCGGTGTATCGCTATGAGCCAGGAGAACTGGATAAAACAAGAAAGAACCTAGGTTTTGTAGAGGTTGATGAAGCAAAAAAAATGGTTCAGGTGCTGGGTGGTGAAATTGGATTGGAAAAATCAGCCCCCGTTGATGAAAAAGCTATCCGCAGAGTACGTTCTGCTCGTGTTTCCCAAGATCTCCGTTCTGGTAATCGTCCTGCTAGCCGCCGTGGTGAAGCCGGGGAAGCTTCAGGTGTTATTGTTAAAACCACCACACCACCACCAGCTGCCACTTCATCAGCAGGTACAACGGTACGAAAGGATATTCTTCCCCGCTTAGACAATAAAACCCGTAACAAGATGGAAAAGCTGATGATGCTTCCAGAGTATGGTATTAAGACGAATTATGGAATCTTCAACTTTCTCAATGGATTACGCAAAAATGGCTATGATAGAATTGCAGACCAGTTTGCTTCAATTACATTGGAAGCCTATATTTCCCGTATGGCCAATTTCCAGTCCAATGTGTTAAAGCTCATTGCCATAGCTCCTAATCCTATTCAAGAGAAAATTGCCCAAAATCCAGCCCCTCAGTACAAGATGCTGAAGATGATTGGTGAGTGGTCAATGCATTCCTTGGATACCATGTATAAAAGTCTCATGCGTAGTCCTGCCAATATTACAGTAACAACGATGGTTCCCATTACCAGAGTTATTTACAAATATATTTTAACCGTGTTCTTTTTAGGAGAACAGAATTTTGTAGATTTGCTCAAAAAGGTATATGGTGAAATCAATGCCTATCCTAAATCTCAAAAGGAAATGCTTATTGCCTTGGTACAGGGAATTACTGCAGACTGGATGTATGTGTACCAGCGAATTCCCCGAGGAATGTATCCCTTGCTTTTGAGAATGAGTAGCAATGAATTCCTCGAATTTTCTGAGTTATTTTCCAAGCATTTAGGCAAGGTATTTAATTTCTTGGGAATTACAAAATATGACATTGTCTTGATGGAAAAGCCTGGGCAAAAGGGTGATGCTTCTGCTGCTAATGAGGAAGAGCAGGAAGATGCTGGTGGAAAATCCTCTTCTGTGCAGCAGGAATTCCAGGGGGCCGCTACGGGGCTGAAGGTTTTAGATCAGCTCTTTCCTGGTGCAGGCTGGCTTTCCTTGGAAGGCATGCCTGATATGTATCCTTTTTATCAGCCCCTGTATCATTTTCAGGATGGATTTAATTTAATTTCTCCAGAAAACCCCCTGCAAGTAACTATGATTCTGGTAAAGATTATTGAGGACTTGTTTGAAGGTTGTCGTCATCTGATGTTTGAGGTTGATAAAACTAAGTCCCAGGGACGAGGAGAGTCAAACCTATCCCCAGATTATCTGTCTTCTATTATAAACGATTGGTCAGAATATCGTGAGGTTGTATTTGAAAAGCTTTATCTGCCTAATTTGCGGGACTTTGTGAATAATCTCTATGCACAGCGAGACTTCCTGCGGAATCAGTATGGTAAGCGGCTCATGTCCAACTTGCAATGGTATGTATATTACAATTTCTTGCCCTATATGAGGTTTGAGCAGCTGGTTCTCGATAAACCTTCAAATGAGTCAAAGGTGTCTCCATTGCCTAGACGAGTGTCTATCTTGGTGGAGGAATTGGCTCGTGTGATTGCTGCTGCAGATGCTTCTATAAGTGAGGAAAAAAAATTTGATGAGATTTCTAATATTTTTGCACCCTACAAATTCTCCTTGCCCAATGTTGTTTCTCAGCGAATGAACGTGTTGTTAGGTTCTACTCGTCAAAAGCAAGGAGCCCGTGCAACAAACTTAACCTTGTTGAAATATACCTATGCCGTTGCTTCTGTTTTGAACTGGTGGATAAACTGTAAAACCAGCCCCGCTTATAGTGGATCTAAGGTACCAGTATGTCGTATTTCACCAGATGATGGTCGTCCAGTCTTTTCTATTCCAGAGCGGGACGACCAAAATCTGCTTTTTGCCCGTAGCATCAAGGCCCACGGTGCTAAGCACTCTGATGCTGAAGCAAAGGCTCCCGAAGCAGGAGCCAATGGTTAACTAAACTTATTTTTGAATTCCCTGTTGGAGCTTGGCAGTAAAGCGTTCTAGCTTTTTGCCAGACAGGGGATTCTCCTTTCCTTCCATAATTGTTCGCAATGCCTCCAATTCCTCTCCAGAAAAGGAAACACCCTTTTGAATATTGTTTTCGAAGGATGCAATGGTGAGGGGAGCCACCTTGCGGGCAATTTCTAGAATAACCTTTCCATAATCTCTGATTTCCTTTTGAGCATGACCATCAAGGCGCAATTTTAAGAAATGCATTAGGTTGTGAAGGTCACACTGCCAGTAAATTTCTGTATACAGAGCCAAGGGTAGATTGATTCGCGCGATTTCTCGAGCAAGACCAGATTCCACAAGCTGGGTGTAGGCTTCATAAGCAGCTTCCTGGCCTTTTTCCAGAATTTCCTTTGTAGTACCAATAAATTCCTTGGAAACAGCTTCATTGCTACGACCTTGCTTGTTGTCAGCGCTTTGAATGGCCACATCTTCATCGGCAGGGAGATAAAACTCATTTTGCATAACTGAATAACGACCAGAAATCTCGTTCATGCGAGCAGTTCTGTGACGAACCCATTGTCGTGCAATGAAGATAGGTAACTTAATGTGAAAGGTGAGCACTACCTGCTCAAAGGGGGAGGTATGCTGGTTTCGCAATAAATAATCAATGAGACCTGCATCTTCACGCACTGTCTTTGTACCTGCTCCATAAGAAACACGGGCTGCCTGAACAATTCGAGCATCTCCTCCCATGTAGTCTACCAATCGTACAAAACCCTTATCCAATACCTTGAATTCTTTATCTAAAATTTCTTCTGCCTCTGGAACAATGCAATGGGCCATAATATCACCTCTATATAAAATTGAATTCAGTATATCAAATGGAAAGATGGAGGGCAACAGATGAAGAAAAGCCTCTGGTGAGAGAAATGATGCTTCCTAGTTGATTTTTTCATAAACCGCTTTATAATACAGGTATGAAACGAACGGGACGTCCCACAATTAAGGATTTGGCTCAACGGGCTGGAGTTTCCAAAACAGCAGTTTCCTTTGCATTTAATGCTCCAGAGCGACTTTCAAAAGAGACTTGTGAAAAGATTTTATCTATAGCTCAGGAGCTCGGTTATGTTCCTGATCCTATGGCCAGGGGCTTGGCACGAAGAAAAACTCAATGTATTGGAATTTTATTGCCTCAATCAATCGCCTTTGTATTCCAAAATCCATACATTACTGAGCTTCTTCGTGGAGTAGGAGAGGCCTGTGAAAAAGAAAATTTTTCTATCTTGGTTTTGTCCCCCTTGGAAGGAATTTTTACCCATGCAGTGTACAATGCCGTAGTAGATGGAGTGATTATTTTGGGAGCTGCCAGTGATAGTGATGTTCACACCGTGTGTCGCCAGCGGGGATTGCCCTATGTTACTATTGATGCTGGTTTTAGCAATGATTGTGTGAATGTGGGTATTGACGATGAGGCTGCAGCATACGAATTAGCAAAGCTACTAGTTGATGCTGGCCACAAAAATATTTGTGTCTGTACCTTGCAGCCCCTGTCAAAAAACCTAGAGACATCTGGCAGCTCTGAAACTATTCGTAATCGATGTAGGGGGATTCAGCGGGCTCTGGATGAATGTACTACAGGTGACCTTACTGTAGAATACCATGAGGTGGGTACTTCCTATGAAAGCTCCCTTTTGGCAGCCCGTAACTTGCTATCCCGCAATCCCGCTCCCACTGCCGTTCTCTGTATGGCAGATGTTCAGGCCTACGGATTTTATCGAGTGATTCAAGAGCGAGGCCTTTCTATTCCTAAGGATCTTTCCATAGCAACCTTTGACAATCTTCCTCAAAGCCAATTACTGCATCCTAAGCCTTCCACTGTAGATCAACCTGGCTTCCAAAAGGGATGGCGGGCTGCGGTAGAATTGTTTGCCTTATTGGCCAATCCCCAAAATCATGGTGAGCAGGAAGTTCAGTCGGTGGTATTGGATTTCCAGATTTTGAATACAGGCTCCATTGCCTCACCTGCTCCATAACCTGTAACTGTTTCTATATTGGAAAGCTTTGGCAATAATTCCTCTGTCCAAAGCCGCAGAGGAATTTTGTCTCCCTTGCAGCCATGACCAAGCTTTCTGTCCTTGCGAATGCCCTCACCGTGAAAGTCGCTTCCGCCTGTGATAAAAAAGCCCAACCTACGTCCCATTTCCTCCAAGCGAAGGCCCTCTGGGCGGCGTGCCCCTGGGTGGTAGGCTTCCAAGCCTTCTACACCAACATCTCGTAAACCTCGTAGCACAGGCTCAATCTTTCCCCAAGAAACATAGAGTGAAAGAGGATGGGCCAGTACAGGAATACCACCAGAGGCTTTAATAGCTTGAATTGACTGCTGTAAATCAGCTCCTGCTCGGTGAATATAATAAGGGCGCCCTTTCCCCAGATATTGGTCAAAGGCCTGCTGGACTGTTTTGCAGACACCAATTTTTACCAAATAAGCTGCAATGTGGGGCCGTCCGAGGGTTGAATTAGGAAATTCAGCCTGTAAACCTTCTTGGCTTATAGGAAATCCATCCTGCTTTAGCTTTTGGATAATATTCTTGTTTCTGTTTGTCCGTTGTTCCTTCAATTCCGTAATAATCGACTGTAGATTCTCATGGGTATGGGTTAATCCCAAGCCTAAAAGATGAAATTCTCCTTTGGGCCAGGTGATATTTAGCTCGATTCCTGGTACAAAGGTTATACCCTCTGAAAGGGCCGCAGTAGAAGCTTCTGCAAGACCAGCTGTGGTGTCATGATCTGTAAGGGCTAGTACTGTAACACCACGCTCCTTTGCCTTACGAATAAGGTCTGTAGGGGTGAGGTTTCCGTCTGATGCCGTTGAATGGCTATGTAAGTCAATCATAAAAAGACTATAGCATATTTTTAAATAGTATGTTATCATTTTATCAGACTTCTTGAATTTTCCTTAAATATGGAGGCGAAAAAAAATGCCTAAAAAAATAGCTTATGCAAAAGGTTCTATCATTTACTTTGAAGAAGACAAGGATGATCGTATTTTTATCCTTCAAAAGGGTCTGATTGTTCTCAGCTCTACTGATGTTGAAACTAGGGCGCCTGTTACTGAATATGCCCGAGAAGGAGAGTTCTTTGGAGTCAAATCTGCCTTTGGTCGATTCCCCCGAGAAGAAACGGCCACTGTTGTAGCTGATTCCTTGGTTATTGCCATGTCTGTGGCTGAATTTGAGCAGCTTTTTAGTAGTAATAAGCAGATTATTATGAAAATGTTGCGTGTATTCTCTAACCAGCTACGGGCTGTTCATAAAAAAAGTGAACAAATCCTCGGTAGTGGTGAGGGTGTTAATCCCCAAGCAGGTATGGCTTCAGTTGCCCAATGCTTCTATGATGAGGAGCAATATCGTTCCTGCTGTGATATTTGTCTTAAATTTCTTAAGCTCTATCCTAATTCTGATGACAAGGAGACTATTGCTCGACTTTACGCAGATTCAAAGAAACGTTTTGACAAGCTTCAGGCTAAGGCTGCTCGTCAGGATTCTGGAGAACAGATTGTTGTTCCTTCTGGTAGCTCAGGATTCTATCTGCCTGGCTTTGAGCGGTTCGTAAAAACCTTTGAGCGGGATTCTGTCATTATTTCTGAGTATGAGCCTGGAGAGACCTTCTATTTGATTCAGTCTGGTTCCATTCAGCTGGTAAAGTGCGTTAATGGAGTACGAAAGAATCTGGACATTTTGCATCCTGGTGAATTCTTTGGAGAAATGGCTATTTTGGAAAATTCTCCTCGCTCCGCCACCTGTGTTGCCATTGACAAGGTAGAAGTGTTGGAATTCAACAAGGCAAACTTTGAAGCCCTAATTACTGGAAATCCCCAGATGGCTCTTATTTTGCTGAAGCTATTCTGTAAGCGTATCTATGATCAAAAGAGACGCTTAAAGATTTTGCTTATTGCTGAACCTCATGCACGTTTGGCCAGTGTTTTCATGATGTTTGACGAAATGAATCCTTCTGCCAATGCTGGAGACCGATCTAGAAGATTTAATCTGACTATTTCAGATTTGTCTCACTGGTCTGGTCTACCTGGTGATGTAGTGCGAGATGAGGTGAACAAGTTTGTAGAAAAACGACGAATCGAAGTCTATGACACTTACATCATCGTTAACAATATTGTTGACATGAAGCGTATCGCAAAATAAAGCTTTTTGAAGACATCCGTCGTAAATCAGGCTCCTCAACATAAGTCTCATTGACCCAAGTTTTCATTTTTTGTATACTTACCTCATATTTTTTGCCAACTTAGCTCACCTGGCAGAGCAGCACCCTCGTAACGTGCAGGTAGTCGGTTCAAGTCCGACAGTTGGCTTTTAAAGTCGGAATTGAACCGACTACCGGAGGGAGCACCGAGCTAGCGAGGTAAGCCGCCATGGACGGCGGCGCCAGCGACCGAAGGCGGTTGGAGTGAAGTTACAGGAAGTAACTTCACGAAAACAAGGTTCAAGTCCGACAGTTGGCTTTTAAAGTCGGAATTGAACCGACTACTGGAAT
>JAXJGY010000061.1:0-17547 GCA_036300185.1 Treponema sp. | reverse complement strand
TAATCTTTTAAGACATTGTGACGTACAGCCTCTCTAATGGCTCTTGTGAGTGGTCTTACTTGACCATCTGCTTTTGCTTCAGCAATGAGCTTGAGAAACTGCACGTATTGTTCCAAGTCTGAACATTGTGAAACAATTTGATTTGGTTCTTTACCATTAATTCTACACACTTTCACCACTAATTCAAGAGAGAGTTCGGAGTTTTGGATGTGGTTCAATTTGAAGGCGTCGGACAGGTGAAGGTGGGTTTCTGGTGGGATGTTTTCCTTTCCGGTGTAAAAGACAATGAACTCAGGCTTGGCCAGTGGAATCAACTGGGTTGAGAATTTTGATTTTGAATCTATCATGTTACCGTAGATTCGAGACACGTATTCCAGCAAGCGTAGCGGCATATTTGGATTGATGGTGGTCTGATGTTCAATCATCATGATGAACTGGTCATTTACCATAACTGCAATATCGTTGTAATAGTCCATATATAAAACTTGTTCCAAATTGACTCTCTCTAGCCGAGTGGTTTCCACTTGTAAATCGGTACCATGAAGAGCGTTGTACAGGGAAAGAAAATGTTGCTTCCAGTCCCTGTCTTTGGAAAAATAATCTACAAAGAGTGAGTCTTTATGCTTGCGGTTTTCGGTGGTGGGGTGTTCATTGTTCATCTTATCTCCAAAAAAAAATTCTTACATAATAATTATTCGCTTTAAACTGAAAGAATTTGTCTTTTTTTCAAAAAAAAATTTCTTTTTTAATATTTTTCTTGATTATTCACTTTTCCCAGGAATCTAACCAGAAGGGTTCTCAGGATTAGGCTGTTGGTGTAGTTAATTTTTATTTAAAATATCTTTGAAAAGTTTACTGTTCTTTGTTGTTACTTCCTTAATTTTGCACTTTTTTGTATAACTGAGATAAATTTTTTAGGGAGATTGTAAGTGAGTACGATGTTGCGAGATAATAATTTTTTGGGAAGAAAAAGTGCTTTCATTTTGATTCTTGCCTTAATTTTTGTTTTTTTCACATCCTGTAGTAATATTGAGATATTTCAAAATGGTGGCCTAGTGATTGCCGTTCCTGGCAGTCGTTCTGTTTCTGAGTCAACAATTTTTACAGTAACTGTTGCTGATGCAGCTGGAAATAAGCAAAATAAAACTGTCGTTGCAGGAGAAAGTGCTCAGTTTGATGATTTAGTACCTGGCCCTTATTCAATCAGTGTTGAAGGAAAAGAATCTGACATTAGCACCATGTACGGAGTTGCAGAAGTTTCTGTTGCTGCAGGAAAAACTGCTACTGCTTCAATAGCTCTTTCTACCGTGGCACACACCTTTGCGGATTTAAAAGTACTGATTGCAAAGGGCGGGACTGTGTATATCGGAAGCGATATAAGTGTGGATTCTGGACTAGAAGTTATAAAAAATAAAGTGCACCTTGTTGCATTGAAGGATGTAGTCTTAACGAATAATGCTGATGCTCCTGGGCTTACCGTTCAAGAAAGTAAAGTGACCCTTGGAGGTGGTGAGTATACCCTGACCTTAGATGGAAATGATAAGGGGCAGCATGGTGTCAGGGTTACCGATGGCACTTTAATCTTAGAAAAGAACGCTATCATTACAAATTGTAGCAACAGTGGAGTATATCTATCAAAGGCCGACTTTACCATGAATGGTGGTATCATCAGTGAAAATGCTGCTACCTCTGGCGGTGGTGTATACATTGAAGAAGGTTCTTTTATAATGAACGATGGTTCAATTACGGCAAATGAGCTTTTTGGTGATAGTGCAAGCTATGGTGGAGGAGTATACATTAGCAATGGTGACTTCACTATGAATGGCGGTTTCATTACCAATCATACTGCTGGAATCAAAAGAGGTGGAGCTATAGCCGTTAAAGAAACTGCTCTTTTTAAAATGAATGCTGGAATTATTTCTGGAAACAGTGCCAGTAGTGATGGCGGTGGCATTTATTTGTTTGGTGCGTCTGCAGGTAATAAGGGAACCTGCATCATAAATGGTGGAACCATCACAAGCAATAATTGTGATGGTAATGGTGGTGGTATATCTGTTTCTGGTGACTGTACAGTAAATGCAGGTGCGGAAATTACTGGGAATACTTGTTCCAAAGGTGGTGACATTTATGTATATCCAGGTTTCATCTACACAAATAAAGGCGGAACTGTAGGAGAGGTTGATTATCAACAATAACCCCAATCAAGGCCAGGGCTCATCCGTGGCTTTTTGTTTTAGGATTTAGAAATATGAAGATACGAAAGACACAGCTTGGAGACTTTGATGCGGTGCTGGGGATTTATGCTCAGGCACGGGATTTTATGCGGGAAACGGGAAATCCTGGGCAGTGGGGAAATACTTGGCCACCACAGGATTTGATTCACGCTGATATTCAGCAACAAAAAAGTTATGTGTGTGTAAAAGAGACCGAAGAAAAAGCTAGTGGAACAACAGAGGAAATCCTTGCGGTGTTTTTCTTGGAGGTGGCAGAGGATCCCACCTACGCAGAGATTTATGAAGGAAGCTGGCTAGAAGAAAATCGTCCCTACGGTGTAGTACATCGGATTGCAAGCCGTGGACAGGGAGCTGGGGGCTTTTGCTTAGAGTGGGCCTTGGCAGAATGTGGCAATATTAGAATCGATACCCACGAGGCAAATCTGCCCATGCGGTCATTGCTAAAAAAATTAGGCTATACCTATTGTGGTATGATTTACACCCACGACGGAACTCCACGATTGGCTTATCAAAAATACCTTCCTGAAACCACAGGTTTTTAGTATAATCAAAAAATCTTATCAAAATTTGATTCTAAAATGTTGCTTAGAAAGGAGTTTGTATGGAAATGGTGATTCAGCTGGCACTTTTGGCCCTTGGTTTTGTACTTTTGGTAAAGGGTGCAGATTGGTTTGTAGATGGAGCAGCGAGTGTGGCAGCAAAGCTTGGAATTCCCCAGCTGGTCATTGGTCTTACTATTGTAGCTATGGGAACAAGTGCCCCAGAGGCTGCAGTAAGCTTAACAGCTGCCTTTCATGGTAATGCAGACATAACCATCGGTAATGTGGTGGGTAGCAATATCATGAACGTGCTGGTAATCTTGGGATTGGCAGCCATGATTTGTCCCATGGCGGTGGCAAAGCTGACGGTTTTTGTGGATATTCCTGTGACCCTTGTAATGAGTCTTGTGCTTTTTGGTTTGGGGTTTGATGGAAGCATTAGCCGCCTAGATGCAGCTATTTTGCTGGTGGTGTTTATCGGTTATTTGAGCTATTTGTTCCTCATGACCAAAAAAGGCTTGATTTCTGGTGAAAGTGAAGAAGAAGGAGCCAAGATTCAGTCTGTCCCCAAGGCCTTGTTGTTCACCGCCATTGGTCTTGCCCTGATTATCGTGGGAAGTA
The DNA here is from genome assembly GCA_036300185.1 of Treponema sp. Taxonomy (GTDB): domain Bacteria; phylum Spirochaetota; class Spirochaetia; order Treponematales; family Treponemataceae; genus Treponema_F. The sequence continues at coordinate 14,153 of JAXJGY010000061.1, read as the reverse complement.
GCTTTGCTGTAGATGCTGCTAGTGCTATTGCAAAGATGCTGGGCTTAAGTGAGCGATTTATCGGCCTTACCATTGTGGCACTAGGAACCTCTTTGCCAGAATTGTTCACCTCTGTAGCTGCTGCCATTAAGAAGAATCCTGATATGGCTATTGGTAATATTGTAGGAAGCAATATCTTCAATATCCTTTTTATTGTGGGCTTGTCTGGCATGGTAATTCCTGTTCCCTTTGCCTCCGCCTTCCGCTTTGATACCCTGGTGGCGGCAGCAACAATGCTTTTACTCCTCTTGCTGTCTCTCCCCAAGCGGCGGCTGGGAAGAATTGATGGGTTTATCCTACTGATGGGATATATGGCCTACTTCCTCGAGATTCTGTAAAAAAAAAACGCCACCAGTAGACGCTTCCTCTCGTCTGCTGGTGGCTTTGTGTTTTGTGGAGCCTGGTATTTAAGCTGCTGTCTTGGTGGAGCTTCCCCGCTGATGCCAGTTCTACACTTTACTGTATTTTGATCTTGTTTTATACTGAAATTGCACCCGTTGGTAAGGTGGCTGTCTCTCAAACTCAATCAGCAGTGCTGAAATAATTTGATTTGGGAGGCTCTAAGATGACGATGTACGAAATTCTTTCGTTAGCTATTAACATAGCTATTCTGATTCTTGGCTTGCTCTCTTATTTGGATAAGAAAGAGTAAAAAAATTGGCCGCCAAGTCTTGCACACTTTAGCGGCCATATCGCATAAGTGGAGACAGACCGTTTGCTGACGGGTGTTTCCTTTTTTACTATATAGATACTTGAAGTTTTTTTCAAGATAAAAAACGCCACCGGTAGACGCTTCCTCTGTCGTATGTTACATCAGAAAAGTATCCGTCTTTTACGTTGGAGATTATGAACCCTGTTACCATGCTTCTTCCTACAAAATACAATCCACCTAAAATAATAGCTACAACTATTGCAAGCCGAATGATCCATTTCATCCTGTATACTTCTTTTGATGACTTAAAAAGAAAGGAGGACTTGTAGCAGCCCTCCTTCCTAAACAGTGATTACAATTCCAATAACTTCTTTTTTTGAGCTTGGAATTCTTCCTGAGACAAAATCCCCTTCTCCATCAAAGATGCAAGACGCTCAAGTTGAGAGACCACATCATCAGAAGATGAGGTAACTGGAGCCTGAGGTGCACTCCCCTGCCTTTTTTTTATTGCTTGCATGGCAGCGTTTACCGCATCGGTAAAGGGTTTTACAGTCTTTTTGTCGCAGTTTTCAATCAACATGCGGGCTCCACCGTGCCAAATTTCGATAGATCCAAAGAGCAATCCCGTTTGGAATGAGATTGAGTTGATGTTTTCCAAGTTCATCTCTGATTGCTTGAACCCAAAAAGAAAACCATGGTCAAGAAGGATCACTCTTTTTTGAGTACAAACCACCAGCCAGGTTGTTCCATCCATCAGGCCAGAGGTCAGATACTTGATGTTTTCATCATCATGGAGAATTTCTGGCAGATGGGAAACTTCCTTTGCTGTTCCGAATAAGTCTACCTCACCAAGGGCTGCTATTTCTGCTTTAATGCTTTCTAATGTTCTCATGAAAATCCTTCTAATAGTAGTACTGTAGCATACGGACTGCCGTATTGTTTCCGGCAGCTTCCAATCGCAATACCAATTCAATAAATTGTTCTTGTTGTTTTGGACTTAGATCAGATTCGTCTATGTACTCAATTTTTTCTACTATTTCCATTATGTCAAGTGCCAGTTCTTCTCCTCGTAGCTCAAATTCTATTGCAGAAATTTTTCCTTGCTCAAGTTGTTTAATAAGTTTTTCCATGGCAATGACGGTTGTTTCCATTTCATCTAACATTTGGTTCACAGGGTCTTCCTCTGTACATAATGAGAACAATAACAGGATTGCAACTGCCCCACCTACAATACCTAGAAACTTTCGGAATCCATTTCCTTTAGCGGGAGCTTGTCTGACCGATTCTTCTAGATTCTGCTGCTGAATTTTCTCTTCACGAGGATTTTCTTGATGGTTTTGTATTAATTTTTCCTTATGTGCCTGGAATTCCTCTTGAGTAAGGCCACCTTTTTCTTTTAACGCCACAAGTTTTTCTAGTTGGGTAGTAAAGTTCTCTGTGGTGGTTACTGGTGAATTTGAACCATGGAATTCATTTTTTGTGCGGGAAAAAACTTCTTGAATGGCTTCTCTGACTGTCTTTTTCTGATAGAAATAGAAAACTAAAGGAATAAGCCATCCTATAGTACTGAACAGGGAGATAATAAAAATAATCCAGAATGCAACCGATGGTTTGTAATTGACGGAAGCTACCAAAAGTATATCTCCTTCCCGCTTTGATACGCTTATTATTGTCTCATCCTTACGATTTATAGAACCAAAGGTAGGATTGACTTGCATAACTGTAAATGACGGAGGGGTGTCAGTAATATTTGAAGAAATCTTACTGAAGGAATTCCACAAGAAGTTTCTTATCCTAGTTTCGTCAGAAATTGAAGTAAAACGTTCACTGATTTCAAAGTGCATATAAATTTCCTTAGATAATAAGTGTAATTGAAGTGCGTAAGAAGAGCTATTCAAACATTGCGTCAATAAGTTCGCCAATCATGTACTTGCTTTGGGGAACACCGTTTATTTCAAATGCATGGAGCTCAAAAGAACCCTCATCTTTGTCTACCAAGAACTGGATTTCTGCGTCTACGTATTCGTTATAATAGGTGATGCCACCCTTGCAGTTGACGAGAGTGTATCCCTTTAATGCCTTGTCCACAGGTTCTCCCGATGACCATTTGGGTTTATGGAAGAAATTGTCAATAGCTTTCCCCACTGTCATTTCATCATGACTATAGAAGTATCCATCCTGGACAAGGGAAATATCACTGCCTCCAGTACACATGGCCAGCACAAAAATTATTGCTACAGCTCCACCTGCAATGCCCAAGAGCTTCTGCTTGCTCAGATTGATGTTTGCAGGAAGTGGAAGCTTGAATCCAAAAGAAGTTTTTTCTGTCAAAGGTAGCACTCCAGCCTCTGTCAAAATCTGCTGTTGTTCTTGGTCCGTAACCTGGTATCCTTCTCGCAGTTTTTTCTGAATGTAGTTGAAAAAATAGTTCCTGTTAAAGTTAATGTTGATGGCAAATGTTGCCACTAGGGCAATAATTCCCAGTGCCATATTTATCAAAAAGAATAAGCAAGAGGCAAAGATAGCTCCAAATAACAAGAATGCTAGCCCCACACCCTTCCAGTCTACTGGCTTTACCTGCATGGGTGGTAATCCATACTGAATAGCAGCAAAGGCTGCTACTGGGTGCATTTTGATTTTTGCTGGACATGTTACTTTTATGTCCTTACAACCTTCTTTTGTAAGAATGATTTCCACATCACCTTTTCTCATTTTAATCTCCTTTTGTGTGTTTGTTACAGATTCCTTCTGATTGCAAATGTCTGAAAATATTATACAGATAGGGTATGACACAGAATGTCATTGTAAAAAAAATAAATGCTTTTCTTAAATGCCTCCTTTTTACTACAATAAATTGAACTTATTTATTATGTAGATACTATTTATTGTACTTTTAAACTATATTAGTACAACTTATTGTACCTGTCAATATTTTTATTGCAGTTATTATGTATCATAACAACATGAGTTTTGGTGAACGGCTAAAAGAGGAGATGGAGTATAAGGGATTGCAGCACAAGGAGTTGGCTGCTATAGCACAAATAAAACCTCGGACGTTGTTGACCTATGTTGGTTCTCATCCATCAATGCCCCCAGCAGATGTAGCTGTTCGTTTAGCAGAGGCATTAGATGTAAGTGTGGAGTATTTGGTGGAAGGGGAGCTTCATAAAAAAAAGATTTCTTCTCGCCACCATCATTTAGTGAATAATTTTGAAAAACTTTCAGAAAAAGAAAAGCAGGCAGTAGAGCTTTTACTGGAACGACTTATCAGCTAACCTTGTTTATTGTAATTAAAAAAAACGCCACTAGTAGACGCTTCCTCCTCGTCCACTGGTGGCGTATATCTGTTTAGACCCAGATAGTTGGTCTGTATTTTAGGCTAAACTAGGAGATTCTTAGCCGTTATACACAGGTTTCTTGGAAATGATGGACATCACTGCACCAATGATACAGCTTGCTCCAATGATAACAAAGGCCAATGTGTATCCGCCAGTGGCAGCTACAACGCGTACTGCCAGCTGGGGTCCGATGATACCACCGATACCATAGGCCAAGAAGATGCGGGCGTAGTTGGGACCAGAGTACTTAACACCAAAGTAGTCAACAACAAGTGAAGGATATGCACCCATCATGGCACCGAAACAAACGGCCAAACCACCAATTCCCAGGGCGATAGTAGCAAAGTTGGTCAGGAACTGGAGGGCAACCAGCAACACTGCATTTACAATGTAGATGATTGTTACAACACGCTTTGCACCAAGCTTGTCACAGAGGGCTCCACTCATAAAACGACCAGCTGTGTTGGCAATGGAAAGCACACTTACAATGGCTCCAGCCTGGGCTGCAGTAAGACCTGCAACAGCCTGAGCAATGGGAGATGCATGCCCAATAACCATCAAGCCAGACATATTAGCAAAGAGGTACATAATCAACAGGAACCAGTACTGCTTTGTTTTGAGCATTTCTGCAGAGGTGTAGTCGTGGCTGGAACCAGAAGCAGCAGCTGCAACAGGTGGATTCCATCCTTCTGGCTTAAATCCGTCAGGAGCAGCCTTCATCAATGGAGCACCAATCAGCATACCTACCAAGGTAATTGCACCTTGAATCAAGAAGGTGGTGTTGGGGCCAAGACTTGCAATTACAGAAGTACAGATAGGGGCAAATACGATGGATCCAAGTCCGAATCCACCAACGGCAAGACCAGAGATCAGACCTTTTTTGTCGGGGAACCATTTTACACAGGTAGCAATGGGGGTTCCGTAGATAAATCCTACACCAATTCCTCCGAGAACACCAAATCCCAGGTACAGTAAGGGTAATGAAGCAGTAAGACCTGCTACAGCAAGTCCAAGTACCAAGAAAATAGTTCCAATAAGGGCTGTTTTTGTGGGGCCCTGTTTTGCCAAAATCTTTGCAGCAGGAATCATTGAAATTGGAATGACCAGGGTAGCAATGGACATTGCCAATGAAACGGCTCCTCGTTCCCATCCATGGGCTTCCATGAGGGGATTTACATAGATACTCCAGCTATAAAGCATTCCTGCACAGAAGTTGCTTAGGATTCCTCCCAAAACAACTCTCCATCTCAGTGCATTACTGTTTGCCATATTTCCTCCTTTGGTAATCAGTAATTCAATTCAAGTTTAATAGAAGTATAAATGAGTCTGTAATTCTTGACAATATAAGATGATAGGCTTTTGATTTAATTTATTTTTTATAGATAATTTTTGTTTTTAAATTGTAGTAGCTATATATTTATAATATATACAAATAGTTTAATGGTGCTAACCCGAGAGAAAATTTTGAAAAAAAAATTTTCCCAGAGAAAATTTTTATAACAATTTTTTATATAAAAAGGTTTAAAAGTTACTTGCTCATGATATTGATGCTTACTATATTAGATATTAGAGATAAATTCGGGGGTTTCTATGCAAATTCATGGAAGGGGGAAATTCGTTGTCTTCTTCTTTATATTGGCAACGATGACTGGTTTTCTGTTTTCCCAAAGTGACCAGAAGAATGATGGGGAAAAGAATGCAATCAGTCTCACTGTGGAGCAGGCGGTCTCTTATACTAATCAAAACAGCAAAACATTGAAAAGTTCTGCCATTGATTTGGAAATGAAGCGCCGTGCAAATAGCTACAAGTGGAATCAGCTTCTTCCTTCGGTAAATATTTCTGGAACTGTGAGCCGAAGCAACGAAAAGGTTGATACCACCGTCGCCATGATGGAAGGGATTGCTGGTATGTTAAGACTGCCAGCACCTGCTTCGGCAGAAATCACAGAAGCCGATCACTGGATGGCGGTGGGAAATATTGGTATATCCTGGAATTTTTCCTTTGCCTTGTTTGATGGCATGAAGCTTGTTAAAAAGCAGTACGAGGCGGGGTTAATCACCTGGGATCAAACGGTGCGACAAAATGAGTTACAAATTCGTAAATTGTTCTACGGTTTGCTGCTTCAGCAGGAAAGCTTAACCTTACAGAAGCAGTCTCTTGAAAATGCTCGTTTAAGAATGGAGCAGGCTCGGGTAAATTATAGAAACGGCTTGATTCCAGAATTGACATTGCTGCAAGCTCAGGTTGCCTACGAAAATGCTCGTCCCACCATTATGAAGCAGGAACAGGCTATGAATCAGCAGCTTGATTTGTTCGGCTTTATGCTGGGGCTGCCTGCTGGAACAAAAATCACCTTGGAGGGAGCAATTGATCCAGATTTTGTGGAGTTGAATCCCGATGAACTTATTTCTCTTTATGCCCAAAATCATCCCGATATTTTGTCCTTGCAAAAGAACCTAGAGATTTTGAATCTGAATCTTTCCCTTCAAAATATGCAGGCCTACACCCCTGCCCTGCAGCTTTCTTGGGGCTTTCAGCCTGTTGTGTCAGATATTTCTTCCAACTGGATTGACACCTACATGGATAACGGTGCTTTTTCTGCAACCTTGGCTTGGAATCTCACTCACCTCCTGCCCTTCTCCGCCAATCGACAAAGTGCCAAGGATACTAAGGACAATATCCGTAAGCTAGAGCTTTCCTTGGAAACTTTAATAGAAAAGACTGAGCTGGATATTCGTACCCAGGTAGATGCCTTGGCTCAATCTCAGGCAGCAATAGAAGCTTCTGCTGGAAATATTCAGCTGGCCCAGCGTTCCTACGACATGACATTGGTGGCTTACCGCAACGGAACTGTGGAGCTGCTGGATGTGCGAGATGCAGAAAATCAACTGAATCAAGCAAAGCTGGGCTTGGCTAACGAAAAGTTTAATTATTTGTCTGGGTTGCTGGATTTAGAGTATACCCTCAATACAAAGCTGGTAGATTAAGGGGCAGTGCCCAAAGGATATAATGATGACACAAAGAAGCGTAAAGTTTGTAGCCCTGGTTTTTGCCTTGGGATTTGTTTTTTTTAGCTGTTCAAAAGATGATGGTAGTGCAGCAGTTGCTGTAGAAAGTCAGGAAACTGTGTATGCAGTAAACACCTATGTTGCTGCAGCAGAAAATCTTGACGAGTACCTTGAATTTGGTGGAGATGTAGTTGCTGCCTCCAGTGTTGATGTTATGCCAGATACCTCTGGAAAGATTGCAAACATTCGTGTGCGAGTGGGAGATTATGTTGAAAAGAATCAGATTCTTGCCTACGTTGACCCTTCTCGTCCTGGTATGACCTATGAAAGTAGCCCTATTCGTGCTCCCGTAGCAGGAACTGTTACCTCCTTCCCTGTGTCTGTGGGAAGCATGGTTGCACCTTCTGTATCCATTGCTAAAATCAGCAACACAAAGAATCTGGAAATCAATATCAGTGTGGCAGAGCGTTTTATTTCTCGAATTGAAGTAGGACAGCCTGCCCTTTTGACCTTTGACTCCTATCCCGGTGAAGTTTTTACTGCTAAGGTGGCAGAGGTAAATCCTGTTTTAGATACCACCTCTCGTTCCATGGGCGTAAAGCTGGTGCTAGATCCTCCTGACGATCGCATTAAAATCGGAATGTATTGCCGTGTTAAGCTGATTACTGAATCTAAGGCTGGAGTTGTGGCGATTCCTCGTGAAGCCATTGTAAATCGCTCTGGTCAGGAATCAGTATTTGTGGTGAATGGAAATACTGTGGAAAACCGTATTATTTCTGTGGGAATTACGGTAGATAATATGGTTGAGGTAGTTTCTGGACTTTCCGCTGGAAATGAGGTTGTTGTTTCTGGTCAAACTCTCTTGGATTCTGGTAGCAAGGTGAACGTAATAAACCGTCAGCAGGGAGGTAATTGATGAGCCTGTCTAAACTGGCTGTATCAAAGCCCACCACGGTTTTGATCATCTTTGTTATTCTGGCAGCCTTGGGTATTTATTCTACAACAGAGTTACCCATTGACTTGTTGCCTGACATGGAAATGCCCTACATGGCTATTTCCACTACTTATACTAATGCTGGCCCAGAGGAAGTGGAACGTGCAGTTACCCGTCCCTTGGAAAGTGCTGTTTCTAGCGTTACTGGCTTGGATACCATGCAGTCCATTTCTTCTTCTGGCTCTAGCTTGATTATTCTGATGCTGAATTTCGGTACGAACCTTGATGTTGCCACCAATGAAATCCGAGACAAGATTGACTTGGTAAAGGGAATGCTGCCAGAAGGTGCTGGAACTCCGTTAATTATTCGTGCTGACCCCAATATGCTTCCCATCATGACCTATGCCCTCAGTGGAAATAGAACTCCAGAGGAATTGCGTCAGTATGCGGAGGATGTGATTCAGCCTCGACTGGAGCAGGTTGATGGTGTTGCTTCTGCTTCTATCAGTGGTGGGCGGGAAAAGGCCATTATTGTGGATATTCCCCGTGACCGCTTGGAAGCCTATTCTCTTCCCATTTCACAGATTGCTCAGATGATTGCCGCCCAAAACGTGGAGGGCGCTGGTGGAACTATTTCTGAAAATGATACTACCTATTCCATAACCACCTCTGGAGAATACACCTCCTTAGATGATATTCGTAATACGGTTGTAGCCTATAAGGCTTCTGGGGGCTATGGTCTGGGAACTGTTCCTACCGTTCACAAGGTTTTATTACGGGATATTGCTGATGTTTATGAAGGCTACAAGCCTGTTTCTAGCTTGGCCTATTTGAATGGTATTCCCTGTGTTACTTTGAGCATTCAAAAGCAAAGTGGAAAGAATTCTGTACAGGCTGCACGAGCAGTTCGTGATCAGGTAAAGGAGATTCAAGCTCTGTTGCCTGCTGACGTAAAGCTGTCAGAAGAAGCCAATACCACCGATATTATTGAGCTTTCCATCAGCAATATTATTAGCTCCGTTGTTTCTGGTGCGGTACTGGCAATTTTGGTGTTGCTGGTGTTCCTGCGGAGTATTAAAAGTACCATCATCATTGGCTTAACCATTCCTATTTCCTTGGTTATTACCTTGGGTATCATGAAGTTTGCAGGCTTTTCCTTGAACCTTATGACCTTGGCAGGACTTTCTCTTGGTGTTGGTATGTTGGTGGATAACTCCATCGTTATTTTGGAAAATATCTATACCTATCGTTCCAAGGGAGCAAAGGCGACGGTGGCGGCAATTCTTGGTTCACAGGAAATGCTGATGGCTATTGTAGCCAGTACCCTTACCACCATCTGTGTATTCCTTCCACTGATTATGTACAGCAGTGAGTTGGGAATTGTGGGACAGATTTTCTCTGGTCTTACCTTTACTGTTGTGTTCTCCCTGCTCTGTAGTCTTGTGGTGGCGGTGGTTTTGGTACCAGTGCTTTCCTCCAAGTATCTCAAGCTGGAAAACTTGGCTAATCGTCGTTTGACTGGGGTTATGGGAAAGATTGCCCGAGGTATTGGAGGCTTTTTTGAGAAGCTGGACAATACCTATGCCAATGGTGTGCGATGGGTTTTACATCACAAGGCATTAACGATAATCGTTATCCTCGTACTTTTGGTAGTCAGCCTTGTAATGATTCCCGTGGTAGGATTTATTTATTTGCCAGATCAGGCTTCTAATAGTATTTCTATAACCTTGGAAATGCCTAAGGGAACACGGCTTGAAACCACCGACGAGGTTATCCGTCAGCTGGAAAATCTTGTTATGCAAAATGTAAAGGGGCTTAAATCCACCACGGCAACGGTAGGTGGAGCTTCTTTGATGGGATTAGGTGGTGCTTCAACTAATTCTGCCACCTTGAACATTACCTTGTATCCACAATCTCAGCGGGAAATTGACTGGGATACCAACGATGAGGCCATTGCAAAGATTCGTGGCTTGTTTAGTCAATTCCCTGGTGCAGAGTTTTCTATCGCGTCTAGCTCCATGATGATGACCAGCAGTGACGTGGATGTTATTATCAAGAGTAACAGCATGGAGCAGCTGCAACAGGCTGCCGCAGATATTGTAAATGCCTTGGAGGAATACAACTCCAACTCCATTACAGAAATTACCAGTAGTCTTGAGGATGGCTTGCCTCAAATTGATATTGTAATCGACAGAAATAAGCTTCAGGAGCTTGGCCTGAATATTTATTCTGTAAGCAATGAGATAAAGGCAAACATGAACGGTACTGTTGCCAGTCGTTTCCGTGATGGTGGTAATGAGATTGATATTCTTGTTCAGCTCAACGAAGGAGACCGTTCTCGTGTCCTTGACCTTGAACAGATTTTCGTGGCTAATTCTTCTGGACAGCGGATTCCCTTGGCAAGCTTTGCTTCCTACGAAAATGGAACTTCCCCTGTGTCCATTGTTCGTGAGAACCAGATGAGAACAATCCATGTTACAGCAAAAAAGCTAAACTGGAGGCAGTCATCGGAAGCTGTTCAGCAGGAGGTTGAAAACACCATTCGTAGCCACGTTGTACTTGGGGATGATGTTCGCATTACCTATAGTGGTAGCTACGAGTCCTTGCAAGAGGGCTTAAGGCAGTTTGCAGTTATCATTATCATGGCGGTTATTCTTGTATTTGCAGTTATGGCCAGCCAGTTTGAATCCTTCTTGGATCCTTTTATCGTGCTGTTTACCATTCCGCTGTCTGTGATTGGTATTATGGCTATCTATCTTGTGGTGGGGTCACCTTTAAACATAATTTCAGCAGTTGGAGCCCTGGTACTTGTTGGTATCGTAGTAAACAATGGTATCGTTTTGGTAGACTACACTAATTTGCTGCGAAAGCGAGAGTACAGCTTGGAAGATGCCTGTGTTGAAGCTGCTCGGAGTCGTTTGCGTCCTATTTTGATGACCACCTTAACCACTGTATTGGGACTTTTGCCCATGGCATTTTTCCCTGGTGAAGGCTCTGAAATGACCCAGCCCATTGGACAGACTGTTCTTGGTGGTTTGACCTTCAGCACCACCATGACCCTTTTCTTGATGCCAGTGTTGTATTACATCTTCAATCATCATCGTGAAAAAGGTGATGCAAAGCGAGCGGTAAAACGACAGAAGCGGGCAGAACGAAAGGCTGCAAAAATTGCTGCTGAGGAGCAAAAAATCCTTGCTAAGGGTGAGGATGAACAGCGAGATGAAGATGATGGAGAAGAATTTTCTGCAAAAAAAAGCTTTGGCATGGAGGATATAGATGAGTAAGAAGGACAAGAGCCAAGAGGTTGAGAATAAAGAAAAAAAAGCAAAGAAGTCCGAGTCTCAGCAGGATTCTACAGAGCCAAAGCTTCAGCGACTGGAAATTATTATGAGTCAGTCCATTGAAGAGGACTTTGTAACAGCCTTTATGAAAGAAGATACTGGTGGTATGTTTACCAAGCTTCCCATGGTTATGGGACGTGGTGTAACAGATCCTAAAATGGGAGATGCAGTGTGGCCTCAGCTAAATTGTATGTATATCATTATCTGTACAAAGGAGCAGGCTACTGTGGTAAAATCCATTATAGACAAGCTGCACCGAGAGTATCCCAAGGAAGGCTTAGCCTGCTTTAAAAGTAAGGTAAAGCTACTGTAAAGTTTTTCCTTGAAGAAAAGTCCATAAAACACAAAAGCCAGAGACTGAAGTTATTTCAATCTCTGGCTTTTTTTTAGCTTATAGCTTGTAAAATGAATCCTTTACTGAGCTGATTCAGGTTCTAGGAAAACCACTACGTAATTGTTAGGGTCAAGATAACGCTGTGCCAGTTGCCGCATAGCCTGTGGTGTTACCATGCTAGGAATGGTGGCTGCATCAGCAATAGCGGTGGTGGAAAAGTCTCTGAGAGCAGCACTTCCAGCCATGGTAGCCCAGTAGCTATTTGTTTTCAGGGCTGTTTCCTTGGATCGGCGATAGGCCTCCTGCAATTTTGTGATGTAGGACTGATCCACAAGGTTTTTCCTCAGGTTTTCCACCTCATCAATGATAGCATCAGTAAGCTCCTGTTCACGGCCAGGCTGGCAGCCAAAGAGGATTTCCACCATAAAGCTTCTCTGGGGATACAATTCCATGGAGGCGCTTACGTTTACATTGTAGGTTCCGCCCTTCTCTTCTCGCACCACTTCTCGCAATCGTAGATCCAGGAGATTTTGCAGCATAGAAAGCATTTCTGATTCCTGATAGGCAGTGGAAGGCTCCACAGTGGGCAGGCTGCCACCAAAGGCAATGAAAACCTGACTTTGCTCTTCCAGTCCCTTCTTAACCACAGCCTTGTTAATTCCCTTGGGGAACTCTGGCTCCCGCCAAATGGCTTTTTCCTGGCTATTTGTGGCAGGCAAGGTGGCAAGATAGGTGGCTGCCAGCTCCAGCACTTCTTCCTGATTAAAGTCTCCTGTAAAGATAAAGGTAAAGTCTCCTGCATCGGCAAACCGCTGGATAAAGGCTTCTTCTGCAGTTTTTGCATTTACCTTTTCCAAAAGCTGGGTGGTAAGAGGCTGCTTTCTAATATTGTCCCCGTACAAGATCTGAATTATCTTGTCAGAAAAAACATCGTTGGGCTGAGAGCCATGACTTTGAGCCTGAAGGGTGGCATTATTCATGAGGTTTGCCCAAGCGGTGTCTGTAAAGTCTGCTGCAGTAAACTGAAGGTAAATCAGCTGCATCAAGGTTTCCAAGTCCTGGGTGGTGGTGGAACCAGAGAGCTGCTCGTTGTAGTTTCCGATATAGGTGTACAGGGAAACTTTTTTTCCAGCCAGCTTTTTCTGCAGGTCTGTGGGAGTAAAGCCATTGAGACCAGACAGATCATTGTAGCTTACGGCAAAGGCTCCTGAAGGAAAGTCTTTGTCGGAAAGCTGGGAAAGTCCACCTTTGCTTACGGCATTGAATAAGATTTCGTTGTGCTTAAAGTCAGTTTGATTCAGCAGCAGGGTAGCACCGTTGGACATTTTGTAGGAAAGAATATCTGTTCCTGGTAAGGTTCCCTCATAGCTTACACTACCCTGCTGGCTGGGAACTGCCATCAAATCGCCTTCAACCTTATCTTCAGTATAGGGCTCCAGAGGCTTTGAAGGCTTGAAATTCTGCCACTGTGCCAGCAATTCCTCTTGACTGGGGAAATTGGTGGTGTTTTCTGGAATCACGGCAAAGAGGATGGTACCAAGGTTTTTGAACCAGGTGGCTGCAACTTCATTTACCTCTTCCAAGGTAATGGTGGGAATTATCTTCTGGTACAGATTGTACATTTCCTCTACAGAAACCAAGGTGTCTCCTGTAACGATGGAATTTACAATGTCTGAAGCAAGCTGACTTGAATTGATTTTGTCCCGATTTTTCCAGCTTTGTTCAGCAGAAGCAAGGATATTTTCCTTTGCTCTGTCTAATTCTCCTTGAATGGCACCAAATTTCTTGTACCGAAGGAATTCTTCCAGCAAGGTATTAAAGCCCTTATCAAACTGATTATTTAAGGGCACCAATCCCAGCATATGGAAGGCGGTATTGTGGGTAATAAATTGGTTTGCAATGGCAGCATCAATCCAGGGGGAGTCGGCAGACTGGCTGATTTCAGAAAGCCTCATGTTAAAGATGGAGCTGGCTATTTGGGTAATGATGGACTCCTTTATTTGCTCCACGGTGGTAATGGGCTGATTTTTCACCTGCTCCAGAATTTGAATTAATTGGTAGGGCTGCTCTGGATCCCGCATAATCTGTACTACAGGCTTTGTCTGCATAGGTACAGAATATGTTTCCCTTTCAATAGGCTTTTCAGAAGCAGGAATATCTCCCATTACCTCTTGGATCAGCTCTTCTATTTTTTCTGGCTCCACATCACCAACTACCACCACAGACATAAGCTCTGGGCGATACCATTTTTCATAAAAGTCCACCACACGCTGCCGTGGTATATTTTGAATCACATCCATTTTTCCAATTGGAAGTCGCTCTGCATAGCGAGAATCCTTCAGCAGCAGGGGAATCTGGGTGTCGTTGATGCGACCATTCAAGCCACGGCGTAATCGCCATTCTTCCACCACAACGCCCCGCTCCTTGTCCAGCTCCTCTTGGGAAAGGGTGAGACCACAAGCCCAGTCATGGAATACCAGCATTCCCGTGTCCAGCATGGTGGGGT
>JAXJGY010000060.1:0-36241 GCA_036300185.1 Treponema sp. | reverse complement strand
TCCCCAGATAGCCTGCAAAAAACTGGGCCAAATCAAGGCTTCCAAAAAAGGAAACCGTCACTGGCACTCCAATTCCTGGCAACAGCATTAAACAGCCACAGCTAAAGGCTGCAAGCCACTTTCCCAGCACCAGCTGATTTTCACTCAGGGGAAGACTTTCGTCAAAGAGTAGCCCTCCCGCCTCCCATTGCCCCATGGTAAGGGCTGGAACAGCAAGAATCGACAAAAAGGGAATAACGGAAAAAAAGAAATTGAGATCCGTTGAACCCAGCCCCGGCTCAAAAAAAAGTCCTCCTAAAAAAAACTGAAGGCTTCCTCCAACGGTAAGCAAAATACTTGCCAAGTAAAAGGGAGGCTTTGAAAGAAGAAGTTTCATTTCTTTTTTATACAGGACAAAAACAACCTTCCACCAACAAAGAAGCTTATTCATATTGTCTCCCAGAAGCAGGATATTACAAAAGAAAAGTCACAACGGACTAAGAATCGTCTGCATTTATTCATAAATTACCATCACTATAGCATATTCAATTAAAAAAAACACCCTAATACAAAACAGAAAAAAATAAATATTTTTTTCTATATTTTCTTGCAAAATTCTAACCCATAGTATTATAATTTAGAGCAGGTATAATAAAGTTTTACATCTTTTATATAAAATGGAGGTTTTATGAAAAATGGAATTCGCATTATTACTCTCCTCTTACTCTGTCTCGTTGTAGCTACACCAATGTTTGCTCGAACTGTTTTCAATATGTATGGAAAGGCGGGTCTCCCCTTTGGAGATTATTCTAATTATGTATCTGCCAATGCAGGCGCTGGAATTGGGGTGGAGCTTGATCCCTTCTTTTTCCCCAATTTAGGTACAAGTCTCCATGCTGATTTTCAAACGAACTTCTTAAAGGAAGAACGTATTCAGTCAATTTTTGATTTTGCCTTCTATGGTGGTATCTGGTACCGACTAAGCTGGGGAGGCTTTGCCTTTCAACCAGAGTTAAATTACGGCATTTGTATTCACAAGGTTACCATGGCACCAGGCTGGCGTGGACCAGATGACGTGAATGTTGATCAAATGCTGCAGCTTGCACCGGCCTTTCGCTGGACTCCAAGAATAGATCTTAACAATACAACAGCCGTTGATATTGCACCTTATTACACAATGATTTTTGAACAATCCAATATTATTCATCAGTTTGGCTTACGAATTGGATTAACCTATGCATTACACTAGGAAATGGAGGTATTAGAATATTATGAAAAAGCCCCCCTATAAGCTTATTACCACAAGCCTCGTTTGTACTGTACTTTTGGGTTTTATTGGATGTAGCGACATGCTCTCTAAGCTTGACAATATACACTGGGGTGCAACCTATACAGTGCGTCACCTCTTGCAGGATTTAAATAGAGACGGTACTGGCGTTGAAGTAGGACGATATACAGAAGATCTCTATGAACGAGAAACCCTTATAAATACCGTTCCTAATACCCTGTCAGAAGCAAAAGTCAAGGAAATTCCCGGCTTTACAGCCCAGCCCTTTGAACAAGTCATTGTTAATGGGGATGGAAGCACCACCATCGACATCCATTATCACCGCAATCCCATAACATTAAAGTTTAATCCCAATGGTGGTTTTTTTGTAGTAGAAGATGGAAATGCTTCAAAACAAAGTGAAGAACCTATAGAAATTACCCAAGTTTATGGAACCACAGGATATAACTTTCCTAATCCCAAAATTACAACAACCGACCTCCAAATAGAATTTTACAAATGGGTTCCAGTTGATACAGAAGAACCTTTGAGAATCACTGGTGAAGGATCGACATATAAAGATTTTCAATTCCCATCCACCTCTGGAACATATCGAGCACTGTGGGATGTTACTGCTGACATAGCAAATATTTCTACAACTACACAAATACCTAGTGGTAAATTAAAATTAACAGGAGCAGTAAATACTGAGGATATTAAAAACCTTAAAAATGCATTAGAAAAGAGTGAAGTTGAACTTGATTTAGCAGGTTTGACAATCAGTGAAGGATCTAATCTTTCCATTGGGTTAATTGACAAACATAATTATAATTTCAATGGGCTTCTTCTAACAAAAGTAGCATTACCAACAAAGGGAACAGTTTTTTTAGGTTCAGGGGCATTTTCTAGCTGTCCTAGTTTAGAATCAATTACCATAGGTTCCAATGTTGAGGTATCACATGGAGGAACTTTTTGGGGAAGCACACAGCTCACCTTTAATGTAAGTCAAGATCACCCAGAGCTAGTAACAACTCGTGATAAAAAAGCCTTGTTAAGAAAAATCTCGGATGAATCAGAAGAATACTCCTTGGTATCCTATCCCTCTGCCAGTGGTAATATTAATCTTGGGAAGCTGGGATTTACAATAACAGCTATTGAAGAAGATGCATTAGCACTTTTACCCGACGGAAACACAACCATAACCTTTCCTGCCACAGTAAAAGTTATTGGCCCTTATGCTGATTACCAGATAGATCAAGGAGCACATCTTACAATCATTATGGAAGGAACTGAACCACCAACATTACCTGGCGAAGATAATTTATCTTGTTCTACCTTTGGCTCAAAGGTTAATATCTATGTTCCTGATGAAAGTTTTTCAAAGTATCAGAATGCATGGCAAAATTATGCTGATAAACATGATATCTATCCCATGTCAGAGTACGGTTTACACTAGCAGGTGAGCTTTAAGAAGGCGTCTTCAAAGCTTTTAGTGCTGGTGGCAGCAGCAATTTCTTGGGCTGAACCAGAGGCAACCAAGCGGCCCCTGCTAATGATATGCACTTGTTGGCACAGCGCTTCCACCTCCTGCATTAAATGTGTGGAAAGCAAAATGGTTTTTTCTCGACCAAGCCGTTTTATCATGTCTCGCATTTGTCGGATTTGGGCAGGATCCAAGCCAGAAACAGGCTCATCTAGCACCAGCACTGGAGGATTGTGCAGCAGAGCCTGGGCAAAGGACAAGCGCTGGCGATATCCCTTGGACAAGTGGCTAATGGGCTTATGGAGCACCTCCTGTAGCTGACACTCCTCCACCACACGATCCACTGCCAGAGAAAGGCTTTCTTGGGAAACAGCCTGCCCTTCAGCACCAGCTACCTGAACACCAGCTCTTCCAGCAAACCGCAATTCACCAGCATACTGCAAAAAATCCTTGGCGGTAAGGCTTCCAATAAGGGCAGGCTGCTCGCTTACATAGCCCACCAAACTCCGCACCTCCACAGGAAAGCTTTCTACATCACGGCCCATTACCCGAACAGCTCCCTGGGTAGGATAATGGAGGGCACAGATAGCCTTGAGAATGGTGGTTTTTCCTGCACCGTTTGGTCCCAAAAGACCAGTAATCACTCCAGGTTGGGCAACAAAGCTCACTCCATCCACAGCCTTACTATCAGCCTTTTTCGTACCATAAATCTTTGTAAAAGAATCAACTTCTATCACAGTACCACCTTCCTACAAACCAAACTACCGTGTTTTTAGTCCACGTAGGGAATGTCAAATACCATACGATCCCTAGTTAACACAGTATCAGGAAAAACAGACCGTGCCTCCTGCAACAAGGAATCTAGCTCCTTGTCGGTATAGCGAGGACTGTAGTGAATAAGTCCCAGCTGCTTTACTTCACCATCCCGTGCAATAGTTGCAGCCTGCCGAGCAGACATGTGCTTTTTTTCCTTAGCCTGGTCCTCCATATCCTGAGAGAACATGCTCTCACAAATCAGCAAATCAGAGCCCTGTACCGCAGGAGCAATGGAAGGCATGTACATGGTATCAGTTACATAGCTGAATTTTCTGCCGGAACGTTTTGCACCCATTACCTGCTCTGGCGTTACAATGGAACCATCGCTGGCAGTCACACTTTGTCCCGCCTGTAGCTTAGACCACAAGGGCCCCACAGGAACATTTAATGCACGAGCAGCCTCTGGATTAAACTCACCAGGTCGATCCAGCTCTTCCAAGGAATAACCTACACAGGGCTTGGTGTGGTTCAAGGGAAATGCCTTAATGTAAAAATCCTTTCCCTCATGAACAGTACAGGGAGCAGTAATTTCTTTTACAATTACAGGATAATTAATGTACATATCCAAAACCTTACGGCTAGTTTCCACATATTCAGCCACCTTTGGTGGGCCATAAATATATAAGGGCTCGTCTCTATCCACTTGGGAAGAAAGCATCATCAAGCCTGGCAAACCAGTAATGTGGTCTGCATGGGTATGACTAATAAAAATGGCGTCTATCTTTTTCCACTTTAAATTTAATCGTCGCAGAGAAACCTGAGTGCCCTCTCCACAGTCAAACAAAAATAAATCTCCATCTCGTCGTAGCAACACAGAAGTAAGATGACGGTAAGGCAAGGGCATCATGCCCCCACAACCTAAAACAAATGCCTCAAGATTCATGCCTCCACTGTACTGTAAAATACAATTTCATACAAGAGAATGAAATATATGATAATTTTTTAACTATTTCCATCAAAAAATAGTTAAATGTTTTAATGTTTTTTTTATCTATTTCTTATTTCCTATTAACTTTTATTTTCTAGTTTAACATAACAAAAAACACAGAGGAGTTTTGTATGGAAGTTTTTTCAAATGTCTTGTCTATTCTCAAATACTTGGCACTGGCAACTGTAGGAAGTGCAGCAATGTGCTTTGTAGTTTCCCTTTTTGGAGGTCTTTTAGAAAAACTGGAAGGTAATTCTTAATAAAATGATGTTTTGACAACAATTTTATTTGACAGTTTTACTCTTTTTAACTATCATATTGATTATGGGTATTGAGTTATTAATTGTGGATCCTCAAAATGATTTTTGCAGTCCCTCTGGATCCATGTACATAAAAAATGCTGAACAAGATTGTCAACGAATTTCTCAGTTTATCTATAAATACATAGATGAAATTGATTCTATCCATATCACTATGGATATGCATCCATTCTATCATATTGCTCATCCAATTTTTTGGAAGGATGCAAACGGCAATCCACCAGCAGTAAACACCCTCATTACACATGCAGATTTTGTTTCTGGAAAATATCATCCAGCAGATCCTGCCTTGAACAAGCGTGTAGAAGACTACCTTATTAATCTGGAAACACGTGGTCGATATGTACTTACTATTTGGCCACCTCATTGTCTTTTGGCAACACCAGGAGCCTGTGTTGAAGCAGAGCTTTTGACGGCTGTCCGTACTTGGGAGCAGCATAAACCTGGACGTATTATTGACTTTGTAACAAAGGCCAGTAATCCCATGACAGAGCATTATAGTGCCATCCAGGCTGAAGTTCCAGATCCATCCGACCCTTCCACTCGAATCAATTTTAATCTCATAGATAAGTTAAAGAATAAGGATATTTTTGTAGCTGGAGAAGCCCTGTCTCACTGTATTTCCCATACCATCAGGGACTTGTGTGTGTACATTCCAGCCTCACGAATCACCTTGCTTACTGATTGTACCTCCAATGTAGAAGGCTTTGACGACATTGGAAATCATTTCCTCATTGAATACCAAAACAAGGGAATGAGAACAGCAATTTCCACAGAAGTTACCCTGTAATTTTCATGGCAGATTTTATTGTAACTGCAAAAAAACTCGTTTTTGGAGGAGATAGCCTTGCTGAATCGGTAGATGATTCTGGCAAGGTTCTCTTTTTATCGGGTTTGATTCCCGGAGAAGTTGCCCAGGTAGAAATTATTTCCAGTCACAAGGATTATGACCGAGGAAGAATTATCTCAATTCTAGAGCCGTCTCCCCATCGTGTTGAACCAGTTTGTCCCTATTACAGTCAGTGTGGTGGCTGCAATATGCTCCACGTGGATCCAGATTTTCAGGTGGAACTGAGAAAACAGGTATTGCAGGATATTTTTCAGCGGGAAGGTATTACCATTCCACCTTTGGAAGCAGTGTGCGGAGGGAATCTCGGATACCGATGCCGAATGCAGCTTACCAATGGAGGGCTCCAACAACGGGGCATGAACAAAAATCCTATTCTTATCACCCAATGTCCCTGCGGAACAGTAGAAATCAATAACTGGCTTCAGCAGACCCCTCCACAGCAGCGAGGAAATGGACGAATCCAGCTTTTTGGTGACCAGCGAATTCAAGATGAAAAAAAGGTACTTTTTGCAGACAATGAAAAGAGCTCCAATCAGGCTGGTCCAAAAATCACAGGAAAAACAAATCGAAAAATAAAAGACAAGGTAAAGCACCGTTTTTCTGGCACAAGCCTTTCCCCTACCACCACCTGTAGCCTGCAATTAAGTCCTGCACATGGTCAAACAAAGCTCATAACCTTTGATGTACGGGGTTTCTTTCAGTCAAATTTGGAGGTATTAGAAAAGGCTATCTCCATTGTGATTGATTATATACAGGAAATCAAAGCACAGGGAACTTCTTTGACCCATGCCTTGGATATTTATAGTGGAGCGGGAACCATTTCTGTTTTTTTGGCAGACTATTTTGATACCGTCACCTTGGTGGAGCATAACCGTGATGCCATTGCCTTTGCAGAGCAAAATCTACGGGGTACAAGCCACCAAAGCTATGGAATTAGTGGAGAAAAATGGGCCAAGGAATTTGGTCCAGGAATTGTGTCTCAAAATCCTCCACAGCTGGCCTTTGTGGATCCACCACGAAGCGGCATGGAAAAGGGACTACGGGATTTTTTAGCTACCAGTAAGATTCCTCATATTATCTATCTTTCTTGTGATCCCGCCACCCAAGCTCGAGATTGCAAAACGCTAATTCAAGCAGGCTATAGCATTAAAAAGCTTTTTCTCTTAGATTTTTACCCTAACACTGGTCACATGGAAACCCTTGCATTTTTGGAAAAAATTGTTTGAAAATACCATTTATCCAAAGATAAATTTTCTTCTAATTTGTATACATTGCCTATTCTTGTTTGTTGTGATATTGTAAGTATCTTCATCGGAGCACTTTAATGAAGAAATTTTTATGTAGCATACTATTTTTTCTTATTTTTTTTCAGAATTCTCTCATTTTTGCACAAAAGACTACTAGCAAAACAACAAGTAAGGCAACAAACAAAACAGCAGTGGCCCCAACAGAAAAAGCTGAGGAACCAACCATAGAACCAAACTGGCAGCTGGTGGTAGGTGGTGCTCCCGTAGGTAATCCCATTATCACTGAATATGGTTTTGCGGTTCCGTTGGAAGGACGAACCATGGCTGCTGTCTCTGAATCTGGAAAACTCATGTGGTTTGCGGGGCTCCCTGGCACAAGAATTTCTCCCCACTCCAGTACAGGAACGGGAGATTTTTTGATTACCATTTCTGGAGGTAACTCCGTTTCCCTTATTAATCCCAGTGGATTAACTCTGTGGAGCTCAAAGGCTCCTGCAGAGGTAATTTCCACACCAATCCAAGGGCGGGATGGACGTATTTACGTTCAATGTCCTGGTGAAGTGGCTTGTTTTGGAATTAATGGAGTTTTAAAGTGGTCAACACCAGCAGGTGAGTCAAATGGTATCCCCTTGATAGAGCTAGAAGATGGAAGCATTCTTCACATACAAAAGAAAACCCTGCAAGGCTGCAGCACAGCCCTTCGCTATTCTCCCTTTGGTATAATTCTTGAAGAAATAACCTTTAGTGGCAGGGTTACCTCTGCTATAGGAACAAAATATGGAGCCTTGTTGCTTTTTGCTGACGGTGCAGTAGGTTGTGTTTCATCTACAAAAAATGAAACTTATGACCACTGGGTTTTGCCTGCTGGCTCCATCAATGGTACAGCTGCCGCCCGTATCTACCTTGATGAATATCAAAGTGTCTGTGCCATTGTTACCCCATCTGGAGGGCAAACTACAGTCACCTACTTGAATCCTCAAGACGGTACCATCATCCTTTCTGCATCTGCCCCTGTAGATACAAATAAGATTGCCTTTGGAACCTTTGACAAAAACAGTCTCGTGCTTTGTGATACCTCTACGGCGGCTGCTGTTGGTCTTGATGGAACCATACTCTGGACAAGCTCTTTGCCAGGAACAATCAACTGGAGCCACATCGTCTATCTTCCTCAAGGCTATCTTGCCATGTTGGAGCAAGGCTCCTGGGTAATTTCTGCTTACCGCGTTACCCAGCACATCGGTACCACAAGCCAAGGAAAAAAGAACAATAGAAGTCTTTCCTTTCCCATCTATGTTCAAGAAGCAGCCCAACGAGGAAATATTCCTCAAGACACCTCTACCCTTTTTGGACCTGTTCTTTCTTCTAGCTCGATGGAAGAAATGAAATATATTCTGGATGAAGGAAAGTATAACGATAAGGAAGGTCAATGGTTGGCATTGGTAAATCTTGAAACCTCTCGACTTTTTTCCAAATATACAGTACAAACCCTCAATTTACCTGAGACCTCTTTTTTTGATGCAAATTTCAGCTATTATGAGGAAATCGTCAAGCTGATGTCATCCTTTCAGTCTGGCTGCTTTAACAAGGAGCTGGCTCGAATTATTAGAACAGAAAATGACCCAGCGGTACTGTCTATTGCCTTACAGGGAGTGGCAAAAATTGCCTATGATCCAACCTTTGAGTTACTAGAAAGTATTGAGTCCCTGCTGAAAAAACCTTCTCTTATTGCTAATTCTAGAATTAGTACCCTTATGTGTGACGCCACCTATGAAATTTGCCGTTTTATGGGAAAGCCAGCCCTTTTTACCAAGGGACGCTACATTTTGTCGTATCTTTTGAACCAGAATTTACAAAGCACCACAAAAATCCATGCAACAGCTACAATGAGAAAAATAATTACACTAGAAATGTAGCCTTTATCGGAAAACTGTGATATAATCTTTAGGATAAAAGAGCTTAGGCATCTTATCATGGAGGAATGATGACTAGAAAGAAATTACTATCCCTTATCTTTGTAAGTATGGCTCTGAGCCTTGCTGCAATTCCTGTTTTTGCACAAGTAAACGAGCCTGAAATTCGTAGTGTTGCTGGGGATACGGTGGAGTTCATTAACTATAATGGTCCCCACGCTGTAATCAACACATTGGATCAGATTAAAAGTATTGGTACTGGCTTGGGAAATGTTGTTGCCCAGAGTCGTGATGCAAGCACTACATCAGGTGCAAGAAACCGCTACTATGTAATTCATGCAGTTGATCCAACCACTGAAGAAAAGCTTGATGCAGACATTATGTTTATTGGTGAAGATGCCACCGTTGACCACATTAGAAACCTGCGTCATATTATTGCTTCTTATTTGGTGGCTGCCTACGATTATTCAGAGGCAGATGCCCAGACCCTTGCTGTGTTTATTACTGTTTATAACGCTGTTTATCGTGGAAACATGGAGGTTTTCCAGACTCGTTATAAGAGCGTTGTTACAGACAACTTAACCGCCCAGCATGCAGGTCTTGCCCTGAATTATCAGGATTGGCCTGGAAAGAGCCAGATTGTTATTCCCCTTGGTTCCACTGCCGGTGGCTTGGGAACTGTTGATACCACAGTAATCTCCGGCAAGGATGTTATTGATTCCATGCGTCAGGATGAAGGCATGGGTATTGATGACCGCAAGGACTTGGTAGACATTAAGGAACGAGAAGCTGACCAGGCTGAAGAAAAGGCCATTGAAGCTCAGGAAGAAGCTGCCAAGGAAGTTGAAAAGCTGAAGGAAGAGCAGCAGGAACTGAGAGACGCCCAGAAGGAAGCTACCGAGGCAAAGCAAGAAGCTCAGAAGGCTCAGGCAGAAGCCCAGAAGAATCCTAAGGATGAAGAAGCCCAGCAGAAGGCTGAAGATGCTCAGAAAAAGGCCGATGAAGCTCAGCAGGCTGTAGAAGAGCAAAAGCAGGCTGTGGAAGAACAGAAGCAGGTTGTAGAAGAAAAGCAGAAGGAAGCAGAGGAACAGCAGGAAATTGCTGACCAAAAGCGTGAAGAAGCTCGCCACGACCGTGCTGAAATTGCAAAGGATCAGCAGCAGCTGATTGAACAGAGATCTCAGCCAGCTTCTGATGGTGTATTCGGTTTGCGTTACATTGACGATGAGTATTCTGTATTGGCAAAGCTTGACAAGAACACAGGTAAGCTGTTGAAGGAATCTCCTGTAACAGTAATCCGTGGACGCACCGTATTACCTGCTGACGAAAACTTTATTGCCATTGCTGGTAGCAATACTGGAAATGGTGCTGTAAAGCTTGTATTGCTGGATACCGTTAATATGGAGATTGTAGGTCAGAGCAATGAGGTAGCATCAGAAAAGTCCGTTCTTGTTAAGGATGGCTATTCCTACTATGCAGTTATTAAAGATGGTGGCAACTGGCTGATTGGTAAGTATGACAGTAAGCTGACACTTCAGTTAAAGTCCAAGATTGCCGTTCACGAGGCAACTCCCATTACCTTAACTGAATCTGGCTTGGTTGTAACTGATGCCCAGGGTGTTGTTCGCCTCTTGTCTTATAGCGACTTGAGCATGGTAAAAGAATAAACTGAAGAATAATATATTTTATCAGTTTTAGAAATCTAAGAGAAAGCTGCACTTGAATAAAGTGCAGCTTTTTTTATTCCATGCCATCTCCCCGTTTGCTTGTAACGTCAATGAATACATGATAATATGACCTAGTTTGTTTGTGTAACAAGTATCATTATAATTTTAAGGATTTTTACATGATCAATTGTCAGAACAAATGGGTACGAGCTGCTATTCCAGCCTTGCTCCTTCATTGCAGTATCGGTACGGTATATTGCTGGTCAATTTTTAGCCAAGAAATTGCAGACTATATGGGTTTTTCCAAGGGTGCAATAGAGTGGGCCTTTAGCTTTGCAATCTTTTTCTTAGGAATGTCAGCTGCCTTTTTAGGAAACATTGTGGAGAAAAACATCCATAAGTCATCCCTTATCGCCACCATCTGCTTTTCTTTGGGAATGGCAGGAACTGGATTTTTCATTTACTATGGTGGACTCCACAAGGGAAGTGTTCTGGCCTTAGTAGGAATTTATATTTTTTATGGCTTTATAATGGGAATCGGCTTGGGAACAGGCTATTTATCCCCAGTGAAAACCTTGATGCTGTGGTTTAAGGATCGTAAGGGGCTAGCCACAGGTTTAGCTGTTGCTGGCTTTGGAGCAGCGAAGGCTATTGCAAGTCCTATTATGCAGGCAGTCCTTGCAGGTTTGGGTGATGGTGGATTATACAAAATGTTCTATGTCCTTGCAGCCGTATATTTTGTTATGATGTTTGTGGGACATCTTTTGCTGGCAAAACCTGCTGATTGGTATGAGCCCCAGACAAAGGGCGAAAAACCAGGTATATTTGCTACCTTAAAAACAAGGCCACTTACAAACTATATTGGTATCTGGCTTATGTTCTACATTAACATTACCTGTGGTCTTGTTCTTATTTCACAGGAAAAAATGATTGTAAAATGTGTCGGTTTAGCAGGACTCGTGGGAATTATCTCTACCATTTCTGCTATCTTTAATACAGCGGGACGATTGGTATTTTCAGCCTGGGCTGACAAATTAAAGGATAGAAATACCATCTATAAACTAATTTTTATCCTCTCCATTGCCTTTACCGCACTAGTTCTAGTAACCAACGGAATCGAAGCTGGAAGTCAGAATATTGTCCTTGCACTATTAGTGCTTTTGTTGATTTTCTTTGTAAACGCAGGATACGGTGGTGGTTTTTCCAATATTCCTGCCCTTCTAGCTGACCACTATGGTATGTCCAGTATTAGTGCAATCCATGGCATTACCCTTTCTGCATGGGCCTTTGCTGGTTTATCTGGCAACCAAATGGCAACCTGGATTGTAGAAAGATTTGGGAAAGAAATCACCACAGCAGAGGGAATTACAGTAAACCCAACAGGATATCAATATGTTTTATTTGCTATAATTATTTTATATGGAGTCGCTTTACTCCTGTCTGCACTACTAGTTCGTTCAGCTAAAAAGACAGCATAACAGAAAACAACTAAATTGCAGCTGTTGTAAAGAAAAACCCGCCACTTGTGGGGTGGCGGGCGGGAAGGGAGATTATTGCTTATACTTTTGAATCAAGTTCCAAAGACCATATTCTTTCATAAACTGTAAAATTTTATCCTTTTGCTGAGAATATGGAGGAAGATCTGGATCTGTAACAAGAATAGAAGACAAGCAAGTATCCTGCCACTTATTTCCAGGATATACTTCCTTGATGGTAATTTTCACTCTGTTTGTTTTTACGGGTAGTTTAATGCTTGTGTATTTAGCTGCATCTTCAAGTTCATATTCTTGGGAGAATTCTGGTTCACTTGATTCTACGAGAATAGTCTTAACCCTG
This sequence comes from Treponema sp., assembly GCA_036300185.1. Lineage (GTDB taxonomy): Bacteria > Spirochaetota > Spirochaetia > Treponematales > Treponemataceae > Treponema_F. Next base: position 23,938 of record JAXJGY010000060.1, on the reverse strand, counting down.
TTATTATCCTTAAACAAGTGTTTTCTGCGAAAATCTACGAAACCATTAAGGATTTGTAACTCGTCCGAGAACTTTTTGAATTCAATATCCAAATATTCTCCGATTCCGTCACCTTCTACGGCCTCCACCCAAGGATTGATAGTAGAGTCATAGAAAAAGTATTGACGAACATCTCTATGATGCTTGAGAAAAATCTTTCCAAGAAGATTTTCTGGAAGATAACTTTGAACTTTTCCTCCGATTGTCTCTAGCAAGGATGAGGATGAGGTAATTTTCTTAATTCCTGCATCATGAGTCACAAAATAGGTGGATAGATTCCACTCCTCATCACCAGAGTTACTTACTACCTCATAGTCCAGTTCCTTCCGTACTGCAGGCCAATCCTTATAGCGTTCAAAATTCTCGTGGTCATTTTCTGTATAGATAACAATATTCTTTCCAAGTAGCAGTGCATGAGGCTTTTCAGTTCCTAAAGTTTCTGCTAAGTAATAATAACCATCCACAACTTTTACTTTACCTGAAAACACATCTATGACACCAGTAGAAGTTCCTTCCCAATCAGATTCATGGTACTGCTTCACTTGTGTCGGACAAAATCGAATGGCAACATCTTCATCTATGTAACTAAAGACTTCTGGCTCTGTAATTTCATAGGGATACCAGTTGGCCTCTGCCCACAGACAACATGGCACCAACAATATCATAAATATTATTGTCATTATCTTTTTCATGGTCTCACCTTTCCTGTCATTTGGATATTGAATTCATATCCATTATATATTCCCCATTCCTTGAATAAATCAAGCTGTTGTTGAAAATGCCATGCGCCTGTTCCAGAAACATTTGGATTATTGTAACCTGAAACACCATAATCAGACATAGGTCCAAAACATCCTTCTGAACCTGCACCACTACCAAAAGGATGATACAAATATCTTCCTTCTGTTACCCCATCATAACCACCTTTATTCAACACATTGCCTGATAACGTTATTGCATCTGTAAAAATACCAACTTGATTTACACCATATTCTGACAAGTGATAATTACTTGAATCAATAAGCCTCATCTTAAAATAATCTGAGACTAATGTGTTTCCAGTATAAACATCACCATCAACTATTACAGAAGTCTTCGATTTTCTATCAATACTAGTAGCAGCATTTTCAAAGTCTACAGTCCAAGTTTCACCTGTAAATAAATCTCGTTTCCATGCTGAAATCCTAGTATTGTCTCTTTGCTCGTAAGTTGTATCACTATCTCCTATCTTGCCATTCTTATAAATATCAAATGCATCTGCTTCACGTGTAAATATCAAACCAGCAGAAAAAAATTGGTAAGACCCATCATCCTGTACTGTTATTCCCAAACTGTCATTACTTCCTAATCCAGGAATCTTTAACTCTCCAGTATTCCATATTCCAGTCTGAGAATTCCAAGTACCTCCATTTTCATACATCAACATTTCTCCTAAAATAAGGTTGTAAACTTCATCAGATTGCAACAATTGATCACCAATATTAATGAAAATTGGATTTGATTTAAAATCAGCAATCATTTTTTCATCCCATCCAAATGAACTTTGTAAAACATGATCTGGAATATCTTGTATAGATTTAGGATTAGACGACAACATGCGTTTTACATTTTCAATACCAATCACTTCCACCAAAGCCTTTATTCGAGAACCTGTATATTCAGAACCTTCAATTTTTTTACGACGAACTATTCCATTTTCGTCAACGTATTCTTTATACATTGCCTTGTCTGCTGTATCTTCAATACTACCATCCAATTTAAATAACCAATAATCCTCACTAGAATCATAATTTCCAGCAACGTAATTGCTGAAGATTGTTTCATCAGCCAGCCCTTGAGAAAACTGATAGGCAACAATGTCCATGGCCAGATTCTCGGTCATCTGGATGGCATTACCTTTGCCGTCACCAAGCATTCGCAGTGCCATCTGGGTGTGGGCGGTGGTGGCTGCTAGGGTTTCGGCTGACTGCTGGCTTGCGGTTCCGATAATGCCGTCTCGGTAGGCCTCGTGACCTAGGGCTATGGCATTATTGTAGCTGTTGCCACTGTTAGATAGCTGTATCAGGCGGCCACCAACTTCGTTGCTTGTGGTGAGGGCGGTGAAATCTGCCTGCTCAACAAGCTCCAGCTGGTCAAGTCCACTGGCAAGGCGGGCAGAGGTGTTTTCCTGGGTCCAGTCTCCATATACGTAATTGTTCCACACTGTATCTGACAGATCCTTTTCATGGCTTTGGGCATATGATTCCAATGCTCGTTTATCTATGGCTCGTTTTCCAAGATCGTAGAGATTGCCGCTCAGGTCGATTCCGCCGGAGCCGACGCTGGCACTCACTCCGTCCAAGCCAAGGTTTAGCATGATGCCTTTGCCATCAAGCTTGTCTATGACCTTGCCCAGAATGTTCTGGCCTGTGCTATTATTTCGAGCTATTGAACTTCCCACAAAGTCCGCCAAAGCACCGAAACTTGCCACATTTACATTGATTCCACCCATGGCATTGTAGGCCTCAGCCCAGTCCCCTCCATGGAAGGCAGCATAAACACCATAACTAGTTGCTTGGCTAGCAACAGAAGTGGCTAAGTTCATGGCTCCACCATAGAATTTATTTGCTGTAGCTCCTAGAGCCTTAAAAGCATTCTCTCCATATACAGATACTCCTGAACTAGCAGCACCTGCCATTATAGTGGCCCACATATTCTTATCTTGTATGCGAGATGTAAGCAATTCTTCGTTAAGAAAATCACCAGTTCCAATTGCACTGAAATTCATACTTTGCAGGACTACGGTAGAAATACTAGACAAGGAACTATTGGCAAGATTCAATCCTGTTGTAGAAACAGCATATTTTGCTGTATTGGTCATTCCAGAAAGAGTCTCTCCAACTTTGCTCGTTCCAGCACCAATAGCAGCTTCCACAGCCTTTGTGGCCAAGTCACGACCTATTTCATCAGCACTCTTGTAGCCACCATTAAAATCAATGCTAGCAAAGATTGCATCGTCAAGGTATCCAAACCACCAAGCCTGACCTGTGGCAGACCCCACAACAGTCATGGCTACCTCTGCGACTTCCCGCAAGGTGGGGGCACTAAAGGGTAATCCCCGGTCGTCAAACAGCCGCTTGTCATGACCTGCCTTGCTCAACTCCTCCATTCCCTTCCGAGCCTGAATACTATTCCAGTAATAGTCCACCAAAATCGCTCCCATTTGACCACTTCCCAAATCTTTAAATGCAGCCTTCTTGGAACCAGTAGCATCAGGACTACTTACAAGCTCTGGTACACTTCCCTTGTGTTGCTCCAGCAAACCATTACTTTCAAAAATCTTTTGTCCCCATAGCTCTAATTCACGTTGTGCAAGACCAAGCTGCAACATGGCATTTTCTCTAGAAGTTGCCTCTACTTTCCGCAATTTTGGTGCAGTTGCACTGAAATGCTGATAAACTGGCAGGTACTGGGTCTCTTTTATAGGATTCAGTAAGGTTGCATCAACTACAATGGTACGACGAATGCTTCCATCCACGGTATAGCCAGCATCTCGAGCGAGCCTTTCCTGCCAGTCCACCATGGCCTGATTCTGGTTAGTAATACCTTCCATGTAGCTAGCTAAAATCTTTTCTAGCAAATCCTGACCGTAATCAGCAGCCTGTCGTCCAGCTACCTCCTTCAGGAGCTGATTTGTTTTATCTGCCAGTTCCTGAGCCACAAGATGGCTTTCCAAGCTGGAGGTGTTACGACGAATCTTCTTGATTCCAGCTCCTGTATTTTTTCCAAAACTTTTTAATGTAGAACTACGAACTATAAGCTGGTCGAGATATGAGTCAGCTAGGAGGGATTCTGCAATCGCTTCCGTCATCTTGGAACTAACACTGCTTTCCATGTTTCTACTAAGGTGGGCAAACTGCACTTCCAATTCATCATGATTGATGGCTACCACTAGGCTAGGATCCAATACAAGCTTCTGCACTAGGCCCTGAATCAAACCTTGACCATGACTTTCCTGAACCCAGGACTCTTTTTTCTGGAGAAAATCAAGATAATTTTGTTCCCATTCTCCCTGTCGCTCTTCTAACTCCTTTTGAAAGCTTCGTCGCCACAGGGTATACTCCTTATTCAACCTTTCCTCCACACGTTGCCAGCTTTTTTCTCCCGCTGCAAGAGTTTCCAATACCTCCGCTTCCCACAAGCCTTGGCGACGGTCAAGTAAGTCACGTTCCAACTGCCATTGATGCTGTGATTGTCCTAAAATTTGTAAGGCACTATCTTCAAAACTAGAAATTGCCTGTTGAACCATGAGTTGCTGTAACCATCCAGTATATTCCTCCGTACTAGAGGCAAAGTCAACTTTTGTATTATACAATGATTTGTAGCCGCCGTAAATATTTTTTTTATGCAAGAGGTTGTTCCAGCCTTCACCTCCATAGGCAAGGCTAGCAAGATTTGTCAGCTGTTTTTGGGTTGTACCATCCATGGCAAAAAGAGATTGATACAGAACTTGGTACTCATTCATGGCAAGCTGCCGCTGAGTTCCAGAAAGACTTTCATCTGTGGCTTGAGCTTCTAGCAAAAGAAGCTTTTCCTTGTTCTCTTGACTGATTTCTAGACTTTGACCAAGAACTTGATAAAAGCCAGTCATTGCTACTTGAGATTGTTCCTGTACATTGGCCGCTACTTGGGCAAGCTTTTCCTGTGCCTGCAAGTATTCTGTTTGAAATTGTAATGAAGATTGAAGCAATACATCAGATACCTTTAATGATTTTTCGTAGGAAGATGAAGTCTTAATAGAATAATCTTGTTCTAGCAGTGAGGCTACCACTTGAACATTCAGGAGGTTCTCGTATTCGTGAACTGACACAAACCTGTTCCCCTCTAACATCTTCTGTACTGAAGCCAAAACTTCTTCCACCGACAAAGGAGATGATTCACCATTTTCTGTGGCAGATGATGGACCTGTTTCATTTCCGTAATAAAGTAGATTTAAAAGCTTCCACTGCTCCTGAAGATTGTTTTTTCCCTCCTGTAAATTACTAAGTAAACCATTTAATGTTTCACTTGCCTTGAGAGCATTTTCCTTATTACCCTTCATTAAATCATAAATACCATCCTTTGCAGCTCCAAGACTAGCAGCTGCATCTGCGGCAGCAATACCTATAATAGTTGCTGCGGCTGCAGCTACCCATAACCAGGGCTGAAAAAATACTACGGCAGCAGATAAGGCTGCTGCTGAAGCAAAGGCTATTGCTGCATCTCTATTCCGCTTATTTTGTTCATCCGCTACAACTTCGCGAACCTCATCTAAAGCAAACCATTCTATCAAATCCTTTTCCCGCAGCTGCCAGTTATTTTTATCCAGCAGGTTTGTTTCTCGATACAGGATATAACGGGCAAGATCCTCTTCTCCATCCTTCATAGACAGGATAAAGTCGTAGGCTGCAGCCACTATATCACGACGTTCACTGTTATAACGAGCAGTTGTATCAATGTTGTGAAAATTTCGTATATCTGGTAGCTGGTCTGCCCGAAAAGCACTTTCATCACGAATATCAGCTTGACCATCTAACATTTCAGTAGAGTTACTGGAATAGGTTTTAAGATGAAGACTAGCAAGTAGAAGCTGGTTTAAATAATTGTCACCTTTGGTATAGATTTCTTCAAGCCACTGGCGAACTTCCACTTCTGCCCGAGTCAGCTGGAGGATATCATCTACCCGAACAATTGTTTCCGTGGTGTCTGTAAGATATGATTCCAACAGCTGTTGATTTAAATCATCTGTATCTGTCTTTTGAAAAGTAACATAGTCATACACATCATAAGAAATTTTATTTCCAGCATCATCGATACTAGTTTCTGTTCCAGTTTTCACATAGTTTGTTTCATAACCTAAGGAAATAGTATAAGAACCATTATCCCCACGACTGATTCGAATAAGTTCCAAGGCGGGACTATTGATACCTTGGGCTATATCCTCCCTTGTGTCAGTCTTTTCATCAGAGGGAAAAAGAGACTCGTATGAAGCAAAAAGTTTTGAAACATTGATGCTATCCTTTAGTTCTGCTTCACGAGTTGCTTCCTCCTGCTTTGCCACAGCAGTATTGGCCTGAGATAAAATCACCTCCATGAGATAAGATTTTTCCAAAGCATTTTCATAGGCTTCCAGTTGTAAAAGATACTCTTGATTTTGTAGTTGCTGCTGGTTTTTCATTTGCACTAAAATTTCTAAAGCCTTTTGGTAGCGGCTTGTTATCAGTAAAACCTCATTGTAGCGTTGCAAGGGACTTTCATACCCAACACTTTCTTGTGCAGTCTCACTACCAATGCTTTCAAGATAAATTCTTGAAGCCCACTGATATTTTTCCTCTGCAATCCGAAGATTCAAGCGAGCTTGCAACAAAGACTCATACAAATTATTTTCTTCTTCTAGCTTTAATTGGTAGACTGCAATAGTTTGATTTACCATGGCAGCAGCCTTTTCATACTGATTGACACTATCTTGTCGTTGCAACTCCTCCTGGGCCAATTGGTTTTCCAAAATTGTTTTTTCTTTCTTCAATTCTTGATTATTGGTCCCCAGTAATACATAAATTTCTACTGGTTCTTGAAGGGCCGCTTTTGTTACAGATACATCTAGTAAAGCTGCTATCTGGTTTAAGTACTGGGAAGCAGGATTTTGAGAATCCTGTAATGGAGCCTGCGACAGAATTTCATAGGGAGCTTCTTGGCAGGAGTCCAAAATTGTCAGCCACTGCTCTCCCAAAGATTGTAGTTCTTGAATTTTTAGTGTATTTAAGCCATTTTCTGCAAAAAGTATCTGTATCTCAGCCAAATCCTCCTCTGACAACAAGGTACTTTCCTGAATTTCACTGCAATTTTCTAACAATGCTTCCAATTCCTGTTGAGAGCTATCTTGAAGATAAACATTTTTCAATTCCTCCAAGCTCAAGAAAAAATCATTTTCCTCCAAAGCTTCTCGTTTTACTTTCAAAATTGACTGAAGATAAATCATATTGTCCTGGAGGGACTGAATATCTGTAATTTCTTCTAGTTTCTTTGCAAGAACCAGCTGCATATTTTGAGACAATTGGAAAAAATTATTTTTCCAGCTATATTCAGCCTCATTAAGTTGGTTCAAAAAGGCAATTCCATCAGATATGGGAAGGTGATCCACAAAATTTGTGTAGCTTACCATTAGTTCTGTACTATATGCTATGAATCTGTTTTGACCTTCTTCGTCAAGCTGAGAAAAAAGCGGTGAATCCAAAAACTTAAAAATTTCTTGTATATCAAAAATATTATTTTCCATAGCTTGTAATTCTGTAAGCTGCTGCTGAATTTCACTTCGAGACAGGGAAATTTCTGTAGAATCAGCTGCTTGCGAAAGCTCACTCATGGATGAGGGATTTTCAAAGGCTTGGGAAGCATTATTTTCTTGAGAAATTGTAGTTTTATGAGGATTTTGAAGACACCAATGTTGAATCATCACAGCTATAAGCTGCTCTAAAACACTGGCAGCACCAGCATGAAGATTCATCCCAGAATCACGTAGGCTTTTAATTGTAGAGACTAGCTCGTCCCAATGGGTAAAATTCCAAATATCCTTTTCTTGAACAATAGCTCTAATATCCCGAAGTGCCTGACTATGCCTTTCATTTAAAATATCTAGCCGAAGAGTACTATACGTATCACGAATAAGCTGACGATGCTGCTGTTCCTCTTGGCTTTCTGTACCTGCCTGCCAAGATTCGGGTTCACCTTGAGTTAAATAAGAAAGGACTTCCTGACGAAAGAGTAATTCCTCTTGAGATGAAGTACCCTCAAGGGCAGTTGTTTTGAGCAATTCTTCTATGGTATTGGTATAGACATGATTACCCTGAATCATTTCCTGCAAAAAAAATGACTCTACAAGACCGCGAATTTCCTGATTTTTCTCCTGAGAAAAGCTTTCAGTTAGACTATCTAAAATTTTAATGATTTGAGATTCTACTACCTCCTTACCAAGCCCCTTTGTAACCTCATTAAGGGCTACGATTTGATTTTTTACTTGTTCAGCTCGACTACTAGCTTCATCAAGCTCTACCTTGATTTCAGACAGGTGAATCATGGCTTGCCGTATGGCATCATAAGCTTCTTGAATAAGCTGCTGGTGGTTTTTGTAGTCTTCTTCAGCCTGCTGAAAAGCTTTTTGTGAAGCTGCTAGTTCCAGCTGTGTTTCTTGGGCTGTTTCAGCAAATGAGGTGGTGGTGGTGGCATAATCCTTGAGAGCTTGGGCTACAGCCAGTTCATCCTGCCAATAAGACAAGGTAGTTTCAAGACGCTGGATTTCTGCATCAAGGTCGCTGGAACTTCCCTCTAAGGAAGCGGGATCCACCGCTTCAAAGAAATTATTTGAGGCAGTTTCAAGGTTTTCAAAGCCAGCTTCCGCCAGCACAAGCCAACCGGTGTTTTGATCCAAAAGAATTATGCTGCTGTCCCACAAATTTTTATCAAAAACGATTTCAGTCAAGAAGACATTCTTTAAACGGGATGCAATTTCATCCCCAGTCATGTTTATGTTCAAGCTTTTTAGCTCAAAAAGCAAAGCTTGTAGAGTATTTTTATTTGATTGATTTTCACTTTCTAGCTGAAGAATTTCCTTTTCAACTTCATTCTTGATTTGATCAAGATAAGCCCTTTTCCACTGACCTACTTGAGCTTCAATTTTATTTCTTGTATTAGAAGCACTTAGATATTCTAAATCAATTTCTCCTTCTTTATTAGAATTTGTTGCAAGAGCTTCTTCCAAACCTTCTACTTTACCTTGAGAAAATCGAATATAGTATCCTGACGCATCCTCTGTTTTCCAATAGGAATAGACCTTGTTATATTTTTGAGCCCAATTGCTATACCAGTTTTCCACTCCTTCATAACAGGAGGCTAAAAGGCTTCGAACTTGATCGTAAACAGTAATAGCAAAGAGAGCTAGCTCCTCCTTTCGATGAATTTCTTCCTGTAAGGAAAGCACCAATTCCTCTTGGGCAGCTTCAATTTCCAATTCCTGTTCCAGCCGAGATTGATTCCATTCCTCCATACCCTGCTGAAACTCTGCCATAATTTCGTTTTCCCATTCTTGGCGAGCAGATTTTAGTTTTTGAAAGGCTTCAAGCCAGGCTTCTTCCCCAGCCTCATAGGTTTCCAAAGCCTCCTGTTCCCACTGACTGCGACGGCTCAAGAATTCCACCTCCACCTTGTCCCACACTGCCAGTCCTTCTTCCAACTGTCGCTGAAATTCATGAGCCCACTGCTCTCCCTCCACGTGAATCTGGCCTTCATTCAGCTGATTTTGATTCACATCCTCCTGAAAATCCTGAAAAAGCTCCTTTACAGAGATTTCCGTAGAAGCCTTTGCCTCCTGAATCAAGGTTAAGGCAATGGTATCTGCAGATTCCTTGGCACTGGCTGCTCGAAGGGATTCTCGGTCATACAAAAGATTTCCCATTAAATCCATAGTTTCCGATCGAAGAATCAAATCATATTCTGTTGCAAGATAAGATTGATAACTGGTAGCAGCCTCCTGTACCAAGGCTCTACGAGTGGCTTCGTCAAGGTTAAGGTCCTGCAACTGGCTTTCCAAAAGGCCTGTGTCAAGGGAGTTTTCCTCCAAGTATTCTTGAATCAGCTGCTGGTTAGACTTGAGCCACTGATCCTTTGCCTCCTGGCTCTCCCCAGCTTCCACCTGCCGAGTTGCCACCACGGTTCCTGATTCATCAGAATGTTCATATTTCCACTGACTTGAACGCTGCTGCAATTCCATAGCCAGCTGCTGAAACTTGGGATTTGACTGGGACTGAATATACTTGTCCAAAAGCCACTGAGCCAGCCTAACTTCCCGCTCCTCCGCCAGCTCTCTTTCAAGGGCTGCTCGTTCACTCTGCCACAGCTGAGGATCCTGCTCCAGCAAATAGGTTTGAGCCGACTCCCAGGCTGTAAGGGCCACCAGCATCCCTTGATCTGCCAGCTCCTGCCAACGTTGCTGGGAGCTTTCCAAATCAGCCCGATCAAGATACTGCTCCAGATACTGGGATCCCAGCTGCCTGCCAAGATAGAGCTCCTGAGCCGGAACCATCATGGTCATGTGAACCAACAGGATACAAAGGGCTAGTATCCTGTGCCAACTGAAGATAGAATCTTTCATCTATACCTCCTGTAAAAAAAATCTATAACTGCTGGAAATACCAGCAAGGTTATGAGTAATGAGCCAGCCGTTCCCCATACCATAAAAAAGGACAGGGAGGCTGTGAAGGAGCCACTTTCACAAAGTAACAAGGGAATAGCTCCAATGATGGTAGAAAGGGAAGTGACGAAAATGCTTGCGATTTTATCTCGAATTTGTATGAACATGTATTTCTTTGTAGACTGAATCAGGTAAATTCCATTGTTGACTCCCAAGCCAGCCACTAAAACCATGCCAACAATATCTCCACTTTCCCAAGTTTTCCCTAGGATAGCCAGAACCAGCAAGGGCAAGGCTAAGGATGCAGGAATTAAGGTGGACACCAGAAAGGCTTCTAAGGGTCTTTCCCGCAGGGCACAAAGCAAGAGGAAAATCCCCACAACTGAGGCTACCAAGGCCAAGGTTAAAATCTGATACTGCTGGGAAAGCTCTCGAACCTGTCGAGAAAGGTGATAGCTATAACCTCGCTCCAGTGGAAAATCTTGCAAAAAATTTTCCACCAGCTCTTTTGCATCCTGGGTACTTGCTGCAGCCACCTGTAGGGTAAAATAGGCACAGGGGCGACCGTTTAATCGATAGAGCCTTCCCCTTCCCGGCTGTAATTCCACCTGAGCTAGGGCTGAAAGAGGCAGTCCCCCAGCTCCACCAGCTGAGTCCACCTTGCCAGAGGCCACAATGGGAATGGTCATGGATTCTAGCTGAGAAAGATTTATTTTTTTGCTACTGACCTCCTCTGTAGTAAAGTTTTCAGTAAGGGCTGCTTCCTGGAGGCTTGCGTTAGCTGTTTTTCCCACCACACGAATGTCTTCCTCCCCAGAAGACTGAATCCACTTATCCACCACAGGGCCAAAAATCAGCCAACGTAGGGATTGAGCCACTTGCTCAAGCTCCAAGCCGATTCGAGCCAGCTGCTGTCGATGGGGACGAACAAGCACTACAGTTTCAGCCTCCTTAAAGTTCATTACTCCCTGCACAATGGCTTTATTCCTTTGAGAGCCTTCCACACAACACCGTGCAAAATCCTTGCAAAGCTGGCTCTCATCTCCCACCACGGCCACTTGAATTTCGTGCACTTTTTTTCCTTCATGCTGCTGTAGATTCAAATGAAGATAGCCAGAATGAAGGTGGTGGGAAAGATTTTGGATGGAATCAATAAGCTGCTGAGTGGATTTTTTTCCAGCTTCATTAAGACCGATTTCCAAACGGCATACCCCTGTGGTGGATCGACTTGTTATAAAGCTGATATTTGGTAGATTTTTTATCTTTTGGATAAAAGTCTTTACATCTTGATCAACAACAGAGGCAGCTGTATCAACGGGATATTCCACAGAGGCACTCAAAAAAGAGGAATTTTCATCCAAGGTAAGATTTTTTCCTGCCACCATGGCCAAAAGTACAGGTAAAAGGCTGAGGCAAGATAAAAATACAAGACAGGTTTTTCTTTTTTGCCGGGTAAAGAAACAAAGAGCTAGGCTTTTGTCTACAACAAGATTTTCTACTGGCTGGTTCAAATATTGGGGTAATAGTAAAAGCCGTTTTTCCTTGCCGATTTCCAGAAAAACAGGAAGAAAAAATCCACCTAAAACTAAGGAATTCAGTATCATCAGGGCCATGGTTACAGCCACATCACCAATTCCTGGTACCAAGGAGTCAAGAAAATACAGGGGCACAAACACAAAAATGGTAGTTAAACTAGAAGCTATCATGCTCCGTTGCAAGGGAGCAATTCCCTGAAAAAAATCTGTTTTTTCACCTGCAATAAAACCCTCCTTCCATCTTTTTTGAATCCAGAATTCTGCCACCACAAAGGCAGTGTCTGCCACTAAGCCTAAGGCAATGGTAATACCACTTAGGGTATGACGATTTAATGAAAAGCCTAAAGCTGAAAGCTGTCCCCAGGTCCACAGCACCGTGGTGGGAAGAAACAAAAGTAAAAGGCCAGTGATTCGAGCCTGAGGAAAAAAAACTGGTACAAGGATCAAAATCAAAAGGAGACTTTGAGCCAGGGCAACAAAGAGATTTTTCATAATTTGTGATAGCTCTGCTCCTCGGTCATAGAGAATCTGGTAATCTAACTGAGAAGCTCCCTCTTGATGCAAGGTTTCTTCAATAATTTTAAGACATTGTTTAGAAATCTTCATAAGATTTCCGTCATAGCTTCCATGAACCACAAGGGAAAGACATTCTTCACCGTTTACCCGAACAAGCTCCTCCGATGGCCGCTGGCGCCGAGTAATTTCTGCAAAATGCTCAAACTGAGCCACACCCTTCCCTGTTTGAACGGGAAGCTGTCGAATGTGATTCAGTTCCTGGATTTGAGTTTCAAAAACTAGGGGCAGCTTTTTTCCTTCCTGCTGAAGCCAAGTACCAGAGGCTACGCTATTTGCCTCCTGAATAATTTGTCCCAAGGCCATGGGATTGATATTTCCCGCAGCCATTCTGTCGGGATTAAACTGAAGCAAAATCTCATCAACACCGCCACCTGCCAGCACCACTTGAGACACTCCTTCCACCGCTTCCAGTTGCCTCTGTAGCTGATTTTCCAAGAAACTTCTCAAACCTTGATTTCCCTGATTTTTCTGGTTGAGGGGAATTGCAAGGCTTAAAACCTGATCTCCACCTGAACCAGCGGTGTCGGAGGAAAAAATTCGTGGCTTTTGCACTGCTTGAGGCAAATCACGATACAGAGTATCCACCTTATCACGAAGCCAAAGATATATATTTTTTTGATTTTCCCGTGGATAAAAGTAAAAGGTTCCGTAAACTTTACCATACTGACATTGAATCTCCATATCCATCAAGCCAGGCAAACCAAGAAGAGCTTCCTCCAAAGGTAGGGCAATCAAGGATTCAAGGCTTTCTGCATCCATGCCATAATAATCAAATTCCACGGAAAACAAATGATAAGAACTATTTGATGACTGCCCTAATTCCAGATTTCTAGCTGAAAAGGCCATAATCAGGCAGATGGACATAAATACGAAAAACACCAGCACTGGTCGCTGATACCAATTCCTAGTCATGACACCTCCTACCAGTTATTTCCCCGTACACTACAAAAACCACAGGAATAATTACCAGCACAAACACCATGGACAGAGAAAGTCCACCTACAATGGCCACTGCCAAAGAAGCTTGACTATTGGTACCAGCAGGATCAAGGGCAAAGGGAATCAAGGCAAAGATGGTGGTAAGATTTGTAATCAAGATGGTTTCAAGCTTAGACACAGCTGCTTTTACGATGGATGTTGGAGAAAAACCACCCTGCAGCAAGGCACTTTCATAAAGTATGATTCCGTTATTTACTGCAGTGCCGAACAAGACCACCAAGGCAATTACCGTATTCATGGAAAACACATGACCACTCACCCAGGTGAAGGCCAAGGCACCACCAAAGGCGGGAGGCAGAGCTACTAGCAACAAAAGGGGAATTAAAAAAGACTCAAATTGAGCTCCCATAATAAAATACAGCAGCAACAGGGCTACAATCAGCAGGGCTACACCGTTTCCCACCATTTCCTGGTTTTCCAGTTCATGAATACCAAGGAGCTGTAAGCCCTCATGTTGAGCCCTTTGTGTCATTGTCTCTGTTGAAGGTGATGCTTCTTCAGTTGCTGGATATAAAATAACTGCTGGCTGCCGATTATAGCGATATAAAATTTCTTGGGCTGGCTTTTCTGTAAAGGAACCCAAGATCCCCAAGGGCAGCCGAAGATTGTCCAAGGCCACATTCATTGCAGCCAGCTCACTGGAGCTTAGCTGGTGGCCAGAGGAAAGCTGCACCCGCAGGGGAATACGCCGTCCCTCTTGGAAAAAGGGGGCAGACTCCACCCCAGCCACCAGCTGGTTTGCAGCTAGAGCCACTTCCATACCATTGGTGGAAAAACGAGAGGTGGCTAATCGATCTGGTTGAAACACAAGCTGTCTGCCAAAGCTTTCTTCCAGCTGCTTCGGTGAATTTTCTTGAAACAGCGGTGGAACAAGATTAAAATCTCTAAAAACGCTAGTTTTAATAGCTAAATTATCTCTATTTTCTCCAGAAGCACTATCAGTTACAATAAATGATTCTGGGCTCATTTGTACCACCTGAGACAAAATATCTTGATTTTCTAAAACAGTTACGTAAAGATTTCTGCCTGCCAACAGTTTTTCCAAGTCTCCAGCCTCAAGGTCCATTTTCTTTGGTAGCTTAATAAGGAGCTGCAGCACCTGCTGGTTTTGTTGAGGCTGGGAAAGACTTTCGTAATCAGACCCTTCAAGACCACCAAAAATCCCTACGGCTTCCATGCCAGCTTCCTCCAAAGTCTGATTCATTTGGCAGGCAACCTTTTCCATAGAAGCCAAGGTGGTTCCAGCAGGAAAAACAACTTGCACCTGCACCTCATCTTGCTGAAGCTCTGGCAAAAGCTGATAATCAAGAAGTAAGAGAGAAATGATAGCCACAACTACAGAAAATCCCACTGGAACAAGCACAAGACTACGACGATGTAACACCTCTTCTAAAAGCTTCTGGTAGTTTTTTTCCAAGGTTGCTACAAGCTTTGATGGTTTTTGAAAACCACCAGTCATAAGCTGCTGACTGGCACACTTCTTTTTTGCAATGTACTGATACAAGGCAGGAATATAAGACAGAGAAAGGATCCAAGAAGCAAGGATTGCAGCTATTACCGCTAGGGCTAAATCAAGGAAAAGCTCTCCCATAAGACCATCAAGAAAGAATAGAGGCAAAAAGACCCCACCAGTAGTGAGGGCAGAGCCTGTATTTGACAGGGCAACCTCCGCTGTGGCAGACACAATCAAGCTTTTTAATTCTTTTAAATCAAAGGAATAATCTTCTCTACAGGCTAAGTTGCAGGAAAATACCGAAAGCTTTTTGTTTAGATTTTCCAAAACAACGGCTCCCGCATCCACCACCATACCAATTCCCACAGCCATGCCACACAAGGACATGAGATTGATGGTTCTTCCTGTTAGGGCTAGCACAAGAAGCACCTGAAGGGCGCAGAGGGGAATCAAGCTGGACAAAAGAATGGACACTTTCCAACAGCGCAAAAAATACAAGATAACGGCGGCGGCTACCATCACTCCCACTGCACAGGAAAAACCTAATGAAATAAGGGAGGAGCTTACCTCTTGAGATAAATCCTTTATAACAAGAAAATCATAAAAAACTCCATATTGCCGCCGCAGCTGGTGGATTTCCTCGTGAACCTGCTGAGAAAGGGCTACAGGACTTGCATCACTTCTTTTTGCAATACCAAGACACAGGGCAGCCTTCCCTTGATACAGAAAAAAACTCTCTTTATCTTGACTTCCCATTTCCACTTGAGCCACATCAGAAAGACGTACCAAGCCAAAATCTTCATATAAAAGGGGCATATTTTCCATTTCCTGAAGACTTTTGTACAAACCTTCAGTTTTAACTAATAGCTCCCGTTCTCCTTCCCGAATCGTTCCCGCTGGATATTGAAAATTTTCAGCAGCAATCTTTTCACTAATTGAGCTCAGGGACACCCCCTTAGCCTCCATGGCATCATAATCCACCAGAACATGAACCTCTTCCTTTTCACCTCCACTAATGTTTACTCCCCCGCAGGCTTCTAGTCGCTGAAACCGTCCCTTTATATCCTTTTCCACCAAATACCGACCATAACGAAGGTCTCCATCCTTTGGAAGAATTGCCACCATCATGGCATCCTTTAAGTTTGAAGGAAGAGTTACCTGAGGCTTTTCACATCGAGAGGGAAGCTGGCCATAGCATAAATCCACCAATTCACGACATTCCACCAAAGCAAGATCTACATCAGTTCCCCAGTGTAATTCCAGCGTAATGAGAGAAAGGCCAGAACGAGTAACAGAAGAAGTTGATTTTAAGCCCTTCATTGCAGCAAGCCCTTCTTCCAAAGGCTCTGTCACAAGCTTTTCCATGTCAAAGGGATCAAGGCCCTCATATTTTGCAGATACAATAATTTCCCGCTGACTTAATTCCGGCACAAAATCAGCTTCTAGACTGCAGCAGGAAAATACACCCCAAAGACAAAGTGCTAAAAGAATAGAAACAAGAGAAACTGGATGATGAACAGAATAGGAAATGAGTGCTTTAATCATATCTTGTTCACCTGGCAAATGACTGCCCTGCCCAATGTATTTCCCAGTGAATCAGCCACATTTTCGCCGAGCTTAAGACTTATCAAGCCCTTACTATTTCTGTTTAGCAATTCAACCTGAAAGCGTACCATCACCAAGGAATGAGACTGATCTATTTCTGGAACAGGATTTTCAGCTACTTTCTCCAATTCAGAGCAAAATTCTTCATATTGATTTTTGCAGGCTTCATCAGCACTTTCATCAAGAAGCTTTTTTAAGGTAAGCTGGCAGCAATCGTTGGAGGCAGAAAGGGAAATATGCTCCATGAGACTTATCCTATTAAGCGAAGAAGTCTGTCCAGAAAGGGCAAAAAAGAGGTGGAGCTCCACCTTGCTTGGAAGCTCTTCTGCCCTGTTGGGATAAAATTGAGGATCAAGTTCCAGAGACAAAAAGGGATTTTCTGGTGAAAAATAAGCCTTTAGTTGAGATTGCTTTTCATAATCCACCAACAAAGCTCCTAAAAATACTGGTGGGCGCTGAGCTTCCAAGGTATATGAAAGAAAAAGCGCCTTTTCCCCTTGAGTTTTATTGCCAGAGTAGTCTTCAATACCAGCCTTTACCACTAGTCTCCAGCTGCTTCCCCACATATTTCCAGAATTTCCAGTCCAATCAGGACGCAATGCAAGACGATTACCATTTTTATAATCCTTTCTGATTTCCAATGTAGGAGCAATGGCTACAGTATTAACAGATTCAAGAAAAATACATGAAGCAGCCTTATCAAGATCTAGCTTTTCGCTAAATTCTAGAATAATCCAATCATCTAGT
Organism: Treponema sp.; assembly: GCA_036300185.1. Classification (GTDB taxonomy): domain Bacteria; phylum Spirochaetota; class Spirochaetia; order Treponematales; family Treponemataceae; genus Treponema_F. Next base: position 6,783 of record JAXJGY010000060.1, on the reverse strand, counting down.
CCCAGCTCCAGATTATCCCCTTCAATAACAGATGGAGGATTTTCTTCTGTAAACAGTAAATTTTCTACTTTATCTGTGTGCTGAAAGGAAATTTCTGGAGCGTGAACATCTTTTTTATAAAAAAAACTCCAGCTTACTTCTTCTTTTAAGGAATTTCTTTGTATATCCATAACAGAAGCAGCAAGAGAAATTACGTATCGCTGATTAATTTCTAATTCTTTTTGCGGAATAAGTGTAACAAGACAGTCATTATTGTCATATTCTAGAAAATAATCAAAAGCTGGAGTGATACTTAAACCTTCTTCTAGGGATTTTTTGTTTACTGACTGAGAAAATCCCAGCTGAAGGGTGGATATTTCCTGTAAAACTTGAATTTCACCACCAACAGGATTTTCAGCTTCAGCTGTATCTAAAGATTTTTCAGAAAAGGACTCCTGATTCAGTTTTTCTTCCACAAGAAAATCTACAAAAAATGGTGATTTATCATTTCTTGTAGAATATTCATACACAAAGGTATCCATCAAGGAGTGTCCATTTACATCTTCTGTTCCTGCTTCAATACGAATTACATAATCGTAATTGTCCTTGATGCCGTACAAGGGAGTGAATTCTGCTTTTTTTCCAGAAATAGTGATTTTTCCCTCAATTTTGGAACCATCCTCCGTTACCGAAAGACCATTTTCCAAAGAAGCAAGATCAGGAGGCAGGGTAAATTCCACTACAATTGTTGCCTTTCCCACCTTACAATCAGCCACTTCCATAGGAGGTAACATAATAGTCCCACAGGAAACAAAAAGAAAAACCATCCCGACAACTACAATTAAATTTTTTATGACTGTAAAACGTGAATGATTATACATACATCCTCCTTAAGATAATTACCTGCTGAAGTTTGAGGCCCACTAGGCCCACCTGCAATTTTTAGACGATAAAAATTGTCCACCTGGTCACTGCTTGGTGAAAAACCTGACCAAAATAGATCAAGACTAGATTGTCCAAGATAGTGAACCTGCTCTAAAACAGGATAGGAAGCCGTTAAAGGAAAAAGCACATCCATGGAAATGGCATCAAGGGCCTGTACCATAAGCTCAGCCTCTAGTTTTTTGTTAAAATTGATTCTTGTAACAATGGTAGAAGAACTATCCTGTACTGAAATCTGAAAAGCATCTTGCAATGGAGCTTGAAGTGGCTCCTTTACCTGAAAATCGGGTGCTTCGGCTATGCTATCTCCCAAACTAATTGAAGTTACCTGCAAAAAATCACTGTCTATCGTAAAATAAGCTTCTTTCTGTCGACCTAAAGAAATTCCTGCCACATCCTGAACTTCCGAAGATACCACCACCCTATATTCTTCTTCTAAGCTCCAATTTTCTTCTGGTATCCACAAGAATTCCTTTTCAGATGCACCTTTCCGTAGCTGTCCTTCATGGCTTGGCTCTAAATGGATGCCCGCTTCCAAGGAATCAAAATCCATTTCCTTAGAAAATTGAAACAGCAAAGGCTCTCTATCACAGAGACTGATTTTTTCTCCTTCCTTTGGAAAATACCCATTACCTTCAACAAGATGTACCCCACAAATTTTTTCCAAAACAGGAAGCTCTGTATCAATCTGAGCCAAAAAATCACCTTCGTATTTTTTATCCAGCAAAAAGCCTTCCAGTGCTTCTAACCCTTGAATACTCCAAGTAAAATGCTGATTATATTTCCAGCCCTCCAAAGGAACAATTTTTACTCGCCGCCCATCGTCCTCTAGCTCGTAGGTATAATCAACTGAAGGAGTTAAAGAGAAATTACGAAAAAAAGAGGCTGAATCCACAGGATAGTTAAACTGAAAATCTAAGGAAGAAGAATGTTCCAAAGGAGAAATCCAATCTGTCAAAGAGAAAGCTGTAACCTTAGGCCCATAGGTAAAGCTACGATAAAAATTCACCTGATGAGTTCCTCCTGCTGCAAGAGACAGATCTCCTTGAATCTGAAGCTTGTAGCCTGCACCTTTTTGCCAAGGCTCTACAGGTTTAATGAAAACAGCTCTTCCAGCCATCCTAACCTCAGTAGCCACAGTAGAATTATTTTCTTGTAAAATAAGGATTTCCTTTACACTTGCCAATTCCACTTCCATGGAAAAAACCACTTCAAGCTCTTGATCAAAAAAATAGTCACCACTTTCACCGAGGGAACAGCTCACTTCTAGCTGAGAAAAATCAATAAATTTACAAGAAAAACTGAATATAAAAATATACATTATAATAAATATTCTAGATATTTTTTTATTCAATACTCTGACCCTCCTTCAAAAAAGGAGATGGATTATTCACCACCCACTGCCCTTCTGTAAGTCCATGGGAAATCCACACCATACCATCAGATTTTTCCAGCAAGTTTACTTCCTGCTTTATAGCACGATTTTCGTGAATTAAAAAAACAGTCCCTGTCCAGCCTTCCCCTGCTCTATCACCAGTTTCTGCTACTAGGGCTGATTCTGGGATTGCAGGATAGTGAGCTGAATCTCTAGGAAGGAGACACTTTACAAACATTCCAGGCTTTATGGATTTGTTTTCATTGGAAAGATAGGACTTTAAAGTAAAGTTTCCACTTTGAGGATCTGCCATGGGAGAAATCTCTGCCACTGGAGCCATAGTTTTCAGTCCCAGTGCAGGAACCTCCACCTCCACAGCTGAGCCCAGCTGAAAATACCCCATATCCTGCTCTTGAATGGAAAACACAGCATGAACCTGGTTTACATCCATAATGGTAAGAAGCTTTTCATTTTCAGCAAGAAACTCACCCTGTTCAAAATATTTTGCAGCTACAACGCCTGATTTTGGTGAAAGAATAACTAAATGAGAAAGTAGTTCTTGAATGGATCTAAGATTTTTCTCTGCTGATTCAAGATTAGCTTGTGCAGATACAAGCTCTGCCGCCAAGGTTCTTGTGTTCAAGTCAATCAGCTGCTGTCGACGAAGCATCTGATCTTGGGCTGGTTCAATGCCCTGCTCTAACAAATCCTCATCCCGGAAGCCCAGGGACTGACTTTCCAGCTCCTTGCAAGCGATTTCGTAGGCAGCCCGCTGACCTTCCAGTGCCACCTGCTGACTGCGGTGGGCTGCCTCTGTAATGCCCCCCAGCTCCAGCAATTTTTCCTGCTTTTCTATCTCCAGCTGGGCTTCCTCCAGCTCCAACTGCTGATGCTCCAGCTGCAAGTGAAGTTTTTCCAGATTCAGCAAGCTTGATTCCACTGCAAGCCGCCCCTCTTCAAGGCGAGTTTTTGCCAAATTCACTCCAGCTATTGCAGAGTTCAGGGCTGTCTCTCCCTGCTGTCTTTGGATTTCCAGCTGAATATTTTCCACCTGAGCAAGAACTTGACCTGCTTGAACCGTATCACCTTCTTTCACGTGGAGTTTTTTCAAAACACCTTCCACCTGCACCGTCACATCATTTTTTCCACTGTAGGAAATGGTTCCAAAACTGCTAATATCCTGCAATAATTTTGAAGATAGTACTTCCACCCTTTCTACAGAAAGAATCTTGTTTTCATTTGTAGCTAATGAAGACTTTTTTTTGCCACCATCTAGTCCAGAAAGACCTTCTGTGGTAAATCCCACCAAAATCAAGATGATAAGTAGCAAAAAAATCAGTGAAACACTGAACACAACCTTTCTTTTTTTGCAAAAAAGCTTTTTCAAAAGATTTTTTTCCAAGAAAAATCCTTTTTTATAGAATTTCATCTAAACCTCCCGGTGTAATTCCTGCACTAAGCTCTATGGTTCTCAGCAGACTCACAAGATTTGCTTCCAATTCCACTAGCTGAATTTCCATTGTGGAAAGCTCAATTAAGGATTCAAGATAATCCATCTCCGTTACTGCTCCGTTTTCCAGCTTTTGCAAGTTGATGGCTACTTTTTTTTGCTGAATTTCAAAAGAATCTTGAGAATATAAATAGTTTTCATAGCTATTATCAAAATTCAAAAGCAATTCCCGCAGAGAATCACGAAGCTTTTCTTCAGAAGTTTCTAGGGAAAGCTGCTTTTGCAATAAAGAAATTGAATTCAGTCGTTTTTGAGAAAAATAACTGACATCAGGATTTAAATTTCCTGATACGGAATTTCCAAAACGCCGTAATCGTTGCTGATCAAAGCCCATAGAAGTTGAATTATTGGCCGAAAGAAGCTTACTTCTGTCAAAGCCTATCTTTATACTTACAGAAAAATCTGGCTCTCTCAGGGGAAACTCCCTTCCAGAAAGACTCATACTCCCTTCAAGACTAATATTTGGAATAAACCACTTGTTTTCAAGCTTTTCCTGCTGAACAGAAGCTACGTATTCGAGCTTTTGTTGTCGTAAAGCTGGACTATAATTCATTGTTAAAGCAAAAATTCTCTCAAAATGAGGGAAAATAGGATACACATCTTCTAGCTCCTGATTTTCAGCCTGATTCTCAGCCTGATTTTTCCCCAAATTTTTTACAACCAACTGTGTTCCATAGCTCAAACCCAAGCTTTGACGTAAGGCTTCTATTTGAATATCCAAGGCTTCTTTTGCAAGACCTTCATCTTGTTCCAGTTTTCTGCAGGAAATCAAATAATCAAGGTAGTCAATTTCTCGAACCAGTCCTAATTCCAGCTCCTTTTCTAAAACTGTAAGTCGATTCAAGCCTGTTTCCTTTAATTTTTTCTTGATTTCCACCACCCTTTGCTGCAATACAATTCCCTGATACTCATCAAGAATATTTCCTTTAAACTCCTCTAAAGCTTGTAAATAGGCTTCATAGTCGTATTGACTTGCAAGCTTGTTCAATTCATAGGTATTCCACGCCTGTCCACCATCAAAAATCAGCTGTCTCACAGTGAATTGCAGGCTTTTACTTCTACTATCTACTTGCCCTACATTCACTGCATCCGACTCTGAATAGGAAACTCCCAATTGTGGCAAAAAATCCTTCACCGAAAGTGTGGCATTTCTCATCTGCTCCAGAGCCATCATCTGCTGATAGTGCTGGTCTTGAGAGTTTTCAAGTGCTAGAGAAATCGCTTCTTGACCAGAAGAAAGTACAACCTGACTAAACAATGGAACTACAAGGTATAACCAGGTAAAAATTGCAACAAGTTTTTTCATATTTTGTCCTCAAGTGGAGCTATAACCATCCAATCTTTTGTCAGAGAATCCACCAAGGAGCCAATGTATTTTTTTTGAAACTTCACCTGTAAAATTGAATCCTTTCCCGAAACAAGAACCGTCCGCTGCAATAAAAGCTCTTGATTTTCGCTGTAGATTTCACCAGTTATAGCCAAGGAATTCTTTTGATAATACCCATCCCACACTGACCGCTGATTTATTTTCAAAACTAAACGTCCTGACTGTCCCAAGGGATTACACTGCTGATTAAAGGATTTTATTTTTGGCTCTACTCCTTGAAAAATCTGCTGTTGAGCCAAGGTGTCTTGAATAAGATTTACATTAATATAAATATCTTCTTTATCAAAAACGATTTCTCCCGGAATAAAATTTTCTACAGGCTGAATGAAGGTTTCAGTTTCCACACTGCTACAGCCCATACTGGTAAGAACAAAGAGTATGAGTAAAATCAAGCCTACAAAATACTTTACTTTTCCAATCCTTGTCATAAAAAAATTCATTTTACACCTCCTGATTTTTTGACAAAACCTCTAAGGTTTCTAATAAAACCCGCAATTCTCCCTTGCTTGGAGCAAGAACACGAGCCTTTTCTAGCTGCTTTTCTACCTGAGCCTCCATTCCCAGCACCATCCAAAGCCTTGTCATATCAAGATAAACCTTTGCTCCGTCAGAAAGAGCCCGTTCAGCCTGCTGAAGAGCTGCCAGCTGACTGCTATAATCTTGATTTTTTGAATTAATTAAGCCTTTTAGATAATGAATCCTCCAATCAGTTTCATTTAAAGCTAATTCCTCTTTTAATAAGGCAAAGGCTTCATCATTTTTTTCCTGAAAAATCATTAATCTGATGTACCACAGTCGAGCATCTGTGTACTGAGGAACTCGTTTTAGAAGCTTTTTTAATGAAGCTTCTGCTAATTCAAATTCATTGAGAAAAAATAAGGATTTTACTCTCAACAATTCCGCCTGAAAAAGAGCCTTGTCCTGTTCTAGTGCTTCACGGCAGATTTTTTCCGCTGTAGAAAAATCCTTTTTACTATATGCATCAAGACCAGACAAATACAATTCAGAGGCTAACTGAGGATTTCCTTTTTTACAGCTAAAAAATATTCCCATTATCATAAGAATTCCTGTCATAACGAGTATTTTTGAAAACAAATAAAGAAATCTATACACAATACTTTTCCTAGTAATTTCTTTCATCCCCAACTCCTAGAACAAAATGCTATCAAGAAGAGAATCTTTTATTGCAGATTGTGCAAAATCCTCGCTTTCCAACAAGTTTTTAATTTCTTGTCGAGCCTGTGTTGCATAGATTCCAGATGGATTTAGAGAAATACATTTTTTTAACGAAGGAATAAAGATTTCTATTGACTCTTGATCTAAAACCGCACTAGCCAGCTGCCACAAAAGCCAGTAGTAGGAGGGAAAATTCACAAAATAACCTTCAATTTCCAGCAATGCATCTAAATCACTTTTTGTTCCATGTCCTTTTGCCATTTTAGAAGCCACTTCACAAAAGCTTTTTCCAAAAAAATTCCCAGATTCTGCTAGATTTTCAGCTTCACCAAATGGCTCCACCAAGGCTTCATATTCAGAAAGCCACTTTTTTTCACCTACAGCCCCATTTTCCAGCCTCTCTGAGATGGCAGC
>JAXJGY010000059.1:0-7129 GCA_036300185.1 Treponema sp. | reverse complement strand
AGGTACACTTACGGTTTTATTTTAAGAAATTAGGACTTTCCTTTTCCAGCCTTGTTTCTTGTACAAAGTCTGGTGCAATTGCCTTGGTGGTTCCAAGGGAAATTCTTCGAATAGCAGATACAGAAGAGAATGGAGGAAATGGTTTTTCCTGCAATGTTTTTTTGGGAGAAGCTTTTAGTGGTCAGCAGCTCATCTGTTCCCTGAGAGAAGGCTACCCACTATTTATGCCTTGGGTTTGGCGTTATCTTCCAGAACATCCTAACAGCCAGCTATCTGGACGTTTAAAAGGAATTTGTGGTGCAGTTCCTGTAGAGGTGCCAACCTTAATTAGAGAAAAAATGCTTTCTACAGGAAAGGCCTTGTTTGTAACAGCAGGGTGGGTACAGCCTGGCATGGTACTCCCCTTTGACGGCTGTATTACCTCCCGTGATGTAGTGGGAGAATTGGAGCTACTGGATGACCTTGCAAAGCTAAAAAGTGGTTTTTACTTTGCCTGCGGACACATGGAAGAGGAAAAGAAGATTCACGATAATCAAGCTCAAGTATATTGCATGGAAGGGGCCACCTCCTCTGAGGACCTGTTAAAAGTCCTCCCCTTGTTACCAGTATGCCGATACCTTGCAGAATCAAAAGAAAAGACACCACCTCCTGCCTTATTGGATAGAATGCAGCCTTTGGAGCTTTTATATCTTAGCAGCACAGAGATTGTTTTTGCCACTTGGAGTGGCCCATTTCCCCTACAACAAGAAGTACAGTATTCTTTACTGCTCCAAATTCCATTGAAAACTCTACGCCGTTCCATCACAGTGGATTGTTCTGTAGCATCTATTTTTGAAAGTGGAGATGGAAGAACCTGTGCCCTGTGCCGTCTGGAAAATCTTAAAACAGAAGACCAACGATTCCTCTTTGAATCATTGAATAATAGTCGCTATATATAAAACTATTTGTAATAATTTTATTTTTAAAAAAGTAAAAAAAGTTAGCAAAAGCTAAATTTTTTTAAATTTTTCCTTGATTTCTGTTTATATATTTATTATATTAAGTATATCAAAATGATTTGATTTTTCTTAATCACATCTTTATATGGAGGTTTTTTATTATGTGTGAGAATACAAAGTTCCTTTCTTGTGGTGACTGCAAAGCAGTTCTGTTCCGTCTTCCTGGAGATTTTCCTGGAGCACCTGAGGGAGTTAAGGCTCTTGAGGCTGGTGTAACTGATGCTGCAAAGGAAAAGCACATTCCTGTAGCTAAGGTTGAGGGAAACAAGGTTACTGTTGTTGTAGGTAGCGTAGAGCATCCTCAGACAGAAGAGCACCACATCAGCTTCATCTTGTTGGAGACCAACATGGGAATCCAGAGTCGCACCTTGGCTCACGACGGAAAGCCTGAGGCTACATTCTTGTTGCAGGATGGCGAGAAGGCTATCGCTGTATACGAGATGTGCAATCTCCACGGATTGTGGAAGGTTGATCTCTAATTAGCTTTGTTTTTCAAGCTAAAGCTTAGGTTCACTTGATTCAGTGGCCAAAAGCAAAAAACCTGGGAAATCATCCGTAGAGGAATGATATCTCAGGTTTTTCATTTTAAACAGGATGCATTTTAAGCTGAATAGTAACAGAAGTATACTATTCAGACCTAAATTGTAATTTATAAAATTATTCTGTTTCCTTGTGAAGAATGTGTTTTGATTCAGTTGGTGGCTTTGACCCCATGAAAATAGACAGGGGCTGCAAAAAGCTAATATTTTCACAGACGATTTTGAGAATTACCATCATGGGAACAGCAAGAATCATTCCTAAAAAGCCCCACAGCCAGCCCCACACAGACAGGGATACGATGATGATAAAGGGAGAAAGCCCCAAGTTTCGACCTTGAACCTTTGGCTCTACAAAGTTACCAAGAATCATATTTACTGCCAGCATTACAAAGCCAACCCAAATAACAGGGCCTGGTTTTGGCCAGAATTGTACCAAGGCAAAGAAGGTAGTCAAAATTCCGGATATGATGGAACCAAAGTTTGGAATAAAATTCAGTACAAAGGCAAGAAATCCCCAGATGATGGGAAAATCTAATCCTACTACCCAAGTACCAAGAAATACAAAAATTCCTGTCAAAAGAGAAATAAAGAACTTTACAGAAATGTATTTTGTTACCTGCTGGATTATATCCCGCATAATGAGGGTTATCCGACCAGGGGTCTTACCGTCAAGTGCAGCTATAGCCTTTGCCTTAAATAGACCCATTTCCATCAAAAGAAAGATAAGAAAAAGGCTTACCACTGTGAGATTTCTTGCAAAGGTAATAAGATTGTTGGAAAAACTTACAGCCATACTTTGAATGGCATTTCGCACTCCCAATTGATTCCAAAGATTATTAATCAAGCTTAAATCGCTATCATAGGATAGGTTGAAGATTTCTGCCATAGCTACATATATAGTGAGGAATCGTTCCTCATACTTTGGATACAGGGTCAGAATTGCCTTAGAACTTGATACAAGCAATGTACCGATGAAAAAAATCAGCACAAAGAGCAACAAAAATATGATGACAATCCCCAGTATGGTGGGAATGTGAAATCTTGTATGGAGTGTATTGATTACAGGCTGGAAAACAAGCCCAAGGAATACCGCCACCGTAATGGGTAATACTACTTCAGCTGTAAGCTTTAACACCGTTCCCACTGCAATGATACCAATGCAAAGGAGGATGTAAAATATACCCTTGGTGTAATTCACCTTATCACTCATTTTCCAGCTCCTGATTTAACGTGCAATTTTATCGAATCCGCAGAAGGGCACAAGAGCTTCTGGTACGGTAATAGAACCATCCTCGTTCTGGTAGTTTTCCAAAATAGCCACCAAGGCACGAGATACGGCTACGGCAGTACCGTTCAGCATATGCACAAAGCGGTTCTTTCCGTCGCTGTCCTTAAAGCGAACATTCAAGCGGCGAGCCTGGAAGTCAGTACAGTTGGAGGTGGAAGTAACCTCTCCCCAGTCTCCGTTTTCACCACGGCCAGGCATCCAGGCTTCCAAGTCCCACTTGCGGTAGGCTGGTGCACCTAAATCTCCAGTACAGGTATCTACTACACGGAAGGGAATACCAAGACCAGTAAAGATTTCTTCTTCGATAAGACGAAGCTTTTCGTGAATCTCATCAGACTGCTCTGGCAAGCAATAAACGAACATTTCCAGCTTGGTGAACTGGTGAACTCGGTACAAGCCCTTGGAGAACTGGCCTGCAGCACCAGCTTCACGACGGAAGCAGTGAGAAAGTCCACAGTAGTAAAGGGGAAGCTTTTCCTTGTTCAAAATCTCCCCAGCGTGATATCCACCCAAGGTGATTTCAGCAGTAGCTACAAGACAAGCCTTTTCATCTTCTAGTGCATATACGTTGGACTCATTTCCACGGGGATTGAAGCCAATTCCATGGAGGATTTCTTCACGAGCCACGTCGGGAGTGATAAAGGGAGTAAAACCATGCTTTCTCAGAATATTCATGGCATACATAATGAGAGCCTGCTCCAAGAAAACAGCCTCGTTTTTAAGATAGTAGAATTTATTTCCGGAAACCTTTGTGGCAGCGTCAAAGTCTACTAAATCAAGATCCTGAGCCAACTGAACGTGATCCTTTGGCTTAAAATTAAAGACAGTAGGAGTTCCTACCCGCTTTACTTCAGGATTATCAGTATCAAGAACTCCCACAGGGGCATCAGGGTGAGCCATGTTGGGAATCTTTCGTCCTTCTGTTTCCAGCTGCTGTTCCAGCTCATTGAGGGTTTTCTCGCAAGAGGCAATCTCATCCTTAATGGCCTTTCCCTCATCGATGAGGCGATTTCGCTCCTCTGGCTCCAACTTGGCCTTCATGGCCTTGGCATTATCGTTACGCTTCTGCTGCAGAGCCTGTACCTGAGTCACTAAAGCTGTCCGCTTGTCAAAAAGCTCCACCACTAAATCGGCATCGGCACTCATATTGCGATTGGCAATATTTTCCTTTACTGCCTGGATATTATCCTTGATAAATCTATAGTCCAACATATCATATATAATACAGAGGTGACGGACTTTTTTCAAGTTATGACTCCCCATCAACAAAGGAAAGTATAATCCAGCGTAAAAGTATGTTGTATATCCAGAAGAAAAAGAGTATGCTAGCCACCATGAAATTTCTTGCTTGGCTAAAAAAAGATTTTGTGCTGGTGACTGCCCTAGCATTAGCAGTCATCTCTCTTTGTGTAGTAAAACCTTCTGCTGAATTGGTTGTGTCGGCCATTGATTTTAAGGTGCTTGCCCTCCTCTTTTGCCTTATGCTGGTAATTCAAGCCTTTCGTACCACCAATCTACTTGATTATATTGCGGTGCGATTGCTGGGCATCTGTAAAACCACAAGACTACTCTATTTTATCTTAGTTTTTTTAGTGTTCTTTATTTCCATGGTTATTACCAATGATGTGGCTTTGCTGACCTTTGTTCCCCTAACCATTTTAGTATGCCAAAAGCGAAATATTCCTGCAGGCACCCTAGTGGTTTTGGAAACAATTGCCGCGAATCTTGGCTCCAGCCTCACTCCCATGGGAAATCCCCAGAACCTGTTTTTATATTCGTTTTATAATTTTTCTACCAAGGAATTCTTTTCTGCCACCTTGATTATTGGAGCTGTTTCTGGAGTACTTTTAACAGTTGTTTTGCTGCTGGTGGGAGGTAACAAGAAATCTTCTTCTACAGAAGTGATGACAGAGTTTACTTCAATGGGTGAAACCCAGGTTCCTGCGGTAAAAAAAGATTTTCGTTTTTGGCTCTATGTGGTGGCCTTTGTTCTTTCTTTACTGACGGTGTTTCGATTGGTGGATTATAAAATCACCTTGGTGGTGGTGATTTGTATAGCTGCAATTTGCAATTTCCGTCTCTTATTTATGGTAGATTATGGACTTTTAGGAACATTTTTAGGATTTTTTGTCTTTGTAGGCTGTATTTCCTCTGTTCCAGCGGTGGCAGATTTGATTTCAAAATCCATGGTTTCGCCCTTTGCCACCTACATAACAGGAATTGCAACAAGCCAAGTTATTAGCAATGTCCCAGCCAGTCTGCTTTTAAGTGGATTTGCCAATTACGGAAAGGAATTGCTTTTAGCAGTAAACGTGGGCGGCCTTGGCACCTTAATTGCAAGCCTAGCCAGTGTGATTTCCTTCAATATTTATCGCAATTCCACTGCAAACTGCTGTAAGGAAAGCTTTATGGCTCGATTCACAGGATACAACCTGCTGTTTTTGGCAGTGCTGGCACCTGTGGTATGGGTGGTGAGTTAGGAGGGAACACCCCCTCTACTCAGAAGCGGTGGGTTTTCCCTCCTAAAACCTCCCATTCCCCCAGCACTGCTTAGGGGCTTCCTGCCCCTAAGAACCCCGGGAGAAACATTTTTCTGTAAATAATGATAAAATGCTTGAAGTTTCTGGTCAAGGGTTGAAAGCTTGGTGGCCTTGGTGTTTAAAAATATTCGGAGTGAACCGTCCTTTAGTTTGAGCCGTTTATCCTCGTTGCAGATATACTGGAAGGTGTAACGAGGAAGGTTTCTGTTGAAGGGATCGAAAGTGCAGATGAAGATGAGAATGTTTTCTGGTAAATCCCGATACTTGGTTCCTGTTGAGGTGGTGCTTACATCTGCAACACTTTGGTAATAACGGCTCCGTTTGGGAAGTTCCTTTTTGTGACCAGTTTGTACCTCTACGTTGATGATTCGGTTTTCATCACGTAAAAACACATCCATGATGATTCGCATAGAATCCGGGTCGGTTTTATGTTCATCTTGGGCGGAAAGGTAACGTATCTTTCCAATCCGCACTCCAAGAATCAGTTCTACCACCTGACGACAAATGTGTTCATCGTGCATGACTCTGGAAAAGATAAAATCATCGGTAAAAGTCAAACTTTCCCACTTTTTCTGCAATTCCGCTTCTGTTAGCAATTCTTACCTCCAATAAAAATTCTTTACATATATATTATTAGCTTGAAAATCAAATTTTTGATTGATTCCCAGAAAAAAGTTTGATAAAATGTTTTTTTGTAGAATTAATGAGTCTTGATTGATTTTAATGTCCTGTCTGATAAAAAAATTTAGGAGAACATATTCATGAACTGGTCATCTTTAGTTACATCAGTTGTCGCCCTCATTTTGATTTTGCCCTTGGTTGATTTTACCGAACCACCATTACATTTTGTGTGTTTTATTCCAATACTCGTGTATGCAATTTATGTTGCCGTTGCTAAGAAGAAAGGCTTTGTTGTCACAGCCAAAAGGCCATTGGGTTTGAATGATATTTGGAAATTATTCTTGTTAAATTTTTTTCTTCTTGCACTGTATGGTTTGTTGCTTGTTCTAATCTTGAAGTTACTGCCGTACATCCATTCATGGATAGCCGTAAGTTGGTTTTTCTTTCTGGTGCAAAATACGGACTTGCCTAGTCCAAGCTATAAACTCCTTCACCTTCATATTGACAATGAAACTTTGATACAAAAGTTTTCAATACTGCTACTAAACTTCTTAAAATACCTGTTCATGTATATTGTACTCATAGCGGATTCCTATGGCATCTCCCAAGACTTTAAACAAAACATTCTGACCTATGTTCTGTTTATTGCAACGATAAATCTGGCTTCCCGGTTCATGATATTCAAGGATACATCGCTTTTGGAGAAGTTTTTGAGGATTAAACCGTATAAATACGAGGTATAGCCCAATAAACGAAAGAATAGGTGGAGGATGCCATCGAGTGCCTACCGATGCCGCCCTAGAACCAGCCCCATCGATCCAGCAGTATAGCCCAATAAACGAAAAATTTGGTGGAGGATGCCAGCGGGTGCCTACCGATGCAGGCACTTTTGCGGGGCAAGGCGTGCACGCACGCAGTGAGACTCGCTAAAGTTGTTCAATATATCGCAACTTTCCGGCTTGTAGCCGTCGCTCCCACCGCCCCTTTGCGGGGGCAAAGGTGAGACTCGCTAAAGTTGCTGCGCCACTCGCAACTTTCCCAGCCTAACGGCTGGTCGCTCCCTACCCAAGAACCCCGGAAGAAAATGCTTGTGTACCAGCCCCATCGATCCAGCAGTATAGCCCAATAAACGAAAAATTTGGT
>JAXJGY010000058.1:0-37237 GCA_036300185.1 Treponema sp. | reverse complement strand
GCTTACAAGCCAAGTAGAGGATTTCCAACAGCAAGTTGAAAGCCACGTGGATGATTTCCAACAGCGAATTGAAAGCCAGGTAGCAGATTTCCAACAGCGAATTGAAAGCCAGGTAGCAGATTTCCAACAGCAGATTGAAGGTCGAGTTGATGACCTGCAACAGCGAGTTGAAGGTCACGTGACACAGGTTTGGACTGATGCCCAGGATATTTCTAATACAAGATCAAATAAAATTGCTGAAAGCTTGAGCATTCTTTTGAAAGAGGTGGAAACTACTCGTAGTAACCTTTCTCAAGAGATTGATACCCTGTCTTCAAAGTGGCAGGAAGCAAGGGAAAATTCTCAGCAGCAGGCAGATGACTTGCAACTTCAGCAGGATAGTACAAAGAAGCAGTTACAGGAATTTACTGCATATGTGGAAAAGCAGGTGCTTGATTTTGACCAGCAGCTAAAAACCTCCATGAGCGACATTGTACATTCCTACGACCAGCGCAAGATGGATCTTATCTCCATGTTCAATAGTCAGTTGGAAGAATATAAAGCTGAGCTGCAGTATCGGTTTGACCGTTTTGATGCCGCTGCTGATATTGAATTGATGGAAACAAATCTCCAGCAGTCCATGGAAGCAGTACAGCGTCGCATGCTGTCTCAGTTTAATGACTTTAACAATCGCCAAAAAGAATCCCAGGCTCAATTGGAATTGTCTGTCAATAATAACTCTCACCAGCTGATAAGGCAGCTGGAGGATTTGGAAGCTCGTATGGATGAGCTAAAGGCCAGTGCTTGGGATAATCTTTCCTCCAAGCTTAAGGACTTCCAGAATAACTTTGCTCAAGAGCTCCAAAATCGAGAAACAACTCTGGTTCAGGATATTTCTTCTTGGAAGGATAAGTTCAACCAGCAATTGGCTGATTTTACCGCTGAGGCTGAGCTTCAACAACAAGAAATCAAGTCAAATCAAGAGCAACAGCTTCAGGTTCATATGGAGCTAGTACAGCAAAAGTCTAAGGACGCTCTGAATCTTCTTGAAAATACTTCTCAGCAGGTGGAATCAACCTTTGATGATAAGATCAATCAGTTGGAGCAGCAGCTAGAAACCTTTGTTCAGCAGTATGAATCAAAGCTGGTGGATGCCCGTAGTTCTGTGGCTGAACAGCTCAAGCAGGATATGGATGAATTTAGTATTGCTTCCTTGAACCAGCTTAATAATGCCCGTAAGGATATGTCAGATCGATTGGATGCTTTGCAAAATCAGGCACAACAGGCTGACGATATTAGCCGAGATACGGTAAATACCTTGTTATCTAACTTCCAAGAATGGAAGGATAAGATGCTAGTTCAATTTGAAGAAAGCAAGGGCTTGTTCGCCAATAAATTTACTTCTTTGGAGTCATCTGCTGAGGAACGATTTGAGGCAGCCCAAAAGGAATTCCTTGCTAACTTGGATGAATTCAACCTGAAGTTTACCCAGCACAAGCAAACCATGGATATCCGCATTAGAGAGGTGTCTGAATCAACAGAATCTAGCTTGGCAACTATACGTACCGACTTCCAGTCTGACGTAAATTCCTTGTCCTCTAAAATCAGCGACCAAAAGAAAACCTTGGAAGAAAAGCTGATGAATTTGAGTCTAAGTGCCAACGAAACTCTGGCTAACTTTGACGCTCGGGCAAAGGAACTGGTTCAGGACTTTAATTCCACCTACAACGATGCTCAGCAAAATAACCAGCGGATCCTAAGTGAGCAGGTTCGAGAAACTGACCGTCAGATTAAGGATCTTCAGGCTATTGCTCAGGATATTCGTGAGAAAAACGAAGCAACTCAAAACGATCTTATTCTACGACTCCATAATCGTGAAAATGATATGACCTTGCGTTTTGATGAAATGGATAAGCGAATAAAGCATCTTTCATCTCAGATTCCGCTTATTGAAAATACTAGTGATTTGAAGAATAAGCTGGAGGATGAACTTGCATCCCTGCAAGGGGAGCTGACAAAGCTAGAGGTTTTCCGTACCGATTTGCAGAATCTTGATCAGGAATTCCTCCGTTTGGGTCAACTGGACAAGGACTTGCAGGCTAAGATTCAGCGCTTTACCGATGAAAAGGAATACATCCAGCGGTTAGAAAGTGAGTTTGACCAACTGAAGGATTTGTCCACATCCATGGATTCTAAAATTCAAAATCTGCAGCAAATCGATGAGAATATGCTTCAGATCGATACTCAAATCCGTAGCTTCCAGGATTCTCTGGATACCATTGCCAGTCGCTATGATCAGCTGGAGAAGAAGAATGAGATTATCGACAGAACCATGAATGACATGGACAAGGCTTATAATCACTTGCAGGATTTGGAAAACAAGCTAGAGGATTGTCGTCGTGAGGTAGACTCAATTCCTGTAAAGATTGAGACGGTTCAGCGTGGTGTAAATAGCTTGGTAGAAAATAATGGACGTATTAACGAGGCCATGGACAAGCTAAACTCCCTCGATTCAATCTTGAATAAGACTCAGGAGCGAATTGATCAAATGCTTAATGTTCAGACTGGAATTGCCCGCACAGAGGAACGTCTGCAAGAAGCCGCTAAGGTGGCTGATGATAACATCAACCTCTTGCACGAGATTCTCAAGCAGGAAACTCCTGACAGCAAGCACAAGAATAGTGACTTAACCTCCTATTCAAAGAAGGAGAACGTAAAGAATCTGGCTCGCCGTGGTTGGGAAGCTCAAAGAATTGCAACTGCCTTGGATATGAGTGTTTCTGAGGTGAACTTGATTCTAGACTTCTTTAAGTCAGAAAAATAAGCCATAAAAAAAAGCCCAGGGAAGGGCTTCCTTCAGTGAGGGAGCTGCTTCTCTGGGCTTTTTTTAGAAATCAAAGTAAATTATCGGGTCAAAAGACAGGTGGCCCATACTTCCACTGCTTCGCCATTACCTACAGGTCCCAGCTTTTCCCCTGTTTTTGCCTTAATAAAGACTTGATCTACATCTACGTACAGTATTGAAGCGATGCTTTTTCTAATAGCCTCTCGGTGGGGCAGGATCTTAGGCTCTTGTATGGCCACCACACAATCAAGATTTACTAGTTTCCAACCAGCCTCTGTAACAAGTTTCCAGGCAGCCTGTAGCAACTGTCGTGAATCGGCTCCCTTCCACTGAGGATCTGATGGAGGGAATAATTCCCCAATATCTGATCGGGCGGCGGCGCCTAAAAGAGCGTCGGTAATGGCATGAAGCAGCACATCTCCATCAGAATGTCCTGCCTCTCCCTTATGAAAGGGAATGACTACGCCGCCTAGCACCAAGGCTCTGCCTTCCTCTAGGCGATGGAGATCGTATCCAAGTCCTGTACGAATATCCATGGTGGCAGCCTCCTTTTTACAAGAATCTTCACAGGCTAAATCCCTGGGAAAGGTGATTTTTTTGTTATCCACAGAGCCAGGTGTTATTTTTACTGGTCCCACATAGGTTCCCCAAATGGCAGTATCGTCGGTGGTTTCATAGTTATCCTGTGCGGCCATAAGGTGGGCTTGAAGTAAGGGTTTGAAGTGAAAGCCCTGAGGCGTTTGAATTGCCACTAGAGAATCCCTGTTTAGGTGTCGCACAATAAATCCCTGGGAATCAATTTCCTTTTGCGTATCCACTGGTGGAATGCCACAGGCTGCAGCTCCCTCATTTTGTGTGGCAGCTACTACCTGCAAAATAATATCCTCCGTTACAAAGGGACGGGCTCCATCATGAATCAAAACAATTTCTGGTTCCTGATATTCAGCTTCTGGGTCTTGATTTTCTGCCAAGGCTTGTAAGGCCTTACATACGGATGCTTGTCGACTCTGCCCACCTTCCACAAATAGCAGTTGAGGAATATATGTAGCTTGCTGACGGGGATTATCCCATAGTGCCTGTAAATCTGGAGATGCAAACAATGCCTCTTGTGCTGTCTGTAGGCCTTCTTTTCCAGAATTTGGTGGAATAGTAATAAGAATTTGTGTTAATCGGTAGGGAAGGGGAAAAGAACCCTTTTGTTGTTGGATTTTTTCCCCTGTATCAGAAAGTAACTGAGGTGCTAAGACTGATACAAATGCTTTTGTAGCAACAGAAAGTACTGTTCCAGCCCCGTCACCAAGACTTCGGTATTCTTTTTTTTGTCCACCCATGCGAGTGGAAGAGCCTGCAGCAGTAATCACTACTGCCACAGGTATTTGATTAATCCTCGTCTCCATCTCCGTCGTCGTCATCTTCATCGTCGTCGTCATCGGAAATAATGCTTTCATCTTCATCGATGTATTCATCATCATCATCAAAATTGCTAGAAGCAGCGGAACTCTTTGCATCCCGCACTAATCCAAGGGGCTCTAGCTTTGATAAGAGAATGGCTTCTACCTCTTTAGGAGTCATATCGAGGGCAAAGGAAATCTCATCTTCCAAAAGCTTCTTTGCTGAATCATAGAGCTTTCGTTCAAGAATTGGTAATTCCTTTACCTTGCTTCGGTGATACAGACAGCGTACAATGGTGGCAATATCAAGGACGCTTCCCTTTTTCAGCAAGTCCAGATTCATCTGGTACCGCAATTTCCAGTCGGAAGTAATTGGTTCTACTTCCTCTGCCATCATGTCAATGGCCTTTTGTGCTTCCTCTGCAGAAACAATGGCTCGAATTCCTAACTCGTCTACCTTGTCTACAGGAACCATAACCACCATATCTGAGACTGCAAGATAGATGACATAGTAGTTAATCATCTGATCTTTAAACTTCTTCTCAGTAATATTTGTGATTTTGCCAACACCCTGGCTGGGATACACAACCTTCTGATCGATCTGGAATTTATACTCAGGACTGCTCATGATAGTTCTAGTATACCATAAAATTGAGAAATGGTCAAAGAAGGGAAATGTAGGAATTGGTGATAAGGGGTTTTATGGAGAAAGTTTTTATTCCATCTTGCTGGCAAAGGTTTTGCAGCCACCAGGTACAATGCGAGCGTCAAAATCTAGGCCGTGGTAAATCTCTCCGTCTAGCTCTATGGGGGCTGGAGTGGTGATTTTTACACTGGTACAGCGCAGGTGAGTAACATAGCTCTTGTTCATGTGCTTGCCCTTTACAAATGTTGGCATAATGGCCAAGGTAGGAATACGAGGTGGCTTGCAGATAATAATCAAATCAATTAAACCATCACGATTGTTTGCTGGAGGACAGAGCTTCATGCCACCTCCAAACAAGGAGCCATTACACACCGCTGCCATAATGCAGTCATAGTTTTTTGTCTCACCCTCCACCTGAACCTGTACAGGATAAGATTCAAACTTTAGTAAACAGCGGACCAGGGAGGTGGCATATGAAATTGAATTTTGTTTATTGGCGGTATGCTCCAGCACCACCACGTCAAGACCTGTTCCTCCCACATTCAAGCAACGGGCCTTACCCACCTGAATGTAGTCTGATTCATCCTGAATTCCCGCTATGATAGGAGCCAGTGCTTCTATTGGATCCATGCTAATTCCTGTGCCTGAAGCATAATCATTGCCTCTGCCAGAAGGAATCAATCCCAGTCGGCTTTTTTCAAAGTCCATGCCGTTCAAAACTTCGTGAAAGGTGCCATCTCCTCCAATAGCCACAATGGTACTAGCTCCCTTTCGGCATAATTCTCTAGCAAGATATTGCCCATGTCCTTGTTCCTGAGTGAGATGCAGATTATACGAAATATTTCTTCCTTCCAGGTATTTTTTTACCTGCTGAATAATTTCTGCTCCCTGACTTTTCCCACTGAGGGGATTGGCAATAATTTCCATAAAACAACTCCAAAATCGACTGTCGATCCTAAAAAAGGATTCCTTCAAGTATGAAAGAAAAGCAGAATCTGTTCAAGGGATAAACTGTTTTTCTATAAAATCTCCTTAGAAAACCCTTTACTAGATCCAAGCCTCTACCTCAATTGGCTTGGCTAGTTCCAAACCTTTGCCCTTTTCTGGTTTGGCTAGATCCAAACCTTTATCCATTTCTGGTTTGGCTTGACAGAGTGCCTTATGAAAATTATTATAGATACATTATGACAGCTAACGAATTACGCACAAAATATATTGAGTTTTTCAAGACGAAAAACCACGTTGAGATTTCTGGCAAGTCATTGATTCCAGAAAATGATCCTTCCGTTTTGTTTACCACAGCAGGAATGCATCCCCTTGTTCCCTATTTAATGGGAGAAACTCACCCTGCAGGAACACGATTGGTGGACTACCAAAAATGTGTTCGTACGGGAGATATTGATGAAGTTGGAGATGCCAGTCACCTGACCTGCTTTGAAATGCTGGGAAACTGGTCTTTGGGAGATTATTTCAAGAAGGAATCCATTGCCTTTAGTTACGAGTTCTTGACTTCCAAGGACTGGCTGGCCCTTGACCCCGAGTTGCTTTCTGTTACCGTTTTTGCTGGAGATGAAAACGCTCCTCGTGACGAGGAATCTGCTTCTTATTGGAAGGAAGTGGGAATGCCAGAGGACAGAATCGCCTTCTTGCCAGCTAGCGACAACTGGTGGGCAGCTGGTCCTACAGGCCCTTGCGGTCCCGATACCGAAATCTTCTATTGGGTAGGAGAGGGAAAGCCCGGGCCAGGTTCCAACAAGGGAACCGACAGTGACAACTGGATGGAAATCTGGAACAACGTGTTCATGGAATATAATCGCATTGACGAGAACACCTTGGTAAAGCTGCCCAAGCAGAACGTTGATACTGGAATGGGACTTGAGCGAACTACCACTGTTTTGGCTGGTAAAACTAGCGTGTACCAGACAGAAATCTTCCAGCCCATTATTCAGGGTGTAGAAAAGCTTTCTGGTTATAGCTACGGCACCACCGAGGAGCAGGATCGCAGTGTTCGAGTAATTGCAGACCACCTTCGTGCTTCTGTATTTATCCTCGGCGACCCCAAAGGTGTCGTGCCCTCCAACGTGGGAGCTGGCTACGTGCTTCGTCGTCTGATTCGTCGTATGGTTCGCCACGGAAAGAAGTTGGGGATTCAGGATGCCTTCTTGCCAGGACTTGCACAACTTGTTATCGAAAATTTCAAGGGACCCTATCCTGAGTTGGCAGAGAATGCCGAAAAGATATTGAATGAGCTTCAGTCCGAGGAAAAGAAGTTTGGTGAAACCCTGCGAAAGGGTGAGGCTGAGTTTGAAAAGCTGCTTCCTAACCTGATGAAGAATCCCAAGAAGGAAATTCCTGGCCGTGTAGCCTTCCGTCTTTATGATACCTTTGGTTTCCCCATTGAGTTGACTGAGGAATTGGCTGCAGAAAGTGGCTTTACTGTAGACAAAGAGGGCTTTAAGGAAGCCGAGAAGAAGCATCAGGAGCTTTCCCGTACTCAAAGTGCAGGTGCTTTCAAGGGTGGTTTGGCAGAGCAGTCTGAAATCACCACCAAGTACCACACTGCCACACACCTGTTGCATAAGGCTCTTAAGATGGTGTTGGGTGACCATGTGGCTCAGAAAGGTTCCAATATCACTGCTGATCGTATGCGCTTTGACTTCTCCCATCCTGCTCCCATGACAAAGGAAGAGGTCCAGCAGGTAGAAGACATTGTAAACCAGCAGATTCAGAATGATTTGCCTGTGTCCATGGAAATTATGGACTTGGAGGTGGCAAAGAGTTCTGGTGCCACAGCCTTGTTTGGTGAAAAGTACGAGGACAGGGTAAAGGTTTACTCCATCGGTGATTTTTCCAAGGAGGTATGTGGTGGCCCCCACGTGGAGCACACTGGTCTCATTGGCAAGTTCAAGATTCAGAAGGAGCAGTCTTCTTCTGCCGGTGTTCGCCGTATTCGGGCTGTAATTTCCTAAAAAAAGTAGCTTTGGGTAATGTAACATTACCCAAAGACTGCTGTTTGTAGTGTAGATTATTTCACGCTAATTAGAATTATAAGATTTAATTGATTCTCAATTAGCCCATAGAGGAGTTTTGAATGAAACGAATAGCTCTCTGTAGTGTACTTCTTCTTATTAGTGGAGTATTGGCCTTTGCTCAGGCTGATTTGCAGCCTTTGGCTAATGTTAAGCTGAATAAGTCTGAGTCAATTACTCTCAAGCAGTTGAAAAACCGAGTGGAGTCCTACAAATTGCAGACAGGGATGGCCTCTTTTACCGTTGAGCAGAAAAAAGAAATTCTTGATGCGATGATAGATGAGATGCTTGTTGTTCAGGCTGCACAGAAGGCTGGTATGAATGTTACTGACTCTGAAGTTAACGAGTACTTTCTTGACAATATGGCTCAGCAAATTGGCCAGAGGCTTACAGAAGCTCAGTTGGCTCAAATCATTAAGCAGCAAACAGGCATGTCTCTTGATCAATACATCAAGGCCCAGGTGGGTATGACTCTTAGTGAGTACAAGGCATACATGAAAAATCAGCTTTTGGTAAGTCGCTACATTCTTTCACAGAAGCAAAGTGAATTGTCCTCCATTGTTCCCACTGATAGTGATATTCGTGCTTTTTACGAGATGAATAAGGCTTCCTTTGTGCAAAATGATATTCTCAAGCTGTTTTTGGTGCTTGTTCCCAAGGGAAAGGACGAAAAGGTTGCTCAAAAGAAGATTACTTCCATCTACGAGGAAATCAAGAGTAAAAAGACCACTCCCGATAAGCTGAAGGCTGCCCAAAAGGCTGATGCTAGCTATCAGGCTGGGGATTTGTATGTAAGTAAGAATACTCAGGCAGCTCAGCAGTTGGGTATTACCTATCAGGTGCTGATGGATTTATTTACCAAAAACGTGGACTATGTTTCTGAAATTACATCCACTGCTGATGATTTTCAGTTCTACATTATCCGCAACAAGTACGGTGCCAAGATGCTTGAGCTCAGTGATGTGGTTCAGCCAGATTCCACTGTGACCATTTATGAGTATATTCGTCAGAATTTAACTGCACAGCAGCAGAATCAGTATATGGCTCAGGCCGCTCAGGATCTTACCAAGGAGTTGCGTACTTCAAGCAATTTCCAGATGGTAAAGACAGGTTCTGCCTTGGATAAATTGCTGGAAAATTGGTAGGACAACGTGGCACGGAGAAAGGGACGGATTTTAGCCTTCCAGGCATTGTTTTCCTGGGATATGGGCAATAAAGATGTGGCATCCTTGATGGATTTTCCTTGGGTTCATGCTTTTGGGCAGGAAGGTTCTCAAGGAGATGCTGAAGAAGCTCCAGTTCAACCAAATGAAAGCGAGACCTTCGCTCGGTTGCTGGTGGCTGGAACTATAGAGCATATTGAAGAAATTGATGCACTGATTAGGAAGCATCTCGATTCATGGGAATTCCAAAGAATCAATAAGGTTGATTTGGCTATTTTGAGAATTAGTGTGTATCCACTATTATATCAAAAGGACTTGCATCCTTCCATCGTCATTAACGAGGCGGTGGATATTTCTAAGGAATACGGTTCAGACGATTCTTTTAAATTTGTAAATGCTGTTCTTGATAATATTAAAAAAGAGCTTGGAGGGAAGTAGTATGATAAAGAAGGGAAGTTGTTTTGTTATTTGTTGTATGATTTTCCTTCTTGCTTCCTGTGGCCTCAAAAAGGAGGCCTTGTCTTTTAATGCCCTTTTGGAAGCAGCTGACCTTCATATCACCACTGGTGATTCTAGTTCAGCAACAAAGGTTCTAAAATCTGCACGGGATTCTGCACAAAGTCCCTTGCAGTTTTTAGGGGTTTATAAAAGACAGATTAAAATAGGTAACATTAAAGAGGCTGAAAAAACCTTAAAGGCTGGTATACGAGCCCATTCTGAAAATACAGATTTGAAGGCTGTTTACAGCTGGTTCTTATATGAGAATGATTCTTTGTCTCAAGCAAAAAGTCAAGGAAAGAAATTAGCCGGTTCAAAATATGCTTCCTTGCTCTCCCAATTTCAGTTGGAGGAGGCTGGAGAAAAATCCTCTGTTGATTATTTGTCTGAAGATTTTGCTTCAATTTACGCTTCTGCCTATCTTTCCACCCAAAATGATAAGTGGCTTCAAAATGCTGCGGTGGTTTGTGCAGCCACAGGAGATTTTCAACAGGCCTTAGAATATGGTAAGGCTGCAAATCTTTCTGATCCCTTATTTTGGGCCTATGCAGCCTATGACGGAAAAAAATATACTGATGCCTTAAATTACTTGAGCTTGCTAGGAACGAGTCGTTCTGCTGAGTCTTTGTTGTTAGCTTCTGATATTCACACCATTTTAGGCGATGTGGATAGAGGACGACGTGTTCGTGAAGCTTTGATTGCTCAAGGAGCAACAGAATTACCTGTTCAGCTGTATTTAAACGGAGCCAAGGATGCTCGAAAGACAAATGATTTGATTCAAGAGGCTGTGGCTTTGAATCGACTTTTGGAGTTGTATCCCGATAATGAAGAAGGCTTGGGAGCCTTGATGGAAATGGCCCTGCGAGTACAACAGGTGCCAGAAGAAAATAATCTTGCAAAGGCTTTGCGTGAAACAAAGCTTCGATCCGCTGGTATGATTGCTTACGATATGCTTCCTAAAACCACTCCGGCCCAAGTTTTGGATTTATTGGATGCTTCTCATCAAAGAACTAATTCTGCTTATACTGCAGCCCTTGCTTTTACCTATAGTATTAGTCCAGAAGTGAATCCTAACATGACAAAGGAAGAAAAAGAAGCTGCTCTGTGGCTTTTGCTAGAGGCTTATAGTGGTGGAACTGCTGAGAATAGTGAAAAACTGGTGGAGGCACTTGTTCCAGCCCTTATTTCCTTGGGTTATCAGGAGGAAGCACGGCGTGTGTTCGATGCTTCTTTAACAAGTCGTTTTGAAAGTGCTGATTACAAGGAATTGCAGGATACGCTTTCTGTAAAAGAATGTGAATGTGCAGCTTATTTTTCTGTGGTGGGAGCTGGTGGTGCAATAGATATTGCCTTGGCTCGGCAGTTGTTTGAATCTTTGTTAGCAGATCAAAGTCTCCGTTACCCAAAGCTTGCTTCTACAAATAGCTATGAGGTAGAAATCCCTGTTTTGATTAATCTTGGGGAGATTTACGCTGGAACAGGAAAATTCAGTGAGGCATGGGATGTGTATACTCAAGCGACAGGGCTTGCTGCTACTGCTGAGGAAAAGGCTGATATATTGTATCGTTTAGCATGGCTTCAGTATCAAACAGGCTTTACTGATGAGTCTAAATTATCCTTGGAAAGCTGCCTAAAATATAATCCTTATCATCAGGATGCAAAAATCATGCAGATTCGTGCTCCTGGAACAAGGTAACACTGATTTTGAAAAAAAAGCCATTGCAACAGAGGACTGTATAAAATCCTTTGTGGCAATGGCCTTTATTTTTTTTAGGTTCTTACTTGATGATGGCGATAATGTCGTCAGCCTTCAAAATCAAGTGATCCTCACCATCAATCTTGATGTTTGTACCGGAGTACTTATCGTACATAATCCGATCTCCATCCTTTACCTTGATTTTTTCCTTGTCATCTCCAACTGCAATTACAACAGCAACCTGAGTCTTTTCCTGAGCTGTGTCGGGAATAATGATTCCACTGGCAGTTTTGGACTCTGTCTTTTCTGTTTTTACCAAAACACGATCCGCTAAAGGGATAACCTTCATATACTGTCCTCCATAGGATTTTAGCTATTTATATTATAAAATATACGTACAAATGCACCCTTCGTCAAGAAAATCAAGGAAATATATTTTAGGAAAAATGTATCAAAAGAACTCACAAAAGCTAGGTTATAGTGTGATTGGGTCAAAATGATTCAATGATGGTAGGAAAATAGGGTACTGTGTCAAAATGATGCATTTTTTTTACAAAAAAAAGGTGAAGGTAAATTTTTGACTCACCAACTTCTAAAAATATAGTAATTTTTACCTCCTATCGGCAAGTTTTTTTTATCTTTTTTTGAAATAAATTTTATTTTATGAAAATATCTCTTTATATAATAAGTAAATATAAATAAACATTAAAAAAGATATAATTTTTATTTAAAGTTGGCACGATATTTGCTGTAATATATATAGAATGATTGAGTAAAAGGTTTGAATGATTGGTTTTCAATCCTTTTATAGTGACTTGTTCTTGTTTGGAGGTATTTTTTATGAGAACAACAAGCTTTTTGATGAATTCTGATGATAATATTCTTTCAATGTACTTGAAGGAAATAAATAAAATCCCGCTGCTGACTCGGGAAGAAGAAGTTGAGTTGGCAACAAAGGCAGCCCAAGGTGATAAGGCTGCAAAGGACAAGATTGTTCAGGCAAACCTGCGGTTTGTGGTAAATGTAGCAAAAAAATATCAAAACCATGGCCTTGATTTGGTGGATTTGATTAGCGAGGGAAATATTGGCCTTATGACAGCTATTGAACGCTTTGACGTTTCCAAGGGCTACCACTTTATTTCCTATGCCGTATGGTGGATTCGCCAGGCAATATTGAAGGCTATCTGCGAAAAGTCTCGCATGATTCGTCTGCCCTTGAACCGAGCTAACGAGCTGGTTCAGATTGAGCAGACTCGTAAGGCTATTACAGCAGACAAGAGCGAAGAAGAAGAGATGACCCAGGTTGCAGAAATGCTTGGAATGTCCAACCAGCTAGTGCGGGATCTTATTAATATTTCTCGTGATATGGTTTCTCTTGATGCACCCATGGGCAACGGAGATGATTCATCAGTTTCTCTGGGAGACAATACAGTAGATACTCGCTATCAGTCTCCAGAAGATGCTGCCATGGAAAGTGTTATGCAAGATGAGCTGGAAAATGCACTTGCAACCTTGTCCATGAAAGAGGCTCAAATTTTGCGGTATCGCTTTGGTTTGAGCGGCAACAAATCCATGTCCTTGAAGGAAGTGGGAGACAAGTTCAATTTGACAAAGGAACGTATCCGCCAGATTGAAAAGAAGGCTATCCGCCGTTTGCAAACTTCAAACTATGTTGATCGATTGGAAGCCTTTGTAGCATAAGGTCTCTTGAAACGCTGCTTTAGCCAGTTAATATTTATAAGCTCTAAGCAGTTGTTTTGATTAAAGTTTATTGAATAAGTGGCAGGAAGGAGTCATCTTTCCTGTCATTTTATTTTAAACCGATTTCCCCAAGCTGGGTAAAGGCATCACGACGGGCTAGTTCTAAAAGTTCCTTGTCACGCACTGGATCTGCCAAACCCAAGGTAAGGTAGCCTGACTGCTGAATTCCAGTTACTTCCCCAGGCCCACGGAGCTTTAAGTCCTCTTCTGCAATAACAAAGCCGTCGGTGGTTTCCCGCAGCACCTTCATTCGCTCCTTTCCCGTTTCCGTAATGTTTTTACCATAAATCAAAAAACAATAGGACTGCAGGCTACCACGACCCACACGTCCTCTTAGCTGGTGTAAGGCAGCCATACCGAATCGGTCTGCATGTTCAATGACCATGCAGGTAGCATTTGCCACATCTACACCGACCTCTACTACGCTGGTGGCCACAAGAATCTTGATTTCACCCTTGCGGAATTCCTCTAAAATACGGTGTTGCTCCGTTTCTTCGGTACGGGAGTGAATAACAGCCATGGGAACGCCAGGATACACCTGGGTGGACAAAAACTGAAACATATCTTGGGCAGACTTTATGCCAGAAAGGCCGCCAGAGGGTGCTTCCTGTTCTGGATCATTTTCTGCAGAAGTAATTTCTTCTATCAGCGGATACACAAAGTAGGCTTGATGGCCCGCATCCAGTTCCCGCTGTACGTACTGGTACACGTTGGCCTCATTTCCCATGCGGGTAAGGTAGGTCTTGATGGGAAGGCGACCTGCTGGCATGGTCTTGATGATGGAAATATCTAAATCTCCAAAGGCGGTGAGAGCCAGTGTTCGGGGAATGGGGGTGGCACTAAGCATCAGTAAGGAGGGGACGGTATACACCTCCTTTTCTGGAATTTTTTGTCGCCCTTTTTCTAGAATGGCATTTCGCTGTAAAACTCCAAAGCGGTGCTGCTCGTCAATTACTACCAGATGAAGGTTTGCGTACTGGATGTTTTTTGAAAAAAGGGCATGGGTTCCAATGACGATATCGATGGAGCCTGCTGCCAGAGCCTGGAGTAAAGGCCCTCTGTTTGCCGCCTTGATGTTGCCAGTAAGATAGGCCAATCGTACCGCTGCTGGCTCTAGCATTTTAGCAGCATTTTCGGCGTGCTGGCGGGCTAGCAATTCTGTAGGGGCCATTAAGGCACATTGGCCACCCCAATCTACGATTCTTAAACAGGCAAAGAATGTCGCCAAGGTTTTTCCTGAACCTACATCTCCTTGTACCAGCCGAGCCATAGTATAGGGCTGTTGTCCAACTGATCCAGTGCAACGACTTTTTTCACACTGGTCTAGATCTCGGTTTATGTCGGTAATGCAAAGTTTTTGTCCTGAGGTAAGCTGAAAGGGGAGGGCGGCCAAAAGTTTTTCCTGCCGTGGAGAAAGGCTTTCTAAAAAGGCAGCCTCTTGCTCTGGCCCAAAGGTTGTTTCCTG
The DNA here is from genome assembly GCA_036300185.1 of Treponema sp. Lineage (GTDB taxonomy): Bacteria > Spirochaetota > Spirochaetia > Treponematales > Treponemataceae > Treponema_F. The sequence continues at coordinate 22,764 of JAXJGY010000058.1, read as the reverse complement.
AACTTGAGCTGGCTCTAGGTCTGGTAGTCGTCCCTTGTGGAGCAATGCACGGCCACCAATAGCCAGCTGAAAAAAATAAAGCTCCTCGTAAATCAAGGTTTTTCGGGCTTCCAGTGCATCGGCTAAGGTTTTGGGCTGGTGCATGTTAGCAATAGCCCGTGCCTTTCCCATAAGAGCTCGTTTTTGCAAGATTTCTTGTGGAAGCTCATCTTCAATGCCTCGTCCGTATTCCTGCAATGCTCGTTTTACTGCCTGTCTGATGTGGCCGTTGGAAAGGCCTGCCGTCAAGGGGTAAATGGGAATGACCTGGGAGCCAGGAATTGTCTTGTTTTGCCAGTCCTGCAGATTGCCAGTGTCTGCAATCTTTTCTGCCTCAAAGGAAGTAGACTGAATCTGGTTATATTTTATAGAAAATTGGCCAGTAAGGGCGATTATGGCTCCCACTGGCAGGGATTTTTCCAAAAAGGGGCGGTTAAAGGCCACCAGTTCTCCCCGTCCGCTGGCATCTGCAATGGCGATTTTTAAGGTTTTCATTCTACCATAGCCAAACCAGCTGTGGCCAATGACTTGAGCTATGGTGTGAACCTTCTTTTCCCTGAATTGAGCTAGGGGAACAGGCTGGGTTCTATCTTCCCAGTCCTTTGGATAATAACTGAGAAGGTCTGCAATGGTGTAGATACCAATATTAGCAAAAAGTCGAGCCTTGGCAGGTCCAATACCAGAGAGGGTGGAGATAGGTGTTTCTATTTCCTTCAGTTTCATGGTAGGACACCTTGCCTAGAAGGGAATTCGTGTCAGCATGCCTACGAGCAAGGAGAAGAGAATTCCTCCTAAAAGACGTATTACAAAAAGTGCTACAATGGTGATGATGTAGGCTGTTTTCTGGGTCATAAAGGTGTTACGTCCTCGAAAGATTCCTGCCAGCTTGTACACCACAGGATTTAAGGTGCTGTCGAGGCTATACCACAAGGAATTGCCACTTTTGCTTAAAAAGAGGGCTACAAGACGAATAATCAGCAGGATGATGAGAAAGCCTATAACAGAAGAAATGAGTGACCAAAACACGGAAACTATAGAGGCAAAAATATATCCCACTCCAAAACGTCCAGTTAGAGCAATATTGGAAAAAATATTGGAAACTGCCACTAAAAGTCCCAGTGATAGGATGGGGCTAAAGTCAATGCTTCCAAATCGAAGAAATCTGAATCTACGGAAATAATTCATGTAAGGATCACAGGCAGTGGCCATAAAATGACCAAACTTGGAGTAATTTAGGCTGGGAATCCAAGTGAGAATGATTCTCACAAAGCACATCATAGCATAGAGACTAAGGGCTGCTGCCAACAAACTAAAAATGATCATGGTACACTCCTGATTTATCCTGATGTAAGGAAGATTATTCTTTCCACACTTGGTTCACCATAGGCTGCATTTCCAATTCTTGTATAAAATCGTCTGAACTAGAAACCTTTAACATGGGGTTTGCCCTAATTATTTGATGTCCAGAGGGTGTGTCTATATGAAAATATACACAAGAATTACCCTCAGAGCCAAATAGATAATCACGTAATTTATACATTTGTTGTTCTTCCTTGAGGGTAGAATCGATTTTGATGTGGATGTCCCAGTTTACTTTATGCTTGAGGTTGTTTATGTCCAATATTTCATCCACCAAGAAAGAAGGGGTGTCCCCACGACCTTTATCCACCTTTCCAGACAAGGCTACTATCATGTCGTCTGCAAGATTGCTTCGTTGTAGCTCCCAGATTTTTGGGAAGAAGGTGATTTCTATTTCTCCATCCATATCCTCTAGCTTGCCAAAGGCCATGGCAGCTCCCTTCTTGGTGACAATGGGACGCAAGTCTTTTAGCTGACCAAGGATAGTATATTGCTTGTCACTTTGAGAACGCTCCATAGTGGTGGCTGTTAAGGTACAGGCATTTTTAATCAATTCCTTGTAATCATCTAAGGGGTGACCGGATACATAACAGCCAATACATTCTTTTTCCAGTGTCAGTAAATCTTGGTGTGGCATTTCATCCATGAGATGGAACTCAAAGTCTACAAACTCCTTTTCACCAGAATCTTCAAAGAGGCTGATTTGTCCAAACTTGCTATTTGCCTGCCTTGCCTCATTGTAACTCATGGCTTCTTCCATGTTAGCTAGTAGGGTGGCTCGGTTGGTACCTAGCTTGTCAAAGGCTCCCGTCTTTATAAGAACCTCCACTACTTTTTTGTTAATGTCAGTGCTGGGAACACGGTCTAGCATATCCATAAAGTCCTTGTAGGGACCGTTCTTTTCCCGCTCTTGAATAATGGCATCTGCAGCGGCTTCACCCATGCCCTTGATTCCCATAAGACCAAAAACAATTTCCCCATCCACCACGTCAAAGTAGCGGCTAGAGCGATTAATGTCGGGAGGTAATATGGTCAATCCCATGGAACGGCCTTCCTGCATGTATGCGGGAAGCTTGTCTGCACTGGTGATTTCGTTGGTTAAGTTGGCGGCAATGAATTCAGCGGGAAAGTTTGCTTTTAGATAGGCAGTGCGGTAGGCTACAATGGAGTAGGCTGCAGCGTGGCTCTTGTTAAATCCGTAGCCTGCAAAAGGAACCATGATTTCAAAAATGTCGTCGGCGTGCTGGGCCTCAAAGCCATTTTTAACAGCTCCTTCTATAAACTTACTTTTTTCTGCAACCATTACCTCTGCTTTTTTCTTTCCCATGGCACGTCGAAGCATGTCAGCTCCACCAAGGCTATAGCCTGCAATTCGCTGGGCTACCTGCATAACCTGCTCCTGATACACCATAACACCGTAGGTTTCTTCCAAAATGTCCTTGAGGCAGGGATCAGGATACTTGATTTTGCTAGGATCAAATTTTCCTTCGATGTAGTTGGGGATATAGTCCATGGGGCCTGGTCGGTACAGGGCATTCAAGGCAACCAAGTCTTCCAGGCGGCTGGGCTGGGCTTGCCGAAGAATTTTCTGCATTCCAGGACTTTCAAACTGGAACACTGCCGCCGTCTGGCCTGCACAGAAAAGCTCAAAGGTTTTTTTATCATCTTCTGGAGCTTGGTCTGCACGGAAATTTTCGTAGCCAGGTCGCTTTCGGATAATGTGTTCCGCATGCTTGATGAGGGTAAGGGTTTTCAGTCCCAAGTAATCCATCTTTACCAAGCCACAGGGCTCGATAATATCCATGGTAAACTGAACTGCTGTCTTTCCCGTGCGACTGTCCTTGTACACAGGGGCCCAGTCAGGAATTTTCGTTTTACCGATTACAATACCAGAGGCATGGAGTCCCGTGTTACGGTTCAAGTCCTCCATCTTCAAGCACAGGTCAAACATTTCCTTGTACCGAGGATCGTTTCGGTAGGGAGCTAGCTGACCTGAATCCTTCATCTTTTCGTTTACCTCAAAGGCATCCTTTAAGTGGGCCTTGGGATTGTCTGGTACCAGCTTTGTCAGCATGTTCACTTCGTTCAAGGGAATGTCTAGAACTCGTCCCACGTCCTTCATTACAGCCTTGGCCTTGAGGGTGTTAAAGGTAACGATGTGAGCAACCTGCTCATCTCCGTACTTTTGCCGAGTATAGTCGATTACTGCCTGACGACCTTCGTTACACAGGTCAATATCAAAGTCAGGCATGGAGATTCGCTCAGGATTCAAGAATCGCTCAAACAGCAGATTGTAGCGGAAGGGGTCTACGTCGGTAATGGTCATGGCATAGGCTACCAGAGAACCTGCTCCAGAACCACGGCCTGGTCCTACAGGAATGTCATTTTGCTTGGCCCAGTTGATAAAGTCCCATACAATCAAGAAATAGCCAGAAAATCCCATGGTAAAGATAACCGAAAGCTCATGCTCCGCTCTCTCTTGAATCTCTGGGGTAATGGTTTTGTATCGTTTTTCAAGGCCGGTATATACCAAGTGCCGTACATAATCGTCCTGAGTGGCAAATTCTGGTGGAATCTGGTACACCGGCAAGCAATCCTTTAGCTGCTCTGTGGAAAATTGAGGAATGGTAAAATCGCACATATCTGCAATTTTCACCGTATTTTCCATCATTTCTGGGTATTCAGGAAAGAGCTCTGCCATTTCCTCCGCGCTTTTCATGTAGAATTCGCTGTTGTATGGATTTCGTCGTCTGGGGTCACTTCGAGTTTCCTTTCGACCAATACAGAGCATCACATCCTGAACTACCTGGTCTTCCTTCAAGACAAAGTGGATATCGTTTGTTACCACCATAGGCACGTCTAGTTTTTTTGCAACCTCAATGAGAAGAGGAGCCACCTTTTTTTGCTCAGAAATACCGTGATCCTGAAGCTCTACAAAGAAATTTTCCTTGCCAAAAATCTCTTGATATTCCCGCACAAAATCCTCAGCCTCTTTCATCTTACCTGTTAAAAGCAGCTGGGGAAGCTGGCCTGCAAGACAGGCAGAAAGACACACTAATCCACCACTATGCTGACGCAAAATCTCATTGTCGATACGAGGTTTGTAGTACATTCCCTCGGTATAGGCTGCAGAGTCCAGCTGCATCAAATTACGGTAACCTTCCTCATTTTTTGCCAAAAGAATTAAGTGGTAGTAATTTTTCCCCCGCTCTGTGGTGTTCTTTGCGTGGCGACTTCCTGCAGCTACGTAAAATTCGCAGCCGATAATGGGCTTGATTCCCGCCTTTCGACATGCCTGCTCAAATCGCAACACCCCGAACATGTTTCCGTGGTCGGTGAGAGCCAGGGCATCCATACCTAGCTCCTTTGCTCTTTTTACCAAATCGTTGATTTTTGCAGATGCGTCCAGCAAGGAAAAGTCCGAGTGAACGTGAAGGTGGACAAATTTTTGTGTGCTCATGGAAAAAAGTATATCACAGCCCATTTAAAAGGGGAAGAATGCTTTTACATTTCAAAATCCTTCAGATAAAACTAGATATTAATTCTCTGTGAAAAAAATGACTTCCCTTGCATAAAACCGTGATTTGGGGTACAATCCATCATTGTATCTTATAAGACGGAGTAACAACAAATGGGTGTTATTGGTATTATTCTTTTGGTAGCATTTGTAATTATATGCGTTTTGCTGGTATGTGTCGTTCTTCTTCAGAATGAAGAGGGCGGTGGCATGGGTGGCCTTTTGGGAGGCGGAAACTCTGCTGCATTTGGTTCTCGTTCTGGCAATGTGCTGACTAAAACCACATATATTTTGGTAACCTTGTTCTTTGTATCTACCTTTGTTTTGGCCTTTATGAATAAGGCTCCTGCTGTTCATTCCTTGGATGCAGCTGCTGCTCAGGAAGAAGCTGCTGGAACTGGTGGATTCTGGTTAGACGAAGAAGCTCCTGCAGAAGCAGAGGGTACAGTAGAAGTTGCTCCTAGCGAGGAGGCTGTTCCTGAAGCACCTGTTAGTACAGAGCCTGTAGAACAGCAATAATTTAGAGGTGTACAATGATTCTTGGACGTGTGTTCAATTGCCAGTCAATTTCCTTTGATTTTGCCAGTACGGACAAACGTGATGTGATTCAAGAATTAGCCCAGAAATTAGTAGTTTCTCAGCCAAGTCTGAATTACGATGAGGTGCTTTCTGCCTTGCTTCAGCGTGAGAGTAAGTTGAGTACTGGTATCGGTCGTGGAGTAGCCATTCCTCATGCCCTTTGCGAAGGGGTTGAGGGAGTCCACGGTGTGATTGGTATTTCTCGACAGGGAATTGATTTCGAATCCTTAGATAATGAGCCTGTGCACCTTGTTTTTATGTTGGTGTCTGGTGTTAAGGATTGTGATTTTCATTTGCAGGTAATCAAGCGTTTAGCTTCTTTGCTTCAAAATCCTGATTTCCTTAAAAAAATTCTTGCTACAACAAATGCTCAGGATGCTTTCAATTGTCTTGTGGATTTTGAGCGATTGGTTATCCAGCAAGTCTAAGTAGCTTCAGTAAAAAGAGAAGGGGATTTATTATGGAGAACACAACTCTTCTTGACCGTATTTTGACGGTAGAGCAGGGGATTGCACAGTCTTTGTTTGATGTACAAATAAAGACTGACAAAAATATTGCAGAAACCATGAGTAAGGGAGATGCGGAGTTAAAAGAAAGGTGCAACCGCTGTGTTCTCCAGTATAACGAAAAATTATCCCAAGAAAAGGATGCTCTGCATCAGGATTACTTAAATCAGCTTCAAGCCTATGAGGCCCAGTTGCGTGGTATGAATACCAACAAGGAAGCTTTTTCTTCCTTATTGGATACATTATTGTTCCAGTAATAGGATTGGGAACCATGGGTGTTTCGGCTTTTGATGGTTACATTTATGCAAAGGTCTGTGGCATGTTGTCCAAGTCCTTTGTGGGAGAAGGTCTTTCCCGTCTTCAGTCTGTAACTTCTCTTGAAGATTTATGGACACTCCTTTTTTCTTCTGAATGTCCCCGTGCTGTTCCTGCTGATTTAGCAGAGATGATTGAGCATAAGGCAGAAGGTCTTTTCTTAGAAAAATTCATTTCCTTGATGGATGGGCAGTCTCGTCCTCCTCAGTTTTTGATAGATTTAATTCGCCTGTACGACTATGAAAATCTAAAGGAATTGCTTTTCTTTTCCATTAAAGAGGATGATTCATCTTCAAAAATGCCTCAGATGAATTATATCCATCCTTTTTCTATGCTCCAGTATGATAAATGGCCTGATATTGCTGGATTGGTGGCAGAATCTCCTGTGGAATGGAGTGTTACAGAAAAGTCAGCAGTATCTCAGCTTGAATTGGAATCTCATCTAGACCTGCAATATATTCGTAATCTTTGGAATAGTGCTTCCAATTTGTCCCATGATACGGGAGACTCCATAAAAAAAATGATGAGGGAAGAGCTATTACTGGATAACCTTGTGTGGTCTTTGCGTTTACGGGTGTACTTTGGAATGAATGATAATGAGGTACTCCAGCGATTAGTTACCTTAGAGGATGTTTCAGATAGGAGTGCAATTTCTAAGGATGAGCTTGCAGGCCCCATTGTAAAGACATTGGACTATTCTATTAATAATTATGAGGCATGGAGCAAGAGCATTTATGCCCCACTTTTGAATCCTCCTAATGAGGATGAGCTTTGGACCATTGATCCTCGGTGGATAAACAGTATGGCCCACAGAAAACTATTCTACCAGTGGAAAAAGCGGCTCCACCAAAATCATGAGCTACCCCATGTTTTGTATTGTTGGTTCAAAATAAAAAGATATGAATTAGATTGTATCCGAGCGGTTACCGAGTGTTTGCGTCTGGGCTTGCCTATTGGCCAGGTGAATGACGTACTTAATATATCAGCTGTTTGATGTTTCTGGGAGGAAAGGCAATGGCACGTCCAGCACAGATGAAGTTTATTGAATTACTGGTTTTAACCTCAGATGTTTGCCCTGTTTTGGATTTTTTAGGAAAGAAGGGAGTGGTGGATCTTTTAGATTCATCAGGAGCTTCTTTAGCGACTACAAATAAGAAGGCTGTCGTTTCTCAGGCTGAAGCAGGAGAGGAAGCTTCCTCTTCCAAGAATGTGGAGTTACGACGAATTTCTGATGAACTGGAACATACCCAGACAACACATAAACTTTCTGGTTGGATTGCTGCAAAGGATGTAGCTTCCCTTGCCAAGGATTTGGAGGAGCTTACTAAGGGTGCTATTGCAATTACCAGCTATGATCCAGAAGAAGTGCCTGAAGTTAAGGCAGGAAAGTACAAGATTCCTGTTAAATTCCATCACGGAAAATTTATCAAAAGCTTTGACCGCATGGTTTTAAGCTACGGTGTGCCAGAATATAGCTCCATAGATCCCACCCATTGGGTTGCATTTTTCTTTACCCTCCTGTTCGGTCTCATGTTTGGTGACGCAGGCCAGGGCTTGGTTTTTGTTTTGCTTGGTATCTTGCTGACAAAAAATGCCTTAAAGTTTTTGTCAAGCTGGAGTAAGTTTGGTCCCGTGTTTATTGCACTTGGTTGTAGCAGTACGATAATGGGTATTCTTACTGGTGAGTTTTTTGCCAACGGCCATGTGTTAATTCCTCTGAGTCGCTTCCTTACTGGTCTGTTTGGCGAGAGTCATGATCATATTCTACATTTGATGCCCTCTGCAGGGAATATCAATGTTATTTTTGGTTTCTTCTTGTTTACCCTAGCCATAGGATTTATCATCAATACAACCGGTTTGGTATTAAATTTTATTGATGCACTGCGTCATAAGGAATTGGGACGTTTCCTTTTTGGAAAGATTGGTTTTAGTGGAGCCCTATTCTTCTGGTATGTAGTTTGGATGGCCGTTAGAATTGCTCTTCTCAAGATTCCTCCCTTCTGGCTTGATTGGGTTATTATTGGGATTTCACTTTTCGGTGTGTTTATGGGCCATCCCCTGTCACGTTTAGTGGCGGGAAAGCGTCCTGTCTTTGAACACGGTCTTTTTACCGCCGTTATAGAAGGTGTGGTTGAAATCCTTGAAGTAATTTCTAGCTACCTTTCCAACACCATTAGCTTCTTGCGTGTAGGTGCTTTTGGTTTGGCTCACGCTGTATTAGGCTTTATTATCTCCACCATGTCGGAAATGGTGGGAGGTATTGGTGGAATCGCCATCATGATAATCGGTAATGCCATCGTTATTGTTCTGGAAGGCATGATTGTAGCCATTCAGGTTATTCGATTGCAGTACTTTGAGTTCTTCTCAAAGTTCTTTCACAAGACTGGTAGAGAATTCAAGCCCTTCTGCTATGGGGGGAATGTATAAGGAATCATTTTTCATAGGTCCTTATTTGGCGTATGAAAGAAATATATTTTGAGAGGTTTTGGTATGAAACTGAATTTGCGTTATGTTGGAATGGTTTTGGCCATCCTGTTGTTTGTGGTTGGCGGAGTATATGCTGCTGATGCAGAAGCTGCTGCTGCCGAAACTGAACCTGCAAGCATTGTTGCTGCTGCTAAGTATATTGCCGCTGGTTTGGCTGTAGGTATTGCATGTATTGCCGGTAGTCTGGCTGTAGGAAAGATTGGTGCTGCAGCAATGGGTGCCATGAGTGAAAACGAGGAGCTTTCTGGTAAGGCTTTGCCCTTTGTTGGTTTGGCAGAAGGTATTTGTCTTTGGGGCTTCTTGGTAGCCTTGTTGATTATCATCCTATAACATAGGATTTTCCCTTGGAATACTATTTTATCGGGGAAAGGGAGCTGGTTCTGGCATTTTCTCTGGTAGGAGTTGCCGGTACAGCTGTTTCAACTCGTGAGCAGGCTCTGGCTGCCTTTGTATGGGCTACAGAAGAATCTCATGGGGAGGAAAGGCCAAAGATTCTGATTTTGTCGGAACAAGCTGCCTCGTTGTTGGAACAAGAAGTTGTCGCTTGTCAAATGCAGGTTTCTCGTCCACTTATTGTGGAGATACCTGGTTTGCAGGGGCGACTTAAAGGAAAGAAAAGCCTCACTGATTTAATTAGAGAGGCTATAGGAATGCATATCTAGGGTTACGATAACAATGGAAGTATTACGTTTTACAGAAGGACTGGAGCAAAAGATTCAGGCAGATGGAGAAGCCAAGGTTCAGCAGATTGTTTCCGATGGAGAAAGGGAATGTCAGCGGATTTTGCGGGACTTTGAAGCTCGGTTTGCCTCCTTTGAAAGCGAAAAGCGGGCTGAAACAGAAAGTAAAATTGCTGCTTTGCGGCGAGATGTTCAATCAGAACTTGCATTAAAGCAGGATCGATTACAATTCTCCTTTAAAAGCTCTGCAGTGCTTTCTGGAATAAATGAATACTTAGGAGCCTTGCCACAAGATCGCTTGCTCCAGCTTTTGGAACGAAAGCTAAATGATTACAAGCAGGTTTTGGCAGGTCGTCAGCTGGTGGCAAAAATTGTAGACATGGATACTTCCCTTGTAGAGCCCTTGTTACTGAAGGTTTTTGGAAAGGACATCCTTCAGTCTTGCTTGCCTACAGATCCATTACCCTTAGGAGAGGCATTCCTTGGATATGATGATGCAGAAACTTCCAATTTATATCGTGGGGTAGTTTTGGAGACAACAGATGGAAGCATTCGTTGTCGTGCCACCCTAGGAGAGGTGGTTGCTCCACTTTTGGAGAATCACAGGGAAGAAATGATGAGAACCTTATTTGGTGAGGGAATTTCCGTATGATTGAGGGCAAGGTTACTCGTATCTCTGGTCCTATTGTCTATGCTTCTGGACTAGATGGATGTGGTTTGTATGACGTGGTGAGTGTTGGTTCTGCCCAGCTCATTGGTGAGATTATCCGTTTGGAATCTGGTTCCGCCACTATTCAGATTTATGAAGATGATACTGGAATGACCATCGGTGAACCTGTTATTTGTCAGGAGCGCCCTTTATCCTTGCGTCTCGGCCCTGGATTGGTGGGTACCATCTACGATGGAATTCAGCGTCCCTTAGCAACAATGTATGAAGAAGGTGGAGCCTTCCTGTTACCTGGTCAGCGAGCAGAACCTCTAGATGTACAAAAAAAGTGGTGTTTTGTTCCCTCTGTTAGTGTAGGGACTACCATTTCTCCTGGTATGGTTATTGGTACCGTTCAAGAAACATCTTCCATCCTGCATAAGGTTATGGTTCCTCCCTATATTCAAGGTAGTTCATTGGAGTTTTTGGAAAGTGAAGGGGAGTTCACCATTGAGGATGTGATTGCTCGAACAAACCTTGGGGAAGAAATCCGCCTTGCTCACTATTGGCCTGTTCGTCAAGCTAGACCCTTCCTGCGTAAAATGGAAGTCTCTGAGCCATTATTTACTGGTCAGCGAGTTATTGACGTATTCTTCCCCCTTGCAAAGGGTGGAACTGCTGCCATTCCTGGTGGATTTGGTACGGGAAAGACCATGACCCAGCATGCCGTTGCTAAATGGTGCGATGCAGACTTAATTGTATACGTTGGTTGTGGTGAACGGGGTAATGAAATGACCGATGTTTTGAGGGAATTCCCTTCTTTGATAGACCCTCGAACAGGTCGTTCCCTTATGGAAAGAACCATTTTGATTGCCAATACCTCCAACATGCCTGTTGCAGCCCGAGAGGTGTCCTTGTATTCAGGAATCACCTTGGCAGAGTATTATCGTGACATGGGAATGACTGTAGCCATTATGGCAGATTCCACTAGCCGCTGGGCAGAAGCACTGCGTGAATTGTCTGGACGTATGGAAGAAATGCCTGCAGAAGAAGGCTTCCCTGCCTATTTGCCCACTCGTTTGGCAGAATTCTATGAACGAGCAGGTTGTATCAAAACCTTAGCTGGAGATGATGGTTCTATCTCTATTATTGGAGCCGTTTCTCCCCCAGGTGGAGATTTTTCTGAGCCAGTTACCCAGCACACCAAGCGGTTTATTCGTTGCTTCTGGGCTCTGGACAAGGACTTGGCCTATGCTCGTCACTATCCTGCCGTTGGTTGGTTAACCTCCTATTCTGAATATGACGTGGATGTTCGTGCTTGGTGGGATGCATTTGATGAACGCTGGGCTACTATCCGCCACGAGGCCATGAACCTGCTGAAGCGGGAGCAGAGACTAGAACAGATTGTAAAGCTGATTGGTCCTGATGCAGTTCCTGATGCAGAACGATTAGTATTGATTGTATCTGAAATGATTCGTAATGGATTCCTACAGCAAAGTGCCTTTGATGCTATTGACGTGTATTCTGTTGCAGGCAAGCAAATTGCCATTTTGAGTCTCATGATTATGTTTTACAACAGGTCTTTAGATTTGCTGAAACGAGGAGCTCCTCTATCAAAGATCCTGCATTTGCCAGTTCGTGAAGATATTGTTCGTATTAAAACCACCGTACCAAATGATAGACTAGACATGATTCAAGAGATTGAATCAAAACTGCAGGTTCAGTTTGGTAGCTTGGAACAGCAATTCCAGAGGAAGGTAGCCTTATGAGAGGTGTAGAATACAAGGGAATTCAGGCAGTAGATGGTCCTATTATCATCGTTAAATGTACTGAAAAAGTATTTTTTGGAGAGATTGTAGCAGTTCGTAATCGCTATGGAAAGCGCTGTATCGGACGTGTTATTGACTTATCCCCAGAATTTGCTGTTGTTCAGGTCTTTGGTTCCACTGTAGGAATTGATTTAGTTGAATCTCAGGTAGAATTTTTAGATACACCCATGGAATTAACCGTTGGGGAAGGCTTAATGGGACGTATTTTCAACGGATTGGGACAGCCTATTGATGGTTGTCCTGCCATTGTGTCTTCTGATCGGGTTAATGTTAATGGTTATCCTATTAATCCCTATGCACGTGTGTATCCAAGGGATTTTATTCAGACAGGAATTAGCTCCATTGATGGTATGAATACCTTGATTCGTGGACAAAAGCTTCCCATTTATTCTGGAAACGGTTTGCCTCATAACCGATTAGCAGCTCAAATTATTCGTCAAGCAAAGTTGCTTAATTCCTCCGAAGACTTTGTAATGGTGTTTGCAGGAATGGGTATTAAATATGACGTAGCTCAGTTCTTCATCAACGAATTTGAAGAATCTGGTGTATTGTCTAAGGTTGTAATGTTCCAATCCTTGGCAGATGCTCCTTCTATCGAGCGTATCATTACACCTCGTTGTGCCCTTGCAGCAGCTGAATATTTGGCTTATGAAAAGGGAATGCACGTTCTGGTTGTGCTTACGGACATGACCAACTATTGCGAGGCTCTGCGAGAAATCTCTACAACCCGTGGAGAGGTTCCTGGAAGAAAGGGTTATCCTGGATACTTGTATTCAGACTTAGCTGAATTGTATGAGCGAGCAGGTAGAATTACGAGCTCCCAAGGCTCCATTACTCAAATTCCTATTTTGTCCATGCCTAATGATGATATTTCTCATCCTATTCCAGACCTTACTGGCTATATCACCGAAGGTCAGATTGTTCTTGACCGTGGCTTGGCTCAGCAGGGTGTGTATCCTCCCGTTTCTATGCTACCAAGCTTGTCTCGTTTGATGAAGGACGGAATTGGAGCTGGCATGACTCGTGAGGACCACAAGGATGTTTCCAACCAGCTTTTTGCTGCCTATTCAAAGGTAAAAAGTATCAGAAGCCTTGTTTCCATTATTGGAGAGGAGGAGCTTTCTGAGGTGGACAAGATGTATCTTCACTTTGGATCTGAATTCGAAAACCGCTTCCTGACTCAGGATGAACATGAAGATCGCTCCATCGAAAAAACCTTGGAAATCAGCTGGCAGCTTTTGTCTCTGCTACCGAGAAACGAGTTGTATCGAATCGATCCTCAGCTCATAGATCGATATATGAATAATCAGCCTATACAGGATACATAATCGTGGCAAACATAAACATGGCACCCACCAAATCAAATTTGCTCATTGTAAAGGAACAGCTTTCCGTTGCCCAAAACGGTTACGAATTGCTGGAGCAAAAGCGAGAGATTCTCGTAATGGAGCTGATGAAGCTGGTGGAGGAGGTAAAGCTTTTGGAGCGGGAAATTGACAAGACCCTTCAAGAGGCTTATCCTGCGGTAAAAAGAATGTTAATGATTGTTGGTGCTGATCGAGTGGAGCGAGTAGCCCATCACACAAAATATAATTTTACAATTACGGAAAAACCTGTTAGAATAGCAGGGGGAGACTTTGTTACTGTTGATGTGGTGTTACCTGCTCAGCAGTTAACACATTCCTTCTTGGGTTCCTATGCTGATGTTGACAAGGTTACCGTAGAGTTCTTGGCTTTGCTGAAACTGCTGACTCGGTTGGCATCCATAAGAACCATGGTGTGGAAATTAGCCACTGAAGTGCGAAAGACACAACGACGGGTAAATGCCCTGAGCAAGCAGGTTATTCCTCAAACTCGAGAAACAAAAGAATATATTCAAAGTGTTCTTGAAGAGCGGGAACGAGAGAATACCTTTGTGCTTAAGGCATTGAAGGCTCGTCAAAAGAAATAACTGGGTAAAGGTCTACACAAGACTACTTAAGGGAGAAGACATGATCAAGCATCTTTTTCAGAATATTCTTGTTGTTGTTAATGGTTCAGAAGCCTCCATACGAGCAGCTGAGTATGGAATTCTTATGGCAAAGTTATATCGCTGTAACTTAAAGGCAGTATATGTTGTAGATACAGCTTCTCTCAGTCAATTAACCCTTGGTAATTTTTTCTTGGCAGAAGAAAGCTCTCTTTTTGAGAAGAATTTACGAGAAGATGGACAGCGTTACCTAGATTATGTAGCTCAACTGGGAAGTGATAAGGGTGTAACCATTGAAACAGAGCTTCGTTCTGGAGCAGTTTGGTCGGAGGTTATTCTTTCTGCTGATGAAATGAATGCTGGTTTGATTTTGCTGGGATGCTATGACTGCTTTGATGGTACTGATTTTTTTGGAAGTCACGATGATGTTTCAAGTGCAAATAAAGAAATCATGGCAAAGGCAAATTGTTCTATTCTCATCGTAAAAGAAAAGATGATAGATCAGTTGTACCGACTGGCATAAGGTGAAAGAATGCGTGTTATAATCCTTCATTTTCTTGATACTCAATCTAAAAATGCTGGAGCTTTAGTAAAGGCTTTAGCTGACGGTGCAGCTCGTAGTGGTCATGTGGTGGAAGTAGTGGATGGAACTCGTCCCACCGATAATCTTCGGCTTACACCCTATGAATATGTGGTAGTGTTTACTCCCAGTTATGGCTTGTTTAAGGGAAAAATTCCTGCTCGTGTAACAGAAGTTCTTTCTTCCTGTGGTAATTTAACAGGAAAAAAGGGTGCAGCCTTTGTAACCAAGTCCCTGTTTTCAGCTCCTTCTGCAAATCAAGTGTTGATGCAGGCCATGGAAAAAGAAGGCATGGTTGTAAACGATTTTAATATTATTGAGAATCCTGAGCAGGCTACTGCATCTGGCTCTCGCTTGGGCTAGGCAAAGCTTGGAAAATTGTTATCAGATTCTAGGGGTTCATCCTACAGCCTCTGCTGCAGAAATCAAGCGGGCATATAGAAAAAAGGCCAAGGAGCTTCACCCAGATACAGCTGATGCTAGTTCCTTATCAAAGGAGCAAACAGAGGCCTTTCATCGTTTGGTGCAAGCCTACGAAATCCTCTCAGATTTTCAGCGTCGTTCCGTGTTCGATTTGTCTCGTGCCACCCATCATCGTTCTGAGGATGCTCGTGGGAATTCCTTTGACTATCGGAAATGGCTTTTAAAACGACAGGATCCAGAAAGTAGGGCAAAGTTGATTTTCTTTGACCTGCTCCATGGCCGTGAGGATGAGGCGGTGGAGGAATATGTCCGCATGAACCGTGAGGTGGCGGATTTTAACCTGGCAAAGTGGTTTTGTCGGGAAGACTTTATGGACTATGGCTTTATCCTGTGCGAGGAATTGATTCTTCGTTCTCGGTTTTATGATGCCTCTCTGCTGGTTACTCGGATTATTGCCATGGAAAAGACTTTTTCCTATTTCCGGCACTTTTTCCCAGAGGTTTTAACCTTGGCACGGAATTTGTGGTTGAATCAGCTGGAGGGACACATATCTGACGAGCTGGCACTGGATGCTTGGGAGGCTGCCTTGGAGCTGGCCTTGAGTCCCAAGGATGACGCCGCCTTGTTGGTGCGTATGGCAGGAGCCTATTTTCGTATGGATGATATATATACCGCAGGTGTTTGTCTTGATGAAGCCATGGGGTTAGATAAAAAGGTGCGGATTCCCGCCCGGTTGAAAAAGAGCATATTGGAGGAAAGATGATTCGTCTTAAGAATGAGACCCAGATAGAAGGTATTAGAAAATCCTGTCGACTGTTGGCAGAAATGTACAAAAGTATTATTCCACAGATTGTAGCTGGCATGTCCACCAAGGATATTGACGATCTGTGCCTTGAATACATGACTGCCCGTGGAGGAAAGCCTGCGTGGTATCGGGAAAATTTTCCAGGTGCTGCCTGTGTGTCTGTAAACAACGAGGTTATTCACGGAGTTCCCTCAAAAAAACGCAAGATTAAGGATGGTGACCTTGTTTCCATTGACGTGGGAATTGATTTAAACGGCTACATCAGTGACTCTGCCATTACCTTGATGATTGGTAATGTAAAGCCTGAATACCAGAAATTGGTGGAAGTAACACGTCAATGTCTTGCAGCTGGAATTGAGGCTTGTAAGGTAGGAAATCGTATCAAGGATATTGGTGCAGCCGTATCTGCTGTGGCAGAAGCTGCTGGTTATGGTGTTGTATACGAATATTGTGGCCACGGTGTAGGCTTAGAGGTTCACGAGGATCCTTCTGTACCTAACGTGGTGGGACGGGGACCAAACCCACGGATTCAGCCTGGAATGGTGCTGGCCATTGAACCTATGATTAATCTTGGTGTACCTGATGTAGATGTGGCAGAGGATGGTTGGACTGTAATCACTGCTGACGGGAAATTTTCTGCCCATGAAGAGCATACGGTAGCCGTATTCAAAGACCATACAGAAATTCTCACCCTCCGAGATTAAATTTTTCTTAAATCTTTTGTAACGATTTTCCTCAAAATTTGTCTTCTTTTTAAGAATGAGTTAACTTTTAATAAGTAGTGTGTGATAAAGGTTTCTTTTACAGAGAGTTGATTTTTAATCCTGTAGAGGAGACTTTTATTCACTGGAGGTTTATTTATATGAAACGACGAACAAAATATCTGGCAGGTGTAGCATTTGCCACACTCTTGTCCTTTCTGCTGTTTTCCTTTTCCTGTAGCTCTTCGGAGGGAAAATCTGCCAATACAGCTTTTGCAGACACTGCTCCTGCGGTTGCCATTGCAAAGGATTCCTTGGCAGTGGCAGAGGCAATGCAAAATGTGTTCCGCTCAGTTTCCAGCGGAGTTCTCCCCAGCATTGTAGAAATCGATGTGATTGAAAAGAAAACTGTTACCACTCCTTCCATGGGCTGGCCTTTTAACTTTTTCTTTGGACAGGGAGAAGAAGGTGAAGGTGAAACTCGGGAATATGAGCAGTCTGGTCTCGGTTCTGGTGTAATCGTACGAAAAAACGGCGATACCTACTATGCCCTGACCAACAATCACGTGGCAGGTTCTGCAAATGAAATTTCTGTTCGTCTTTCTGATGACCGAACCTTTGATGCAAAACTGGTAGGAAAGGATGAGCGAATGGACATTGCCTTGGTTTCCTTTGAGGCCAAGAATGAAAATATTCCTGTGGCAGTGTTGGGAGATTCTGACACTGTACAAACTGGCGACATCTGCTTTGCCATGGGAACTCCCTTGGGATACTATGCTTCTGTAACCCAGGGAATTGTTAGTGCAACTGGTCGTTCCGGAAACGGAATTGGCAATATTAGTGACTTCATTCAGACAGACGCAGCCATCAATCAAGGTAACTCCGGTGGTGCTCTGGTAAATATTTACGGTGAGGTAATTGGAATCAACACATGGATAGCATCTCAATCTGGTGGATCTCAGGGATTGGGCTTTGCGATTCCCATTAACAACGTAAAAAAGGCTATTGATTCATTCATCGAAACTGGTAAGGTAACTTACGGCTGGATGGGTGTTTCTCTGGTGGATATTACCAACGAGTACAAGGAAGCTTTGGGGGTTGGTAGCCGTGTAGGTGCCTTTGCATCTCAGATTTTCATCGGTTCTCCTGCTCAAAAGGCTGGAATGCAGGCTGGTGACTTTGTAATTAAGCTGAACGGCCATGATGTTCGGACTGTGGATCAGCTGGTGCGAGAAGTAGGTGATTTGACGGTAGGTGAAACTGCTGACTTTGTAGTTTTGCGTGGTGGCAAGGAAGTTTCCTTAGAAGTGAAGATTGAAAATCGAGATGAGGAACTGGTTGCTGACAACTCAAAGTTGTGGCCAGGATTTATCGCCGCACCTCTCAATGAGACTACTCGCAAGCAGCTGAAGCTGACAGAGGATAAGGTGGAAGGTGTAGTAGTTACTAGCGTTCAGCCTAAGTCACCTGCCGCTGCCATGAGGTTGCAAAACGGAGATGTTATTACTGCTGTAAATGGTAAGAAGGTAACATCTTTGGAAGAATTCTATAGTTTGTTGGATCTATCTGGTAACAAGGAAATCTGGTTCGACGTGTATAACGAGGGCCATACTATTTCCACTGGAAGATACAAGCTGTAGTCCCTAGTAAGGGTATAAAAGATTGAATCAGCCCGACTCAAGTATTTCTTGGGTCGGGTTTTTTATTAATGAAAAAAAGGTGAAGCACTACGATGGTTTGTAGGCTTCACCTTCCTCTACAACTTATTTTTTCTTTAACAATGCGGCAAAGGGATTGTAGGTGTCCCCATCATCCTTTTGGCTTCCAAGGTATTTTTCGGTGTCCTTGTCCTGCTGACTGCTAGTGGCAGAACGAAGGCTGAGTCTCTTTTCCTGAATATCAATAGCTTTAATAGCCACATCCATGGAATCTCCTGCCTTGTACTTTACCCGCAGGTTTGTATTTCTGTTTTCACCCTGTAACTCGGAAATGTGTAAAAGACCATCCACACCTGGTTCCAAGGTAACGAAAAGTCCAAAGTCGGCAACTCTGGCGATGGTTCCAGTATGCTTGGAATCAACAGGATACTTGTCTGCAACAGTGTCCCAGGGATCTGACATAAGGGATTTGAGACTTACAGAAACCCGCTCCTTGTCCCAGTCGGTGGAGATAACCTCTACTTCCACTTCCTGTCCCACAGTGAGCACCTCAGAAATGTCTGCTACACGTCCTCGTCCCACCTGGGAAATAGGAAGCAATGCCTTAAAGCCTCCAAGATTCACAAAGGCACCGAAACTCTGGAGGGATTCAACCTTGCCCTTTACCACCTGGCCAACGGAAATAGTTTTGCTAATGTCTGCCAGTTGCTGACGATGTTCTTCTTCTAGAACTACACGGTTTGAAACGAGAATATTTTTGCCGTTTTCCTTGTATTCTTGAATCTTGAAGGAAAGTACACGGCCAATGTAGGCGGAAGGCTCTTCCTTCTGGCGGAAGCCCATCTGGGAATAGGGACAAAAGGCCCTGACATTTCCCAACTTGATTTCAAATCCACCCTTGATTTCCTTTTCTACCTTGCCTTCTACAGGGATGCCGCTTTTCCAAGCCTGCTCCAGCATGGAGGTGTCTCCCTTACCCTGGGAAAGCTTGTCGGCGGCCAGCTTGGTGGTAAATCGCATTTCTCCATTTCGCTCTCCCATGAAGAAGGCTGAAATAGTGTCTCCTTCTTGCAAGGAACAGTTTCCATCTTTATCAAGAAATTCCGTTTTATCGATGATGCCCTCACTTTTGGCATTTAAGTCGATAAAAACGCAATCGTTGGTGATTGCAACAATTTGGGCCTTAATTTCCTGCCCAGGAATAATTTTATTCATCTTTTCTCCTTATTCTTGTCTTTTATTTGTTTACAACCCTTTTGATGGCCTCCAACAATTGGTCATATTCTGTAAAGGCTGGAATCTTGGGATGGTCGTCGATGATGTGCTGAGGGGCACGGAACAAGAAACCTGCTTGGGAAGCGGTAATCATGGCCAGGTCGTTAAAGGAATCTCCAGAGGCGATGGTGTCGTAACCCATGGAATGAAATCCCTTGATGGCGTGATACTTGCCGTTGTCCTGTCGCATCTTGTAGCCAGTAATTTTTCCGTCAGGGGCAACCTCCAACTCGTTGCAGAAGATGGTGGGCATTCCCAGCTTTTCCATGAGGGGGGCTGCAAACTGAGTAAAGGTGTCGGAGAGAATAACTACCTGGCTTACCCGTCGTAGCTGGTCTAGGAATTCCTTGGCTCCAGGCAATGGATCAATGCGGGCGATGGTGGCCTGAATCTCCTTCAGCCCTAGCTTATGCTCCTCCAAAATGGCAAGGCGTTTTTTCATCAGCACGTCATAGTCGCTGATGTCTCTGGTGGTGAGGCGTAATTCAGAAATGCCTGTTTCCTCTGCAAAGGCAATCCAGATTTCAGGCACCAAAACACCTTCTAAATCAAGACAAGTTATATACATATCAATTCCTCGTGTATGGTTTGATTCTTGGACTAGAATCGAAAAAATCGTCCTTATTGTAGCATAAAACTTACTGGCTATGCTATACTTTTAATGGTAGGTCACAAGGAGGTGGCTTGTTTTATGGAAAATAAACAAACCCTAGGCAGTGCAGTAAGCAATTTTGAACAGCAATTTAAAAGATTTCAGGATTCTGGTAACAAGCCTCCAGAATTTCTTTTACCTAAAAAACGGGCTGCAGAAGCCATTGCTCGTGTATCACCTTCTGGCAAAGAAGCAAAAGGAAAAAAAATTGTACTCCAAACCTATGGTCAGTTTTTAGCTCCAGAGCAAAGCTTTGGTGATTATTCTGCCATTACCCAGCAAATAGAAGATGACAAAAAGCTTTTAGTACAAGCCTACGATCTTTTTGTGGCCATGGTGGATCTAAATCGGCAGCTGGGGGATGAGCAAACCTGTATCAACGACTTTACGATAACTTCTCCTTTGACTCAGCGGGAACGATATACTGTCGGGAGCGATTTTGTGTATCTGCAGTTTTGGCTTCAGTGGGAGGCCAAGCGAACAGACTATGTGCCAGTGCTTCGTCTTGCCCGTGGAGCTTCTGGTTGGCAGCTGATTTTTATTCCCAGTGGTAGCTTTTCGTGGACAGCCTGGGAGCAGGCTGTGGTTCAGCTGCTGGAAGAAGAATTTTATAAAAATAAGGTGCTGGTGGCCGATGATTCTGACTCTGATGATGCTATCAGTGGGGAAGGGGAGAAGTAAATAGTTATTTCCCTGACCTTGACAAGATGTCGCTTTGTTAATAATATAACCATTGTTATATATCATTTGTTATATTATAGGATGAATCATGGCTCCAAAGGTTAAAATCACAAAGGAAGAGATTGTAGCAGCAGCTATTGAACTGGTACGTCAGCGGGGAGAGGTGGCCTTGAATGCACGGAATATTGCTACCGCCTTGAATTGCTCGACCCAGCCTATTTTTTCCAATTTTTCTTCCATGGAGGAATTGAGGATGGAGGTGATTGCCGCTGCTGACCAACTGTGCAATCAGTATATCAAAAAGGAGGTGGAAGGTGGGGCCTATCCTGCCTATAAGGCCACTGGAATGGCGTATATTCGTTTTGCAAAGGAAGAGAGGGAATTATTCAAGCTCCTGTACATGCGGGATCGTTCCCAGGAGGTGGTGCCCAAGGAAATGGCCCTTGATAATGAGATGGAAGGGATACTTCATGATAACACAGGTCTTGCAGGAGCTACGGCAGAGCTCTTTCATCTTGAAATGTGGGCCTTTGTCCATGGTATTGCCACCATGTTTGCTACAGGCTTTTTGAATCTTGACTGGGATTTGGTAAGTAAAGTCTTGACAGATGCCTATCAAGGAATAAAAACACACTTTGAAAAGGAGAGCTGAAAATGGATGCCATCAAAATAGAAGGCTTAACAAAAAAATACAAGGATGTGGTGGCAGTAGATAATTTGAACCTTTCCGTAAAACAGGGAGAAATCTTTTCCCTTTTAGGAGTGAATGGAGCAGGGAAAACCACCACCATCAAAATGCTTTCCTGCATCACAAAACCCACCAGTGGTGATGCCTTTCTGCTGGGAAAAAGCCTTTCCACAGAAGCTTCCGCCGTAAAGTCCCTCATAGCCCTTTCTCCCCAAGAAACCGCTGTGGCACCAGGACTTACGGTACAGGAAAATCTTGCCCTTATGGCTGGTGTCCACGGCTGTAGGGGAGCGGAACGAGATGAACGGATGCAGCAACTAATGGCTTTGTTGGGCTTGGAGTCTGTTGGTAAGAAAAAGGCAGGAAAGCTCTCTGGTGGCTGGCAACGACGGCTCAGTATAGCCATGGCCTTAATCAGTGAGCCACAGATTCTTTTTCTAGATGAACCAACCTTGGGACTAGACGTGCTTGTCCGTAGCGACTTGTGGAATATTATCCGCTGTCTAAAGGATAATGTAACCATTGTTCTTACCACCCACTACATGGAAGAAGCAGAAGCCCTTTCTGACAGAATCGCCATTATGAAGGATGGTAAGCTTTTAGTTTGTGATACAGCTGAAAAAATCAAAGAGCTAGCGGGAACCAATTCTTTTGAACAGGCCTTTGTTTCCATCGTAAAAGGAGGCATACAATGAGAATCATGACCTTTGCCAACAGAAATGTAAAAGAGCTTTTACGTGACCCATTGAACTTGGCTTTTGGCCTTGGCTTTCCTTTGGTACTGATTTTTCTCCTTTCTGCCATTCAGGCCAATATTCCTGCTCCACTTTTTGAAATACAGCAGCTGGCTCCAGGCATTGCCGTTTTTGGTCTTTCCTTTATCACCTTGTTTTCTGCCACCATTATTTCCCGTGACAGAACAAGCTCCCTATTGCAGCGGCTCTATACCACACCCATGACGCCCACAGACTTCATTCTGGGATATACCCTACCTATTATCCCCCTTGCACTGGCTCAAGGGGTGGTGTCCTACCTTGCAGCCTTGGTGCTGGGCTTGGACTTTACCCTTGGTATTGTCTACGCACTGGTAGCTATTTTACCTATTTCCTTGCTGTACATTGCCTTGGGGCTGCTTTGTGGAAGTGTTTTGACTGACAAGCAGGTGGGCGGTGTGTGCGGAGCCTTGCTAACAAATCTTTCTGCTTGGCTTTCTGGAATTTGGTTTGATTTGGAGCTAGTAGGTGGAACCTTTCGAGACATTGCCTATTGCTTGCCCTTTGTTCACGCTGTGGAATTGGAGCGAGCCTTATTGGCAGGCCAATTTAGTCAGATTTTTCCCCACATTTGGTGGGTACTGGCCTATGGTCTTGCTATC
>JAXJGY010000057.1:0-49554 GCA_036300185.1 Treponema sp. | reverse complement strand
GTCATCCCTGGGGGTATAACCCCCCTGAAGACCCCGGACAGACCATCCGGTTGATAGGTCGCAGGTATAAGCATAGTAATGTGTTCAGCCGAGCGATACTAATAGGTCGTGAGGCTTGACCATATTATCGTTTCCATTACACTTTTTTTGAAGATAGTTTCCTGGAGATTCTATGGGATTGAGGCTAGGCATTGAATGATGTCTAGCCTTTAATTTTTTGTGTGATTGTGGAAAAGTTAGCTGCGGTGTGCATTTCTTTCCTGTTGATTCCATCTGTTATTTTTGTTAATCTCCTTACATGATATCTTGTTTTGTTTCCTCTTCTAATAATCCTCATTTTAACCTTTGTTTGGAATCATATTTATTTTCTAAGGTAATGCCAGATGATTTGATTATTTATTTATGGCGTAATTCTGAGACGGTTGTAATTGGTAAATACCAAAATCCTTGGAGTGAATGTAATGTGGATAAAATGAATGATGAAGGTATAAAATTAATGAGACGCAATAGTGGTGGTGGGGCAGTTTTTCAGGATTTAGGAAATCTTTGTTTTACTTTAATTTCTGGTAGTTCTTATGATGTAGAAAAGCAAAAGTCTAACAATAATCAGTTTATTATTTCTACACTAAAAAAATTCTTTATTGATGCGTGTGCTTCTGGGAGAAATGATATTTTAGTGAACGACCGTAAAATTTCTGGAGCAGCATTTCAAATTCAACGAGGGAATTTGATGCATCACGGTACATTATTAGTTAATACTGATTTGGGTAAATTACAACAATATTTAAATCCAAGTAAAGAAAAACTTGCTACAAAGGGTATAAAGTCAGTACGTTCTCGTGTTGCAAATTTACAGGAATTTAATCCTTCATTAACAGTTGAAAAGCTCATTGATGAATTAAAAAATACTTACACAGATTATTTTCAAGAATTTGATACGATGAGTTATTTAGACGAGAGTATTTTAACTTCTAATGAAGAGTTAAAAGCTGAGTATGAAAAGCTTATATCCTGGGACTGGCTCTATGGTAAAACTCCTGATTTCACTGATACTTATAAAAAGCGGTTTTCTTGGGGTGAAATAGAATTATTATTAAATGTACATGGTGGAATTATAGACGATATTACAGTATACAGTGATACGCTTGATAATAGTCTTGTAGATGAAATAAAGAATATTTTAATACATCAAGTTTTTGATAATAAAAATATTGTGGATGTAATTAAAAATCGTGTAGATAAAATGGATGAGTGTGATACAAAAAGCCATTTGTTAGATATTATTACATTATTTGAATAATATGCTGGTTATAAAAAATCCCCATAGCTAAAATAACCATGGGGATTTATATTAAATATTTTTATTAGATTTCTGGGGCATTTGCAAGAAGATAATCTTCTGCTTCTTTACACCACAACATATTGTTTTTTGCAATGATTTCGTAAAGTTTGGCATAGAAAGGATCTGACTTACCTTTTTCTTCAAAATCATTAATAGCAACTAAATCAAGTTTTTTATTGGTGTAAATAAGTTTTTTTCCACCAGGAATCTTGTCTAGATTAATGGTAGTGTCTGCAACTGCATTGAGTCCACCAACGTGGGTAACGAGGGCAACTGGATTCAGTTTATTTTCTGCCATCATCTTCAGAGATTCTTTCAAATCATCTGTATTACCACCAGATGTTCCTACAATATGGTGTGATTCGTAGTGAACATTGTAGAAGTTCATTTTTGCAGAGAACTCTGTGTTGGTGGGGCCTGCAAAGAAGTTCATACAACCATCATTACCTAAAAGACTATCTGCCATTTCTACTACAGGTGCAACAGGAGCAAATACAAATACGTCATCGTATAGCTTTCCTCCATTCAGCTCCTTTAAATAAGCAACAGGATCAGTTATATCCTTTGTATTAACGTAAACAAGCTTAACTCCATTTTTAGCAGCTTCTTCTACAGTGAAAATGGAGGCTGCTCGTTGAAGTCGACTTTCATCAATATCTGTAACCACCAAAAGTCCTGGCTTTTGATCACAGTGAATGGCATAGTCAATGGCTCCAAGTCCCATAGGTCCTACACCAGCCAAAAGCGCTAATGAACCACCCTCTACAATTCCCATTTCGTGAACATAGGAACCATTCTTTGTGTGGTATTGTGCATGGAAGGCTCCAACTACGCAGGAAATTGGTTCTGCCAATGAACCCATAAAGAAGTTATTTGCGTTGTATTCCAACAAACAATCCATTTCCATAACTTCATTGGGAATAACAACATATGTTGCATCTCCTCCAATGTGCTGGTATGAATAACCTGGAGCCCAGAGAGTTCCCTGATAGTTGAGAGCTGGCTGAATAGCAAATTTCTGACCTTCCTTAAACTTGTTCTTCCATTTGCTTCCAACTTCTACCAATTCTCCACAAAACTCGTGACCAATAATGATTGGTGTTTCTTTCAAGTCGGCACGAACTCGTTTATGGGCATTTCCCTGCATGGCTAACTTATGGCTAGACATACAGATTGAATCTGAAACAACTCGTGCAAGAATTTCATCTTCCTTGATTGCGGGAAGATCGAATTCATCCAAACGTAAATCATTTACTCCGTAAATACGTACTGCTTTTGTTTTCATTATTATCTCCTATTTTGTAGCAAGTTTAATCCATTCAGTTTGATATGTATCAAAGTTATGGAATTCTGCTTTTTCTACATCTGTGTATTCAATTGTGATTGTATCTGCCAAGTCCTTGTGAGATTTGCTTGCGTAGGCCATAACACCAGTCATAGCAGCACCAAAGGCTGTGGCTTCTTCCATGTTTGTTAGCTGTACTGAATGATTGTGTAATACAGATGCTAACAGCTGGTTGTAGCCCTTATTTTTTCTAAAGCCACCTTCGGTAAAAATATTAGTTCCTTCCTGCATTTCTGCTCGTTGTAAGGCAGTGATGGTTTGAATTACCAAGGATATGTCCAGTACAGCTAAGAGCTTTTCTGGATTTTTGAATAATTCTGGAATAGCCTTTCTTGTTCTAATATCCTCCAAGGAATAGAAGGTACCGTTTTCCAGAATTCCTGCCTGAGAACTAGTATATTGACCTGAGCCTGGAACAACTTCTGGTAAAAGGAAGGTATCCTTGTCTTGGAGCACCTGCTGGAATACCTTGGGATTGTAGGTGGGGAATTGATCTGTTCCTGCAATTTCCTTGTACAAGGTAATGTAGGTGTCAAATTCCATTCCACCGAGGAAAATTGCAATCTTTACGGGTGTGCGAAGGGCTGTCTGAGTAAAGTAGACAATCTTTCCCACATCTTCTGGATTGAGCAGTAACTCTTTCTGGGGATGCATACTGACGCACCAAGTTCCTGTGGAATTAAGGATAAAGTCTCCGTGGGAATCCTTTGCCAAATAGGGCAAAAGAGATGCGTTGGAATCGTGAATACCCATGGTAACGATGGTTGACTCTGGAAGTCCCAGTTCCTGGGCAACTGTTGGCATGAGATTTCCCAATACCTCGTGGGTATTCTTGTAGTTGTCTGGCAACAAATGGCGAATATTAAGCTTTTCAGTTGCCTGGGAATAGGTTTCTTCCTTATGATTCCACATGTAGGAGTGGTTACTGATATAGGTTGGTTCTACTCCCTTGTTTCCAGTGAGAACAAAGCCCCAGTATTGGGGATAGTTCAGGATGCAATCTGTGTGTTGGAATGATTCTGAAAAGTATTTTTGAAGAAAAAAGATTCCTTTGGCAGGATTTATCATAGAAGAGAAGGGGGGTGTAAAAATTTCCTGCTGTAATTCATTTGCAGAACCAACGGTCTGATAGAATTCTTTTTGGAATTCTGGTCCTGGCTCATAGGTGTAAAAAATACAAGGTGCACATTCCCGTCCTGCCTTGTCCAGACAGACAAAGGTAGCTCCATGGGTGGTGACAGATATGGCCTTAATGGGATACTTTCCTGCAAAGTCCTTTAAGGTAGCAAAGAACCACTCCTTCATTCCCTGTAGGTCATGGACATCAAGATTTTCTCCTGTAACGGGATGTGGTATTTGCATAGGATCAAAATTTTTGTAAGCAGCATCTAGCTGTTTCAGGTTTTGATCATATACAGCTACCTTTTTATTTGTCATACCAATATCGATAACTGCTATTGCATATTCCATAAAATTCCTCCTTTATAAATAATTCCTAAGTTCAAGTTTTTAGTTTAACATGACTTGACCGGGCGGTCAGGTTCTAATTTAGCATTACCTGACCGCCAGTTACTGGAAGGGCCTGGCCAGTTTCGTAGGCCTGTTCTACAAGATAGTAGACAGCTCGAATTACGTCTTCTCCATAACAACCTCTGTTCATGGGAACCTTTGCCTCGTAGAATTTCTTAACGTCTGCAATGGTTTTTGCTCCAGGAACCTTACCTGTACGAAGATATTGAACGAAAAGTCCCTTCTCGGGATCTGACCACAGTGGGCCATCAAAGAAGTTTCCTGGACAAACAGCGTTTACCTTGATTCCGTATTCTACTAATTCGAGGGCAAAGCTCTGTACAAGACCAATGCTACCGAACTTGCCTCCAGCGTAGGATCCATTCTTATTGGAGCCTTCCAGTCCAGACTTAGAGTTAATCTGGATAATATCGGTCAAAAGGCTGGGAGCTGTAGCTTGTTGCTTCTTCATCAACAGTGCACAATGCTTAGTGATGATGGCAAAGGCGGTGTAGTTGATGTCGGTGACAAAGCGGAAGGAATCAATATCCTGTTGCAGAATACTGCTGGCGCGCAAAACTCCCGCGTTGCTAACACATAAATCAAGTCCACCTGCTGATAAGGCAATGTTTTCTATCATTTCAGCTACAGATTTTTCGTCTGCAACGTTTACTGCTACAGGTAATGCAACGGTACGATTATACTCTTGGTTTAACTCCTGAGTAAATTTGGTAGCTCCTTCTAGGTTTAAATCGGCTACAAAAACGAGGGCATCTCCCGCTACTAGTCCCCTCACAATTTCTGCACCAAATCCTTGGGCACCACCTGTTACTACTACCACCTTATTTTTCATTACGTTGGCTCTGCTAGCAACAACAGGAGCTTCTGCTTCGGGTACCTTGCCTTCAGCGATTGCTTCAATGGCTGAAGGTGACTGGCCAATGGCATAGGTGTATTTATCTTGGCCTAAAACCAAGTGCACCAGCTGGGGAACTGCTGAGTTCTCCTCAATTGCCTTGGAAATAGTTTGTGCCACAGTAGCTTCATCTTCAGCTGTAGCCAAAGTAATTGTTAGTGCCGCAAGCTCCTGTGAAGTAGGTGCAGTTGTTAAAAAACGGACAAGATGACGCTGGCCAGTCTTTTCTATGAGGCTTCCCCGAATAAAGGGGGCAAAAAAAGCCGCTTGATTCATAATTCCTCCTGTGGAATGAAATTATCAGTTTGTGTAGATTTCATTCCCTTTTATTTTACCACTGATTTAAGAGAATCAGCTACAAATTATTTTAATAAACCTTGTACTTCCTCTTTTGTGAGGCTTGTTGAAGATTGCAATTTTTGTCCCAGCTGACTGTAGACTTGGATTCTTTGAGAAAGGCTCAAGTTTGCTAAAGGATTGTTTTTAGCAAAGAATCCAAAATCAGATTGAAGGGTTGCAAATCTTTCGTGGGCTACTAAGGCCCAAGTGCTGTCTATGAGTCCTGCAAATTCAGGTAGATTAATTTCTGGACAGTTGAATTCCTGCCGTGAGCTGTTGATGTCCACTCCAGAAATCTCCATTAGGTTGTGCTTTTGACACAACTCTTGCAATCGTGCCAGTTGTTGACGGGTATTGCGAGGTGGCATGTAGGTGACAGCTTGGAAACCAAGCTGGGGTAGCTGAGCTATCAGTTCATCCAAGAAGCTGTCCTCAAACTGCTCTCGTTTTTTGTCTCCTGTGGGGGATTCTCCAACATCACCTAAATAGGCGTAGGCAGGAATTCCCCCAATGGACTGGGCAAAGGCTGTTACCTCTTGAACAGGAGGACACTCGTTTTCATCTGGTTGGATAAAAATCTGAGGCAAGAAACCACTTTTTAACAAGCCTAACAGGTCATAAAGGAAGTGGGGATTGTTTTCTTCTTGAAGGCGATTCTTTTGGGAAGCAGACAATTCCATGCCTAGCTGGTTTTCCAACACCTGAATAAGGCTTTGGGCTGTGGGGGCCTGTTTGTTCAGCAGGTGGGCAAAGGCGTACAACAGATGGCGTTCAGTAACGCTTCCTCCCAATGCTGCTTGTGACAGGCTTTCTACATCCTGCTCATAGTCAAGCTCTGGAAGATTAGCTTTGAGAAGAATCTTGTTCAGATTTGCCACCATCTTGATGTTTCTATTGCGCCGCTGCTGGTGGATGGGCTTGAGGAATTCCCGTACCCGTTCTTGTGCTTGGGCAGGAACACCTTGTATGGTCATATATACAATTCCCTGGGAATCAGGGTTGTTGATTTTTTTCTCTGCAAAGGGTGTGGATTTGAAGCTCACACGTAGCTCAAATCCAGTAACGCAGCCTAAGCCTAAAAGTTTGCAGGCTTCTGTCATTTCGCAGGCTGCTTCTAAAGAATCATGATCCACGGAGCCTGCCACTGCAAGTCCAGCTTCCCTGGCACGGAGAGCGGCCATAGAAGGAGTATAGGGACTAAAGCTATACATGGTGTGGATGTGATTATTGATTTCCTTTGTAATAGGATTGAAATCCTTTAAGCCACCGTCATTGATAAAATGCTGTAGAGCATTAAGGCGGTCTTGGGTAGAACTGTTGCCATTGTTAATTTTCTGTAATACGTCTTTCATAGTTAGCCTTTATTCATGAAAGTAACCTGCTGACCTTGAACAAAAAAGCTCAAAGTCAGCAGGAAATCTTAGCGTGGGTTAAACACCTTGTCTATTCTTGCGAAGAATGTCTAGTGTTGTCTGTACAGTGGTAGGCACATGTCCTGGAAGGGGACAAATTCTCTCGTGGATAGTGTCCAAAATCCAGTCTACCTGTGGGAAGTAGTAGTGCTCGCACTCAGGTGCAGGAGTAATCCAGTTGCGGCTTCCTACAACAGCTACTGGTGCATCCAGATAGTCAAATGCCAACTGGGTTACGTTAGAAGCAATGTTGTGGAGGAAGGAACCACGTTCTGCAGCATCACTGGCCAATACCAAGCGACCTGTCTTTTTCACAGATTCCACAATCTTGTCGTAGTTCAAAGGATTGATGAAGCGGATGTCGATGATTTCTGCATCCAGACCATATTTCTCCTGCAATACCTTTGCGGTATCCATGGCACGATACAATGTAGCACCGATGGTAGCAATGGTAATGTCCTTTCCTGTCTTTCTGATGGCTGGCTCTCCTTCGGGGATTTCATAGTAACCTTCGGGAACTCCACCAGTTTCGAATTCCTCTCCCTTATCATAGAGCAGCTGGCTTTCAAAGAAGATAACAGGATCTGTCCCTCTCAATGCCAGGTTCAGCATACCCTTTGCATCGTAGGGAGTAGCAGGGAACATAACCTTAAGGCCAGGGATATGAGCTACCAATGAAGTCCAGTCCTGACTGTGCTGAGCACCGTATTTGTTACCAACAGATACACGAACGGTCAAGGGCATCTTCAACAAGCCAGCAGACATGGACTGCCACTTGGAGGCCTGGTTAAAGATTTCATCTCCAGCACGACCCATAAAGTCGCAGTACATAAGCTCTACTACAGCACGTCCACCACACATGGCGTATCCAACACCAGAACCAACAATAGCTGCTTCAGAAATGGGGCTATTGAACAGGCGGTGATAGGGAAGGGCTTCGGTCAAGCCACGGTATACGGCAAAGGCTCCACCCCAGTCACGGTTTTCTTCTCCCCATGCTGCCATGGTAGGATCGGTGGTAAAGCGATGGTACATGGCTTCGAACAATCCATCACGATACTGGAACATCTTGTTCTTGGATACAGGCTTACCTTCTGCGTCAAAGGCAAAACGAATCTTGTTCTTCAATGCCTTTACACGTGGGTTTGCATCACCAACTTCAAGAACTTCTGGCTGGCGGTCTTCCATCTTGTCCATCTTGCTGTTGGAGAACATAACGGACTCGATGAAGGCTGCAGAGGCACGAGGGCTTTCTGCATCATTAGTGGCAAGCTTTACAACCTCCAACAACTTGGCGGTAATGGCAGCCTTCTGGGCCTTTACCTCATCTTTAGTAATCAGGTTGTTCTTGATCAGGTACTTGGCATACTTGTCGATGGCGTCTGCTTTCTGCCAGGTTTCGATCTCTTCCTTGGAGCGATAACTTGATGCATCGGAGGGAGAGTGACCAGAAACACGATAGGTAATAGTATCCATGAGTACAGGTCCCTTTCCTGCCAAAAGCAATTCCTTCTTGCGGGCAACAGCATCTGCCACTGCCAAAGGATTGTAGCCATCAACTCGTTCTGCATGCATGTTGTCGGGATTAACGCCAGCACCAACTCGTGCCAACAGCTGGTATCCCATGGTTTCACCACAGGTCTGTCCACCCATTCCGTAGAAGTTGTTGAAGAAGTTAAAGAGAATTGGAGGTGCTCCTCCTACATCCTCTGGCCACAATGTCTTGTACTGGTCCATAGCTGCCATCATCATGGCTTCCCATACAGGACCACAACCAAGGGCTGCATCTCCTACGTTGGAAATAACAATACCAGGCTTTCTGTTGATTCTCTTGAACAAGGCTGCACCAGTGGCAATATCTGCAGAACCACCAACGATGGCGTTATTGGGCATAGAACCGAAGGGCAGGAAGTATGCGTGCATAGAGCCACCCAAACCACGGTTGAATCCAGCTTCACGAGCAAAGATTTCTGCCAAGGTTCCGTAGAGAACAAAGTTTTCTGCCAAGTCCTTTACACCGTTGTAGGAAATCTTTTCTGCCATGCGCAGGGTGTCTCCACCAAGGAATTCCTTCATGATGGTTTCCAGCTGCTTTTCATCAAGTTTTGCCACTGCGGAATAGCACTTTGCAAGGATTTCTCCGTGGCTTCTGTGGGAACCAAAGATGAAGTCATCGATTTCCAGATTCATACACTGACCAACGGCGGCAGCTTCCTGTCCCATAGAAAGGTGAGCAGGTCCTTTGTGGTTATATTCGATACCGTTCCAAGCACCCTGGGTTTTGAAAGTGTTCAACATGCTTTCAAATTCACGGATGGTCATCATGTCATAGAGGGCTCTCTTTAGCCGTTCCTCACCATAAGTTGCAAGCTCCTTTTCAAAGTCGCTTTTATACTGGTTTACGGGAATGTCCTTGATTTTCAAAACCTTGGACTTTCTCACCTCTTTTGGATCAACAAACATTGACTTAGGCATATTTCCTCCAAATTTCTGAGCTTGATATGGAATCTGTTTTTTCAAGCCCTTGTAATATATGACTGAAATTTTCTTGTATTTTCAGCCTGATTTATATAAGCGGCAATCAAAATCTTTCAACTGCCACTTACCTCGTTACAAACTCCAGATTGCTTCCCGAATTGCCTCACAAACTGTGGGGTGGGGGAAGATCATCTGCTTAACATCGCATACGCGCATTTGGTTTTCGATGAGGGCTGCTGCTCCCCAAATCATTTCTGAAGCATAGGCTCCGAGAATGTGGACTCCCAGAATTACCTCTGTCTTGGCATCTACCACCACTTTTACAGTACCAGGGGCCTTAGTTCCATTTTCTGCAATGAAGCGACCTGAAACTAGCATTGGAACAGAGGCTGTTTTTACTTCGATTCCCTTGGCTTGAGCTTCCTGCTGGGTCATTCCTACACCAGCTGCTTCTGGAATACTGTAGACTACCCAAGGAATGGCATTGTAACGCATGAAATCACGATTTTCTGTGCCATCCAAGTAGCTGCAAATATCGTTTACTGCAACCTCTGCCATACGATAGGCTGAATGAGCCAGCATACTGCGACCATTTACGTCACCTGCTGCCCAAATTCCGCTGATATTGGTACGCATTCTGTCATCAACATTGACACCCTTAGGAGTAATGTCTACACCGATTTCCTTTCCACCCCAAGAAACAGTATCTGGGCGACGACCAACTGCCATCAGCACCAGGTCAGCAGAAACAGACTCCTGCTTTCCGTCCTTTGTGGTAAAGTGAACGGTTCCACCTTCCAGACGCTCCACCTTGCAACCCAAGTAGAAGGTCGTGTTATGAAGGGCTTTTCTCAGTACAGGAGCATGCTCCTTGTCCATGGGAGGAATAATTTCATCCATCATTTCCACCACAGAAACCTGGCTTCCCAAGGCTCCAAAGAGACTGGCAAATTCCACACCGATTACACCGCCACCAATAACGCACAAGCGTTCTGGTCGGCTTGCAACGGAAAGCAAGCCAGTTGAATCCACCACGGCAGGATTATCCTTTGAACCGGGGATGGGAGGCATGGCAGGAACGGATCCTGCTGCCACAAGGATTGCTTTTGTTTGGTATACCTCACCTGTTTCTGCCACCTTTACGGAACCAGGAGCGGTTACAATACCAGTGCCAGTAACAATTTCTGCACCGCATTTTTTTACAGAAGCAGCAACTCCATTGCGAAGGGTCTTTACTACCTGTTCTTTCCAGCTCATCATTTCGGTCATATTGAAAGAAACGTTGTCTGCATGAACACCGAACTGGTCAGCTTCCTTTGCATGGAGGTATTGCTTGGCGGAATTCAACAGTGTTTTTGTAGGAATACAACCTACGTTCAAGCAGGTTCCACCCATGTACTGCTTTTCAATCACTAGTACTTTCTTTCCACGGTGGGCAAGCCGTTCTGCTGCCAAATAGCCACCAGGGCCACCACCGATTACAATTACATCATACATCATGGGCCTCCTTACCGTGCAATCCAAATATCAATGTTGGCTACTGCATCGCAGAGAGCCTTCAAGAAGCGGGCAGCGGGAGCACCGTCTACGGCTGCATGGTCAATGGTGAGACTAAAGCCCAAATGTGGCTGAATGTCGTAGGCATCATCTTCTACAATTACTGGCTTAGGCTGAATGCCACAAACTCCCAGAATTGCTAGCTCTGGTGCATTGATTACTGGAGTAAAGCTTTCAATTCCAGTGCTACCCAAATTGGAGATGGTGAATGTGGAGCCTGTAAGCTGGTCTGGAGCGATTGTGCCGTTGATACAGGCTTCTGCCAATGACCGAGCCTCTGCTGCAATCTGTGCCAGACTCTTGTAGTTTGCATTGCGGATAACGGGAACCATTAGACCACGAGGAGTATCTACAGCTACACCTAAATGTACATTACTATAATTTCTGATAACTCCATCCAGCTTTACTCCGTTCATGTACTGGAATGAAGGCAGTACACGGGAAACGGCAAAGAGAACCAAGTCGTTAATAGTAATTTTTCCAAAACCAGCAGCTGCTCCTGCTTCCTTCAAGCGACCACGAAGAGACTGGAGGTGGGTTGCATTGGCACTGGCATTCAAGGTGAACTGGGCTGTGGTGGCCAAAGATCCCATCATTCGGTCTGCAATAACCTTGCGGATGCCCTTAATTGGTGTATCAGTATACTCATCAGCCACACTGATGTTGGTACCAACTGCTGCAGCCATAGCAGGAGCACTGGCCTGTGGTGAAGCCAAGTCTTCCAATGTTACTCTACCACCAATACCGGTACCTTGAGCAGGCATGGTACCACCAGCTCTCAGGGCATCCTTTGCTGCTGCAGTTAATGGTGGACGACCTTCCAATGCAGCTCGTACGTCAGCTTCAATGATTCTTCCTGCGGGGCCACTTCCTGCAATGCCTGTAAGAGAAAGGGCTTCTGCCTGGGCAAGATTTCGTGCCCGTGGAGAAACTGGCTGCCAACCGCCTTCATTTCCTGTATGAATTGGAGTGGGGAAGGTTGCAGCTGCTACGGGTGTAGCCACAGGTTTTGCTTCTACTGGAGTAGGAGGTGCAACAGGGGCTGGAGCTTCCACGGCTACAGGTGCAGGGGCTGCCACAGGTTCTGGAGCTGCTGCTGCTGGAGCTACCTCTTTTACTGCTGCTTCCCAGTCTTCTCCCGGCTTTCCAATAACCATAATTGGCTGGAAAACAGGAACATCGTCTCCCTCTTGGCAAAGAATCTTGAGAACAGTTCCTCCAGCATCAGCAGGAACTTCTACTGTTGCCTTATCTGTTTCAACCTCACATACCGGAGTGTCTACAGAAAGAGAATCTCCTTCCTTTACCTTCCACTCAACGATGATGCATGATTCAACTGTGTTACCCTGTTTGGGCATAATCAGCACGTGTGCCATACAAACTCCTCTGGAAATGAACTAGGAATCAGCCATTTCCAATTATTTCTATAATACGATACCAACTTCTACACGAGAAGCAGCTTTATATTCGCTTCCTCTAGCTCCTGCTTTGCTGTCTTAGGTAAATTTTTGTCGGAAATAATGATATCAGCACTTTGCAGGGGTAAAATACTGACAGTTCCCATCTTATCCCATTTTGTGGAATCTGCCACCAAAACTGTTTGCTCCGCCTTTCTCTGCATTACCTTGATAATATCACCAGCTTCCATTAAGTGGGTTGTAATGCCTCGTTGTAGACTGAATCCATCTGTTCCCACAAAGGCCAAACGAACATTAAAATATTTCAAGGCTTCCTCAGCCACCGAACCTACAAAGGATTCTGTACTATTTCTGAATTCTCCCCCAGTTACGGTGAGCTTGATGGATGGATTGCTTTTTGCAGCGGTAAAGGCAAGAATTGAATTGGTAATAATATGAATATCTCTTTTTCCAAATAAATATCGGGGAATCAGGGCCGTGGTGGTTCCAGCTTCTATCATAATTGTATCCCCGTCCTGAACTAGATCTGCCGCAGCCTTTGCTATACGCTGCTTTGTTTCCACCAAAAGGTTTTGTCTTTCTATAATATTGGGATGGATGGATGGAACAGCTCCACCGTGAATTCTACTTAACAAGCCTCGTTCCTCAAGATTTCGTAAATCAGAACGAATGGTTACCTCGGAAACTGATAACTGTTTGCTCAGTTCCACCACCGTAACGGTGCCTTGTTCAATGAGAAGATTGAGTATTTGTTTTTCTCTGTCAGAAAGGTCTGTTGTCACTTATGTTTTCCTTTCGTATTATCTTCATTACATTTACGATTATATACCTAATGGAATAGAAACGCAAGAAAAAAAAACGAGTTTCAAAAAAAAAGTAAAAATAAAATATTTTTTTCTTGACAGATAAAAAAAACAGTGAGATACTAAACTAGATACGAAATGTAATCGTTTACATGACGATTCGGAAAGGAGTGAAAATGCTGATTGGTGTATCCCCAGTAATTAGTCCAGAGCTTATTAGTGTCCTTCATAAAATGGGACATGGTGATGAAATCGTCTTGGCAGATGCCTTCTTTCCTGGTGATACCTGTAATAGCCGAGTGATTCGTGCAGATGGAATCCGCATTCCCCAGCTGTTGGATGGTATTCTTCGGCTTATCAATCTCGATGCTTATGTTCCTGCACCTGTAGCTATGATGGCTCCTGTTCCTGGTGATGAGCTTGATATGTCTGTAGAAGAATCCTACCGCAAGGTAATTGATGGCTTGTGGCCTGGTACTCCTGCTACAGAGCGAATCGAACGATTTGCATTTTACGAAAGGGCAAAGCAGGCCTTTGCTGTTGTGGTTACTGCTGAAACAGTTAAATATGGAAACATTATCCTCAAAAAAGGTGTTGTTCCCGTTTCATCAGAGTTTAAGTTGTAACTGTATATGGAAAGTAGTCTCTACATGAGACCATCTCCATTTCAGAAATAAAAAGAATCAGCTTGAGTGTGTTGGTTCTAGAATAAGGAGTTAAGTATGAAGAAGTTAGTGCTCGTACTGATGGTATTGCTCTTGGCTGTTGGCGTAGTGTTCGCTGGTGGTAAGGGTGATAGTTCAAAGGGAAGCGGAAAGATCGTTATGGGTGCTTTGATCCGCAACCTGAACGAAACATTCGTTCGTGACTATGCAGACAACTTGCAGAAATTGGCAACTGCCAACAATGTAGAGTTGAAGGTTATGGATGGTAACGGTGACGTAGCCACTCAGTTGGACCAGTTGAACACTTTGTTGACCCAGGGTGTTAAGTATTTCGTAATTATCCCTCAGGATACAGCTGCTACAGAGCAGATGTGCCAGTTGATTGAAGCAAAGGGCGGTGCCGCTGCATTCTCCAACATCCAGCCATCTGTTGAGGCTTTGAAGGTAGGAAAGAACTTCTTCTTGGCTTCTTCTCCTGAAAGCGTTGCTGGTGACATCCAGGCTGAAATTGCTGATGACTACTTCAAGGCTCACCCTGAGAAGTTGGGTCCCAACAAGACTATCAATTTGTTGATGCTCCACGGACAGCTGGGACATCCTGCTCAGGTAAACCGCGCAAAGGGTGCTTTGGAAGGATTGAAGAACCGTGGTTACACTGTAAATATCGTTGCTGAAGACACCGCTAACTGGGGTGCTGCTGAAGCTCAGGCTAAGATGGACGCATGGATTGCTGCATACCGCGGAAAGTTCAACTTGGTATTGGCTCAGAACGACGATATGGGTCTTGGTGCTGTTGAGTCTATGCTCACCAACAACTACGTAGACGATCCTGCTGATCCTTCAAAGGACGTAGACGGTGATGGAACTGTTCTTTTGGTTCCTGTTATCGGTGTTGACGCTACTGAAACTGGTAAGCGCTCCATGGCTGAAAACAAGATGTTGGCAACTGTTCTCCAGGACTCTGTTGGACAGTCAACAACTGCTTTCGAATTGGTATTGACCGTTGCTCAGAAGGGAACTGCTATCGGTGCAACAGCTAACGGCCTGAAGGCTGCAACTGCTGTAACTGGTGAGGATCCTGTAACTGATCCTGCTATTTTGGCACAGTGCTTCCTCGTACCTTTCAAGAAGGTAACAAAGGCTGACCTGTAGTCAGTAAAAGGGGGTGGGGTGATAACCACCCCCATTTTTTTAAATCACACATATTTATAAAAAGGAACTCTCGTCTGGCTTTCCGTCAGGTCTTGCTGGGCAGAACCGGGTTGAATCTTGCTTGTAGAAGTAGCATTCAATCAGGAGGATAAAACTCCAGAAACAGGAAGTGATTGATATGAGTAACGAATATGTGCTCCAAATGCAAGGTATTACAAAGCGCTTCCCTGGTGTCTTGGCATTGGATGCAGTGTCATTAAATGTTCGGCCAGGAACAGTTCACGCACTGATGGGTGAAAACGGTGCAGGGAAGTCAACGCTGATGAAATGTCTCTTTGGAATGTACCATCCAGATGAAGGAAAGGTAGTTTTCAAAGGAAAAGAAGTTAAATTCCGTGATGCAAAGGATGCTCTGGAAGCAGGTATTTCCATGATTCATCAGGAATTATCAAATGTTCCCTTTAGAACGGTAAGTCAAAACATTTGGTTAGGAAGGGAACCATTGTGCAAAATGCCCCTGCTTCGACTGATTGACCATAAGAAAATGGACGTCGATACAGAGGATTTGATGAAGCGCCTAGATATGGCTATTTTGCCTACAAGTAAAATGGCAAGTCTTTCCATCTCTGAGCAGCAGGGATGTGAAATTGCAAAGGCTGTGTCTTATGGAGCTTCTGTTGTTGTAATGGATGAGCCTACTTCTTCTCTATCTGATAGGGAAGTAGAGCACTTATTCAAAATCATCAATGATTTACGTTCTCAGGGTGTAGCAATCATTTATATTTCTCACCGAATGAACGAAATCTTCCAAATCGCTGATGATATATCTGTTATGCGGGATGGTACCATGGTTGGAACATATCCTGCTGCAGAGCTTGATGAAGATAAGCTAATAAATCTAATGATAGGTCGTGTTACTACCCAGCGTTTCCCCACAGTTGAGGCGGTTCCTGGTGAAGTATGTATGAAGGTAGAGCATTTGTCTTCTACAAATCCTGCTTCCTTCCAAGATATATCATTTGAACTACATAGATCTGAGATTCTTGGTGTTGGTGGACTTGTTGGTGCCCAGCGCTCTGAGTTGGTAGAGGCCATCTTTGGTTTGAGACCTGTCGTTGTTGGTACAATCAATGTAAATGGCCACGAGGTGAAGATTCGATCTCCAAAAGATGCAATTAAGAATAAGATTGGTTTAATCACTGAAGATCGTCGTGGAACAGGTATCTTCCCCTTGATGTCTATTACTAACAATACCTCGATTGCAGCAATAGATAAGTTTTTGAATAAGGCTCATCTTATCAACCATAAGAATGTGAAAGATCGAACTGTTGAATTAAACAAGCTGTTGCGAACAAAGACACCTACTATGGATGCACAAATTCAGAATCTATCTGGAGGTAACCAGCAGAAGGTTATTGTAAGCCGCTGGCTTATGACTTTGCCAGATATTTTGATTATGGATGAACCTACCCGTGGTATTGACGTTGGTGCAAAGTATGAGATTTATTCAATTATGGCAGACTTGGTAAAGGAAGGAAAGTCCATCATCATGGTTTCTTCTGAAATGCCAGAGCTTATTGGTATGTCTCACCGTATTATGGTGCTTTGTAATGGTAGATTAACAGGTTTCTTGGATAAGAAAGAGGCAACCCAGGAAGCTGTTATGCGATTGGCAACTCAGTTTTCATAATTTATCAGGAGGAAATATATGGCTGAACAAGCAGAATTGAAAATTAAACCCAAGCTCTCAGCAAAGGAGCTTGCAAGTAAGTATACAAACTATTTGACCTTTGTTGTCTTGTTTGTTTTGCTAGGTGTTCTCACTAAGGGTGGATCCTTGGAATGGGCTTCTATCAAGAACTTGTTGATTGCAGAGTCTGTTCGTGCTTTCGCTGCCCTAGGTGTAGGTATGATTATCATTACACGAGGAATTGACCTTTCTATCGGTTATATGGTTTGTCTTACTACTAGTATTGCAGCATCATTCTCTCAGAATCCTGATTATTCTGCAGCAATGTATCCTGGAGTAGACTTTCCCATTATTCTTCCTATTGTAGCTGCCTTGGCTGTTGGTGCTCTCTTTGGTGCCTTTAACGGAATCTTGGTTGCCTATGCAAAGCTTCCTCCCTTTATTGCCACCTTGGGAACCATGTCACTGGCTCGTGGTACCCAGCTGATTTATACACAGGCAAAGGTTGTTGGTAGCTTGAAGAATGCTTACAAGCACATTGCCCAGGGATCCTTGGGACCCATCCCCTACCTGATTATCTATGTTGCTGTTGCAGCTGTTATCGTGTGGTTGATTCTTCGCCATACACGGCTTGGTACTAACCTGTATGCTATCGGTGGAAACCCACAGGCAGCTCGTGTAGCAGGTATCAACGTTGAACGCTGCCTTGTATTCGTATATACCTTTGCTGGTTTGTGCTATGGTGTTGCCGGAGCATTGCAGGCCTCCCGCCTTGGTTTGGGTAACTCCCTTACTGGTGCTGGTATGGAAATGGACGCCATCGCTGCCGTTACCATCGGTGGTATTTCTCAGGCTGGTGGTGTAGGAACCATGGGTGGTATGTTGGTTGGTGTATTTACCTTAGGTATTATCAACTACGGTATGACTTACCTTGGTATTGACTCATACTACCAGTTGTTGATGAAGGGTGCAATCATCATTGTTGCAGTATTCTTCGATATGCGCAAGCACGCTCGTAAGTCATAGGATGTATTTGTGGCAACGATTAAAGATGTAGCTTTAGATGCAGGTGTATCAACAGCAACAGTTTCTCGTGTCTTGAATAAAGATTATCGAGTATCTGATGCAATGCGACGCCGCGTATTCTCTTCAATAGAAAAATTGGATTATAGAGTACATTCAGTTGCCCAAACTCTTCGCCTTGGTAGAACACGAACTGTCGGGGTGATTATTCCTGATATGTCTAATTTCTTCTTCATGAACCTTTTTGAGTACATGGAAGAAACCTTGCGAAAGAGTGGATACACAGTTGTTCTTTGTTCTTCTCGAAATTCTGTTGAAGGAGAAATAGAGCAACTGTCTTATCTGGTAGAAAAACAGGTGGATGCCTTGGTGGTGATTCCAATTGGAACAGACGGGGCTCATTTATCCGCCGTGATTGATCAGGGGATACCAGTTGTCTGTGTAGACCGAACCTTTACAGATCTTCCTGCCGACAGTGTTATGGTTGACAATGAAGAGGGGGGGTATAAGGCTGTAAAGGCATTAATTGACGATGGATATCGTCGTATAGGTTTTGTGGGTGGTGATTTAGAGCAAATGACCTGCTATGAGCGTTATTTGGGCTATTGTCGGGCTTTGCAGGAGGCTAATATACCTTTAGAGGACGAGTTCGTTTCCTTTTCTGGTGTAGCCATGCATGATGGATATTTTAGCATGAAGGAAATGCTAGACAAGCCCAATCACCCCGATGCCTTTTTCTTTGTAAATTTGATGATATGTCTTGGTGCAACACAGTTAATTGTGGAAAAGCCCCAAGAAATTCAAGACAGATTGGTTTGTGCAAGCTTTGACGATGCATTCTTTTCTTCACTTTTACATAGGTGTAGATATTTCGTCTCGCAGCCTGTGGAAGAAATTGGAGTTTTAGCTGCACATTTAGTGTTACAACGATTGAATCAGAAGGATGGTTTAGAAACTGCAAAAACTATCCGACTTAATACAGAGTTAATACAGATTACGCATAAGGAGGTATGATGTATGGCAAAGAATAGGTTGATTGGTGAATATCCTGTTATTGGTATTCGCCCTACAATTGATGGACGACGGGGACCCCTCAAGGTTCGTGAATCTTTGGAAGAGCAGACTATGAATATGGCTAAGGCTGCAGCAAAGTTGTTCCAGGAGAATATTTGTTATTCAAATGGAGAGCCTGTAAAGGTTATTATTGCTGACTCAACTATTGGACGTGTTCCAGAGGCTGCCGCCTGTGCAGAAAAATTCCGTCGTGAAGGTGTTGATATTACCTTGACTGTAACTCCTTGCTGGTGCTACGGTTCAGAGACAATGGATATGGATGCTCACACCATCAAGGGGGTGTGGGGATTTAACGGAACAGAGCGTCCCGGTGCTGTATATTTGGCTGCAGTATTGGCTGGACATGCTCAGAAGGGTCTTCCTGCCTTCGGTATTTATGGTCACGATGTTCAGAATGCTGATGCAACAGAAATTCCTGAGGATGTACGTGAAAAATTGCTCCGCTTTGGACGTGCAGCTGTAGCTGCTGCAACAATGCGTGGAAAGTCCTACCTGCAGATTGGTTCAATTTGTATGGGTATTGCTGGCTCCATCATCGACAGCGACTTCTTTGAGGAGTATCTGGGAATGCGCGTTGAGTCTGTGGATGAGGTTGAAATTATCCGCAGAATGACAAACAACATCTATGACGAAAAGGAATTCCAGAAGGCTCTTGCTTGGACAAAGGAATATTGCAAGGAAGGATTCGATAAGAACCCTGACAACATGCAAAAAACTCCAAAAGAAAAGGAAGAAGCTTGGGAATTCGTTGTAAAAATGATGTGTATCATCAAGGACTTGTTCAACGGTAACAAAAACCTTCCTGCTGGTTGCGAGGAAGAAGCTTTGGGACACAATGCTATCGCTGGTGGTTTCCAGGGTCAGCGCCAGTGGACAGACTTCTATCCCAACTGTGACTTCCCTGAGGCTCTTCTTAACTCCTCCTTTGACTGGGAAGGTGCTCGTGAGCCTTATATTCTGGCCACAGAAAACGATACACTCAACGGAACCTGTATGCTTTTCGGAAAACTCCTTACAGGTCGTGCACAGATTTTTGCTGACGTACGAACTTACTGGAGTCCCGAAGCCGTTAAGCAGGCTGCAGGCTATGAGTTGGAAGGAAAGGCCAAGGAATCCCAGGGCTTTATCCACTTGATCAACTCTGGTGCTGCTTGTCTTGATGCCAGTGGTGCCGCAAAGGATGAACAGGGGAATGGTATTATTAAGCCATTCTGGGAAATGTCAGACAAAGATCAGAAGGCTTGTCTTGAAGCTACAACTTGGAACCCTGCCGACATGGGATATTTCCGTGGTGGTGGATTCTCCTCTCGCTTCCTGACCAAATGCGAAATGCCTGTTACTATGATGCGTCTTAACATCGTAAAGGGATTGGGACCTGTAATGCAGATTGCAGAAGGATACACTGTAGAGCTTCCAGATGAAGTTTCTGATAAGCTGTGGAAGCGCACAGACTACACTTGGCCTTGTACTTGGTTTGCTCCACGGCTTACCGGTAAGGGTGCATTCAAGTCTGCCTACGATGTAATGAACAACTGGGGTGCAAACCATGGTGCCATCAGCTACGGCCACATTGGTGCTGATATTATCACCCTTTGTTCAATCCTTCGTATTCCTGTATGTATGCATAACGTTGATGAGGACAAGATTTTCCGTCCCGCTTCTTGGAATGCATTCGGAATGGACAAGGAAGGACAGGACTACAGAGCTTGTGAAACTTACGGACCTCTGTACAAGAAGTCCCGCTAATAGTTCTTTAGCGTAAAATAAATGCCAGAAGGTAATACTTCTGGCATTTTTTTATTGTCTAAGTTTTTTTTGCAATTCT
Organism: Treponema sp.; assembly: GCA_036300185.1. Taxonomy (GTDB): domain Bacteria; phylum Spirochaetota; class Spirochaetia; order Treponematales; family Treponemataceae; genus Treponema_F. The sequence continues at coordinate 29,006 of JAXJGY010000057.1, read as the reverse complement.
CTATCAAGGCAATTAGCAAAATCATTTAAGTTTTTCTTGTTAAAGTTGCTCGTTTTTTCTGGTTGTATTCCCATTTGGGCTAATTCATAGTTAAAATTGCGAATAGAAACATCTTCTCTAATAGATTCAGGAGAAAAAAACTTACCCCGATCATTAATAGTTGTGATTTTTTTTTCAACTAAACGTGCAGCAAGAGGTATATCACGAGTAATAACCATGTCATTGTCTTGTACATGTTCAACAATATAATCATCTGCAGCACCTTCTGTATTTTCCGTTACAACCATAGTAATTAAATTAGTTTTTTTTGCAAAGGAGGGCAGGGGAATTGTTCGATTTGCAACAAAATAACAGGGAATATGTAGGCGTAAAATAAATTTAACCACTAATTCACGTACTGGAACTGGACAAGAATCTGCATCTACCCAAAGAGAAAAATCCATAAATTATAAAACCTGATTGATTGAATCTATAAGCTTAGCTGTTATGTGTGCAACTTGAGAAAGTACTTCGTTGTTTTCCTGGGAATTATTGGAGGATGCAGTTGAATATTTTTGTGTATATAATTCATCACTAATCATTACTCCTGCCAAAATAGCCGTTTGCAATGGATCTTGCCCAGGAAAGTTTTTTTGAAGACTTTTTACAACCTCTGAGTAATAAGATAAAAGCTGCTGAAGATATTGTGTGTCTTGATGGGCATTAATCTTAAAGGATGTGCCTAAAAGATCTATAGTTAGGCTTCCCATTGTTTAGTCCTGATTAAAAAATATCCAATTGTTCAGGATGCTGCATATCTCGATTCTCTACAAAAAGACTATCAGTTTCTGGCTGTAATGTCAAATCTTGAACATTTACATCAGGTTCTACTACTTCTTCTGCAGGAGAGAAATCATTTTTCACCACTTCTTCTGAAAACATTGGAACAAGTCCTAAGTCATCACTGGAAGTATGTATATTTTGTTGTTCCATTTGAGGTGGAACAGGATTATATGTTTCGTCTACAACATTATTAAAATCCTGCTGAGATTGTTCTACTTCAACAGGGATAGGTGAATCCTGTACAACAGGCTCTATAATTTCTTCAACTTGATGTTGAATAGTTACAGCCTGTAGTACAGAATTTTCCACAGCATTAAGCTTGTCCAAAGCTTTAATAATTCCCTGTTCAATTCTATCCTGGTCTTGATGAAAATCCAAAATATTACTCTGAAGTCTTTTGTTTTCTTCCTCAAGCTGAACACAACGTTGATGGAGAGTGTCTCGTTCTTCTGTCAATTGAAGAATTTTTGCTACTGCACTTTCAACCTTTTGTTCCAGTAATTGAATTTGTTCCAGGGAAATCATAGCTTATGCTCCCAAAGCCTTCTTTGCTTCTGCTACAACAGCCTTAAATGCTGCTGCATCTTCAATAGCCATGTTGGACAATGCCTTGCGGTTAATGATAATTCCAGCCTTTGTAAGCCCCTCAATGAAGCGAGAGTAGGTTAATCCTTCTTCCCGAACAGCTGCATTGATACGAGCAATCCACAAAGTTCTCATGTCACCTTTCTTGTCTCTTCGGTCAACATAAGCGTGTGTCAAAGCCTTTACCATTGCATCTTTAGCAGCTTTATAGTTAGTGCTTCTTCTGCCGGTAAATCCCTTTGTCATCTTGAGGATTTTTGCTCGGCGGTTCTTTCTCTTTGATCCGTCTATTGCTCTTGACATTCTCTTCTCCTCGTAATCTTAGCCGTAAGGCAACATCTGTCGGCGAACTTTTGCAGAATCTGCTTCGCTCAAAATACCAGAACTGCGAAGCTGTCGCTTACGCTTTGCAGCCTTCTTTGTCAAAATGTGGCGAAGATTCATCTTCTTGTACTTAACCTTTCCACTACCTGTGAGCGAAAACCGCTTTGCTGCGGCACGCTTTGTTTTCATCTTGGGCATTTCACATTACCTCGTTATTTTTTTGTCTTGGGACTTAATGTCATTGACATAAAACGCCCTTCCATTGCAGGTTGCTTTTCAATAACATATTCGTCATCAAGCCGTTTGAGTACTTCTTTAAGAACATCATAACCGAGTTCTGTGTGAGCTAACTCTCGGCCCCGAAACCGGATAGTTACCTTCACTTTATTTCCCTCGTTTAAGAATTCCTGCACATGCTTTGACTTGAAGTCAAGGTCACCAGAACCAATCTTAGGTTGCATTCTAATTTCCTTGAGCTTAAGCTGTTTCTGGTTCTTCTTGGAATCACGGAGCTTTTTTTCCTGTTCGAACCGATACTTGCCGTAATCAAGTATTTTACATACTGGTGGATTCGCCTGTGGCGCAACTTCAACAAGGTCGAGCTCTTGCTCCTTAGCCATCTTGAGGGCCTCAATGGTAGGGACAATACCTTTTTGATCACCCTTATCGTCTATTAGTCTGACCTCTCGAACACGGATTTGTTCATTAATCCGTAAACCCTTATTATCCGCCAACGATCCTCCTTAGCCGTTTTTTTCCATATTGGATAAAATGACACTTATGTAAAGCATATTGGCTATAATAGCAGATAAATAGGGGCTATGTCTAGTATTTTATATCGGGTTCATTTATCTATTTTGTCATTACTTCCATTTTATAAAGCCTTATTTTACCCTTTTATTTGTGTTGATTGATTTTGTTCTTTTGTGGTATGTTCTATTTATTATGTGGTTATTTGCATTTTTTTTCTTACCCTGTATTCTTGTTTTATATTTTATTAATCACGCAAATAGGAACAAGATTTACTCTGTCTTATTGGGACTGGGATGTGGTGCAGCCTACGTTGTATTTGCTATCTTGTTTGGATCTGAATATAGAGTTATATCCGTAATTTTTTTCAAAAATTTTAGCTGGCTTTTTCTGCAAGAAACTTTTTTACCAGCAGTTATTATTACAATTGTATTTTTCTTTCTTTTTAAGGATTCCTTTCAGTTTAAAGTGAATATGTTGTTCCTTGTACTAGCAGGATTTTATACTTTATATATACCTTTTAGAATTTTGTTTAGGTCAGGAGCCTTTACAGCCTTTACTTTGTTTTTTAAGCCTATTTTATTGGCTTGTTTTGTACTTGGCTTTTCCTTTGCTATACGATTGTTTTACAAGAATTTAAAGGGACAGAAGGTTGTAATTTTATTTGTTCTTCCTGTTTTTTTAGGGCTCGGGTGCACTGTAGCTCCAGCTATAGCAGAGGTTTTTTGGTATGCTGGCAGTTCTGCGATTTTGTGGCTTTTGATAGGTATGCTGGAAATTCTGTTTGCTGTAGTTTTGCTAGCATTAAATCACGTTAATATAACTAATATTAAAAAAGCAAGCGAAACGTTTTCTAAATAATTTAAATTTTAATAAAAAAAGGCTACCTAAAAAGGTAGCCTTTTTTTATGTAGACTTATTAAGCCTGTCCTGCAGAACCAAGAACTTCCTTATTCTTGTGCATGTAGAGCTTCTTTAGCTCATCACGAGCAGGTCCCAGATACTTACGTGGGTCAAACTCTTCTGGATGCTCTGCAAATACCTTGCGGATAGCAGCTGTCATAGCCAAACGTCCATCTGAGTCGATGTTGATCTTACATACAGCAGATTTTGCAGCCTTGCGCAACTGCTCCTCAGGAATACCTACAGAGTCAGTAAGCTTTCCGCCGTACTTTTCAATTTCCTTTACGTACTCAATAGGTACAGAGGAAGAACCATGTAGAACGATGGGGAAGCCAGGGAGCTTCTTTTCGATTTCTTCCAAAATATCGAAGGCCAATGGAGGTGGAATCAGAACTCCATCTTCATTACGAGTACACTGCTCTGGCTTAAACTTCTGACGACCATGACTTGTTCCAATGGAGATTGCCAAAGAGTCTACTCCAGTCTTGCTTACAAAGTCCTGTACTTCTTCAGGCTTTGTGTAGTGGCTTTCTTCTGCACAAACATCATCTTCTACGCCAGCAAGAACTCCCAATTCTCCTTCTACAGTTACGTAGTGCTCGCGGCTATGGGCATATTCACAAACCTGCTTAGTAAGAGCAACGTTTTCATCGTAGGGAAGGTGAGAACCATCAATCATAACAGAAGAGAATCCGCTATCAATACAGTCCTTACACAACTCGAAAGAATCACCGTGGTCAAGATGCAACACGATAGGAATATCATATCCGAGTTCATTTGCATACTCTACAGCACCGCGTGCCATATTTCTGAGCAGATTCTTATTGGCGTACTTACGGGCACCGGAGGAAACCTGAAGGATAACAGGAGATTTTGTCTCAACACAGGCCTGAATAATAGCCTGGAGCTGTTCCATGTCATTGAAGTTGTAGGCAGGAATTGCATATCCGCCCTTGATGGCCTTTGCAAACATATCTTTTGTATTTACAAGACCAAGTTCCTTGTAGTTTGTCATGCTTGACTCCTCTGAATAAATATATATCGAAATATATGCCTTTATATGAAAATAATCAAGAGTAGAAAATAAAAAAGGGAAAAAGAGTTTGACAAATATATGCTGAAGAAATATAATGATGTCGATAATAGTTGTAACTATATCTTTTCAGTTCATTAAAGGAGTTATGGATGAAGCAGGGCGTTTTTGTCTTTGTAAGTCTCGTTCTTATGGTCTTGTTCTGTGTTCCAGTTTTTGGACAGCCTAGTCTTAAGAGCGTAGAAACAATCAGTATTGATACTTTTGATACTGCTGATGAAATGGGTTGGACATGGGATTACCAGGCCAGCAGATTTGTTACAGAGGGATATCCCAAGGTTGGGTATTTCGATGGTATGCCTAGTTCCCTGATTCACCTGAGAAAGGATGGGGATCCCGATGCCAAGGTTCTCGGTGTAAAGGTTCTCTTTGATCGCAAGGGTGACAACTGGTTTGAAATCTTCCCCACCACAACTGGTGATGATGGAGAAACAAAAAACCACGAGATTCCTCTGATTGGAAACGTAAATCAGATTGATTTCTGGGTATGGGGTGCCAATTATTTGTATTTCGTAGAAGTGCTTGTTCGTGATGCAGAGGGAAGAGTACATGTAATTCCAGCCTGTAATACAGCATTTGATGGATGGCGCAATATTGTAGTTACTATGCCTACCTATATCCGCCAGCAGTCTCGCATGCGGTCTGGTCCAGAGATGTTGTCCTTTGTTGGTTTCAGAGTTCGTACCGATCCCAACGAATATGTGGATGACTTCCTCATTTATTTTGATAACTTGAAGTATACAACAAATATCCTTGAGAATATCTACGATGGATATGAGTTGCGTAATGCTGACTTTGGTCAGTAGGAGGGTGGAGAAAGATGAAAAGAGTAATCGCAGTATTGATGGTGCTTGCCACCTTTGGAATGATTTTTGCTCAGGATGGAACTTCAAGCTTGGCAGATCCCGATCCAACTATTATTGGAGCTGATTCTGCAAAGCAGGCCTTGAGAGAAGTTTCTGTTGATTTGTTTGAGCGTGAAGGTTCTTGGAATGCACGTATTTCTTCTGACAATGGTGTTGTTAGTTCACGTTTGTTTGATGGAAGTCCTGCTTCAAAAGAGCCCATGGCAGAAAATGAAGGTGTAACTGATGAGCGTGTACTTGGTGTGAAGGTTGAGTTCTTCCGCCGTGGTATTAACAGCTTCTATGTTACTGCTGCCCGCCCAATTCCTATTGAAGGAATCACCAAGACTGTTTCCGTATGGGTAACAGGACGTAATCAGGGACATGAATTGTACTTGTTGGTTCAGGACTATTTTGGAAACAACTTTGAGATTTATATGGGAACATTGGCATTCTCTGGTTGGAAGAAAATGACTGCAGCTATTCCACCTTCTCCAGATGGTGAGCGTGGTATTGTTCAGCAGAGTGCTTATTACGGAGATCGCCCTGGATTGCGCATCATCGGTTTCCGTGTAGACTGTGATCCTCTGTTGGCTCGTGGTTCTTACTACCTGTACTTTGATGATCTTCGTGCTGTTACCGACTTGTATGACATGGAAAATCGCAACGAAGATGACATGATCGACAACTGGTAATCGGTTTTAACCTTTACGGAGGTTTTGAAAGACCCTTGCAATGCAGGGGTCTTTTTTTATTTTCTCTGTAGCTTTTTTTTAGGAAATTCTGTATCTTGTAGAGAAATAAGAGGTATTCAGCTATGATTAATTTTAATGAGAAGAAAGGCTTTATCTGTGATATGGACGGTGTAATTTATCACGGAAATAAGATTCTACCTGGAGTAATAGATTTTATTAATTGGTTGCAAAGAACGGGGAAGGAATTTCTTTTTTTGACAAATAACAGTGGTTCTACTCCAAAGGAATTGCAGCAAAAGCTAGCTCGCATGGGCTTGGATGTTCCAGATAAGCATTTTTATACTAGTGCCCTTGCCACTGCAGCTTTTTTAAAGGAACAGTCTCCAGGTTGTTCTGTGTATGCTATTGGGGAAGCTGGTTTGTTTAATGCTTTGTATGATGCTGGAATTACCATGAATGACGTAAATCCTGATTATGTTGTTATGGGTGAAGGTAAATCTTACTCCCTAGACTCATTAACAAAGGCTACAAATCTGGTTCTGAATGGAGCTCGATTGATTGGGGCAAACTCTGATGTTTCTGGACCAATTGAAAACGGCATTACCCCTGCTTGTAGAGCCTTAGTGGCACCTATCGAGATGGCTACAGGAACTCAGGCTTATTTTTGTGGTAAACCAAATCCCTTGATGATGCGAACTGGTCTCAAGCTTTTGGGCTGCCATTCTGGTGAGGCGGTAATGGTGGGCGATCGTATGGATACTGACGTGATCTCTGGATTGGAAAGTGGTATGTCTACGGTTCTTGTATTATCTGGTGTTTCTACTATGGATACTCTGAAAACATACGCCTATCGACCAACCGTTGTTTTGGATGGAGTAGGGGATATTGTTCGGATGGCGGAAGAAGCCCTTTAAAATACGAGTATCTTTATGTAAAAAAACTCCCATTACCATGAGTGCAGTTTGAGTCATTCTTGGTAATGGAGGTTTTTTTTGTAACTATGTATTTTGCAGAATACTAATTGCTTCTTCCAAAGAAATAGAGTCAAACTGTTCCCTTGTTTGAAGATTTTTGAGAGTAACTACACCTTTTGTTACATCATCTTCCTTGATGAGTAGTCCAAAGGGAATACCTTTTTTTTCTGCCATTGTATATTGTGCCGTAATTTTTTTTGCATCTGGGAATACTTCACAGGAAATGCCTGCTGCACGCAATTTATTAGCTGTAGTTTGATAGGCAATGGCAAGCTTTTCATCAAGGCAGAAAATTTCTACAGCAAGATGACTTTTCTTGTGATCTAGTTTACCCAACTGCTCCAGTCCAGCAATCAAACGGTCGAGACCGATGGATGATCCAACTCCTGGAACTCTATCTTTCATGTAGAGCCCAGCGAGATTGTCGTAACGTCCACCAGAACAAACAGAGCCGATGGATGGTAATTGGTTGAGGAAGGTTTCGTATACAACGCCTGTGTAATAATCTAGTCCACGGGTGATGGAAGGATCAAGCACAAAGCTGTCTGCAATGCCAGTGGCCTCCATCATGGCTCTAATTTCTCTCAAACGCTGAGAATGAACCGATGGACCACCTGCCAGGTCTTCCATTTGGGTCAATGTGGCTTCAAAACTATCTTGCTTACTGATATAGCATAGAATATCTTGGGCAATTTCTACAGCACCAGTAATTTCTTGGAGCTGGCTCAATACTTCTTCCTGACCAATCTTTGCTAATTTATCTACAATTCTGAGAATATCTTCATTTTTTTCCTGAAGATTTCTTTTTTCTAGAAATTGGTTGAAAATTCCTCGATGACTTAGGTGGATGGTAATATCATCTACTCCAATAGCTGAAAGAGCAGCTTTCATTAAGGAGAGAATTTCAAAGTCACTGGAAGCACTATCAGAACCAACGCAGTCAAAATCACATTGAACAAACTCTCGGTAACGGCCAGCCTGAGGTTTTTCTCCACGCCAAACCTTTGCAATATGGTATCGTTTGAATGGAAAATATAGCTCATCTTTGTGTTCAGCGGTAAAACGAGCAAAGGGGACTGTCAAATCAAATCGGAGAGCTACATCTCGGCCACCATTGTCTTGAAAGCGAAATACTTGCTTTTCAGTTTCTCCATTACTTTTTCGTAAAAGTATTTCTGAATACTCCATTACAGGAGTGTCTATAGGCACATAACCATAAGTTCGGAAGGTGGCAGTAAGTTTTTCAATCAAACTGGAACGAGTGATTTCGGCTTCTGGTAAAAAATCTCTAAAGCCTTTGAGGATGCGAGGTTGTATGAGTTTTTCCATATCGGTATAATAGCTACATTGGAGGAAAAATTCAATTGCTTTTAACTATAGATATTGGAAATACAAATATTGTTGTTGCATTGTTTAAAAATGGGGTAATTCTATCTACCTGGAGACTTTTTACTGATACACGTCGTACAGGTGATGAGTATGGTAGTATGTTGACTTCTCTTTTAAGAGACGATGGAATTGATTTGAAGGGTATTGAATTTTGTGTTGTTAGCTCTGTTGTACCTGTGCTCATAGGAGCCTTTGTAGGTTTGATTGAACGAAAGACTGGAAAAAAGCCTGTAGTTATTAATCCTTCAATTTTTCCTCTTTTGCCTGTAAAGGTTCCAGAAACTGCTGTTCATGAAATTGGAAGTGACCTTTTGTGCAATGCAGTGGAGGCTTTTTGTCGGTATAAGTCTGCTTGTATTGTGGTGGATTTTGGTACAGCCTTAACTTTTACTGCGGTGGGAACTACAGGAGATTTGTTGGGGATTGCTATCACTCCTGGCCTAGGTACTGCTCGAAACTCTCTTTTTGAGGATACGGCACAACTACCGTCTATTCCCCTCGAAGCTCCTCCTACGAGCTTGGGAACCAATACTATTCATTCAATCCAGGCTGGAATCGTTTTGGGGTATAAGAGTCTTGTGGAAGGGTTGGTGCAACAAATGAAAAAGGATATTGTTGTCCAAACGGGAGTAGCAGAAGATGATATCAAGGTGGTGGCTACAGGAGGACTAAATAGTGTCCTTAAGCCCCTTACAGATATTTTTCAGGATGTGGATAAGTCCTTTACACTTTGTGGCTTGTGTCGTATAGCCACCATATTGAAGGAAAAGGGTGTATCGTAAAAAATTGTTTTAAGTAGGCAGGCCACAGAGTCTGCCTTTTTTATTTGTCTTGAGTATGATTAAATAACTTTTAGATGTGTATATAAAAAAAAGCTCTCACTTTAGTGAGAGCTTTTAGCGGATGATGGGAGTCGAACCCACGTCATCAGCTTGGAAGGCTGAGATAATAGCCGTTATATGACATCCGCAATGTGAAAGTAATATAGCAAGTAATAAAAATTATGTCAACAGGTTTTTTAGAAAAAATGAAAAAAAATCTACTTGCGTAATGTAACTGAATTCTTTATTCTTATGTTATATGAGTATGTGTAAGTTTTGTAAGATAATTTTATTGATGACTGTGGCTACGGCCAGTTTGTTTGCGGATGTGAATACTCATGATGTTTTGTGGGACGAGTATATTGTATTAAGAGATTCTATGTACAACAATACTTATTCAGCTGATGAATTGGTGCCATTGTATGATACTGCAGTGGCTAGTGCAAAAGAGAATTTTAGTGAGGACACCTTGCTAGTGGCTCTTTCCCGTTGTGAATATATTATGGGGCGAGCATACTCTTATGAAGAGAATAAGGAGGCTGCAGGGGCACGATATGACGCTGGGGATAAGTATGCGGAGCAGGCATTGGATATTCGTGAAAGTGCTACGGCTCATTTAATGAGAGGAGAGAATATTTCACAGAATTGTTCTGTAAAGTCTGTGTCTTATGCTTTGTCTCATGGAACAAAGATTAGCGGCTTAGCCAAGAAGGTATTAAAGCTTGATAAGAAATACGGAGCAGCAATGTATCTCCAGACTGCACAGCATATTTATGCACCATCTCCCTTTCATAATCATAAAAAGGGAATTCGTGAGATGCAGGAAATTTTAAATGATTCTTCTGTTCGTCTGGAAAAGGATGATATTTTCAATCTGACAAGTGCCATTGGTTATGGATATTTACAGAGGGATGAAAAAGATGAGGCAAAAAAATGGTTCCTCAAAGCACTTGAAGTCTATCCGGGAAATAAATATGTTCAATCTTTATTGAAAGATTTGTAAGGATACGATACAGTAGGATTATCATGCAGAGTGTTGTCATTGAGTATTATGCTTGGATTGTTGCCATAATCAGTATTTATTTTCTTGTTTTTGCTTTAACAAATGCTTTTTGGCTTTGGGTGTATTCAAAGAAGCCTCGTTACTTTGAGGGTGAAAAGGTTTCTGTCTGTGTGCCCGCTAGAAATGAAGAGAAAAATATTGAAAATTGTGTACGTTCTTTGATGGAACAAAGTTATAAAAACTATGAGGTTTTGGTACTCAATGACAATTCTGAGGATAGAACTGGTGAAATTCTCCAATCTCTTTCCAAGGAATTTCCCGATAAGTTGCGGATCTTCAACGGTAAGCCTCTAGAAAAGGGCTGGACAGGCAAGATTTTTGCCATGAATCAGTTGATTCAGGAAACAAAGGGTGAATATCTTTTGTTTACTGACGCAGATACAATTCACAAGAAGGATTCCATTGCCTTTGCCATGACCAACATGAAGGTTCATAAGGCAGATATGCTTTCTGGGTACATTAAAGAAAAAATGGTAACCTTTGGAGAGCGGATTACCATTCCGCTTATCTTTATGCTTACTGGCTTTGTTTTGCCCATGTTTTTGAATCGTGTAACACCTTTTCCCTTTACCTCCGTGGCTATTGGTCAGTACATCATGATAAAGAAAAAGGTATTTGAGTCTGTTGGTGGCTACGAGTCTATGAAAACCTTGATTAGTGAGGATGTTTTCTTGGCCCGCTTAGTTAAGAAACATGGTTATAAGACTATCTTTACCGACTGCAAGCGAGCAGCTCAATGTCGGATGTATACTGGCTACACAGAAAGTGTCAATGGAATTACAAAGAATATCTTTTCTTTTTTGTCCAACAATTCTGTGGTAATTTTAACTGCCATTATTGGCGTTTCACTCTTCTTGCTATTACCCTTCCCTCTGTTTATTGGAGCCTTGATTTCTAATATTTTAGCGGGTGGTTGGATTACTACCACCACAGTGTTGCTGGGCATCAATGTTCTACTGATGTTCGTTGTGTGGGTTTTGGTGTCTGGGTCTCAGCACCTTCCTTTCACAACACCTTTCTTGTATCCCATTCTTTTTGGAAACTTGGTGTATATGGCAAGTCTTTCCTACGTTCGTACCATCACTGGTAAGGGATACGTCTGGAAGGGAAGGGTGGTACATTGATATGGCATACAAGCCTGGAGATAAACTTATTGAAAATAGCTATTGGTTTAGGCTAGCTGCTTTTTTAACATTTTACGTAATTATTATTCCTGCCTATATTTTAGTGTGGGCCTTATATCGTAGTCGGGTTTACGGCCGAAAAAAGCTACAATCGGTTGAAAGGGCTATTACCGTGTCCAATCATACGGTGTTGCTAGATCCAGTACTTATTGCCGCATCTTTCTTTCCTGACAAGCCTTTTCAAACCTTGTTGGAAGCCACAGTATGTGCTCCCTTTGTGGGAACCTTGACACGGCTTTTAGGAGGGGTTCCTGTTCCTCGCCGTGATATTCATTTAGATTTTTTAAAGGAAGGCTGTTTGGAAGCCTTTAGAAGAAAAAAGAAGATACACTTTTATCCAGAAGGGGAGTGTTATCTTTACAATAATGTTCCAAAAAAATTTCATTCAGGGGCTTTTTTTCTTTCCGCTACCTTGGATGTTCCCATAATTCCTATGGCTACAGTTTTTCATAAGCGACGATGTCGGCCCACAGTACATTTACATGTGCTAGACCCTGTGTATCCCTCTGACTATAACCTGAAGAAGGAGGATGGTTCCATAGATCAGCAGGCTTTGAAGGAGTATGCCGCTGCAGTCCGCCAGAAAATCGCTGATAAGATTGTCCAAGAGCAGGGAACAGGGATCTATTACAAGGGAGCCATGGATCGTATACCTGGTATCAACGCGTAAAATTATTTTCTTGACCTTTTGAAAATTTCGCAGGGGTTTTCATTCTTTGACATTTTTAGTATAATCTTGATATATTTTATTGAATCTTGAGGAGGATCAAGAAAATGGATAAGCTGTTTAAACTCCAGGAAAGGGGAACAACAGTTCGTACTGAAGTGGTTGCAGGTATCACAACCTTTTTGACCATGGCCTATATTTTGGCTGTAAACCCAGGTATGCTAGGTGAGACTGGAATGAGTGCCGGTGGTGTATTTACTGCCACTGCCCTTGCCGCTGCAATCGCAACCTTGGTAATGGCTTTTGCCGCTAACTTGCCTGTAGCTTTGGCTCCCGGAATGGGATTGAATGCCTTCTTTACTTATACTGTAGTTTTCGGTATGGGTTATAGCTGGCAGGTTGCTCTTACCGCTGTATTTTTGGAAGGTGTTTTGTTCATCCTCCTGTCTTTCTTCAATGTTCGTGAAGCCATCATTAAAGCTATTCCTGCTAACTTGAAGAAGGCGGTAGCCGTTGGAATTGGTTTGTTCATCGCCTTGATTGGTTTGGCCAATGCAGGTCTTGTAGCCAGTGACTTGGGAACCATCATCGGATTCGTACCCTTGAAGGGTGGTGCTCCTATGGTGGCTGTTATTGGTTTGATTATCACCATCATCCTGTTCTCCTTGAAGGTGCCTGGTTCAATTTTGATTGGAATCGTGGCAACTACCCTCATCGGTATTCCCTTTGGTGTAACAACTGTTCCTGAAGGATTTTCTCCTGTTTCCTTGCCTCAGGCTCCTCTTCTTTTCCAGTTTGATTTCGCCAGTGTTTTGACATTCAAGTTCTTCACTGTATTCTTTACCTTCTTGTTTGTAGATATTTTTGACACTGTAGGAACCTTGGTGGGTGTTACTACCCAGGCTGGACTTACAGACAAGGATGGAAACATTCCTAACGTAAAGCAAGCTCTTTTGGCTGATGCTGTAGGAACCCTTGCTGGTGCTGCTCTTGGAACCTCCACTGTAACAAGCTTTGTTGAAAGCTCTTCTGGTGTTGCTGTTGGTGGACGCACTGGATTGTCTTCTGTTGTAACTGCAATCTTGTTCTTGTTGTCATTGTTCTTGAGCCCCTTCTTCTTGTTGGTACCTTCCGCTGCAACTGCACCTGCATTGATTTTCGTTGGTTACCTGATGATGAAGTCTGTTGTAGACATTGATTTTGAAGATCCCACCGAGGGTATTCCTTCCTTCGTTACCATCCTTGTAATGCCCTTCGCTTACAGTATTGCAGAAGGTATCGTTTGGGGTGTTATCGCTTACGTTATCTTGAATGTTGCAGCTCGCAAGTTTGATAAGATTTCTGTTGTAACTTGGGTTCTGTTTATCATCTTCGTTTTGCGGTTCTTCTTCAAATAAGAAGTCGGTAATAAGATTGCCCTAAGCTTATAAAACTATAGGGAAAGAAAGGTCATCACCTTTGTGGGGTGGTGGCCTTTTTATTTTAAGAGATCGGTTCTGTGGGAATGTACTTTGTTCTTATGTAATTGAGTTACAGAAGCATTATTCCTTTTGTAGTACAATACAATCAAGAAAAGAACAGTATTGAGGTATGTATGGCAAAGAAAAATGCTGTCGTTGACCGCAAGCTCTGTGTAGCCTGTGGTTCCTGTGCAAAGGTATGTCCCAAGGATGCAATTTCCCTTCCCGAAGGAATTTTTGCCTTTGTAGATACATTAAAATGTGTGGGATGCGGCTTGTGTGCCAAGGAATGTCCTGCAACAGTAATTACTGTGGAGGTGGCATAATGGCTGTAGCAAAGAAAAAAAATTGGCGTGAGTATATGTGGATTGTATCTGCCACCTACCTCACCTTGGGATTCTTTAACATTATGTTTGCTTGGCTGGGACTTTTGTGCTTTTTCATTCCCCTTATTATGTCCATTGTTCAGGGAAAGAAGGGCTATTGCAATAAGTATTGCGGACGAGGCCAGCTGTTTACCGTTTTGGGCAAGGAGATCAAGCTTTCCAGAAACAAGGATGTGCCAAAGTGGATGAAAAGTCGGCTGTTCCGCTATGGTTTTCTAGCATTCTTCTTGACCATGTTCTGTCTCATGATCAGAAATACCTACTTGGTGTTTGCAGGAACCCAGTCTTTGCGGGAAGCTGTTACCCTGCTGTGGACCTTTCAGTTGCCCTGGCATTTTGCCTATCATGGAACTAAGCTTTCCCCCTGGACAGCTCAGTTTGCCTTTGGATTTTACGGGGTAATGCTTACTTCTTCTGTACTGGGATTGATTACCATGGTGGTGTATAAACCTCGTTCTTGGTGTGTCTATTGTCCTATGGGAACCATGACCCAGTTGATTTGCATGGCAAAGCACCCACAAACAGCTAAAAATCCTGATGGAATCAAGAGTCTAGAGGATATTCTTGGTCATAAGGATGTGCGGTTTACTGAAAAAACTTCCACAAAAGTTGACATAAGGTGAAGAAATCTTGTGTAATTTGTGGTATACTTATTAAAGATGGAGGTAATAACAATGAAAGTTACACTGAATGAAGATTCTGAATTCGTAGCAAAGATGAGAGCTGCATTGCAGAAAAAAGAGGGTTATTGCCCTTGTCGTCTGGAGAAGATTGACGACAACTTCTGTATCTGCAAGGAGTTCCGTGACCAAATTAATGATCCTGACTACGAGGGATATTGCCATTGTAAATTGTATTACAAGTCAAAGGACTGATTGAAAAGGAGAAAAGCATGTCCGTATTGAAAGTGACAAAAGCCATGTTTGAAACAGAGCTGAAGACAACAGACAAGGTTGTTATGTTGGATTTCTATGCTGATTGGTGTGGTCCCTGTAACATGGTGGCACCTTTGGTAGCCGAACTTGCAGAGGAAAACCCAGACTACTGCATTGGAAAGGTAAACGTAGACGACGAGCCTGAGTTGGCTCGCCAGTTTGGTGTAACCACCATTCCTACCTTGGTAATCTTGAACAAGGGAGAGGTTGTTCGCCAGTCCATTGGTGCTCTGCCTAAGGATAAGCTGGAAGCCTTCTTAAAGGGCTAATTCCTTAAGCTTGTCTCGGTCTATAATCTTTAGACCTCCTCGGGAGGTTTCCACAATGCCCTCGGCTGCAAAGTACTTGACCATTCTGGAAACAACCTCCCGAGCTGAACCCATGTAGCGGGCTATCTGCTCATGGGTCATTTTTATTGAATCCTGTCCTGTTTTTGTTATTTCATCCCACAAGAAAATTGCCAGTCGCTTGTCAAAGCTCATAAAAAGAATCTGCTGCATTACCCACATTACATCAGAAAATCGAGAAACGGCTGTTTCCAGAGCAAAGTTCTTCATGGAAAGATTTCTTGCTGCCATGTCGGCAAAGATTCCGCCGGCAATGAGGTAGCAGGTGCTTTCTTCTTCTGCATCGATTGTCACGTCAAAGGTTATAGCTTCTAGAACGCAGGAGGCGGAGAGCATACAAATGTCACCAGGAAAGAGGCGGTATAAGGTGATTTCGCGTCCCTGCTCTGGTTGTAGGTACACCCGCAGGCAACCAGAGCTTACTACAATGGCACCAGTGCAGTGGTTACCGTTATGGATGAGATTTCCCTGTTCATAGGTTTGAATGCTGGTGTTTTGGCACAGGAGCTCTTTGTCCCTGCTATCCAAGTCTTTCCAGAAGGGAAAAATTTCACTGAAATGGTTTTCACATTGGTGCTGATCCACTAAAGCCTCCTGCTTTGGAGTTTATTCTTGTTTGACAAAGCCTTGTCCTTGAATTAGTATAAAGGTATGTCTGAAGAGAATGTACCTTATACTCGTCCCCACTGGGACAATTATTTTATGGAAATCTGCGACACGGTGGCCAAGCGGGCTACCTGTGGTCGTGGCCGTTCTGGTTGCGTCATTGCCAAAGATAACCGCATTCTTGTAACTGGTTATGTAGGATCTCCAGCAGGGCTCCCTCATTGTGATGATGTGGGCCATCAATTAAAGCAAATGATTCACGAAGATGGATCTGTAACACAGCATTGTGTTCGGACTGTTCATGCAGAACAAAATGCTATCTGTCAGGCTGCAAAAAATGGTATTTCCATTGAGGGAGCCACCCTTTATTGCAGAATGACTCCCTGTAGAACCTGTACTATGTTGATTATTAACTGTGGTATCAAGCGGGTGGTGTGCCAACGAAAATACCACGACAGTGCTGACTCTCTGTCAATGTTCGCTCAAGCAGGGGTAGAAATTATCCACCTGCTGGACGAAGTACAACAATACGAAAAGAGCTAGTATTACAGATTTTCCATGAGCCACTGACGGAAGCTGTCGTAATCGGCAGTCATGGGCTGGGAAAGGTCTGGGAGACGGAGTACACGTTCTAGACGGTCTGGAAGAGGTGGCTCTCGTCCCACTGCATCTGCTACGATGTCGCCGAATTTTGAGGGGTGAGCTGTTTCCAGTACCAAACCGATGGCTTCTCTATCCAAGACCCGCTGTGACCAGCTAGGCAGGCTAGGAGTAAGTCCAGGCTGGGTGTAGTCCCCATTAATTCCATCTACAAGGCGACTCATAGCACCTCGGCGGATGTCGTCCCAAGCTTGCCATGCAACTGCTCCGTGGGGATCGATGATGTAGCCAGTGCGACGGTGACAACTGCGAATGGCCTCCATGGTTCCTGTGTCGTCAAGCCAATAGGAAGCCATATTCTGACGAATTTCATCGAGGGTGAACATGGCCTTCATTCTTTCGTAGTTGCTAGGAGCTCCTACGTCCATGGCATTGGAAAGGGTTGCGACAGAAGGTCGTGCTTGGTATTCACCAGTGGCAATCCAGTCTGGAATGGTTCGGTTGGAATTAGTTGCTGCTACAAATCCCTGGATGGGAGCCCCCATCTTTTGAGCCATAAGACCAGAGGTAAGGTTGCCAAAGTTACCAGAAGGAACAACACAGATAATGGCTGGATTGTCAATCTTGTTGTCTCGTGGACTACGATGACGAATAACCAATGAGGCATAGGTATAGTAAAAGCTTTGGGGTAAAAGTCGAGAAATGTTAATGGAGTTTGCAGAGGAAAGGCGGAACTTTTCTCGTAGCTGGGCATCAGTAAAGGCTGTTTTTACCAGCTTTTGGCAGTCGTCAAATGTTCCTGCCACCCGTAAAGCCCGTACATTTCCTGTAAATGTAGAAAGCTGCTTTTCCTGTAAAGGACTGATTTTTCCTTCTGGATACAAGATGGTAACATCGAGACCAGGCACATTGTGGAAGGCACTTCCTACGGCACTACCAGTGTCTCCAGAGGTAGCTACGAGGATGTGCAGAGGCTGATCCTCTCCTCGATTAAAATATGACATAGCACGAGCCATAAAGCGGGCACCAAAGTCCTTAAAGGCACAGGTGGGACCGTGAAACAGCTCTAAAACATAGGATTGAGGATCCAAGGGAACGACTTGAGCATTAAAGGGATATGCATCCATGATGATTTCCTGCAGATCTCGTTCTGGAATCTCTCCCTCCACAAAGGGTTTAATGGACTCATAGGCTATATCCCGAAAGGATGGCTCACTTGTTTTATTCAAAATGCTAGAGGGAAGACTTGGTATTTCCACTGGCATATAAAGCCCACCAGTGGCAGCATTCATGCCGTTTACAACAGCAGTCTTAAAATCAACCTTAACAGAAGCATCCCTTGTATCTGTATAAATCATTCTTTGTACCTTAATTAAGAAAAAATAGACTTTTACTAAAAAATTAGAAAAAAGCATTGTATTATATCATATCAGAATATAAGAGACAAGGTGAAGAATCCTCCTGTCTATAATTTTTTATGGATTTGTAACCATATAGTCTCTAGTTTTTTTTGCTCTAAATCAGTAAAATACATTGTATTTATGTATATGCTATTTACTTTCAACAGGTTTTCTGTTGAGTTATTTTTATGGAGCAATTCATTATGGCAGAAAGTGATAAATTGATAGTGCGTGGAGCACGAGAACATAACTTAAAGAATATTGATGTGGAAATGCCTCGCAATAAATTGGTGGTAATTTCTGGTCTGTCAGGTTCAGGGAAAAGCTCCTTGGCTTTTGACACCATCTTTGCAGAAGGCCAGCGTCGTTACATGGAAAGCCTTTCCTCCTACGCTCGTCAATTTTTAGGCAGAATGGATAAGCCTGATATTGACTACATCGAAGGGCTTTCTCCTGCTATCTCTATTGAACAAAAAACTACCCATCGTAATCCTCGCTCCACTGTGGGAACGGTAACAGAGATTTACGACTATTACCGTTTGCTTTTTGCCCGCATTGGTATTCCCCATTGTCCTGATTGTGGTCGTGAGATTCGTGAGCAGTCTACTGACCAGATTATTGACGGGGTAATGTCCTGGGAGGAAGGTTCCAAGATTCAGATTATGGCTCCCGTGGTGTTTCGCAAAAAGGGCGAGCATCAAAAGGTTCTGGAGGACGCTCGGAAGGCTGGCTATGTGCGGGCCCGAATTGACGGCATGATGGTGGAGCTGGAGGATAGCATTAAGCTGGACAAGCAGAAGAAGCACTCCATCGATTTGGTTATTGACCGCATTATTTTGTCTGACCAAGTGCGAAAACGTGTAGCAGCTTCGGTGGAAACTGCCCTCGAGGCTGCCAACGGTATGACCATTATTACCCGCCGTATTGGAGACACGGAAACGGAGCATTTTTTCTCTCAAAAGAATTCCTGTCCTGACTGCGGTATCTCCATTCCAGAGCTGCAGCCTCGGCTTTTTTCCTTTAACAATCCTGTGGGAGCATGTCCTGATTGTACTGGTTTGGGCGAAACCATGGAGTTTGACCTAGACTTGATTGTACCAGATAAAACCAAGTCCTTTGACGAGGGAGCCTTTGGTTCCTACAATCCCACCTCTGGCTGGCAACGGGCTCGATTTCAGGCTTTGGCAGATGAATATGGCTTTAGCCTTTCTGATCCCTACGAAAAACTGACGCCAGAGCAGCAAAAGATTTTGTTTTTTGGAAGTGACAAGCCAATCCATTTTGTGTACCACAAGCAAAGCGGGGAGGGCCATTCCGTATACAACAAGCCTTGGCCTGGAATCTTTGCAGACTTGCGGCGACGACAAATGGAAAGCTATTCTGAGGCCCAACGAGAAAGCTATGAGAAATTTATGGTGCATCGTCAGTGTACCAGCTGCGGGGGCTTCCGTTTGAAAAAGGAGGCCCTGGCGGTAACGGTGGGTGGCAAGAATATTTTCCAGCTGACCCAGCTTTCTGTGGGAGACTCCATCGACTTTTTTAATAATCTTCAGCTTACGGAGACAGAGGCTCATATTGCTCGCCAAATCAAAAAGGAGATTCAAGATAGGCTTTCCTTTATGAAAAATGTAGGCTTGGATTACCTTACCTTGGAGCGTCAGGCTGCCACCTTGTCTGGCGGTGAGGCTCAGCGTATTCGCCTTGCCACCCAAATTGGCTCTAGTCTCATGGGAGTTTTGTATATTCTCGATGAGCCTTCCATTGGTCTGCACCAGCGGGATAATCAGCGACTTATTGACACCTTGACCTATTTGCGAAATCTGGGAAACACCTTGGTGGTGGTGGAGCATGATGAGCAAACCCTCCGCACGGCAGACTGGATTATTGACTTGGGACCAGGTGCTGGTGTTCACGGAGGAAATGTGGTGGCCTCGGGAACCCCAGAGGAGGTGATGCTGGTGCCAGAAAGCCTAACGGGACAATATCTTGCTGGCACTCTAAAAATGGAGATTCCTAGCCAGCGGCGGGAAGGAAATGGCAAGTTTATTACCTTGGCTGGAGTGACGGAGCATAACCTAAAGGATGTAACAGTGGAGATTCCCCTGGGAAAATTCGTTTGCATTACGGGAGTTTCAGGCTCTGGAAAATCCACCTTGCTCAGCGACGTGTTCTTTCCTGCTGTTTCCAACAAGATTATGCGTTCCAGCCTGCCAGTAGGAGCCTACAAGGAGATTACTGGCTTGGAGCATATCGATAAGGTAATTAACATTGATCAAAGTCCCATTGGTCGTACCCCTCGCTCAAATCCTGCCACCTACGTGGGGGTTTTTGATGGCATTCGAGAATTGTATGCTAGCTTGCCAGAGGCAAAGGCTCGGGGCTTTAAGAATGGTCGCTTTAGCTTTAACGTAAAGGGTGGCCGTTGTGAAAATTGTCAGGGGGCAGGAACAATTACTATCGAAATGAACTTTTTGCCTGACGTATACATTCCCTGTGAGGTGTGCCGTGGTGCTCGCTTTAATCAGGAAACTCTAGACGTTCGCTACAAGGGAAAGAATATTGCCGATGTGCTAGCCATGACCATTGAGGAGGCTGCGGAATTCTTTGCTCACATTCCCCACATTGCCCGCAAGCTGGATACCTTGCTTTCTGTGGGGTTGGGCTATGTCCAGATGGGGCAGTCTGCCTTGACCCTGTCTGGTGGTGAGGCTCAGCGGGTAAAGCTGGCCAACGAGCTGGCTCGTCGTTCCACTGGCAAGACCTTGTATATTCTTGATGAACCCACCACGGGCTTGCATTTTGCTGATGTAAAGCAGCTGATGGAGGTTATTCAGCGATTGGTGGATCAGGGCAATACTGTGGTAATGATTGAGCACAATCTTGATGTAATTCTCCAGGCAGACCATATCATCGACATGGGGCCAGAAGGTGGTTTCCGTGGTGGAACTGTGGTGGCTACAGGAACTCCTGAGGAAGTAGCCCTGTGCAAGGAGTCCTTTACTGGGCTTTACGTAAAGGAAATGCTGGATCGTCATGCTCAGGGCTTGCCAGGATTGGGTGTGGGTGATGTAGCCCTTTAGATCCGTGGAAGGATGTTGAGGTTTGGTGGAGTTGTTTAGGTGGCTTTAGCTTACAAGTGGAGATATGTTCTTTTTTTCTCACTTTTTTTCGTGTATGGGGCTTTATCTCTCTTTGCCGAAGGTAGTACTGTTACCATAGAAAGTGCCCGCACTACCTCCTATTACACTGATGAATCCACTGAGGACGAAATAATCGTTTTTACTGGGGATGTGTCCATTTCCGTGGTACAGGGGCAAAGCTCAAGTCGTATTCAAGCAGACCAAGTGAACTTCAATCGGAGTAAGGGCTTGTTGTATGCCTATGGTTCCGTTTCTCTGGAGCGAATTTCTAGTTCTGGTGAACCTGAAATTCTTACGGCTGAGAGTCTCCTGTTTAATATAAACTCAGAGGAAGGTATTTTTAATTCTGGTAGGGTACTACAGCTTGATTCAGATGCCTTAAAGCTTGATACCCAATCCCAGATGGTGGTTTCCTCTGATCTGTTTGCTGTAGATGATTCAGGTGTGATTGCATTCAAAAATGGAAGTCTTACCTTTTGTGAGGAACCTGATCCACACTGGAAGATAAATGCTTCTCGAATTTGGCTTTTACCTGGTAACGAATTTGCCTTTGCAAATGCCCTTTTGTATGTGGGAAAGGTTCCCATTATGTATTTTCCCTTTTTTTATTATCCCAAGGATGAGTTAGTTTTTAATCCTGTTTTTGGCTATGATCAGAGGAAGGGGTATTTTATTCAAACGACTACGTATTTTATTGGTCGAAAGAAACCAACTGAAAAACAGGAAGAAGAGTCCTTCTTCAGTTTTTTGAATAGTTCCACCATGTATAAGCAACAGAGAGAGGGGCTTGTGTTGCGGAATCTGGAAGAACTAGATACTGAAAAATATCCCCATACTTTAAAATTACTGGCAGATTACTACACTAATCTTGGTGGACTTGTGGGTATTGAAGGAATATTTACTCCAGAAAAGGAGTATATTTCCAAATTAGATTTTTCTTTGAATTTAGGATTTAGCCGTACCTTGTTTCCTGTTAGTGGTGTAGGGGTGTATGTTCCCTATGACGAACAGGGGGAATCTCATTACAACTCCTCTTATTTTGCAGGAATCACATTACCCTTTCGATATCGTGGCCATTTTTCTATGAGCTTAAATAAGCCTTTTTCCCTTTCCATTGATCTTCCCTTGTATTCAGATCCCTTCTTTAATCAGGATTTTTTGGCAAATCGGCAAGAAACCATGGACTGGTTTAATTTTCTCATGTCTAGCGGACTGCAAGATTTTTCTACAACGGAAAATACTACTGGAGAAGTTTCTTCTTTTTTGTGGAAGATTACAGCTTCCTACTCTCCATCAATTCCTTCGGTGTTTAAGCCTTATTTGTCTTCTGTTCACATTTCCCCTGGATTTAACTTGAACTTTTATTCTCTTACTGATACTTCAGGTATGACTACTGCTGAGGCTGGGGTAAGTCCCAACAGAAAAACCTTTTATCCAGGTCTTATCAAACCCTTTTATCTTACTGCAAGTATATCTGGTACCTTATTTGAATATCCTATTCCTGAGAAAACAACAGTGGATAGGAGTGGGATATTAAAACAGATTCCGAAAACAGAGCTTAATGTACCGGACGATTTTATGAGTGAACAGGAACTTCTTGCAGACTCTGATGGCGGAGAGGAAGTTTCAGACGAGGAAAACAAGGAAGGGGTAGAAGAACAGGAAACTCCTTTGAAAGAAGATCCCTTGACATCACTTTCCTTACCTACAATTTCTGTTTCAGTACCCTCTCTTAAAACTGTAGATAAAGGAGTTCAGTATAAGCTTTCCTATTCCCTTAATCCAAAAGTTTCTTCTGAAATCGGATATGCAGTTCCTCAAAAAGTATCAGAATTTGACTGGAACAATATTAATTCTACCTTTATCTATCTTACAGTACCAACACAGCTTTCTAGCAATTTAAAGTACTATAATTCTCTGTTGGGAATGACTAATTCACTGAATTTTACTCCAGTGTATCAGCGGCATCCTATATACAAGGATGAAACAAGGGTTCAAACCATCAAACGGAATGACTATACTGCCCAAAAAATGGATTTGGCTAATAGCAATTCAATAACCTTGTCTCCCTTTGTATACAGTCCAATTTTTTCTGGAACAACTATAAGTTGGACTACTAATATTCGTGTTATCCGTACAAAATTTATAGGTACTGCAGATGAGCCTCAATGGGAGTACCAGCTCCCTGTCTGGGATGAAAATTCTTTTACTAGCCACAATCTTACTACAAATTTTAAAAGTCAGCTAGGACAGTTTTCTCAACAGCTGAGTTATACCATGGTTTTGCCTCCATTGCGGGAATCTCATTCAGGAACCATTAGCCTAGGCTTTCCCTATGTAACTACAAGCTTTGGGGCAGGTATTCAGCGTAAAAGTATTACTGACAAAGACTGGGTATATCAACCTCTATATCAAAATCTTTCCATATCTTTACTGGAAAGTAAGCTTACATTCAGTGAAAGCTATCGATACAACGTAGAAGATAGGTATCATGAAAGCTTCTCCCTCAAGCTCTCTGGGTATGGGTTTTCTGCAAATTTTGTTATGCAACATATTGCAGGCTATGATTATGACAATCTTTTGGGATGGAAGCTCAAAAGTCAAAAGACCTTTCAACCCTCTTATCTTGATTTGAAATATAATTCTGGTTCTAACACCCCCCTCTATTTTTGGAAAAACAGGATTTCACTTTCTGCTGCCCTTGAGACGAGTATGCGGTTTGAATTTCTGCGTCCAACAAATAGCTACTTTACCTTCTCTCCTTCAATTTCATTCAACATCAATGAATTTTTGACCCTTACCTTTAAGGCAAATTCCCGCAATGAAGTGATTTATCGATATATTCAGAAGGCAACGGATTTTGAGCCAAAAATTCCTGGAGAAGAAAATATTTTCCTGGATTTGTGGAATTCCTTTGCCTTTTGGGATGAAAATAAACGAAAGGCCTCTGGCTTCAAACTCAAGTCCTTGGATATAGCTGTTTCCCATGAACTTCATGACTGGACTATGACCTCCCAGTTTTCAATTTCTCCTAGAATTATTTCTGAAAATGGAAAGCGTTTCTATGATTTTAGTCCCTATTTTACCCTCTCTGTAGTTTGGAAGCCCATGAGCAGTATGAAAACTACTATCGAAGATAAGTACGGTACTGTAACATTGAATCCATAAAAATATTGGTGACAACAGGAGAAAACTTGACTTTCTTGAGTAGTTAGCATACCTTAACTGTAAGGAGTATATTATGATTAACTATATCATTGGTTTTGGCGTTGCTGCCTTGGTAATTTTTTTAGTAGTTCGAGGAATAAGACGGAGTGCTAGAGGCGAGTCAAAGGGCTGTGGCTGTAGCAGTTGTAGCTCTTTTAGTAGCTGTAGTTCCTGCAGTACCACAGCACAATCCTGCCATGCAGAAAAGACAGATAGATAGATTTTTGTTAAAATCTATTCCTTGCGAAAAATTCTTTTGAAGAAGGTTTTTAGAGCATTCCAGATACGAAGCCAAAAGCCAGGATTTCTGAGCCGTTCCAGCTGTTTATATCCTTCTAAAAGCTCAAACTCTGTAAAATTGTTTCGCTGGGTATTTTCTTCCAGCTCCATTTCAAGCAAGGTAACGGGATCCTTGGCATCTACCACCACCGCATCGATGGTGGTCCAACCGAGCTGCCGAGCTGATTCAAGTCGACGCTGTCCTGCAATTAAGTGATAATCCTTCGTAAGGGTAATGGGATTCAAAAGACCATATCGTTTGAGACTATCTTTTAAGGGCTCCAAATCCCCTAAATTTTTTCGCACTCGTTTATTAGTCTTTATTTGGTTTATTTCTACCAGCATAAACCCTCCTTACCAGGTTTCAATCAATATACAAACAAATCAATCCAACAAATAGTTTCGTGTGGCTTGTTTTGTTGTTTCTTGTTGACCTTGAGAATCATCTCCGTCATCGGTATCAAAATAATTGTCAAAGGATAGATCTCCTCCATTGTAACTTGTATTCTGGAAGCTCAAATCCAAAACCAAGGGAGAATCATCAATGACAACATTGTATGATGCACCTGAATAATAACGCTCCTGCTCCAGTCGCTGAATTCCCACTGTTTGTACCTGTGCTCGATTGATATGGAGCTGACAAATATCCACTGGCTGAGTTCCTGTCATAAAGTACTGGGTAGTGCGGTGGTTTTCGCAAGCATCAGTTCTGATTTGTCCAGATACTGAACAAACCTCAGCCTTTACCAAGCCTGTTTGTGGTATAGGGAATTCCTTGAAGGGATAATCTTCGTTAGCTACGCGCATATATTCACCCCAAGCCACACCTGAAAGGGTAGAACCTGTGAGCTCTGTTCCCAAAGACTGACCAGGAATGTCAAAGCCAAACCAAACTGCTGTGGTAATATAAGGAGTAAAGCCAACTGCCCAGGCATCTGCCCAGTTCTGGGTGGTACCAGTTTTACCTGCTGCAGGCATGGTATAGCTTTTACCGTTGGCATCCTGATATTTAAATCGACTTCCGTAGCCTGCACCTCTGTTCAAGGTACCTGAGGTTACTGTCTTTTGCAGCATATTGGTCATAAGGAAGGCATTCTGGGGTGAAATTACCTGAATTGCGTTTCCTTTTTCCTGCTGAGCCAAGCGCAGGTCTCGTTCTGGATTCAGAATAACCTTTCCATTTTTATCTTCAACAGAAAGTACTGCAATGGGTTCCACCTCTTTACCTTGATTACCAAAGATTGCAAAGGCTCGTGCCATTTCAATTGGTCGTACAGAACATGTTCCCAAGGCCAAACTCAAATATGGACTAAAGCCTCTGGAAGGAATTTCTTCCTCTGGAATACCCAACAATGCTGTAGCACGGTCAACAGCTGCATTGTAGCCAATTGACTCAAATACCTTAACGGAAACTACGTTCATGGAGGTGGACAGTGCATACCAAAGCTGTACATCTCCTTCCCAAATTCCTCTAAAGTTTGCAGGAATGTAAGGCTTACCGTCAACATTTTTGAATACCGTAGGTGTATCTGACATCAAGGTTGCAGGGGTATATTGTCCAGAATCCAAGGCTGCAGAATAATAGAGAGGTTTAAAAGAACTTCCTGGCTGGATTTTTGCCTGAGTTGCACGAATCAACTGGTTGGAAGATCCATATTCACTTCCTCCCACTAAAGCGGTAATGTAGCCAGTGTTATTTTCTATAGAAATGAGCGTTCCTTCAATAGTAGTTTTACTGTTTTCCTGTTCTTTTAAGGCATTTGCCTTGTTTACCACTGCCAGCTTTACATCTTCCAGTCCAAACATTAAGGACATGACATCGAGAATCGGATTGATTTCAGAGTTAAAGGTGGACAGAGCCTTGCTTTCTATGTGTTGCTCCGAGGTTTTCAGCTGGGGCAGGTTAAATACCAAGGAAAGAAGCTCCGTCATAGGAATATAGGTATCTGCGGCGGAGTTTTTTCTCAGACTGCTGGAATTCTTGTAGGATTCATTTGCCTGCTGAATATACTTATCCATGGTTTTCTGTGCAGCCTGCTGATGCTTCATGTTCAAGCTGGTGTGTACAGTAAAGCCACTGGTGTAAATATCATCTGTACCGTAGAGCATGTCGGACAATTCTCGGCGAACATATTCACTGAACCAAGGAGCCTTATCATCTCGCATATAATAGGCAGAGGAGTTAATTCGTGTATAGTCAAAATTTACCCAGAAATCGTCATAAGACTGAGTTGCCTCCTCTGGAGTCAAGTATCCAGCTTTTACCATTTCCTCCAATACATTCTGCTGGCGAGCCATGGCTCGGTTAGGATAGTCAAAGGGATTGTAGTGGGCTGGGTTTGAAAGCTGAACCACTAGGATTGCAGCTTCTGCAGGAGTAATTTCAGTGGCATCATGACCAAAGTAATACTTGGAAGCAGCCTTTACTCCGTAGGTTCCACCACCAAAATAGATTTTATTCAAATATAACTCAAGAATTTCATTCTTAGACCAGCGACGTTCCATCTGGATAGCCCACCACAGTTCCTTGAGCTTTCGTGTTATGGATTTCTCCGTACGGTCGCAGTACAAGGTTCCTGCAATCTGCTGAGTAAGGGTACTTCCTCCACCCAGGGACTTACCGGTAAACACACCTACAAAGGCACGGATAATTGCTTTTAATCTAAATCCATTGTGCTCATAGAAAACCCTGTCCTCTCGGGTAATGAGGGCATTCAGCATTTGAGGAGGTAACTGTGTAAAGCTAATAATCTCACGGTTTTCATCGGAGGCAAATTGAGTGATTACCTCTCCATTTATATCTAGCAGCCGAGTTGGTAGGGCTGTAGTAAATTCCGTGAAATTTTCTGTATTAATAGTATTAGTGGTTTCTGCCAGCAAAAGGCCTAACACCACACCGAAAAACAATGCACAAAGAAAAGTAACAGACACAAAAAAATATGTCCGCTTTTTAATTTTTCCCATTAGAACAAGATAGGGGAGAGCGGGTTTTTTGTCAAGGCGTTGGATTTGCGGTGCAAATCCAACTAATGAGTTTTGCAAAGCAAAACTCAGGTATTTTATGGTTTGTGGGGACAGGTGGATGGGGAGTGTTTTTTCAATAAAATAAAAAAACCTTAACCTCCTGTAAAAAAAAGACGATAGATGTAGTAAGTGTCCTGTAAGAATATACTTCAGGCATAGCTTAGTCACAAGCTGATTAGGCTGATAAATTGGAGGTATGCCAATGTTGGCACCAAACATGAATCTGGAACTGGGGCTACGGGAGCCAGTTCAAACTTCTGGTAATTCCCAACGTCCAGAGCAAAAAGCTTCTGGGCCATCATCTTTTGAACGGGCTCTAGAACGTGCCCGCACAGAAAAGACAGCTGCTAGTGAGCCAGAACATGCTACAACAGATGAAACAGTAGAATCTCAAGAGCCAGTTTCCAAGGAAGGGGAGAAAGTTTCCCTTAAGGAGGCTTCCTCCAAGATTGATGCTGAAATTAATTCTCTTGAAAAAAATCTTGCTAGCAAAGTTGATACAGAAATAAAGGGGCTGAATATTGCTAAGGTTGTTGAGGAGACTCCATTAGTTCCAGAAAGTCTTCCCACAGAAGTTACTCTGGCAGAAGATCTGGATCCAGAGGCGCTTTCCAAGGAGCTTGTTTTACAGCAAACCGATTTTGATCAGGAGGGAGAGCCCCAGGTGAAGCTTCCTGAAGAGGGAGTTCTTGTGGTGTCTGAAGCTTTGGAAGAAGACAGAAAGGCCATGGAACAACAGTCTGAAGATTCAGAAAAGAAGACAAAAAAGCTTGGAGCAAAGGATGTGGATTATTCCATTGCTCAAATTCTTCAAAATGGTCAGCAGGGAAATCATGTGGCCGAGAAGGCTGGAGTGGCAGAAGGTGCTGTAGCTGAGATTCAGGGAGAAATCAAAACCCTCAAGCTGGAAACTGGTACTTCCCTAGATCAAAAGATTGAAGTACAGGACTTGCGAACTGCTGCAGAAAATGGTGTTACTGAAGCCTCTCTTAAAGATGGTAACTTTGTGACTACTGTAAGTCAGGGGGAAGGTACTGCTGACATTACATTGCAGCTAGCTCAAGGTCCTGATGGAAGTGGAAAAACTTCTTCTGTGGCAGCTGGTGGCAAGGAAAATAGCTTTGGTGCCATGCTTTCAAGTCAGCTACAGAACAATGCTACTGAATTAGTACGAACTGGTTCTATCATCCTTCGGGACGGAAATATGGGAACCATCAATCTTATTCTCCATCCAGAAGAATTAGGAAACGTAAAAATCAGTTTGGAATTAAATGATAAGATGGTTTCTGCCCAAATTCGTGTTGCCTCCGAAGAAGCCTTTCAGGCATTTAAGGATTCTATTGCTTCACTAAAGCAGGCCTTTGCCGATAGTGGTTTTGACACAGGTTCCTTTGATCTATCTTGGTCTGGCAATGGTCAGCAGCAGCAGAGTGGTCAGCAACAGTCAAATCAGGGATATATTGCCTTTGCCGATACTCTTTATGGAGAAATGATGGCAGAGGATGGT
>JAXJGY010000056.1:0-9634 GCA_036300185.1 Treponema sp. | reverse complement strand
CCAAAGCCAGCTGATGATTACGGATAGATAGCCATGTACGAAGTTGAAGAAGAAGCCAAGAAAAAAGTTCGATGTCTTTTAGTTCTGCCCCAGTGGGTGCATCCCCAGGAACTGAAAAATCTTGTAGAAACCCTAGACATGGAAGTGGCAGACATTGTAACCCTTCCTGAAAAAAGCTCCTCCGCCTCCATTGCTCGCTTTGGTATTGGAAGTGGCAAGGCTCAAGAAATTGCCCAGCTGGCAGAAG
The DNA here is from genome assembly GCA_036300185.1 of Treponema sp. Lineage (GTDB taxonomy): Bacteria > Spirochaetota > Spirochaetia > Treponematales > Treponemataceae > Treponema_F. Next base: position 9,387 of record JAXJGY010000056.1, on the reverse strand, counting down.
CTCAGGAAGCAGATTGCATTATCTTTGACACAGAAATTACCCCCACTCGTCAGCGAAACTGGGAAACCTTGGCGGGAATCCCTGTTTTTGACCGTCAGGAAGTTATTTTACGCATCTTTGCCCAACGAGCTAGAACAAAGGAAGCCGTTCTCCAGGTGGAATTGGCCCAGCTTACCTATTCACTGCCACGACTAGCCCATTCCTATGGCGACATGGCACGGCAGCGAGGCGGAAGCTACGGTTCCAAAGGAGCGGGAGAAACAAAGCTGGAGCTAGATAGACGAACCATCCAAAATCGCATTGTGCAGGTAAAGCGGGAGCTAGAAAAGGTAGTGCAGGAACGACAAACCCAACGAAAGCGGCGGGAAAAAATTCCCCTGCCAACCTGTGCCTTGGTGGGCTATACCAATGCAGGAAAATCAAGCCTTCTCAATGCCCTCACAGGCTCTCAAGTGCTAGCCCAAGACAAGCTCTTTGCCACACTGGATCCCACCACCCGCCGCCTTTCCATTGCAGGTGGTACAGGTCTCCTTTTGACCGACACCGTTGGCTTTATCAGCAACCTGCCCCACAGCCTAGTGGATGCCTTTAAATCCACTCTGGAAGAAGCAGTGCAGGCTCAATTATTGCTGGTGGTGGTAGACGCATCAGATAGAGCTGCCATAGAGCAATATGAAACCGTTTGTCAGGTACTGGAAGAAATTGGAGCCACCGACAACAAGCGCCTCATTGTGCTGAATAAAATTGACCAGTTGGAAAAACTAGATATACGCCGCACAACCCTACAAAACAGCTTCCCTAATGCCATAGAAGTCAGTGCCACTACAGGGGCGGGCTTTCCCCAGCTGATGGAAGCCATTGCCCAGGAGCTTGCAGGACCAGTTGCCACCTACAAAATCCCCTTGACACAGGTAAAGCTCCTAGAACAAATCCGCCAACAAGGTGTTATCCTAGAAGAACAGTGGCTAGACAATCACATCCACCTCACCGCCCGCCCCGGTTCCTCCAGCGGCCTCCAAGCTCAACTGGAAAATTACCTGTGGGAGGAGTTTATTTAGCCCCCCCCCTCTGAGCGTAGCGAAGTGCGAGGCTGGGTAGGGTTTCCCAGCCACCTCTTTAATCTTTGATTCTTCCATGCTATACTGCATCCCATGAAAGTCACCCTCAACAAAATCCTTGGTGGAATCTGTATCCTCATTGTTTTAGTTATTATTATTGGAACGGGATTAGTTGTAGGTTCATCAAAGCCTCAGGAACAAAGTACTTTTCGTCCTACACAACCAATACCTACTCCAGAAGAACAAATTCAACAGGCACAAAAAGCTCAACAAGAAAATAAGCCAACAGAAGAGACAGAAGCTACCGATAATTTTGGTTCCTACCTTAATCTTGGGGAGCTGCGAATATCAACAAAGGGCGATGAAGAAAATGAAACTACGGCATTAATCCTTTTGGAGCTGTGGGTTTCCTACGACAATACCGACCCCGCTTTTCAGGAAGAATTATTCACAAAAAAGGCACAATTCAAAACTATTGTCATTGATTTTTTCTCACATCGTACTGCACCTCAAATTAAGGCCATGGGAGAAGACCTGCTGAAAAGCCAGTTATTGGACTTATTAAATCAGGAATTAGTCCTAGGAAGTATTTCTGGAATTTTTTTTGATAAATATCTTTTCTTTGAATAAGAGTGCAACTTTTTTTAATTTTACGTGTCAAATATAAAGCAGAACCAAGGAGGTATAATGGAATCTGCCGTAGTTTCACCTGCAGCACAGTTAATTATCGCCGCTATTATTCCCATTGTGGGAATTGTTATTGGAGGAGTGCTCATCTTCTTTTATCTCTTGTGGCGCCATAGGGAAATTTCGCTCCAAATAAAATTAGGTTCCTACCGACCTGCTAAATTCAATTTGAAGCTTTTTTCCCTTTTAACTGGACTCCTGCTTACAGGAATTGGTCTCGTATTAACCCTGCTGTTTTGGATTGTACAAGGCTTTTCCTATCCCCTTTTGGGAGGATTATTACCTCTCATTATTGGAGTAAGCTTCCTAGTATTCTTCAAGTTCTGCCCCACAAACAACAAAATTGATGGAGAGGCGTAGCGGTTTTAACCTGTCAGAAATCATTGTTGAAAAAGCACAAAAATTCATCCTGCGTTCAACAGAAGAAAAGGCAGAAGCGATTCTTGTTCGTTCTGCAGCAGGAGGAAATACGAGGTCCTTTGAGGAGTTAGTCAAACGATATCATCGACGAATAACCGCCTTGGGAATGAGCTTTTTCAAGAATACAGCTGACACGGAGGACTTTGTTCAAGATGTTTTCATCAAGGTCTACACAAAGCTCAAGGATTTTCGTGGTGAATCACGATTTTCCACCTGGTTATTTCGTATTGCCTACACTACAGCAGTGAACTCCATCAAGCGACGAAAGGAATATTTGCCTTTGGCAGATGAAACCCTTTTGTGGGATCGAGACTACACGCCAGAGGAATTGCAAATTCGACGTCTCACCATAGAAACGGTGCGAGACTCCATTAAAGAGTTACCACAACGATTTGCCCTCTGTCTTGATATGTATTTTTTTTATGATATGGCCTACGGTGAAATCTGTGAGGTTACGGGATTGCCATTAAATACGGTTAAGTCCCACATTTTTAGAGCAAAAAAGTTACTGAAAGAAAAACTAGAGCAGAGACTCTAGTTCAACAAGGAGTAAAAATGAGTAAACCCTGTACCACCATTATGAATCAATTTTTAGAGCTAGACAAAAACCAACAGCTTCCGTTTAAAACAACGTTGCATCTCTTGACCTGTAAGCACTGCCGTACTCAAGTCCGACTTATGACCATGGCTGAAAAATACTGTAAAGAGCCACTGGTAGTACCAGCAGAGGATAGCACCCAAGCCATCATTACACTCATGCAAAAAATAGATTCCAACTATTTGACAGAAACTCCTGTTGCCCCTATTTCACTGCGACGCTGGATTGTTTGCGGAATTACCATGATTTTGGGGATGCTCTTTTTTATTTTCCACTCTATCTATATAGATAGCATAGCATTAAATGTAACCTTCTATTGCTTTTTTGCCTGTGCCATTTCTGCCTACTGCGCAATCTTTGTAGGTAGCAACATGGATTTCTTTGTAAAGAAAATTGAGACCCTCAACGAACACAATCTTGCCATAAAAAATCTTTAAAACCCCCTTGATTCAAAGGCAGTTTCACCTTATCATGAAGGGTATAAAATCACTTTTACTTTAGGACGTTGACATGCACGCTTTGGCCCAAACATCTTTTATGCCCTCTTTTAATCCTATTCGAGGGATTTCTTCCGACATCCTTCCTGGCCAAAAAAATGGACGTCCCTTTAGCTTTACCTTTTTTAATACCCCAACTCCCGTAGTTGCCATGGCAGAGTCTGCTCGAGTAATTGTGGAACGAAATGGTATTTTTTGCATTGCTGATAGCTTTGAGCCTACACCTGTTGCCTTAGACTTGGATTTTAAGCAGCTGGTGGATTCTGTAATGAGAAGATAAGGATACAACAAATTAAGGAGCCCGAGCAATTTCGCTGGGGCTTTTTTTTATATTTGCTACAACAAAATCAATCCACTATGATAATATTTGACAGGAAAATGCAAGGAGGATGCAATGAATTTGCAACAAGTGATGGCACAAAAATCCTTTGTGGTGGTGGGAGATACCTTAAATCCAGAAAAATATGCCTGCAAGATTAAGCTTGCCATGATGGAAGCAGGCTACAAGGTTCAGTCCGTGGGAAAGGAGCTAGCCTCCATTAATCAGACAGAAGGTGAAATTGATGTGCTAGACCTGTGCATTAATCCCAAAAAGGGCTTGGAGCTACTGAAGGAATGTAAAAAGGATTTCAAATCTGTAGTGTTGCAGCCAGGCGCCTTTGATGATGAATTAGTGGCATATTTACAGGAAAATAAAATACCTTACATTGAAGGCTGCCTTTTGGTGGGCTTACGACTCTACAAATAGCAAAAGACAATTTTATTTACATTTGTAAATTTTTATTGACTCCTAATATTTTCTCTGTAGACAGAATTTAGGAGTCAATTATGCAAGAAACCCTTCGATACCTTTGGGAAAAACCTTCTCTTTCTCAAAATCAAGTGGCCGCCCACTTGGAGATTTCACGACAAACCTACATTGTGACACTTCCTCCAGTTTCCCTGTACTAAACTTAATCCAAGAACTTTACCAGCTGAGAAGCCCACAATTCATAACTTGCTTCACACAAGTGGAGTCTGGCAGCATTCCACTCAGCCTTGTTGTAGAACTCAGGAATGGTGGAGCCATCGGGATTAGTCATATGTACACCCATATCCAAGTAGTTAAAGCCCAGCTTTTCAGCCTGAAGTGACACCAAATAATTAGCATATTCCAGCTTGCTTCGGGTAAGATCGTAGGGAATGCGGGTAGGAAGTACACCTGTTACTACAATCTTTGCCTCTGGACAATAGCGCTTTACCTCCAAGATTACTTGAAGAATCCCTTGAGCTAGCTGACGGGAATTGTCTGGCCCACCAAACTGGTTCTGGAGGTTTGGATTACCGATATTGTTTGTACCGATGAGAATAGAAACCATTTTTGGATTAAAGGTGCCAGGATTTGCTCCCAAGGCTCCCTCTCGGATACGCAGCAAAACATCAGCGGTGGTGTCGCTGGCCTGTCCCAGATTCAAAGAGGTATTTTCGTAGGCACCAAAGAACTTGTGGAAAGCATTTTTTCCAGCGGCTGTGTAGGTATCATCAATGTGGGATTGATTTGTCCACCAGTGGGTAATGCTGTCTCCCACAAAAATGAGCTGACAGTCCTTGCCAATTCGTGCACCAGTATCCAGCTGCGTCTTCCACCAACCTTCTGGCAGGTCACGAATAAGTCCTTGATTGGGGTCGCAGGAAGGAGGCAAGCCTTCTGTACGAGCCTTGGGGCTTACTGCAATCACAGTGCCAGAGCTAGTGGGAGCCTTATCGGGAAAAATCAGCTGCTCGGCATCCTCAAAGAAACCAAACAAAAGGCCTTGAGCCAGCTTCCACTGATAGCTTCCTAGGTTTGCATCGGAGCCAGACAAGAGAACCTTCCAAGAAGCCTCATCTAAGGTGGAAAGCAAATCGATGTAGCTCAATTTGGAGCCAGCAGCTTTTTCTACTGCTTCCTTCAAAGCCTTGTTAAAACTAGCTGCCATTTCGCAACTTCGTTCCACCACAGGACCACATTTTGGGATCCCAGCTGGCAGAGGGCTTACCACGTACAGGCTACATTCAGGAAGCTGTTGTTGAATGGTAGAAATCACCTGAAGCATCAGCTGGCCATAGGCTTCTGGCTGAGAATCCAAGTGGGGATTCAGCTGTAAAAGCAGGATGCCTGGCTTCCAGTCCAAAGCGGGAGAAAGAGCAGCCATGGTGGATTCAAGGTTTCCGTGGGGGGCTGTGGTCAAATCTGCTACAGAAAAATCCTTGAAGCAAAAGCCGTCAGAAGGCTCCCAATTTTCATTGTACAGGGCACCACCTAAAAACCCTCGCTGGCTGTGGTTTCCTGCAGCATCACTTACCTTGTTGCAGAAGCGAGAACCAGCAGTGAGCTGATTGTAGGTACCAGAACCTGCATATCCAATACGAATCTTTTCTTTCGTGTTCATTCATTTATCTCCTATGGTAATTCATTGTCCTGTAGCAATCAGACTACTGGAATTGAAAGTTTTTTTCCGTCATATACTTGGGGGGCAGCTTGAGCCACTGCCTGCAGTACAAAGTTTGCAATGGAGGTCATGCCTCCTACTGGTGGATGAAGATTGGCCGCAGTCAAGCCCTGTCCCAACCAGTTACCATTTTCTGCCGTAACGCCCTGTTCTGCCCAATAAAGCTTTTTTACACCCACTGACACTAGCTCCAAGTAAGCCTTCAGCAAGAGAAAACCTTCCCGTGAATACAGATAGCCTTCTGGATTTTTCCAATCATCTGGCAGGGAAATCCCCTGGGGAGGAAGGGCTGACTTTCCGCCATTAACATCCCCATCACCTTCCTTTAAGAACTTGGGACAAATGACGATGGGAGTCTCTGGATGCTGCTGACGATAGGTCTGTACCATGTATTTTATACGAGCCACCACCTCTTCATTGGTGATATTGGCAGGGGCTCCGTTGGCAGTGCAGTTGGGAGCATCGGGACTTGTGGCAGTGAGATTCCAGCCTGGATCAAGAATAAACACTTCACTTTCGATTTGAACCAAAAAGTCTGCCATCTTGTACTCAAGCTGGGCACTGCCTGCTACCCCAAGATTTATTACTTCCCGCTGGGTAGCCCACATGATTTGAGTAGCATAGGTGGCACCGGGACGCAGGCCGTTGTCACCATCTCCCTGGGTAATACTTGTACCATAAATCAAAATTGGTTTTCGGGCAGACTCAGCAAAGGGCTCAAATTCCCTGCTGGTGGAATTTGGTGTGAACTCCAAGGTAAATCCAGAAGGATTTTTTTTGTCAGAACCATCAGTTAGTGGTTGGAATCCGTTGTAGGTGGGCAACATCACTATAAACTCACCAGATACAGAGCCTTCCTGCAAGCCAGTTTCGTAGCACCAGCTGCCTTCCATCACGCCCTTTTCTGAGCGAAGATTTTTTTTGAATACAGGAACTCCATTTTCTAGCTGGTAAATGTCGATACCAGAAAAGCTTCTGTTGTCTAAGCCCTTCAAGGCGGCTCGTCCATCTTGGGCAGGATTGCTGCGATTCAAATAGCGGAAATGAAAGGTAATGGTGGGGCTGTTGGTTTCTATTGCAATATACACTCCCGCAGTACAGGAACGCATATTGTTCTCCTGTCGCACCTCAAGATTTTTCTGGCTCAGAGGAAAGATAAGGGAGGTTCCCATGGCATGAATGGAATACAAGCCCCGCCTTTGGTCACGGTTGTTTGGCTGGATAGAAAGAGGCAATCGGCTCCAAAAGGTGGGATATTCAATGCCATCTCGGACAGCACCCTCTGGCAAGGGCAACTGAGTAGAACCAGTTTCTCCGTCCCTGTCCACATCCCCAAGGCTGTAGTGGCTCAGACTGTCTCCCTTGGCCACATCCACCTGATACTGACGGAATTTTCCGTGAAGCGTCAAAGAATCCCAGCCTACACACCGAGGCAAGATTGGTTTTTGAGACATAGTTCCTCCTTTGGAATCTAGTATACTACTTCCCTCTTTTTTTGTCAGTAAAAATTTTTTTTCCGTGGTGCAATCTCACAAAATGGCAGAGTTCTTCAAGCTTGACAAAATAACGAGGATTGCTTACACTATATTTAACAATTAGGTTAAATGTTAAAAGGAGTAAAAGTGGGATTACAGCAAACAATGAAGGCTCTTGCAGACCCAATCCGCCGGGAGATTTTAACCCTGCTGAAAAAAGGTAGGATGTCCGCAGGAGAGATTACAGAACAATTCCCCGTAACTGGGGCTTCTATTTCTCGACATCTTTCTGTGTTGAAGGAGGCTGACTTGGTGCGGGATACACGAGAGGGGCAATTTATCTTTTATGAATTAAATGCCTCCGTATTGGAAGAAATCATGCTGTGGATTAGCCACTTGCAGGGAACAAATGCACAAGAAGAAACTTTACTAGGAGATGCAAATGAAACACACTAAACTGAACATTATTTTATCATGTATCGTACTGCTTTCCCCTATGATTTTTGGCATGATTGTCTGGAACAAGCTTCCTGAGTCCATGCCCATTCACTGGGGAGTAAATGGCGAGGCGGACCGTTGGAGTAGCAAGTCCTTTGCTGTCTTTGTTTTGCCTCTACTTATTCTGGCGATTCACGGAATTTGTATTTTTGTCTCAGGAAAAAAACTGCGTAACAAAAAACAAAGCCCCAAGATGATGGGACTAGTTCTGTGGATTTGTCCCCTGCTGTCTGTAATGGCCAATAGCTTAACCTACGCCATTTCCTTGGGAAAGGAAATCAATGTGCTTTTTGTAGTGTCTTTAACCATGGGAGCCTTGTTTGTACTCATTGGAAACTACCTACCCAAGTGCCAGCAAAACCGCACGGTGGGAATTCGCATTATCTGGACCTTAAAAAACGAAGCCAACTGGAACGCCACTCACCGCTTTGCCGGCAAGGTTTGGGTGATTGGAGGGCTTTTACTTATGGCTTCATCCTTGTTGCCCTATTCAATCCTTCCTTGGGCAATGATTGCCCTGCTGGTGGTGTTTATCGGCCTACCAGTGCTGTACTCTTACAGGTTTTATAGGAAGGAAGGATAGGGGCTGGATAAAGAACTCCCTCGCCACAGATGGAACTGGAACGAGGGAAATTCTTTGTCTAAGTTCTAACTGTTATGTTCTCACTGAAGTGAAATTGACAAAGCTGGAACGACGCCAACCTCTGCAGAGCTGACGTGGTCGCTGCTGTCGGCATAGCCGTCGTAGTCGATGATGAGCACGGAGTGCTCATTGCTACGGAAGGGAGAACGCAGCCACCACCAACCTCCATACCCAGTTGTTTCATCCTGATATGCTCCAGTTGCCTTGGCATAGTCTGTGGTAACCCGGATACGGGTGTTTCCTTTTCCATCTGTATTATATTCAGCAAAGCAATACTCTTCTTTAGTAGCTTCCTGCTCACTAAGCAAGAAAATTTTATCTTCGGTGCTGTCACAGGCATACTTTGTAGCTTGAGGCAAATTCTGTCCTGCATCTGTAGTACTCCGAGCAGTGTTGTCTACAGTAGTCTCGGCTATGAACCTCAGAGCTTCGTCTGTAAAGGCTGTTTGTAGGAAGCCTGCATCTTTGTACTCATCCTTTTCTATTTGCTCTGTGGAATCGATTTCCTTGTATGCATAGCTTAAACCATTGAGGAAGGCTCGTATTTGACTATGCCAATAATTGTTGGGAAAAATTTCTACTCCAAATGTTCTTTTAACATTGTAAACAGAATAGTAGGGTATTCCACCAATCAGGATTTTTTCTGCTAAGAGCAAAGCTTTTCCTGTACTGGCATAATCTTTATTTAACACACGCCAGACAATGGGTTCTACCTTGTAGTAGTCGTCATTATGCTTTACGTAGTAGTTATCATTATCATCCTTGTAGTAATTATCTTTGAAATAACCTCTCCCACCGTCAACTTCTTCTAAAACAACTTCTGATACATCAGCCTCACTTTGTGGCCATTCTCCAAATTTCACGTATGTCCATTCACTATCAGTGTTGTTAGGACTTTCATAATCAGTGAGAACTTTTACCGCTGCAGGAAACGTATATACCTTTACATCCCCCGCCTCCATCTTACACCCCCACCAGTACCATCACACTTGCCAGCAGCACCAAGCCCACCAGCACCATTTTCTTCATAGATTTCACTT
>JAXJGY010000055.1:0-37987 GCA_036300185.1 Treponema sp. | reverse complement strand
CTTATACTATATTATACCTAGGAAGGGGTTTTGACTGCAAGGTTTCGTATGGAAAAAAAAGAGAAAAAAATAAAGACTCCACATTATCGACATCCCCTGTTTCAACTCACCAATAGAGCCCTTGTTTTCTTTAGTCTTTTTGTGGTTGTATCCCTGCTTTTTTATATTACTGGTAGTATCAATCAGTTTTTAGATTCTAGCCTCCTGTTCATTTTGAATATTCTTCAGGTTGCTTCCATTATTGCTCTTATTTTGAGTGTGTTCTCCTTTATTCAGATAATTGTTTTTTCAGTATATTATAAAGATTTATCTTACTTGTGGCATTTGTTTCATATCTTTTTTGCTGTTTTTATATCTATCATTGGCTTTGTATTTTCTGGTGTTATAACGGTGCTTTCTGCTGGAATGTAGGCTTGACAGAAAATCACTCCCCATTTATCATTTACGAGTTATGGCTAAACGATTGTACGGAATCCGTGGCGCTGTGTGTTGCGGAAATACTGCAGATGAAATTCAACATGCAGTGTATGACATGTGCTCTCGGCTTTTTTGCGAGAATGGATTGCAGGCGGAGGATTTTGTATCCCTCCATTTTACCATGACTGGCGACTTAGATGCATTAAATCCAGCGGCAGCCCTTCGTCGCAGTGACTGTAAAGATCTGGTTAAAACTGCTGCACTTTTTTGTAGTGCAGAGGCTCCCGTGCAAGGTGGCTTGCCCCGTACCATCCGTCTTTTGGTTACTGCCTATATGGAAGAAGGGAGTGAGCCCATTCATGTATATACTGGCGGGGCAGAGGTTCTCCGCCCTGATTTTGTCCAGTCACGAGTTTCTGCTCATCAGGTTTCACCATGAGTTCTAGATCCCCCAAGAAGGTTTGGTTAGTTAGTCGAGAATATGCTGGAATAGCTGAGGCTGGTGGCGTAAAGAACGTGGCCTGTTCCCTCTGTGAGGGCTTAGCTAGTAAGGGGGTAGATGTTACCCTGATGATTCCTCGCTACGGCTGTACTGATTTTGTCTTAACTACAGGCTATACCCCAAATGTAATTCCTCCCCAGCATATTCTGGTGGATGGTAGGGATTGTGTAGTGTCCTTTGACAAGGCTCACGTAGGCAAGGTGGAAGTTATATTTATTATCCACCAAATTTATAGTGAAAAAACAGGTGTTTACACTTATACAATGGCAGATGAGCGGCGAAACAGTGGTCATGTTAGGGGAACTGGTTTTCATGACGCTCTCATGATGGATGTGCTTTTCCAAAAGGCAGTGTTGGTGTATGGAATGGTTTCCAAGGCCCTTCCCCAGATTATTCACTGTCAGGATGCAGCCACTGCCATGATTCCTGCTATGGCTCGTTGTTTAGAGGAATTCAGAGAAAGCTATAGTCCTGTGAAATTTGCCGTGACGGTACATAATGCTGGACCAGGTTATCATCATGAATTTCATAACCTAGAGGAAGCTCTTTCTTATACAGGTATTCCTAGCTCTCATTTGATAGATTGTATGAATGGCGGTGCAGTAGAGCCGTTCTTGGCTGCTGGCCACTTTGCTGCTCTAACCACCGTGTCTCCTTGGTATGCAGAGGAATTATTAGATCCAGACAATAAGGATACAGTAGGACTTTCCCAGCTATTCATCGGTAAAGGCTATTCCATTACAGGAATCACCAACGGTATTGATTGCTATCGTTATGATCCTTCTAGTAAGCATTCCTCCCTGTTGCCCTTTGCCTTTTCCCCTGAAAAAGGTGTGTTAGAAGGAAAATATAAGAATCGTCGGTATTTCATTCAGAATTATGCTTCTTCTTCCAGTAAAATGTTATCTAGCGATTTTATCCGTTCTGGAAGCATCTCTGATAGCGATATAGAAGGTAAGCGGGGAAAACGGGCTGTATATTTTTGCTACCACGGAAGAATTGCCAGTCAAAAGGGAATTGATGTGCTCGCCGATGCTGCCACCATGCTGTTATCTGCCCGTAAGGATGTTCGCTTTTTATTGGTAGGGCAAGGTGAATCTGCACTGGAAAATAGATTGTCCCAGTTAGCTATCAATTTTCCAGGTAAATGTGTCTATTTACAAGGTTATGACAGAGCTGTTTCCCGTTTGTCTACTGCAGCGGCGGACTTTATTGTGTTGCCCAGTAAGTTTGAACCCTGTGGCCTAGAGGATTTTATCGCTCAGCTGTATGGAACCATACCTGTAGCTCATGCCACTGGTGGTCTGAAAAAGATTATTGATGGAAAAACAGGTTTTCTTTATGAGAACAACTCAGGGGAGAAGTTGTTCCGTGTATTGAATGAATTGGCAGATTTAGCTCGTTCTGATTTTTCAAAATTAGGAAAGATCATTTCCTACGGGGCAGAATACGTTCAGAAAAAATATGACTGGACCTCGGTTATTCGTGACAAGTATTTGCCCTTTTATCGTGATCTATAATTTTTTTATTTTTTTTACAAAAAAAATAAATTATGTATTGACACTTTTTTGTGTTTGGTATATATTCATCTACGTTCGTAACTGCCAATTTAGCTCAGCTGGCCAGAGCACGTGATTTGTAATCTCGGGGTCCAGGGTTCGAATCCCTGAGTTGGCTTAATGAATGGGGAGGTTCCCGAGCGGTCAAAGGGGGCAGACTGTAAATCTGTTGGCTCCGCCTTCGAAGGTTCGAATCCTTCTCTCCCCATTTTAGGGCGTTGAACTCTGGTTCAACGCCTTTTTTTTTATTCTATGTTTTGGAGTGGGGTTTGGCTCGTTGGTATTCTTCTGATGGACTTCAGTTTTCCTGTACCCAATGTTCTCATTGTTGCCGTCATGAACCAGGTTATGTATATCTGTCTCAAAAAGATTTGACAAATCTTTGTCTATACTTTAACCTAGAAGAACAGCAATTTATTACCCAGTATTGTCGTTGGGTTCCTTATTATGATGGGAGTGAAGTTCTTTGTCTTTTAGAGAAAGAAAATAACGATTGTATCTTTTGGGATGCTGGTTGTGCTGCCTACGGAGCTCGTCCTGTTCAGTGTTCTACGTATCCATTTTGGTCGTATATCGTAAAAAGTCCTGAAGCTTGGAATCAAGAGGCACAGGAGTGTCCGGGAATAAATTGTGGGCAGTTACATTCAGGTACTGAGATAGAAGTTGCTGTCGAACGGTATGAAGAAAATGAACCAATTAGAAAACAGGAGGAGTAATTATGGATATTCGATTCTGGGGAGTACGAGGGTCAGTTCCTACGCCCCTTACAGGTCAGCAGGTTCAGGCAAAAATTGAAGCTGTAGTACAACGAATTTCTCCCCGAGATATAGTTTCTCTTGATGCTCGTCAACGATTTCTTGCATCTCTTCCTCCTTCAATTTTTGGAACCGTTGGAGGAAACACCTCCTGCATGGAAATTCGTGACAGTCAGGGAAATGTTTGTATCTTGGATGCTGGTACTGGTTTGAGAGAATTTGGAAAGCGAGGTATTCCTGCTCCAGACAATACCTATCATATCCTTTTGTCTCATTTTCACTGGGATCATATTCAGGGATTACCTTTCCTTGATCAAGCATACATGAAGAATTGCAAGATCATTTTTTATTCCGTCTTTCCCTATGCCAAGCAGTTGCTTTCTCGTCAGATGGATTTACCGTATTTTCCTGTTCAGTTTGATACAGGCTTTTTTGCAAACATTTCCTTCCAGCAGATTAAACCTGGAGTGCCCTTCCAGATTGGTGCCTTTACCATTGTGGCTAAGAAAATGTCTCATCCTGGAAATTCCTATGCTTATTCCTTTGTGGAAGGGGATAAAAAGGTGATTTACGCCACGGATGTGGAATTATCTAGTGCTGACTTTGATGATTCCCAAGCCAATATTTCTTATTTCACTGATGCTAATGCTATTATCCTGGATACCCAGTACACTGTGGAAGAAGCTCTGTACAAGGCTAACTGGGGTCATTCAGCCTTTTCCTTAGCGGTGGATTTTGCTACAAAATGGAACATCAAAAAGATGTATCTTTTTCATCATGAACCTACCTATGACGATAAAAAGCTCAATTCAATTCTTCAGTCTGCACAATGGTATGCTCAATATGTGGCTAATACTGATATGGAATTGTATCTTGCTCAAGAAGGGTTGAGTTTTAGTATATGAACGAATCTGAAAAAGATCCTATGGTTTTCACTTATACCTTTACTCCTCAGGAAACAGCAATCCTTGCTCGGTATATTCGTTGGCAGGGATTACCTGATGGCTTAGAGCGCTTCAGTGCAACTATCTTTAATACTGTGTACAATGCCATGACTATTGATGATGTGGAGCAATTCTTCAATAATTAAATTTGTCATTCACTGATTTTTTCGTTATATTGGAGTTGTTGTGATACGAAAAATCTTGCTTACCTGTCTGATTGTTTTTTTTGTTATTATTTTAGTCCTCGGTGGAATTGGAGCTGGCTGGTGGATTTTGTCCCAAAAGCCTGTGGCTCAAGATCAGGTGTCTGCTATTTCCTATAAGCTAGAAGTACCTTCTGGTACAGGAATAAAAACAGTAGCCACCCAGCTGGAGTCTGAGAATATAATTCGTTCTAGGCTTGTTTTTTATTTATTGGCTAGAAAAGAAAATTTACAGATGAAGGCTGGAGTCTATGAGGTGCAGTCTTCCATGGGTTTGACTGAAATTTTTGAAATATTGGAGTCTGGGCGGCAGGAGCATCTGGTGGTGAGTATTCCAGAAGGATTAACGCTTTCCAAGATAGCAGCTTTGTTGGAAGCTGAACAGATTATTTCTGCCCAGGATTTTATACGAGCAGCTAAGAATCCTTTGTTGTTAGCTGAATATCAAGTTCCAGCTTCTAGTTTTGAAGGATATCTTTTCCCTGACACTTATTATTTTATTCCTGATATGAAGGCTGAGGCTGTTGTGCGGATGCTAGTAGATACATTCTTCAAAAAAATTGCTGGCATAGAGGGTTTAGCGACTCTTTCACCTCAAGAATTATTTGAGGTGGTAACACTTGCTTCCATTGTGGAACGAGAATATCAGGTTACTGAGGAAGCACCGCTTATTGCCAGTGTTTTTAAAAACAGACTGAAGAAAAATATTGGTTTGTATTCATGTGCCACTGTGGTATACATTATTACAGAGATTGAAGGTCGGCCTCACCCAGAAATTGTTACTAACAAGGATTTAAAGCTAGACAGTCCCTACAATACCTATAAGTGGGCGGGGCTACCACCTGGGCCTATTTCAAATCCAGGGCTTATTGCCCTTAGTGCCGCTGCAAATCCACCTAAAACGCCCTATTATTACTTCCGTGTAACAAATGCAGGTGACGGTAGCCACCATTTTTCAGAAGACTTTCAAGAGCATGTAGAAATGGGTGAGTTGTTTATCAAGCGAGCGGCAGGTAATTGATGAAGGGCTGGATTTCTGAGTCTACAATCCAGCAGGTGATGGAGCGGGTGGATATGCCTGCTCTTATTGGTGAATATACTCGTCTGGAACGGCGAGGTGAGGAGTGGTGGGGCTGCTGTCCCTTTCACACAGAAAAAACACCTTCTTTTAGTGTGGTTCCCAGTAAGGGAATGTACTATTGCTTTGGCTGTCATGAAGGCGGTAGTGCTATTGACTTTGTAAAGAATGTGGAGCGATTGTCCTTTCCTGAAGCGGTGGTATTTCTTGCAAAGCATGCTGGAGTAGAAGTTGTTTATTCTGGCAACCATCAAGTGCAGGAAGAGGATACCTCCCTCAAGGACCAATTCATAGACTTGTATACCCGTGTTGCTGGTTCTTATCATTATTGTCTTACTTCCACTGCAGAAGGGAAATTTGCCTTGGAATATATTTTGAATCGAGGCATAACCATGGATACGATTCAAAAATTTCAGTTAGGTTATTCTCCTGCAAATCGTTACTGGCTTAAAAATTTTTTAAGAAGCAAGAATTATAGCGACGGATTTTTGAATGATTCGGGACTTTTTTCAAAAAAATATCCAGAAATCTCTTTTTTCAGCAATAGGCTTATGTTTCCCATTGGAGACCGACAGGGACGAACTGTGGCCTTTGGTGGTCGTGTGTTGGAGGGAGAGGGGCCAAAATATATAAACTCTGGAGATTTATTACAGTACCAGAAGGGAAAGACTTTGTATGGTTTTCATCTTGCACGTCAAAGCATTCGTAAGGAAAAAGCAGTTATCTTTTGCGAGGGCTATATGGATGTGTTGGCCTATCACCAATGTGGTTTAACCCATGCAGTGGCTCCCCTAGGAACAGCCCTTACACAGGATCAGATAAAGCTAGTACAGCCCTTTGTGGAAGAAATTTACCTGTCCTTTGACTCAGACAGAGCGGGGCGAGATGCCACTTGGAAGGCGATTTTGATGTGCCGACAAGCAGATATTCCCGTGCGTATCATTTCCTTGGAGGGAGGAAAGGATCCTGCAGAAATTATGGTAAATTTTGGGGTCGAAGTATTGACAGAATCTGTAAATAGGTCTAAAATTGACGGCGATTATTTGTTATCTTTTTTGGCGACAGAACATCAAATAGAGACCCCAGAGGGGAAAACAAAAGCTGCATTGGCATTCTTTCCATACATTGATGCGCTTAAATCTGATATACAAAGGGAATCATGGTTGGCACGTTTGTGTCAGGTGTTGAACCTGAATATAGAGGCTGTAAAGAAGGATTTTTCTAATCGTGTTGCAGCTGAGTCTCGGGTTCACGGTCACAAGGATGAGGTACGGGACGCCAAGCCTCCTCAGATACGGTTGAATGCGGAGTTACGTTCCGTGTTGGCTGTAGTGGCAAATCTGGATACCTACGGCTTAATGAGGTCAAGTCTATCGCCGGAAGACTTTGAGGATCCGGTGGCTAGGGAATTATTCATTATCCTGGAAGAATGTTATAGGGAAGAATCAGTCCTACATGGTAGTGTACTGGCAAAATGCAGCAATGAGCAATTAAAAAGTCTAGTTGCCCGAGTTATTACCTCTGGCGAATATTCTGATAACTATCAGAAGGTTATCGAGGATAGTATTCGTCATATCAAGAGGAATAGCCTTGAGCGCAAACGTAGTCGCCTGCTGAATAAAATCCGCCAGTTAAGTACTTCCGCCACAACCTATGAGGAACAGAGACTTCTTGAAGAATTGATTTCAGAGAAAATGAGTATTGATTTTGAACTAGATAGTAAGGATGCACACTGATGGACGAACTGGATTCGGCTATTGAAAAACTGATTGAGTACAGTAAGGAAAAGCGTTCCATTTCATGGGATGAATTGAATGGAATGTTGCCTTCTGAGATTTTGAACTCGGACAAAATGGAGACCGTTTTATCTGAGTTGGCAAAAAATAATATTCAGTTGGAAGATGATACTGATGAACTGGACAAGGTTGAAGAAGATGATGACTTTGTCCTTGATGCAGATGATGATGATGAGACAGTCCAAGACGAGGATGCCCAGAAGGTAGCTGAGGAAGATAGCGGAAAGAAGCGTCTCATTTCTGGAGACAAAGATTCTGGTGGTGATGATCCTGTTCGCTTGTATTTGCGAGAAATTGGTAAGGAAAACCTTTTGACTGCAGAACAGGAGGTTGAGCTTTCCAAAAAGATGGAAGACGGAGAAAACATCATTAAAGATGTAATAAAAAAATCCGGAATCTTAATTCCTGAATTCTACAACATTGGTGTAAAGGCATTCTCTCGCATTGATATTCAGCCTGGTCGTAACAGGAAGGAAATCAATGAGGAAATGACAGAAAAACGTCGTCTCAAAACCTGCTACAGTGAGTATATTAAGCCTGTTTTTGCTGATATGAAGGCTTATATGCAGCTGAAAAAACAATTATATGAAACTGATCAAACAAACCAGATTTTCAACGATCCACAGTTAGTGGCCTTGAGAGAAAAAATTATGGTTTCTCTTCAGCGTGTTGAAATCCAGTCAGAGGAAATAGAGCGTTTTTCTTCACGGTTCCTGGATGCAACCCGTCGTATTAGTGAATATCGTAGTCGTCAGGATAAGAAAGCAAAGGAACTCCGTATTACAGACTTTAGTGATTTGAGAAGCTTAGGAAAGCGTATCGCCATGAAGTCTGAAAGGGCAAAGCTTGAGGCTGACCTCGGAATTTCAGCTGACGAAATTCGTGAAATTTATACACAGATTCAGAAAATCAGTCGCAAACTCAGGAAGCTTGAATATGAGTTTGAAAACGATGTTTCTGAAATTATTTCCATGTCAAAGGAAATCAACCGTGGACGCCGTATGATGAAGGAAGCTAAGAATCGCCTGATTAATGCAAACCTTCGTCTCGTTGTTTCTATTGCAAAGAAATATACCAACCGTGGCTTGCAGTTCTTTGATTTAGTGCAGGAAGGAAATATTGGTCTTATTAAGGCTGTAGAGAAATTCGAGTATCGTAAGGGTTATAAATTTTCTACCTATGCAACATGGTGGATTCGTCAAGCTATTACCAGAAGCATTTCTGATCAGGCTCGAACCATCCGTGTACCTGTTCACATGATTGAGCAGATTAACAAGGTGGTGCGAGAATCTCGCCAGTTAATGCAAAAGTTTGGTCGTGAGCCCACTGATGAGGAAATTGCCTTGCAGCTGGGCTGGCCTGTTTCCCGTGTAAAGCAGGTGAAAAATGTTGCTCGAGAGCCTATTTCCTTGGAAACACCTATCGGAGAGGAAGAGGATTCTTCATTGGGAGATTTTATCGAGGACAAGGATGTGGAAAATCCCGCATCCAAGACAGCCTATACCATGTTACAGGATCATCTTCATACCATTTTGGCTACCTTGCCTCCTAGAGAGCAGGAGGTTCTCAAAATGCGTTTTGGACTTGACGATGGCTTCTCCCTTACACTGGAAGAGGTTGGTCTGTACTTTGACGTTACCAGAGAGCGTATTCGTCAGATTGAGGCTAAGGCATTGCGTCGTTTACGCCACCCACGTCGTTCAGGTGGTTTACGAGATTATATGGATTAATGAGCTGGTAATTGCACAGCCTAGTTACAATAGCTTGGTTGTGCTAATATGCTAGACATTCCATCGATAATAGGATATAAATTAAGTTTAGTATAGCTTTAGAAGAGGGGTTTTGTTCATGGATATGATCAATGTATTTGACAAACTTATCGCTTTGCAGGAAATTCTTGCTGAAAAATATGAGATTGAGTCAAAGATAGAGAATGCTCCTAAGGATTTGGGCCTGCAGGATGAGCTGTTGGTTCGAATGAAGGAAGAATATATCAATATAAACACAGCCTATGAAGAGGTAAAGGCTAAAATTTCCAAGCTGAAGTTCGATTTGGACGAAGCAGTTGCCGCCCGAGAACGGGGAGAACGGGGAATGGATAACATTACCACTCACCGTGAGTATGAGGCACTAGACAAGGAAATTAAGGATGCTTCCGAAAAGGAAAGTCAATTGCGAAAGGAATCGTAGACAGAAGAACGTCATTTTGAAGATCTTTCTGCAAAGATGAGTCGCAAGGAACAAGATTTGGAAATGGGAAAGACAGAGCTCGAAGAAAAGAAATCTTCTTGGGCTCGAAATGTTGAAGCCTTCCAGGCTCAGCTAGAATCCCTTAAAAATCGGGAAGAAGAAATTGTTCCCGACTTGGATCCTGAAATTGTATTTAAGTTTGAGCGTATTATTAGAAGCAAGCAGAATCGAGGAATTGTTGCTGTAAAGGGCAATGTGTGTGATGGCTGTCACATGATTCTTCCTGCTCAGTTTGCTAATGAAGTTCATAAAGGTGAGGATATCGTATTCTGTCCCTATTGTAGTCGTATCTTGTTCTACCAGGAGCAGGAAGAGGGTGATGAAGCCTTCTTCAACTTTGAGGATGCTGCTGGAAGCCTTGTTGATTTGGATGATGATGATTTTGACGAGGAAATGGACGACGATGAAGATCAGGACGAAGTAAAGGAATTGGACGAATACGAAGATTAATTTTTGATAATTGGGCAGAAAATATATGGTCGCTGTTTCTATAATTCATTGGGTTATAGAAAGAGAGGAAAGTCCGGGCTCCTTCGGAAAGGACGCCGGTTAACAACCGGGAGTAGCATTGGTGACGATGCTGCTACAGAGAGCGCAGCAGAAAATAAACCGCCTTGTTTACAAGGTAAGGGTGAAATGGTGGGGTAAGAGCCCACCGGGCAGACGGTAACGGATGTCGCATGGCAAGCCTCGTCTGGAGCAAGACCAAGCAGTAGCTGTAACTCCGATATGGAAGCAGATCCTTTGGGGTTGTTTCCACAGCTACGGGTAGGTTGCTGGAGATACAGGGAAATCTGTATCCTAGATAGATGACCATGCTTGATGGTGACTTTTAGTTGCCATCAAGTGACAGAACCCGGCTTATTATATTTTCTGTCTTTTTTTTGGGGAATTGGGTGGCACGTAAACAGAAGTCTACAACTCAGCAAAATGTTTATCGACGCAAGAGTAGGTTTTTGCGTCGCTTAGTTGTATGCATTATCGTTCTTGTTGTGTCGGCTCTCATTACCATACCAATTATTTCTTTTATAAATATAAGAAAAGAAGCTTCTGTCAGCATGAATCAAGTTTCTTCCCTGTGGCAGGAAGGAAACTATCAGGAAGTGTTTGACTTAACAAGAGATTTGTTGGCAGAGAAACCCTTTCATGCAATGGCATTGGCCTTTAATGGTTATTCTGGATTTTATCTAGCAGTCTCCGAAACTGATACAACAATGGCGCAGTCCTACTTGGATACTGCTATCAATGCATTGCGATTGGCAGCCCTAAACACCCGTGGAAATGCCCGTGCTCAGGTGCATTATATGTTGGGAAAGTCTTATTTCTACAAAAACACTCTTTCAGACTACCATTATTACAGTGATTTAGCTGTAAAATATCTTGCCTTAGCAAAGAATGAAAACTACAAGGCTGATGACATTCCAGAGCTACTGGGGTTAAGCTACGCCACTTTGGGAATGACAGAACAAAGTATTGCTGCATTTACTGAGGCCCTTTTGGTTCGGGAATCAGATATTTTGTTACTTTCTATTGCAGAACAATATTATAAGAATAGTCAATTATCTGCCGCAAAGGCATATCTTCATCGAATTTCAACTTCTACTGGTGATGACACAGTGCGATTAAAAAGTAAATCCTTGTTAGGTCAAATTTATCTTGATGAAGAAAATTACGATGAAGCAGAAAAAGAATACCGTTCAATGTTGGAAATAAATCCAAACTATGCTGACGCAGTGTTTGGTATTGGTGTAATATATGAGAAGCGAGGTGAACTGGTGAAGGCACGTTCAGAGTGGAGAAAGGTTCTCAAATTGGATGTAAATCATCAGGGTGCTTTGTTGCGACTTGCTGAATAAGTAACTAAGATAGGAGAAAAGATATGGCGTTTTTTGATAAGTTTTCCACAGATATTGGAATTGACTTGGGTACTTGTAATACTTTGATTTATGTACGTGGAAAGGGGATTGTTGTAAATGAGCCCTCTGTTGTGGCTGTAGAGCGTGGTACAAACCGTGTTGTAGCCGTAGGTGCCGAGGCAAAGCGTATGCTTTGGAAAACTCCAGAGACTATCACTGCTATCCGTCCCTTGAAGGATGGTGTTATTGCTGATATGGCTAGCACAGAGAAGATGATTCGTTACTTTATCTCCAAGATTGTTCCCCGTCATCAGGTGTTTAAATCCACCAGAATGAAGATTGGTATTCCCACCTGTATTACAGAAGTAGAAAAGCACGCTGTAGAGGAGGCCGCAGTTAAGGCTGGTGCTAAGGAAGTAGAATGTATCGCTGAATCTCTGGCCTCTGCAATCGGTGCCCAGATTCCTATTGACGAGCCAGAAGGACACATGGTTTGTGACATTGGTGGTGGAACAACAGAAGTATCTGTAATCTCCTTGGGTGGAATGGTTGTTACCAATGCGATTCGCCTTGGTGGAGATGAGTTTGACGAGTCCATCGTAAAGCATGTTCGTAGTGTACACAACTTGATTATTGGTCAGCAAACTGCAGAACGCCTTAAAATCGAAATTGGAAATGCCGCTGCCGACAAGAGCATTGAAAAGATGGAAATCAAGGGAACTGATGCCATTACAGGGCTTCCTCGTCGCCTTGAAATTGACTCTGTAGAGGTTCGTGAAGCTTTAAAGGATCCTGTAACTCAGATTGTAGAAGTTATTAAGCGAACCTTGGGACAGACTCCACCAGAGCTTTCTGCAGATATTATCGAAAACGGAATTGTAATGACTGGTGGTGGTTCATTGCTGAAGGGCTTGCCAAAGCTTATTTCCAAGGAAACTGGTGTACCTGTTTTGTTGGTAGACAATCCTCAGGAATGTGTTGCCATCGGTGCAGGAAAGGCCTTTGAATTGTTCAGGGATATTTCCTCCGACAGAAGTATCTACGATAACCTGAATAACTAGGTGGTTTCATGGCATTGCGGAAACCTCAATTTCGTCTCAAACCTTCTCTTTTTGTATTGGTTTTGTTGTTGCTTATTTCTGGCACCATGTTGGCCTTGTCCTCAGGTGGATTTATCGTCAATTTTAAAACGGTAGGTTTTTCTGCCTTATCTGCTTTGCAAAAGGGAACAAGGACGGTTTATTCCAGTGTTACTGGTGTTGTAGCTGCAGTACAGGAAATTCGTGTGTTACGAGAAGAGTACCAGCGACTTACCCAGCGGTTGGAAAATTATGAGTATATGCAGCAAAGCAACGCTGAAATTCGGCGGGAAAATGAGCGTTTGAGGGAGCAGCTAGATTTTACTACCCAGTTTGAATATAAAAGTCATCCTGCCCAGATTATTGGGCGGGATCCCAACAATCAGTATTCTCTTATTACCATTGACAAGGGAAGTCGTCAGGGAATTAAAAAGAATATGCCTGTTATTGCTGTTCAAAATGGTACTATAGGTTTAGTTGGAAAGGTATTGCAGGTAGGCTATACCACTAGCATGGTTATGCCCATCTACGATTATGATAGTAATGTTTCTGGCCGTATTCAAAATACTAGAGACGTGGGACTTGTAAGTGGATTAGGGTGGGAAGATAGCCCCCTTTCCATGAAGTATATCAAAAAACGAGTGCTTCCTGACTTACAGTACGGTGATTTGGTTGTAACATCTGGAGAAAATGAGAATTTTTTGAAAGATATTCCCATCGGTTATATTTCCACCATTACGGTACAAGATTATGATTCCTCCTTAAATATTGAATTGACACCAGTCCTTGATTTTGGTCGTTTAGAGACTGTCATTGTTGTGGACATGAAGGAGTTAAATCAAGAGGAAGATGTAGGGGAGGAAACTAACAAATGATTCGTAAGGCACTAGTTATTTTCATCATATTACTGATTTGTACCCTGTTAGAAACAGCCTTATTGTCTAATGTGGTATTCTTGCCTGTTGTACCAGATTTATTGCTGTTGGTGGTGGTGTATATTTCTATCCTCAATGGATCATTAACAGGGGAGGCTACAGGCTTTGTATCTGGATTGCTGTTGGATTTCTTGACAGCCGCTCCCTTGGGTTTAAATTGTCTATTACGTACTCTTATAGGTTTTTTTGCAGGACTTTTTCACGATGTATTGAATTTTTCTAAAATTCTGATTCCTGCTTTGCTAGCCTTTATTGCTACTATTGTAAAGGCACTATTAATAGGATTTATTTCCTTCTTCTTTCCCAATGGTGTAATTACCTACGATTTGTTTTCTGCTGCCTTTGGCATGGAATTATTATTCAATGTGATTCTTGCTCCCTTGGTATTTGCATTTTTATCCCTTTTTTCTTCAGTGCTAGCTGGTGACAAGGAGATTTCTCGCGGATGAGAGTAAATGATTTAAAGTCAAAGTCGGGAGTTTCATTAAAACGAGATAGTAAGCTAGTGGTGCTGGTGTTGATTGTCTTGGGTTCTTTTGTCATCTATACCATGAAACTGTTTTCCATGCAGGTTTTAGAGGGAGCTCAATATCGACAGCAATCAGAGGATATTTCTAGCCGTGTAAAGACTATTCCCGCCCAGCGAGGTGAAATATATGACAGAAATGCTACCGTCCCTATGGTAGTTAATACAGACTCCTTTGCGGTGGACTTGATTCCAGGTGAGATTCCTTCTGGAAAGTATGATACTGTAGCTGCAAAGTTGGCTGAAATTCTCGAAATTG
The DNA here is from genome assembly GCA_036300185.1 of Treponema sp. Taxonomy (GTDB): domain Bacteria; phylum Spirochaetota; class Spirochaetia; order Treponematales; family Treponemataceae; genus Treponema_F. The sequence continues at coordinate 23,828 of JAXJGY010000055.1, read as the reverse complement.
ACAAAAAACAAATTGACGCCAAGATTCCCAGTAGTCAACGGAGCTCCTTTTCTGCCATAGAGGTTAAGTCAAACGTGCCTTTTTCTATGGTTTCTGATATCGCCGAGAATAAAAATGATTTGCCAGGGGTTTCTTGGCGTTCAAAACCTTTGAGAAGCTATGTGCAAACTGGCTCTATGTCTCATATTTTAGGATATGTAGGTGACATTACCAGAGAAGAATTAAAGGTGATGTATAACCAAGGATATACCAATACTAGTATTATTGGAAAAACTGGTATTGAAAAGCAATATGACTCTATTTTGCAGGGAGTACCTGGACGAGAATCTACAACGGTTGACGTTCGTGGACGTTTGCTTTCCGATGCCTTAACAGTGATTAATCCTGAAATGGGAAAGAATCTTGTTCTTACCATTGACACCGATATTCAAACTCTGACAGAAAAGGCTTTGGGAGAGCGGGTAGGGGCCGCAGTGGTGTTAAAGCCTGCCACTGGTGAGATTCTTGCCATGGTTTCTTATCCCTATTTTGATTCAAATATATTTAGTTCTGAGACTGCTTCTCAAGAATATGCTCGGATGGTCAATGCTCCCAACAATCCCTTGTTGAATCGTGCCATAAATGCAGCCTATCCACCAGCTTCTACTTTTAAAGTGATTATGTCAGCTGCCATGTTGGAGGAGCAGTCCATGCCAGCTGAAAAAACGATTGAATGTACAGGTTCCATTCGTTATGGTGATAGAACCTTCCGTTGTCATATTGGTGTTCCTGGACATGGCTACATGGACTTGAAAAATGCCTTGGCTCAATCCTGTAACGTGTATTACTGGACCCTTGGTCGTGACTTTATTGGTATTGATATGATTGCTTCTTATGCCCAGGAATTTGGACTGGGACGTTCCTTGGAAATAGACCTTCCTAGTCAGTCTTCTGGATTTATTCCCACGGCCCAGTGGAAGGAAAGACGCTATCACGAAAAATGGCTTGGTGGAGATACCTTGAGTGTTGCCATCGGTCAGGGATACACAACTGTAACTCCCTTACACATGGCAAATGCTATTGCTATGGTGGTAAACGAAGGTGTTATTTATAAGCCCCATATTTTGAAAGAGATTCGTGACCCTGCCAGTGGAGAGGTAATTTCATCTGTTGAACCTACGATTCTACATGAATCTTCCATTAACAAATCCGTGTGGCGGACAGTGAAAGAAGCTATGCGTCGTACCGTAACTGACGGAACAGTACTGTTCCCTTTGAAGAATAAGGTGGTACAAATTGCTGGTAAGTCAGGTACAGCAGAGGTTGCTCAGTATAAGAACCAATGGCACTCTTGGTTTGTGGCTTATGCTCCCTATGATGGGCCACCAGAGGATGCAATCGTAACGGTGGTATTGGTAGAAGCCGTGAATACCTGGGAGTGGTGGGCACCTTATGCCACCAACATTATTATGCAGGGAATTTTTGCTGACCAAGATTATGACCAAGCTTTTGATGCCCTTGGATTCCGCTATTTAACTCGACCTGTAGGAAGACAGGAGTAGGATAGAGAATGAAGTTACGTATTTTTGAGTTGTTTGACCTGATTCTCTTAATTACCATGCTGTTACTAGTTACAATTGGTGTAGTTTTCATCTATTCTTCAAGTGTAAACTCAGCTGGAATCTCTGTGTCTCGGGAATATATCCGTCAGATTGTATTTGGTTCTACGGGACTTGTGCTTATGGCTGCTGCTGCCATTTTTGATTACCGTAAACTAGTAAAGCAGGCTCCAAAGCTTTTTATTGGCATGGTGCTAGTACTTTTGTATACGGGCTTGTTCGGTAAGGTTGTTAATGGTGCGCAAAGCTGGCTTGGATTAGGAAACCTTGGTGTTCAGCCTTCTGAGTTTGCAAAGATTATTTATATCTTCTTTTTAGCTTGGTATTTTGAACGGACCGATAAGGTTTCAGACAGAAAAAGGTTTATTACCTCTCTGTGCATTATGGGTGTACCTTTGGTGCTGATTCTCCTGCAGCCAGACTTGGGAACAGCCAGTGTTTATATTCCCATCTTCTTGATTATGTGCTTCATGGCTGGAATTTCTTCTCGTTATCTTTTTATGGTGATTTTAACGGGAATGTTGACCATTGTGTGCACAGTGCTTCCAGTGTGGGAATCTGAAATCCTGCAGCGAAGTGTTCCTATCTTGAAGGTATTAACAGACCAACGGTTGCGATTTATTGTTATTGCTGCTGCTGGAACAATTACCTTGATTGGTATTGTTGGATACATGCTGTTCAAGAATAGATACTATTATTGGATTGCTTACTGCTTTGGAATCACCACAGTTGCCTTGGTTATGTCTATTGCTGCCGGTAAGGTGCTGAAGCCTTATCAGATTCAGCGTCTTATCATTTTCATTGACCCAGAAAGCGATCCACTGGGAGCTGGTTGGAACATTATCCAGTCAAAAATTGCCATTGGTTCTGGTAATATGCTGGGGCAGGGGTTCTTACAAGGAATTCAGAGTCACCTGCGATTTTTGCCCCAGCAGAGCACCGACTTTATCTTCAGCATTCTCTCTGAGGAATGGGGATTTGTTGGCGGCTGTGTGGTATTCGTACTGTATTTGATTATTTTGTTTCGCATCATTTCCATTATTAAGGGAACAAAACATTTATTTGGCTACTATGTGGCCTCTGGAATCCTTGCCATGTTCTTCTTTCACTTTATTGTTAATGTAGGCATGGTTATGGGAATCATGCCCATTACAGGAATTCCCTTGGTATTTCTTTCCTACGGTGGATCCTCTCTGTGGACTGGCATGATTTGTATTGGTATCTTGATGAGTATTAACTTTCATCAGGAAAGTGAGTTTTTGTTTAGTTAGAGTTTTATTGCATAGGAGAAGAAATGACAGATGAAACTTTTTTTGTTATAGTATTCTCCTATGTGCTCATAAACATTGTCCTGTTTATAAGCTACAAATATACGCGAAAATATAAAAAAACACATAGAGTCATTTCTGTTATCGACAATCTGTTGTTTGTGGTATTGCTTGGATATGGATTTTATCAATGGAATCCGTGGTTAATTATATTAGTTCCCTGTGTATTGTTAGTTATTTATCCAATTGCTTGGGGAATGAATGAAGAATTGACTGATGATGAAGTTGCATCGATTGTAATCTCCACAAGAAGTTTTCTAGTTAACGAAGCTTTACGACGAAAATTAAAGCTTTACTTTGCTTATGTTGTAACTTTTCCATTTTATTATCTGTTGCACAGTTGGAAAAAGTAGACATGTGCTTTATGGAACTATATTTTCAATATTTTCCCAATATATTGAATTTAATTGTGAAGCAGGAAAATCTTATACAATTACATCAAAAATAAAAAAACAAAAAGTAGAGTTCAATATACTGGATACAGAAACTAAAGAAGTAATTGAAAATCAAATCGAGATATAACTGAGGTTATTTTAAAAAATTTACAGGATTTTGTTTTCATGGTATAATTTTAATGAGGTTGTACCATGAAAAAGAAAATCTTTGTTGCTTTTATTTTATTTTCACTTTTATTTACCAGTTGTGAATCCTTAGAAGGTTTGGTTAACAACACATTAGAAGATTTGGTTAATAACACATTGGAAACTCTACCAAAAGTAGAATTATCAGTTTTGGGTTTTAGCAAAGAAAGCGTTGTTCTAACGTGGACTACAGAATATAGTAATGTTAGATTCAATATCTATGTAAAAGATAAAGATGGAAAGATTACTTGCGTAGAAAATAATTACGGATACTCAAATTATTTTGTTTCAAGCGATGATAAATCCTCTTATGCAATTGGTGTTCTTACAAATGATAATGAAATTTACAAAACTCCATTTAGATATCCAAATTTAGTGGAAAACCAAGGATTTCCTGCCTATATAGAAATTTCTGATGATTCATCCCTTGGAGTTGAATGCTTATACCCAAGTAACGTTGATTTGTTTTCTTTAAAAGGAACTAAAGAAAACGGTAAAACTTATCATACAAAAAAATACCCTGCACCTGAATTAAATAGTTATATGCTACCAACTCGATATGATGAAGGTAGTCATAACAATTCTTTCAATTTAGTTTTTACTATTGGTGAAACTGAATACCTTTCTGCACCATATTATTTTGACTATGATCATCATTTACAAGCAAAAAAATTATTAGATGAAGCAGAAAATGATGATGCTAATAAAAGCATAACTTTGTATCCAAGTTTGTAAGATATCTGGAAAAAATAAAGTGTTTTGTTTAAATTTATCTATTAGTAGACAGAATACACATTATAGGAAGTTATATGTGTAAAAAATTATGGAGGGAAGAAACCTTCGGCAGGAATCTTCCCTCCACTATGGTAGATTAATTATTTGTTGTTAATAACAGCCTGAGCTGCAGCCAATCGAGCAGCAGGTACTCGGTATGGAGAACATGATACGTAGTTCAAACCAGCTCTGTAGCAGAAGTCGATGGTGTCGGGATCTCCACCATGCTCACCACAAATACCCAGCTTGATGTCGCTCTTAACGGAACGAGAACGTTCACGGGCAATATTTACCAATTCACCAACGCCATTTTCGTCCAGTGTCTTGAAGGGGTCTGTTTCAAAGACTTCCTGATCAAGATATGATGGCAAGAACTTAACGGCATCGTCACGGCTAAAGGCAAAGGTCATCTGGGTAAGGTCGTTGGTACCAAAACTGAAGAAGTCAGCATACTCAGCAAGCTTTGCTGCCTGGAGAGCGGCACGAGGAACTTCAATCATAGAACCGATGAGGATGTCCTTTGCAGCAGCAGGATTATCCTCGAAAACTTTTGCAATAACAGCCTCTGCACGGCTACGGAGAATGGACAATTCCTTTACGTCACAAACAATAGGAATCATGATTTCAGGCTTAACAGCAATATTTCTGGCAAGACAATCAGCAGCGGCACGAGCAATGGCTTCTACCTGCATATCGTAAATCTCTGGATAAGTGATTCCCAAGCGGCAACCACGGTGACCAAGCATGGGGTTCATTTCGTGGAGCTTGTCCAACTTTACAGTGAGCTGGTCAGCGTTTAGCTTCATGAAATCTGCCAATTCGTCCTTTTCAGCACGGGTGTGAGGAATAAACTCGTGCAAGGGTGGATCCAGCAAGCGGATTGTTACAGGACGACCATTCATTGCCTCCAGAATTCCGGTAAAGTCCTTCTGCTGTAATGGAAGGATATTTGCCAAGGCACGCTTTCTTTGTTCGACAGTGTCGGAAACAATCATGGCACGGAAGTGAATGAGCTTTTCTCGATCAAAGAACATGTGTTCTGTGCGACACAAACCAATTCCCTTGGCACCAAAGGTAAAGGCCTGGGCTGCATCCTGGGGCTGGTCTGCATTGGCTCGAACGTTAAAGCCCTTGAGAGAACCTCGCTGAGAAGCCTCACAAACCTCGTCACACCATCCCAAGAAGGTGTTTAATTCAGCAGAAATAGCAGCTTCCTTCAGTGGCAGCTCACCTTCGTATACACATCCAGTGGTTCCGTCAATGGTGATGAAGTCCCCTTCGGTAAAAGTCTTTTCACCGATAGTTACATTCTTTCCATTTACTACAACCTCCTGGGCTCCACAAACACAGGGAGTTCCCATACCACGAGCAACAACGGCGGCGTGGCTTGTCATACCACCTGTGGAGGTAAGGATACCTTCTGAACAGGCCATTCCAGAAATGTCCTCTGGGCTTGTTTCCTTACGAACAAGAACAACCTTCTTCCCTTCCCGCACCCAGGCTTCTGCATCGTCGGCAGTGTATACAATGTGACCACAGGCAGCTCCAGGAGATGCGTTCAAGCCCTTGGTAAGCTGCTTTGCAGTCTTGAGGGCATCGGCGTCAATCATGGGGTGCAAGAGCTGGTCGATGTGGGCAGCAGAAACACGCATAACGGCTTCTTCACGAGTGATGAGGCCCTCACCTACCATGTCTACAGCACATTTTACTGCGGACTGACCAGTTCTCTTTCCGCTACGAGTCTGCAGAATGTATAACTTGCCCTGCTGCACGGTAAACTCCATGTCCTGCATGTCACGATAGTGCTTTTCAAGGCGCTCACGAATGGCAATGAGCTGTCCGTAAACTTCTGCATTTTCTGCTTCCAGCTTGCTGATTTTTTCGGGAGTACGGATACCAGCAACAACGTCTTCTCCCTGGGCGTTCATCAGGTATTCACCGTAGAACTTATTTTCTCCAGTGGAAGGATTTCGGCTAAAGCAAACACCAGTTCCAGAATCCATTCCAAAGTTACCGAATACCATGGACTGGATGTTTACGGCTGTTCCTGCCAAGCCCTTGATGTTGTTCATGGCTCGGTATTTAATGGCTCGATCGTTCATCCAAGAGCCGAAAACTGCATCAATGGAGCCCCAAAGCTGCTCAACGGGATCCTGGGGGAATTCCTTTCCGATGGCGTTCTTGTAGATAACCTTGTAGGTGGCAACAAGCTCTTCTAGGTCGGCGGCAGTAAGGTCGGTGTCCAAGGTAACACCACGTTTTGCCTTCAATTCGGAGATAGCATCTTCAAAGTGGTCTGCAGGAACACCCATGGCAACGTCACCGTACATCTGGATAAAGCGGCGGTAAGCGTCCCAAGCAAAGCGTGGGTTTCCAGTACGAGCAGCAAGACCCTTTGCAGCCTTGTCGTTCATTCCCAGGTTCAAGATGGTGTCCATCATTCCGGGCATGGAAATGGCAGCACCAGAACGAACGGATACCAACAAAGGATCATCAGCATCACCGAGCTTTTTGCCCATAAGGTCTTCCAAAGCCTTCAGGTTTGTAGCAACTTCTTCCTTCAGTCCTGCAGGATAGGATTTGTTGTTTTCGTAGAAAAGTTTACAGACCTCTGTGGAAATGGTGAATCCGGGGGGAACAGGAATTCCAAGACTTGTCATCTCTGCCAAGTTGGCTCCCTTGCCTCCCAACTCCATTTTCATGGATGCGTCTCCGTCAGCCTTGCCGGCTCCAAAGAAATACACAAATTTCTGGTTTGCCATTAAAAAATACTCCTTTAATGTTTATCACATATAACTTACCTATTTTACCTTGAAGAATTCCTACTGTCAATGTTATAATTGAATGATTGCTATGAGATTACGTGAATTTTTTATTTATTCTTTATGCTTTGTTATTCTTTATTTTCTTACTGCGTGTTCCAGTCTACCTTTAGAAACAACTACTCAAGAAATAGCAGGTATTACCACAGATTTGTCTGAAGATACCCCTATTCTCCCTCTTCAGCAGGAGGAAGTTGAGCCTGTTCCTAGTCGCCTTGTACTGACCTTTGGGGGAGATATTATGGCTCACACCCCAAATTTTAGGATGGCAGATTACAGCATGATTTATGCTGACATAGAGGAAATTATTCAAAAGGATGATTTGACCTTTGCCAATTTGGAAACACCTGTTCACGACGGAAGACCCTACGAAAACTACCCTACTTTTAACGTACAGCCTCCTTATGCTCAGGCTGCCATAGATGCAGGCTTTGATGTATTTTCCCTCGCCAATAACCACACAAATGATCAGGGCCTAGAAGGAATGGAGAGAACCCTGTCGTTTTTTCAGTCAAAGGAGGCTGAAGGTGTTTATGCTGCAGGAATCAAGCCTGCTGGCCACAAGGGCTTTACCTACCAGCTTATAGAAAAGGATGACTGGAAGATATTGTTTGTGGCGGTGACAGAAATTTTGAATAGTTTTACCGACTACCAAAAGCTTGACTATGTGGCTCCTTCTGCCAGTAGACGAAAGACACTGTTTCAAGAATTGGCCCAGCTGCGGCAAGAAAATCCCTGCGATGTCTTTGTGCTTTCCCTTCACACCTGCGAGGATGAGTATGTTCACGAAATTACCCAGGTGAGACGAGATTTTTATCGTTCCCTGCTAGATAGTGGCGTTGACTTTGTGTGGGCAAACCATCCCCATTTAGCAAAGGAATGGGAGGTGTTTAGGGCTCAGGATGATGATTTTCCCCATGCCATGGCCATGTATGCCTTGGGAAACACGATTTCTGGTCAAAGAACAAATCCTCAGTTTACCAAGCCTGAGACAAACCGAGACTACACGGGGGACGGCTACTTGATTCAAGTTGTTCTGGAAAAGGATGAGGCAGATTCAGACTTCAGTATTACCGACATTACCCCTCACCTTATTACCACCTATATTGACGAAAACAAAAATTATCTTATTCGCCGCTTGAACGAGGGCTTTATCCAAGAGCTGCGGAATGAAGGCAACGAAAAATGGGCCAATTATTTGGCTGCACGAAAGGCTCTGATGGAAAAAATTGGTAGGAAGGATGTGGTGCGGTAGGTGGAGTTGGAAAAAAAGGGGCTTTCGTGTGATGTAATAAATGAACATACTTCACGAAAGCCTTTGTATTTCAAACCTATAGTTCTATCTTTTTAACTGCAACGACACTATTACTATCCTCATCTATATAATTTGTGCCTAAATCTGAATCAGATTCACCTGTTCCCTGTACATAGTATGCTGTGTAGCCGCCTGTAATACTTTCTAGGCTAGAACTCCAATAAGCCCCAGAAATATTTAATACATCATGAGTTTCATTCATTTTAAATATATCAAATAGTTCTTCTTTTGTAGGAATGTACCAACCTGATTCACCAGAAGTATTTTTGTTATTTGCATAAGTGAAGATAGAATTATCTCCTGTTGATTGATTTTTCACAGCGTTATACATTTCTTCTCCGTCACTTATATTAATTAAATTACTCCAATTATTAATATTAGTGGAAGTACCACACCAATAATACTGCCAGCCTTCATTTGTCTCTACAATCTTAATATATGAATCATTAACTTCAAATACATAACCTTTTAAGGCTCCACTGTCATCTCGGTATTCGTCGCCAATGTTATAAGTTTGTGTTATTGCAGTTACAGTATAGGTGTGGCTTGCAGTGATTCCACCTGTGGTAACACACCATTCATCTTTTGGTGTAAGTGTAACGGTAGCTGTTTTGCCAGTACCGGCATTACTTGTTTCGGCCAGAGCTTCCCAAGAATTTGGCTGTTTTGTTGCACCTTGCCAAGAAATATTTACATTTTCTATAATTTTGTATGAACCACTGGAACTTGCAGATGTATATAAATTGTAGGAATCATTTCCGTCAACCTTATACTCAGCAGTAAGTTTCAACTCTTCATTTTGCTCAACAGAAGAATTTCCGCTTATTGTAAGATTATTTGCATCCAGTTGGTACTTTATCGGAATAATGAACTGTTGTTTTTCAATAGTAGAATCGTGTTTATACTCAACATAGGCAGGAAGATAACCAATGGCATTACTTGTGTCAACACCATCAGCAAATGAAATTATATAATCGTTGCTTACCTCAGAAGCTTTGACTGATGTCCCTGTATCCGCATTGTTATAATATTCTGTAATGGTGATTTTACTCAAATCTATATTTGTATTTACCAACTGATATTGGTTAGAATCATATTGTACCTCAAAGCTGGTAAGAACAAGATCTCCTTCATCTTCTGGATCATCCCCAGCAACAGGATCATCAATTTCACCAGTATCTGAATCTTCTCTCAGCACAATAACAACAACATTTGTGCCTTCGTTTACGGTAATCCAGTCACTGGTTCCCACTAACTTTTTGCCTGTGGTACCTGTTTCTACAACTTCAAGATGAATATTAATTTCTGAACCGATTGCAAGCTCTTCAAAGATGATAGAAGCATCTGCACCAGCTGTAGAATTAATTTCTTGGTGGTGGGATTTCGTACCGTCCCGATTTTCTATCCAAGCAGTTATCTGGTAGTCTCCTGTGGTGGCGTTTCGTGCACCATTGCTCTTTTCCAGCTGAACAAGAATACTGGGATCACTCTGGTGGGACTTGAGCATGTGGTTGGTACAGCCAATGGTAAAAATAATAGCAATAAAAATAAACAGCAAAGCTGGAAACAAAAATCTTTTTTTCAAGGTAAACACTCTCTCCAGTATTGAATTTAGATAATTCTATAATTTGAAAAGATTTTTTACAATTATTTATCCTTGAAAATCTAGAATAAAATCTTTTTTGATAAGAAAATAAAATAAAAATAGATGTTTTTGATTTTTCATGTCTTGAATGTGAAAAATCCTTGAGAAAGGCTCTTTTCTACATTATAATTGATGGTGGAATTTTCTCAAAATTACACAAAGGGGCATATACATGAAAAACAACTACACCGACCTGCCTGTTTACCAGCAAAAGGAGCGGATTTTAGAAACCTTGGCCACAAATCAGGTGGTGGTGGTGCAAAGTCCCACAGGTTCTGGAAAAACCACCCAGTTACCAGTAATTCTTCATGAGGCAGGCTATTCTCAATCTGGCATTATTGCCGTTACCCAGCCCCGCAGAATTGCAGCCCTTAGTGTCAGTGAGTTTATTGCCAAGCAGCTTAAAACCTCTTACCCCGGTTTAGTGGGCTACAAAATGCGGTTTGAAGATAAAACCGACGCCACCACCAAAATCAAAATCATGACCGATGGTATTTTGTTGCAGGAAATGAAGTTAGATCCCTGGCTTTCCCGCTATTCAGTGGTGATGGTAGACGAGGCCCATGAACGTAGCCTGAACATAGACTTTGTACTGGGCTTGCTGAAGCGAGTGCTGGCTGCACGAAAGGATTTTAAGGTAATCGTTTCCTCTGCCACCATGAACACAGAGGTGTTCTCCAATTACTTTGACGGTTGCCCCATCGTCACCATAGACACCATCACCTATCCTGTCACTGTAGTCTACGATCCTCCAGAGGTTGCTGCCAGCACCAACAGTACCATTGCAGCCCAAGCTCTGCTGTCCAAGATTGAGGACACCATTGGCCGAGTGCTGGATAATCGGGAGCCAGGAGATATTTTGTGCTTTTTGCCAGGAGAAAAAATCATTAAGGATTGTATGCGAAAATTGATAAACGCCCCCTTTGGCAGAAAGCTCCATTTGGTGCCATTATATGGTCGCCTTGCAAAGGAGGAACAGGAGCGAGTCTTTGATTCCCCTCCCTTTGGAAAGAAAAAGGTGGTAATTTCCACCAATATTGCAGAAACCAGCGTTACCATTGCAGGAATTACCACAGTAATCGATTCAGGTCTTGCAAAGTTAAATCATTATAATCCAAGGACCTATACTTCAAGTCTGGTGGAAAGCTCTGTATCTAAGGCCTCCTGTAACCAGCGGAAGGGACGAGCGGGACGAACTCAGCCAGGAACCTGCTACCGTCTCTATCCTACCCAGGACTTTAACCAGCGGCAAATGTACACCACCGAGGAGATTTATCGCACTGACCTGTCGGAGGTGGTGTTGCGGATGTCGGAGCTGGGGATTACAGACTTCCAGCGCTTTGACTTTATCTCTCCCCCCAGCTACGAGGGTATGGCTGGGGCGGTGGAAACATTGCGGATGCTGGGAGCCTTGGAGGAGGACAATACCCTTTCTTCCATCGGTAAGCTTATGGTGGAATTTCCCCTTATGCCTAGAATCAGTCGCATTATTGTGGAAGCCATCTTGAAATATCCTGATGTGCTGGAGGAAGCCCTTATTGCAGCCTCCTTCCTTTCTACCACCTCTCCCTTTGTATTGCCTCCCGGAGAAGAAACAGATGCCCGCAAGGCCCATCACTCCTTCCGAGACGTACAGGGTGATTTTGTATCCTACGTAAAGCTGTTCCGCACCTATGTTTCCATCAAAAACAAGCAAAAATTCTGCAAAAATAGCTTCCTAGATGAGCGGGTTATGGCAGAAATCTTGAATATCAAGGAGCAGCTGGAGCAAATTGTAACGGATATGGGAATCCCCTTAGGTGGCGGTGGTTCCACAGACGATTATTTATGCTGCATTGCCTGTGGTATGGTGCAGTTTATCTGTGTTCGCTCTGGCCGAGAAAATTATCGTACCCTTACTGCAGAAAATATTCAGATTCACCCTGGCTCCAACATGTTCCGCTCTGATCCCCTGTACATGGTGGCTGGAGAAATTGTTCGTACCTCCCGCATGTTCGCCATGTCTGTGTCTCCCCTTACCAGAAGTATCCTTTCCCGCATTTCTTCTCATGACGGAAAAGGCACCTTAGAGGCACGACTTTTGGAGCTACAGGGAAAGAGTCAGCGAGGCAAGGGCTCACGAGATGGCTCTGGCCGAGAAAGAGATGGTTTAGGACGCAGACGAGAGACGGATGCTCTTTCTCGCAGGGAAAAATTTTCCCAAGAAAAGGCTACTGGCAAGAAGGCAAAGGAAAGCCAAAAGTCCAGTGGCCAGGATGAAGAGGTTTTGGGCCTAGGAGGACAAGTCTTTGAAATAGAGCGAGTTAAAGGAAAAAAATCCTTGATTCTGCCTCTGAACCAGTTAAAACAAGCCCTGCAGGCACTGGAAAATACTGGGGAAGAAGGCAAGCTTGCTCAGGCTGGAGGATTGAAGGCTAAGGTAAAGATTGGCGGTAGCTGGCTTTTAAGCGGAGAACGGGCCGATTTGGTCTTTTATCTTGCTCGCCATCTGAACCTTACTCCCATAAAGGAGGATCAGTGGAACCGCAAGGCAAATCTTTCTGTGACTAGCCCAGAAGAAACAACCCAGCTCATTCAAAGTCTAGATTTGATTTTGCGGGTGGCAGAAGCCAAGTCCAAGTCAAAAGAATTGGGATTTATTTGTCTTTTTAGTGACCAAAGAGGTTCTTATTGGTTTAAGGTAAGTAGAGGTTTTGCCACAGCCTTAAACGAAAGTCTTTCCAGTTTGGAAACCCTTATAGATGAAACCTCTGGTTCCCTTTCTGCAGAAGAAAAGGCTCATTTAAGCATTATCTATCGGAAATTGGCCGACTTGTACAACCAATAAAAACTCATCATTGGTGGAGGAATATAGGATGAAAAAGATAATTTTTTGGATTACAACAATTTTTATGGTGCAGCTGCTATTTCTCTCCTGTTCTCAGCAGGAAAAGATTACAGTGGACTACCGTCAGGATATACCCAGTATGGATTACCAGCTAACAGCCCCAGACCAGCTCACCGTAAGCTTTAACGGTTCGGTGGCACGGCTAGAGCATATGGAACTTGAGGCACTGGAAGAAGGAGTCATTTCCATTACACCACCCATCAAGGGAAGTTGGCACTGGGATACAGATACTGATTTAGTGTTTACTCCCTTGGAAGACTGGCAGCTTGCCACAAAGTACAAGGTAAAATTCTCCTCCGAACTTTTCCCTGAGCATATTACAGTAAAAAATGAATTTTCATTTACCACTACGGGATTTACTGTATCCATCAATGAGCCTGAATTTTATATTGATCCAGAAAACCCCTCAGTAAAGCGAGTCACCTGTAGCATTACTGGTTCCCATCCTTTAGTAACAGAAACAGTGGCAAAGGCAGTTTCCATGGAACTGGAGCTTTTGAATGAAAAGGGTGCAGTGGTTTCCACCAAAGACTATTCCTTTGAAATCTCCTACGACGAAACTGGAACTGTAGCCTATGTGGTAAGTGATCCTGTGGAAATGCCCATTAGAACCTCCATCATGAACATTACCGTTGCCAGCGGCATCAAGTCCCTGCGGGGGGGAGCCACCAGCAAGAAAATGGAAGCATCCGTTGACATTCCTGGTATGAGCGATTACGTGAAGATTACTGCTATAGGTCATACTCTGGTACAAAATCAGCAGCAAAATTACGACCAGGTGCTGACGGTGGAGACAAAGGGCTCCATTGCTGGAGAGGAAATTGCAGAAAACATTACAGTGTGGCAGCTTCCAGTGAATCGAGCTGCTGAACAGGGCTGGAAGGAAAGCAAGAACCACCACTGGAGTGTGCAGGAAGTAACAGATTTAGCCCTGTCCCAGTCACAAAAGGTAGCTGTTCACCTGATTCCTACTGAGGAAAAACACGCCACCTTAAATAGCTTTACCTTTGACGCAGAGCCAAACCGCTATCTTTATGTAAAGATTTCAGGAGATTTGGACTTTTTGGGAGGTTACAAATATTCTGACACCTATGAAACCGTGATTCGGGTAAAGGAATATCCTACAGAATTGGGAATCTTGTCAGAGGGAACTATTCTTTCCCTGTCTGGCAGCAAGAAAATGGCCCTTTATTCCCGTGGCGTAAATGAGGTGGAGTATTCCCTGTCTCGTATTATGCCCAAGGATGTAAACCATTTGGTGGCCATGTCCAACCAAAACATGAAGAACTTTGAGTTCTCCAGCTACAATTTTGATGAAGACAATATTTCAGAGACAATTACCAGTCGCTATGTTGTTCCCAATGCCAGCAAGGAGGAAATCTCTTATTTCTCCTATGATTTTTCTAACCAGCTGAAAAATGACCCTGCCCGCAACCTGAAAAACGGACTATTTATCTTTGAAGCAAAGCAATACAAGGGCTCTGTATCCGACAAACGATTTATTTTGGTAACGGATTTAGGCTTCTTTGTAAAGCGGAACTCAGACTTAAGCTACGATGTGTTCGTTCAGTCTATTGCCACAGGTCGTCCCGTTCCCAATGCCACCGTTCGTGTTATTGGCTTAAACGGAAATACCCTTGTTTCCACTAGAGCATCCAGCGATGGTCACGCTCACCTTCCCAGTCTTACCAACTACCGAGATGAGCATAGTCCCACTGCCTTCATTGTGGAAACAGCAAATGACCTGTCCTTTATGCCCTATTCCCAGCGTGGTCGTACCTTGGATTACTCCAACTTTGACGTAGGAGGTGTTTACGGGGCAACAGAAGCTACAAAAGTTTCCGCCTACATGTTCTCAGACCGAGGAATATATCGCCCCGGAGATAAGGTAAATCTGGGACTCATCGTAAAGTCTGGTGACTGGAGTACGAACCTGAGAGGTTTGCCCTTGGAGCTGGTAGTAACAGATTCCAGTGGCTCCACCTTGTACAGTCATCAGTTGCAGCTTTCTGATGCAGGCTTTGAAGAAGTGAGTTTTTCTACCAGAGAATATTCTCCCACAGGCTTGTATGTGGCAAACCTCTATCTTCTCAAGGAAATGTCCAATGGAGACATTCGTCGAGAATACCTGGCAGATTGTTCTGTAAAGGTGGAAGAATTCCTGCCTGATACCCTTACCCTGTCTACAGGATTTGAGCCATTGCCAAAGGCTGGTTGGATAAATCCTAGTGATTTAACTGGTACTGTAAATCTTAAAAATCTGTTTGGAACTCCTGCTGCAGGTAATGAGATAAAGGCTCAACTTTTCTTAACGCCAGGCTTCCCTATTTTACGCGCTTACAAGGACTATCGCTTTGCAGATCCTTATTCCAAGGACAATTCCTACCAGGAATTCCTCGGTAATGTTACCACCGACGACCAAGGACAGGCTGAGTTCAAGATTGACCTACAGAAATTCCAGCAGGCAACCTATCGAATGGAGTTTTATGTAGAAGCCTTTGAAAAAGGAAGTGGTCGCTCAGTAACCCAGCAGTCCAGCCTCTATGTGTCTCCCCTGCAGCACCTCATTGGCTACAAGGCAGACGGAGATTTGGGCTACATCAACAGTGGCTCCAAGCGAAAGGTATCCTTTATTGCCATAGACCAGGCTCTTGAAAAAATTGCCGTCAATGACCTGACCCTTACACTGGAAGAAAAACGCTATGTTTCTACCCTCATGAAACAGTCCAACGGCTTGTACAAGTACCAGTCCGTGCAAAAGAACTACCCTCTGGAACAAAAGAAGATTTCTATTTCCAAGGAAGGCTTAGACTACTTCCTGCCTACGGATCTAGAGGGAGAATTTGTAGTGACAATCAGCGACAAGGAGGGCTTGGTATACAATTCCTTCTCCTACAGTGTGGTTGGCTCTCAAAACATTACTCGAAGCCTTACTCGAACAGCAGAGCTTGACTTACGACTGGAGAACAGCGACTTACAATCTGGCGGCACTGCCCGATTGTTTATCAAGGCCCCCTATGCTGGAAGTGGTTTGATTACCATTGAGCGGGACAAGGTCTATAGCTGGAAGTGGTTTACCACCACTGAGCTTTCCAGTCAGCAGGTAATAGAGATTCCCAAGGGATTGGAGGGCAATGCCTACATCAATGTCATGTTTACCAGAGCCTCCAATTCTCAAGAAATTTTCATGAGTCCCTTCTGCTATGGAACTGTTCCCTTCTCCATTGATCGAGCCAACAGAACCAATACCATCAACCTACAGGTTCCCGAGGAGGTGAAGTCTGGAGAGGAGCTAAAAATCACTTATTCTGCCAGAGATCGAGGAAAGATTGTTCTATATGCTGTGGATGAAGGTATTCTTCAGGTGGCAAATTACTCAAATCCCGATCCATTGGCCTTCTTCTTCCAAAAGCGGGCTTTGGAGGTTCGCACTGGACAGCTTTTGGACTTGATTTTGCCAGACTACGAGATTCTTAAAACCATTCCCGCAGCTGGTGGTGGTGCCGGCATGGATGAGCTTGCCCGCAACTTGAATCCCTTCAAGCGTAAGCAGAACAAGCCAGTGGCTTTCTGGTCAGGTATTCTTGATTGTGGCCCAGAGGAAGCTACAGTTAGCTATGAGGTTCCGTCCTATTTCAACGGTTCTATCAGGGTTATTGCTGTGGCTGTTTCTCCCAATACCATGGGAGTAGCCACCACCTCTACCCTTGCCCGCAATACCTTTATCATTAATCCCAACACTCCCTTGGCGGTGGCTCCTGGTGACCAGTTTGATGTCAGTGTTACCGTTACCAACAATCATGCTGGTTCAGGAGATGCCAACACGGTGTTGCTTACTGCCACCCCAAGCTCTCATCTTGAGATTGTAGGAGAAAAATCAGTACAGCTTACCATTGCCGAAGGTAAGGATGCCACCACAACCTTTAAGGTAAAGGCTCTGGACAAGTTGGGTGGTGGAGAAATCCTCTTTACCGCTCAAGATGCCCAGGAAAAATCAGTATATGCTGCCACCATGAGTATTCGTCCTGCTATGCCCTTTCAAACCTGGATTGAGTCAGGAAATAGCAAAAAGAAATCTGCTGAATTGGCAGTGGAACATAAAACCTACGAGGAATATGCCCAGCGTCAGGTAAGTCTTTCTTTTATGCCCACAGCTTTTTCTAAGGGATTTAACTTTTATCTACAAAACTATCCCTATGGCTGCTCCGAGCAAATTACTAGTAGAGCTTATCCCTATGTCTGTGGCTTAGAATCCTCTGTTTTGGGATCTACTCCAGAAGAATATACACCATTGGTGGAAGAAACCATCGCCATTCTCCAGTCTCGCATGATGCCAGATGGTCACATTGGATACTGGACAAACAAGAGTCCCGTAGATAATCAGATTACTATCTATTGTGCCGAATTCTTGACAGATGCCCAAAAGAATGGCTACTACGTTCCAAGCTCCTTCTTTACCAAGGTGCTTTCTGCCGTAGAAGATGTTGCCGCTGGTTCTGGCACAAGCTATGCCCAGTCTCTGGACCGAGCCTATGCCATCTATGTTCTTACTAAAAATGAAATTATCACCACTCCATTTATTGAATCCTTGGAGCGTGATATGAAGGGTAGTAAGAATGCCCTGTCAGAATATCCTGCCTTATACCTTTCTGCCAGCTATGCCATGCTCCAGCAAAGTGACAAGGCAGAAAAGCTGGTTCGTCAGGTAAAGCCTTCCATGAAGTTTGATTCATCCTGGGCCTACCACAACGACCTGCATTATGTGGCAACTTATCTTGATATTTTGTCTCGTTACTTCCCCCACCGCGTCAAGGACCAGCACTCTCAGTTACTGGAAACCTTCTGTGAGTATATCGATTCCATGTACTACAATACCTACTCCACCGCTGCTGCCTGCCGTGCCTTGGCAAGCTTTGCCTCCATGGCAGAAGGAGAACAGGACAAGCTTTCTGTTCAGGAGCAGGTGGGTAAGGAAAAGACAGACTTGAGTCTTGAAGGAGAAGCCACCTTACAGGCAACCTTCTCCAAAGCAGCAGAAAAACTTATTTTCAGCAACAAGTCCGACTTGCCCATGTATTATCAGCTGGTACAGGGAGGTTATGAGCTAGAAATTCCTAAAAAGCAGATAAAAGATGGTCTTGAAGTACATCGTGAATACCTCAGCCTTGATGGTAAAAAGCTTTCTTCCATCAAGCTGGGAGATGAGATTTTGGTAAAACTTTCTTTTAGAAGCACCAAGGAAGGCTACATCAACAATGTTGCCCTCATTGATCTGCAGCCTGCAGGTCTGGAAGCCAATATTCAGTCAGTGCGTGACCATCAGGGAAGCTGGAAGAGCGACTACGTAGATGTGCGTGAAGATCGAGTGGTGCTGTACGGTACCGTTACCGACAAGATTTCCACCTTTACCTACAGGGCTCGGGCTATAAATACAGGAACCTTTGTGGTACCTCCCATGTTCGCTGAATCCATGTATAACAAGGATATCCGTGGACTGAGCCCCCAGTCACCTATTGTCATTGAATAGGATTTCTTCATGACAAGAAAAAAAAGGCTCCTTCTCCTGATTTTAGGAGGAGGAGCTTTATTGGCTATGTTTGTAGGCCTTGTGCAAGTGGTGATCACAGCAACAACAGGAGATATTCTAGAGGATATAGAATTTTCTCGTGCCTACACCGACAAAGAAGGCCAGCTACTGCAAGTTTTTCTCACCTCTGACCACAAGTACCGTATCTACCGTCCTCTTTCGGATTTTTCTCCCGATTTTATAGAAGCCTTGTTGTTGCAGGAAGACCGTTATTTTTATAACCACCATGGAGTTAATCCTGTAGCTCTTTTTCGGGCCTTTTGGGAAACCTATGTGATAAAAAGTCGCCGTATGGGAGCTTCTACCATTACCATGCAAACAGCTCGCCTCAAATACGGCATTTACACAAAATCTATTTTAGGGAAGCTACGACAAATTTTTTCAGCCCTGTACCTAGAGCTTTGTTTTTCCAAGCAAGAAATTCTTGAAGCCTATGTAAACCTTGCTCCCTGTGGAGGCAATATCGAAGGATTTGAGACTGGCAGTTGGTTTTATTTTGGCAAGGAGGTACAAAATCTGGGACTTACAGAAAGCCTCATGCTCTGTGTCCTTCCCCAAAATCCCACCAAGAGAGCCCCCTCTCCCACCAATACTCCACGAGAGTTGCTGGAAGCCCGTAAGCGTCTTTTTCAAGCATGGATAGAATACCATCCTCAGGATCAAGACAAGGCGGTGTATATGGACATGAGGATAAGCACCATCTGCCAAATGCCCAATCATGCCCGCCACTTTACAGAAATGCTGAATATCCAGCTTGCCCAAGAAGAGCCTCGTCAGCCAATTCGCACCACCATTGATTCTGAAATTCAGCAGCAATGCCAAGAATTATTTCACTCTTATTTAAGCCAGCAACGATCTTTGGGAGTGAATAACGGAGCTTTTTTGTTGGTGGACTGGAAGGAAATGGAGGTTGTGGCCAATCTTGGTTCTGCTGATTATTACAACGATGCTATTCAAGGGCAGGTAAATGCCACCACTTCTAAGCGTTCTCCTGGTTCCACCCTTAAGCCCTTTATCTACGGCCTTGCTCTGGAACAGGGACTGATTCACTATCGCACCATGCTGAAGGATACTCCTGTTGCCTTCAACGAATATGCCCCCGATAATTACGGCAGCGTGTATAAGGGGCCAGTACAGGCGTGGTATGCCTTAGCAGACAGCAGAAATATTCCTGCCGTTGCCTTGAACCGAGACCTTAAGCAGCGGGACCTTTACGATTTTCTCATTCAAGCTGGAATTACAGGTCTCAAAGAACGAGATCACTATGGACTTTCACTAGTATTAGGTACTGGAGATGTTACCATGATGGAGCTAGCTTCTCTTTATGGCATCTTGGCCAACAACGGAATCTACAAGGAAATAAACTCCATTTACACAGCAAAAAAATCTCCTGGTCGACCCCTTCTTTCAGCAGAAAGTGCTTTTATCGTAAAGAAGATGCTAGAAGCCAACGTGCCCCCCTACCAAAATCGTCCCCAGGAGGTGGCAGATATTCCCATTGGCTACAAAACAGGTACCTCCATTGGATTCAAGGATAGCTGGAGTGTGGGTATATTTGACCGCTATATTTTGTGTGTCTGGATAGGTAATTTTGACGGTCACGGCAACAATGCCTTTTTAGGCCGAAGGATGGCCGCTCCCCTTATGTTCAACATGGCTTATAGCCTTTTGTCAAATATTCCTAAGAATCAGCAGACAAGCTATGAACGGCCTGAAAATGTGAAAAATATCGATGTGTGCAGTGTTTCTGGTGGTCTTCCCAATCCCCATTGTCCTCAAACTGAGTATGCTTGGTTTATTCCAGGCATCTCTCCCATTACCACCTGCAAGATTCACCGTCAGGTTTACATTGATACACGAACAGGCTACCGTACCAACCAACGGGACAAGGACTATGTGGCAACCATTGTGCGGGAGTTCTGGCCCAGTGACTTGCAGCAGCTTTTTGCCCTGGCTGGCTTGCCTCGCCTTGTTCCACCAGACTATCCCCCAGAAGAATACCACCTCGACTACCAAAAGCAAGGCTATCCTCCAGAAATCATTTCTCCCCTCACAGGCTCTGCTTACCAATTCCGCTCCAGCGATACCAGCAGAAACACCATCCTCCTGTGTGCTAGTGCCGATGCTGATACCACCGAAATACTATGGTTTTCTGGGGTAAATTTTATTGGTCGAAGTAAGCCTGGTGAGTCAATTGAGTGGAAGCCCCAGCCTGGTACCTATCAGCTTACCGCCACCGACACAAAGGGCCGATCAAACACCATCCAGGTGACTATTGAAGAATTAGTGGAATAAAAATTTTAGTTATTGTTGCTTTAGGTGGATAATAATCATCCACCTAAAGGAGCTCTTCTAGAATCTGATTTAAGAACAAAAGCCCTTCCTTTGTCATGGAATAACCACAAAAATCGTCAATTTCTTCTACTCTCTTCATCCAACCCTGCTGAATAAATCTATCAAAGGTAGCAGTTTCAAGTTTTTTACCAAATCGATGATAATATTCAAAGCCACTAATACCCTTTTTCATCCTTAAGCCCAACATTACATATTCAAAGGCAAGGGTATCTTGATCTAGTTTTTCCCAGTCACAGGGAGTTGTCTCTAAAACTTCACCACAGTAGTTTTTACTCCAAAAATCTATATATTCCTGGGTATTTGTGGTATTTGTATACCGAAAACCTTCCAGAATCCTGCCCTGACTATCCTTGTGGTACAGACTTCCCGCTCCCCCTGCACCCAATCCTATATAAGATTTTTGCTTCCAATAAGCGGTATTATGACGGCTTTCTTGTCCAAGGGGAGCAAAATTGGATACCTCATACTGAATATATCCAGCTGCTTCAAGAAAATCTCGTCCTAAAATCCATTGCTTATCAGCCTCATCTGCTTCCCAAAGAATCTGTCCTTTTTCAATCTGACGAAAAAGCCTTGTTCCCTCTGCCACAGTCAGTGAATACATTGAAATGTGATAGGGGTTATACTCTATTACCTCTTGCAAGGCTGCTAAAAACTCCTTATGGCCATTCTTTGTTTGTCCTGGTAATCCTGCAATAAAGTCGGTACAAAAGGCTAATCCACTATCTTTTAGCAATTTTAATGCCTGCCGAGCCTTTGACGCTGTACAGCAACGACCAACGCAGGCTAACACTTCGTCTTTTAAGCTTTGTATTCCCATGGAAATTCGATTTATACCACAAGATTCTGCAGTATCCAGCAATTCCTTTGTAAGACTTTCTGGATTCACCTCTAAGGTTACCTCTGCACCCTCCGCCAAAAATTCTTGAATCCTTTCCATGATTTTTGCTAGTTGTTCACAGGATAAAAGGCTTGGAGTTCCGCCTCCAAAATAAACTGTCTTAAACCTTGCAACAAGTCCTAAACTTACAAACCAATTAAATTGTTGTAACAGGGCCTGTACATACTCATCGGGAACCCCACACGCTGGAAGAGAAAAAAAATCACAATAAGAACACTTTGATCCACAATAGGGAATGTGAATATACAATGAGGAAGATTTAGTTTTATTCATATTATTCTATTAAAAATTATATAAACTACTAAAAATTATAGTCCACCAAAACCAGAAAAAGGAAAATACTGGAATAAGGCCTTACCTGCAATTTCATTTTTAGAAATTACGCCCCAAATTCTGGAATCGAGCCCTACAGTTCTATTGTCACACAACAGAAAATATTCTCCAGTTCCGAGTGTTATCTCTTCCATGGTTCCTGCTGCTCCCATAATATTGTCCCATCCCTCAGGCAAACCACTAACATTAATATCATAAGAGATATCTGAAAGTTCAAATTCTGTAAGAAAATGACTATTTCCTGATGGCTTAATGTACAAGATATAATCTTTCATGTAGAGCGTATCGCCTGGCAAACCAACAACTCGTCGTAGTACATTTCCTTCAGCAACAGCCTTTGCCCCACTTTGAAAGTTCTGTACCTGCTGAAAGGTCACAAATGCCACAAATTTACTGAAAAAAGATGAAACTACACCTAATTTTTCCTTCATCTGTGGTTTTAACACTACGGGACTACCTCGTTCTACAGAGCCAATGGGAGAAGCTAAAATTAATCCACCTTGGTTTACCCGAGGAAGCATTGAATCCGATTTTACCACCACAGGGAATAGTAAAAATCTAAATATCAGAGTGTTCAATCCAAGGATTAAAAAGAACAATCCCACAAAAAAAAGAATTGTATTTCTAAGCTTTTTTCGCTCTTTATATGAAAATTCGTAAACGGAACGGGCCATAACAGCAGAATATCACAATTTTTTCCACAGTGCAAGTCATGAACTTTTTTCTCAAAAGATTTTCATCTTGAACTCTATCTTAAGATTTATTATCCTCGTTTCCAATCTCTGCCCAAGCCATGGCTGCTGCTGCTTGCTCTGCTTCCTTCTTACTCTTTCCCTTAGCTGGACCATAGGTTACTTGTCCCAATTTTACAGAAATCCAAAAGGTTCTATCATGGTCTGGTCCTGTACGTTTTACCAACAAATACTCAGGACATGCTTTGTGTAATTTTTGATACCGTTCCTGTAAAAGAGTCTTATAGTCACGATGGTGTTTATTTTGCAATACTTTTTCTATTTCAGGAACAATAAGTCGTAATACTAAGCTTTCTGCCGCATGGTATCCTGAATCTAAGTAATATGCACCTATTATCGCTTCTAAGGCATCTGCAAGAATTGCCTTTTTTTCTCGTCCACCAGAAAGATCTTCCCCCTTTCCTAACACAAGACATTTTGACACACCAATAGCCTTTGCAATTGGTGCCAAGGTGCTTTCAGATACTACTACAGATTTGATTCTAGCTAAATCCCCTTCAGGTTTTTCCAGCATGGACTCATACAAATAGGTAGCTGTAGCCATGCCCAGCACTGCATCACCAAGGAATTCTAGTCGTTCATTATTATAACGCTGATTTTCAGCTCCATTTTCATTTGAATAGGAACGATGATGCAAGGCCAAATCAAGCAACAACAAATCATTGAACAAGATGGAATTCTTCTTTGAAAAATCCATAAGAAGATTTTTCCTCTGAGGAGGCAATTTACCTGTATTTAAGATTAGACTAGATATCTTTTTTAGCATGTTTAAAAAAAATAAGGGTGTTCAGCCAGAAATCTGGTCAAACACCCCTTTTCGTTTGTTGAACCTTATGCCTGCTGAGACTTAATGTACTCGTAAGCATCCCGAACGGTTTCAAAACCATTTGCTACATCATCGGGAATCTTTACGCCAAGAGCCTCTTCGATAGCATACACCGACTCATAGG
>JAXJGY010000054.1:0-1634 GCA_036300185.1 Treponema sp. | reverse complement strand
TTCATGACATGCTCTCTTCCGAAATCTGTGAGTGTCACGATAATATTTCTGCGATTGTCCTTATCGATCTCTCGTGTAACCTCACCTTTTTTTTCCAACGCATTCAGGACGGCGGATACACGGCCTTTGGTACTGTTCATAGCCTCACTGATCTCGGTCGGTGTTGCCATGCCCCCTTGAAGGAGGAGGATCTTAAGCACCAGCATTTCGCCCTTGGAAAGCCTTGCCAGTTTCTCAAATGCACTGAAATGGTCACTTCGTACAAGTTCTTCAAGCGCCACTATGGACTCATTGACATAGGCCGGAAGAGATTCGTCTATCGGTAATTTTATTATTGCCATTTGCCTTTCTCCTATCCATTGCTGCTATGGCTAATAGTATATAGTGTAAAATGTTTACTGCCAATACCTTTTTGCAAAAAATCAGCTTCATACCCAACTTCACACGAAGACACTCGAATGAGCCTTCTTTTCCTAAAAACGCGCCGGTTCCTGAAAACCGATACCTTTGGCCTGAAAGCCGACTCACATCTCCATAAACTCCGATTTGGCGACTTCCCGGTAAACTGGAATTTTCTGAAGCATTTTTACCTAATTTATTTGCAAAATGTTTTTTATCCATTTCAGGGTTATTTCTATTACATCATTTGCTTTAGAGGCATTAGGTATTAGAACATTAAAAGTGTGATTAGAATTTGGCACAATCACAACCTTACTTTTATTATTCTTGCTGTTTTCTACAATTTCTTTTGCATGATGATAGGGAACCAATTCATCTTCATCACCAGCTATAGCCAATATAGGACCTGCATACCTTTGTATTCCCACCATTGGAGTTGTATCACAAATATCATCAAACCATTTTTTTGAAAGTAGTAGATCCTCTCGCCAAAACAGTGGTATCTTTGCATAGCCACTCTCTAATGCTTCTTTATAATATTCATTAAACCATCCTTTGAATACTCCAATACCATTATGGCATGCACCAGACCAACTTATGGCAAATCTTATTGGAGACACATCTTTCAACAGCTCTGCCATTACGCGAGCTCCTTGGCTAAATCCTAAAATACCGATATTATTGCAATCAACAATCTCCTGTGTACAAAGATACTGATAAACTGTTTTTGTATCATTTACTTCACCACAAAAGCTCAATTTCGTTTGATCAGCTTTACTATCACCACATCCTGCATAATCAAACCGTATTGAAGCGATACCAATATTCAGTAATTTTCTGGACAATTCTTCAAATAAATTACCAACTTCATTTTTGTGCGAACCTGTTCCATGACACAAAATTACTGTTGGCATTTTTTCATTTTTTTCCGAGTAAGAAAATATCGCTGGAATGGTGTATTCTTTATTATCTATGGCAATTGATTTCTCCATATCACCCCCTCCGTCAATTACGATTGTTCTAATCTTTTTCACGCCCACCTTCTTGCCCTTCGGACAAGAAGTATCCCTCGCTCAAAGAGCTCGGTCAATCCCGATTTTGCGTCATCCAGACAAACGGGAATCTACAGTGCTAATTCCATCAGCCAGCAATCTACTTTTTCTCCCTCAAACATCTCATGTTTTGGAAGTGATTTAATGATTTTAAACCCGGCTTTCTCGTATGCCCTTATAGCC
>JAXJGY010000053.1:0-34619 GCA_036300185.1 Treponema sp. | reverse complement strand
TCCATCTTTTTTTACCGCAATGACGGTAGTGCTACGAATCTGAGGTTTTTTCATTATCAATCTCCTGAATTCCCATCTTCACGAGAGACAGCAGGAGCTTTCCTGTCAGTGCCACCGTGGGGATGAGCTTGATTATATGTCTTTACTATCTGAGCTGTAGTAATGTGAGTATACCGTTGAGTAGTGGAAATACTGGAATGTCCTAGCATTTCCTGCACCATACGAACATCCGCCCCATTAGATAAGAGAGCAGTAGCAAAAGTATGGCGAAAAGCGTGGGGAGACACAGGATTGTTAGTTCCTTCCACCCCAGAATAGCGGGAAAGGATATAACGGATTCCTCTGGTGGTAAGCGCCCCACCATGATTATTCAAGAACAAAGCCCGAACAGGCTGACTGGCCCCATCGTTGCCAAAACGAAGCAACTTTTGCTGCCGCTGGGGAAGATATTCCTTCAGTGCCATGCAGGCAGCATTGGTAAAGAAAACTCTACGATCCTTTCCACCCTTGCCCCGCACCATGGCAGAAGTCAAATCCTGAGAAAAATCCTCCAAGGTAAGACCTGCCATCTCTGCAACACGACAGCCAGAGGAATAAAACATCTGGAACAAAGCCTTGTCTCGGGCTTCCCACAACAAGGAGTTTTTTTCTGGTGCGGTACAAAGCTCCTGTACCTCAGAGGCTGTCATAAACTTTGGTAGCTGCTTTGGCTGCTTTACAGTGTGGATTTCTGCTGCAGGATTTATCTTTATATACCCAAATCGATGGCAGTAGGCAAAAAGAGAGCGAACTGCCGCCACAAATCGATTTACACTAGAGGCTGCTGCACCCTGCATGGTTAGTTCACCCATACAATAGCGTAAATCTTCCTTGGTAACAGAATCTAAGGGACGCTGACCATCCAGAAAAGTCGCTAGCTTTCCAAGATCATTGCTATAGCCTGCCAGGGTGTTTGCAGAAAGACAACGAACACCTTGTTGATAGGAGAGAAATTCTTCTATTGCATCAGTAAGGCAGGCGGGACAAGAACTCATGAATCAAGCTCACCTTCTGCAATGATGGGAGTGGGATTTTCTCCCAGGTGGAGATAATCGCAATCTGGGTTGATGCAAGCCTTGTAGCTGCCGTTTTTCTTGTCGTATTTTTCTACCATGAACTGGCCACACTTGGGACAATACACGTCGATGGGCTTGAAATGACTGATAAAATCACATTCAGGGTAATTGGTACAACCGTAGAATTCCTTGCCACGGCCCTTTGTTTTTCGAGCTACAATTTCTCCAGTACAACCAGGTCTGGGGCATCGAGCCAAGGGAATGGAACGGGTGCTGTAACACTCTGGGAAGCCTGAACAGGCCAAGAAAAAGCCAAATCGACCAAGCTTTTTTACCATGTGGCGACCACACTTGTCGCAAATCTTGTCGGTGGGCTCATCCATAGAGCCCTTCAGGCTTTCGTGGGTAGCCATGACGTTTTCCACCTTGTCTCGGAAGGGAAAGAAAAAGTCTCCCAGCATCTTTGACCACTGCACCTTGTCTTCTTCAATTTCGTCCAATTCAGTTTCTACACGGGCGGTGAAATTTTCGTTTACCACCTCTGGGAAGGATTCCACCAAAATGTCGTTAATCATTCGACCAAGGGGTGTGGGAACAAGCTGCTTGTTGCTGCGGGTAACATAGTAGCGATCTAGCAACACAGAAATAATAGGTGCGTAGGTGGAAGGACGACCAATTCCCTTTTCTTCCAGAGTTTTTACGATGGAAGCATCGGTGTAACGAGCAGGTCCTTGAGTAAAGTGCTGCTCAGGATAAAACTTCTGGGCCGTAAGCTCTTCTCCAACCTTTAATGAAGGAAGGGAACCAGAGGAATCTTCCTTGGAGGAAAGCAATTTGATTACCTTGTAAAAGCCCTTGTCTACCACCTTACTGGCAGAGACACGGAACAGTGCATGGCCTGCCTGAATGTCTACGCTGGTGGTACGAGTTTTTGCATTGTTCATTTGGCTAGAAACAAAACGCTCCCAAATAATGGTGTAAAGCCGCAGCTGGTCACGAGTAAGATATTCCTTCACAGAATCGGGAGTGTAGGAGGTATAGGTGGGGCGGATACCTTCGTGGGCATCCTGAGCCTTTTTTCCCACAGTGTATTCAATGGGAGCTTCTGGTAGCTCATTGGGGAAATTCTCTCCCAGCCATTTCCGCACATCATCGATGGCTGTCTGGGAAATACGTACAGAGTCAGTACGCATATAGGTAATAAGACCTACACGAGTAGATCCAATATTTACACCTTCGTATAACTGCTGGGCAATCTGCATGGTTTTTCGGGAGGTAAAGCCAAGACGATTAGCTGCAGCCTGCTGTAATTTTGAAGTGGTAAAGGGAGGCTTGGGGCGCACCGTTTTTTCTGTAGCCTTAATGTCCACTACAGTGCAAACAGAGCTACCAATCTCATTGATAATTTCCTGAACTGATTTTTCATTAGGTAACTCAGGCTTTCTTTCCTGATATTGTACCAGCTGAGCAGTAAACTTGGATTTTCCCTTGATAAAGTCAGCATCTAGGCTCCAGTATTCCTCTGGAATAAATTCTTCTACTTCCTTTTCTCGCTCACAAATCAATCGCAGAGCTACAGACTGAACACGACCTGCAGAAAGTCCATTTTTTACCTTCTTCCACAACAGAGGAGAAAGGTTATATCCTACCAATCGGTCCAAGATACGACGAGCCTTTTGGGCATTTACCTTGGCTTCATCAATATCGGAGGGAGCGGTTACGGCCTCAGTAATGGCTTGGGGAGTGATTTCGTTAAAAACAATTCGCTTAATGGGAGCAGAGGTCTTTCCCTCAAAGGCTTGCCGTAAATGCCAGGCGATGGATTCTCCTTCTCGGTCATTATCGCTTGCCAGCAGTACTTCATCAGCCTTTTTGGCATCCTTTTGCAATTCCCGCAAAAGCTTTGCCCGTCCTCGAACGGTAATGTACTCTGGGTTAAAGCCATTGTCTACATCTATGGCCATACGGGACTTAGGCAGGTCGATGAGATGGCCCATGGATGCCTTAACGGTATAACCAGTGCCAAGATATTTTTCTATTGTCTTTGCCTTTGCTGGAGACTCTACAATCACCAGCGTTGATTTTTTTGTCTTTTTCTTGGCAGTCGCCTTAGTTTCAGCCATATCAACCTCTAAAATAATAATTGTTTCTCTTGTCTACAATATCTTGTTTCGGCAGAAATTCTTCCAACACGAGAGTTCCCACCAGCTTGAACAATTTCCAAAGTACTTCCAGGAAGGGCCGTAATATAAGCCTCATATTCTGCCACAGAGCTAATAACCGGCGCTCCATCCTGACGATAGGCTTCCATTCCCTGGCTACAGCATGGCTCCTCCAGCCCTGCAGCCAAAAGATACACGTCCCTCCCCTGCTCCAAGGCAAATTCTGCAGTAATTAAGGCACCAGACTTTTCTGGAGCTGCTGCCACCACCGTTACAGGAGAAAGGGCGGCTATGATTCTGTTTCGCTGGGGAAAGCGAAATTTTTCTGCAGGAACTCCCGGCAAATATTCAGAAAGAAGGCAACCACCTTGCTCCAGTATGGAAGCCGCCAGTCGCTTGTGGCTTAAAGGCACCACTCCGTCAGCGCCACAGGGCAACACTGCCACAGTCTTTCCCTTGCCAACCAAGGCACCCTTATGGGCAGCAGCATCTATGCCAAAGGCAAGACCAGAAACCACAGTGTAGCCACACGTAGCCGCCTCTTGGGAAAAATCAAAGGTGGCCTTGGCAACTGCTGGTGTTGGCTTACGGGTTCCCACCATAGAAATACAGGGCTCCTGCACTACCTGGATATCTCCCCGATAAAACAGCATGTAGGGAGGGTCAAAAATCTCTGCCACCATGGCGGGATAGTCCAGCTGATGATGGAGTAAACCATGAATTCCATAGATTTCCATCAGCTTTTTGCTTTGTTCAGCCTGCTTCTGACATTCAACACCCTTCCACCAGCGAGAACGAATTCTTCTTCCTACAATACAAGAAATTTCATCAATAGAAAGTACTGCAAGGTCACCAATAGTGTCAAGTTTTTCCTCAAGAACGAGCTTTTCTCGAAAGGATAAAAAATGCATGGCACTAATGGCCAGGGGAAGAAGCTCATCCCGCATAGGCTGCTTCAAGAACCTGACGTTTATTAGCCTCTGCTTGAGCCTTTTTCTCATCAGAGGTGGTGGTGGAAATAATTTTATCGTACACCGCCGTGGCCTTGTCAAACTCAAAGGTTTGATAGTAGGCATTAGCCAAAAGGAACAGGCCGTCTACATTTCGTTTTTCTATTTCCGCAAGGGTTTCCAAATAAGGAATTGCCTTTCCAGGTTCATCTAGTTCAAAGATATACAACACTCCAATGCCATACAAGGCCCGTGCATACTTTGGGTCGATTTTTAAGGCTTCAAGATAGGCAGACTCAGCCAATTTTAAATAATTAAACTTTTGGGCAGTGGAGCCTGAAGCAGAATAATCTAAAGCTTGGTTTGCCATGTAGCCAGCACAAACTGCCACGTAATAATAGAGATTCTGGTTTGCAGGATAATAGGTAGTAGCCATTCTAAAGGCTTCCAGAGCCTCACCATACATCTGATTGTCCAGATACCGAGAACCAAGCATCTTGTACCAAATACCAATCTGCTGATTAGCTAAAACCATGTCTTCTACCCGACTCTGGTATTTTTGAATAGCCTCTTTTATTTCCGCCTCAGTGGTGGGACTGGAAACACCCTCCTCCAGCTGTTGCATTCTCTTGATGCTTTTAGTATTTGTACCACTACAACTGGAAAGCACCAGGGCAATTCCAATCAGGGTTGCCATACAAGCAAAGCCTCTATTCTTCATTTTGAACCTCCGGGAAAAATTCCTTATGATATAAATGTAATTCATCTTTTTCGATATGTGTATATATTTGGGTAGTAGAAAGGTCAGAATGACCTAAAAGCTCCTGTACTGAACGAAGGTCGGCCCCTCCAGACAGGAGATGTGTGGCAAAGGAATGACGCAGGGTATGTACCTTGGCAGTTACGCCAGATAGGGTTTCCAATTCTTGAAAGCGCTTCCAAATTCCCTTTCTTGACAGGGGCTGCCCACGATAATTTACAAAAACCTCTGCCACCTGTTTGCTACCTAAAATAGCAGGACGCCCTTCTTTGATCCACAAGGAAAGCCATTCATAAGCCACGGCTCCAAAGGGAAGCACCCGTTCCTTACTTCCTTTACCTAATACAATGAGGAACCTATCCTGTAAGTGAAGATTCCTCATTAAAAGACCTGCCACCTCACTGATTCGTAGGCCACAGGAATACACCAGCTCAAACAAGGCCCTGTCTCGAATTCCCAAGGGCTCACTGGTATCAATGGCAGCCAGTAAGGAATCCACCTGTTCCACCGACAAAACTCGTGGTAAAGCCCGCTGTATCTTAGGTCGTTCCACTAGCTGAACAAGATTTTCCTGCCAAATGCCTTCTTCCACCAAATAGCTCCCGAAGGAACGGAGAGCCGAAACATCCTTTGCCACCGTAAGTTGCTGCATGTGTTGGGTACGTCTCCAAATCAGATAATTGGTAATATCTTGTACCACTAATGCAGAAAGACAGGAATTAATATCCTTACAAGAATAGGTATCCTGCAGCCAAAAAAGGAATTCCTCCACCGCTAATTTGTAGGTTTCCGCTGTTAATCGGGACTTTCTGTCTACGGTCAATAATTGAGAACAGTAGCGTCGAATAAGCAACTCCCCTCCAATAGGAGAGGAGCTTTCTGACTTTGAAGCGACGGAAATAGCTGCCTTCAAGGGGATTAATCTCCCAACTGAATTCTATTTCTTAAATAAGGTGGTGTCTTCAAATCATTTGGGGAAGGAACTGATCCTGTACCATCCAGATTAAAGCCTCCACCTTGTCTTGGTGCAGAAGAACTAGCTCCTGCAGGAGTACATCCTGCAGGAATGCTTCCTGCAGGAATGTTTCCTGATGAAGACTGGCTGGTCATGGCACCTCCCGTAGCAAGCCGATTACCTGTAGAGATTCCTGTACCAGTGGAACCTGCAGCTGTAGAACTAACAGGTCGCGGAGGCTGATACTGTGATTCAACAGATCCCTGTGAGGTGGTCTCGATTTTTGGAGCAGCTCCCTCTTTCAGCAAAGAACTTTGAGGCATTCCTCTTCGTGGATCTGAAATAGTGCTTTTGCTCAATTTCTCGAATTCTCCCAAAGTCATCGTATTAGGAGAATCCACCTTGGTAGCATAATCTGGAATTTCTACTTCACTTACGGCATCTGGATCATTAAAGCCAGTGGCAATAACGGTAACAGATACATCGCCTTCCATAGCAGGATCAATAACATGACCATAAATAACGTGAACATCTGGATCAGCTGCAGCCTTAACAATATTGGCAACCTCTCCAACCTCCAGCAAGGAGAAATCTTCACCACTGGTAATGTTGATAAGGATATTCTTTGCTCCATCAATGCGGGAGTCTTCCAACAAGGGATTGTCAATAGCCTGGGAAGCAGAGTCTGTAGCACGATTGTCTCCAGAACCGACACCAATACCCATAATTGCATCACCCTTTCCTTCCATGGTGGTACGAACATCATTAAAGTCTAGGTTAATAAGACCTGGTTTTGTAATAACATCGGAAATTCCCTGTACACCCTGACGCAAAACATCGTCAGCCTTTAAGAAGGCCTGCTTTACAGGAGTCCGTCTATCCATGGTTTTCAGAAGATTTTCATTGGGAATAACGATTAGGGAGTCAACCTCTTCATGGAGCTTTCTAATTCCTTCCTCAGCGTTGTTGATTCTTACACGTCCTTCAAACTCAAAGGGCTTAGTAACTACACCCACCGTAAGAGCCCCTAGCTGCTTTGCAACCCGTGCTACAATAGGAGCTGCACCAGTACCAGTACCTCCACCCATTCCAGCAGTTACAAAGACCATGTTTGCACCTTGCAGTGCATCCTTAATAAGATCCTCACTTTCCTGGGCTGCAGCCTCTCCAACGGAAGGTTTTCCTCCAGCACCAAGTCCACCAGTAATCTTTGATCCGATACCAATAGTTCTATGAGCCTGAGAATGACCTAATGCCTGAAGATCTGTGTTGATAACAATAAACTCAACATTTGCAAGACCGTTTTCTATCATTCTATTGACAGCATTGGATCCACCGCCTCCACAACCAACAACCTTTATAACAGTAGGCTTCATCATGGATTCCGCACTTTCTACCGACAATCCTTCAAGCATATATTCCTCCCAACCCAAACATTGCTTCTATGAAAAATTAGAAAAACTCTTTGAAAATATTACCGAGCCAACTTAAAGTAGTTGACTTTGATTTTGCTTCTTCTGTCCTATTATATTGCTTGTTCCGCTTTGTATCAATACGACGACGAGATTCATTGCTTCCCAACAACAAGCCAATGACAGTAGCATATTCTGGGGTACGATATACCTCAGTTTTACCACCAAAATTACCTGGTGTACCAATACGAACAGCAGTAGTTTTAAAAACCTTTTGTGCCAACTCCACGATTCCCATAAGCTGGGCACCACCACCAGTTAAAACTACATTACCAGAAAGCTGGGTGAGCTTCGTCTGCTGCTTAATTTCCACTCGAACCATATTAAAAATCTCTTCTACTCGAGCCTGAATAATCTGGCACAATTCCTTTCGGGAAATAGATTCTGGTCCACGTCCTCCAATTCCAGGAATTACTACCTCCTCATCCTCATCAAGGAGTGGTTCCCAGCAGCAACCGTATTTAATCTTTGTTTTTTCTGCTGTGTCGTAGGCAATTCCCTTAACATAAACAATATCATTGGTAATGAAGGAGCTACCAACGGGAATGGACAAGGAACAAATAGGAGCACCACCTAACAACACCAACACATCGGTGGTACCACCTCCCATGTCAATGAGAATGGAACCTAATTCTAACTCATCCTTTGTCATAACAGCCTTGGTAGCAGCAAGGGTTTTAAGCATCATGCCTTCAGACTTGTAGCCAGCTCTACCAATACAATTCTGAATATTTTTTACCGAAGTACAGGAAGCGGTAATAACGTGAGTTTCTACCTCTAGCTTTACACCCAGCATATCCTTGGGATCCTTTACCTGCTCCTGCTTATCAACGCTATAATATCGTGGTACTACGTGGAGAATCTGTCTATCGGGAGGAATGGGAAGAGAACGAGCCACCTCAATGGCATCAGCCATATCCTGTTCCGTAATTTCCCGAGGAGTGATTCCCTTACTACCAGCCACCTGTACCATACCGTTAGAATCCCAGCTTTTAATTTGTATACCACCTATAGCTGGAACACAGGAATGAACCTCACAACCAGAATCCATTTCCGCATCTTCAATAGATTGCTTAATAGCATTCATGGTGGATTCTATATTGACAATAGTTCCGTTACGCAGTCCTGGAGAAGGAACCTTTCCCAAGCCTATAATTTGAAACGTATTCGTATCTGTATATTCGCCTATAACTGTCCTAATATAGTGTGAACCAATATCAAGACCGACGATAACATCACTCAAAACAACCTCCCACAGAGTCCTTTCTTAAAAAATATCAAAAGGCTTTTCCCAAACTACTGGACCCTTGTACGAAAGGAAACTGACCCATAGCGCAAGTCAATTTCATAAATATTTGATCCAAGGGAATTCACCACATCAAGGACAACTACCATATATTGTAACGAATCCTCACTAAAAGTTCTATCCATTAGAACCCGTGTATGGGAGTGAACTGGATACAAAATCAAGTCAAATCCACCATATTCCTTGGCGTTTACATGGATTTCAGAAATTGTTGCCAAATATTTCTGGGGCAAACGCTGAATCTTTGCCAACTGCTCAATAAAGTTCTTGTAGATACTGGGGAGTCGCATTCCATCATTAAAGCTTTCCACAGGTAAACCAGAAATCAAGGGAAGATGGCTAATGGAGGCTCCAGTCTTTGCGGTAAATAGTACACCAGACTCATCAATTTGAACAGGAATAGTCTTTCCGTTTATATTCAGCAAGGTAGCAGCCACTGGAACACGTTCCTTTACTGAAATGGCAACACCGTCAGGGAACTTCTTTTCCACAGAAACAGATTCAATCCAAGGACAATCGGCCAATACAGCAGCTGCCTGGGCTGAGTCAAAGTTACTCCAGGTCTGGTTAGAATTGGTATTGAGAATATGACACATTTCTTCTGGTGAATACATTTGCAAGCCAGAAAAAGAAATCTTTACTGGAGCCTTAGAGGGAATAATTACAGTGTAGAGTACTACCTCCACCAAAAGAATAAGACACAGGGCTCCAACAACGAATTTTAAGGCCTTGAATTTTCTATCAGTTCTAGAAGCCTTTCGCTCATCTTCTGCCATAAAGATCCTACTATCAGAATATGTCATACTGTCACTCATACAATCCTCTCGCTATCTATAAAAAAATCCCTTACTTATACTTCGTCAATTGCTTCAATACTATTATGATAAGATACGTTCAGCAAAAGACCACACATACAACACGTTACCAGCAAAGAGGATCCTCCCGATGAAAAGAAGGGCAAGGTTATTCCCGTAACTGGTAAGGCTCCACTAACTACACCGCAATTCATCAAAGACTGAATGAGGATGCTTGTAGTCAACCCAAAAGCCAGCAGGGAAGAAAACTTGTTCTTACTCTCCATCATCAAAGTATAACCTCTCCAGGCAAAAAAAGCCAAAATTAAAAAATACCCCAAGACACCAAGGAATCCCATGGATTCAGCCCAACCAGAAAAAATATAGTCGGTATGAATTTCTGGTACTAGGTTGATTTTGTCTAAGCCAGCACCAAATCCATTTCCCAAAAAACCACCGTCGCTAATGGCAGTACGAGCCGCAGCAGTCTGGTAATTATACCCATGGGTATCGTAATTAGGATTGATGAAGGCAATAAGGCGATTTACTCGGAAATCCGAAGTAAATACAAAGAGAATCATGCCCACTGCCGCCAACAACATATAGGGTACAAGGGGGCCTAATCGAGCTCCAGCTACATACATCACTAAAAAGCCTGTAACAAAAATTAACAGGGCAGTAGAAAAGTCATCCTGACCAATTACTATGGCAGAAAAAACACAGAGTGTGAAAACTGGTGGAAACAAACTGCGATATTTATCATCTGGGGTTTTCATATACTTATCAAACCAGTTGGCAATGAATAACACTATCACAATTTTTGCTAGTTCAGAAGGCTGGAATGTATCTCCTAAAAATGGAAGAGAAATCCAACGACGTGCTCCATTACGAGGAGCAGCGATTCCTGGAATAAAGGGAAGAATACAAAAAATAAAGGTTCCAGCCATAATAATGGGGAGGCACTTGCGAATAAATTGCTGGGGAAGAAGGAAGGTAACAATCATCACCACTACTCCTACCCCAGACATAATTAACTGTCGCTTAATAAAATAATGGGAACTTCCAAAGTATTTCATCCCATATTCAGCGGAGCAGATATAAAGCAATAGTAAACCTAAACCCCACAAAAGAATTATAGCTATCAACAAACCAGTATCGATGTATCTCCCTTTTATAAGAGGTCGTTCAGCAAAGAGCTTTCTTACGTTCATTCCCCGCCTCCCGATACCACAGATTGAAAATCAAGCTGCAAGGCAGTAGTAATACGCTCCAAGCCCATACCACGAGAACCTTTTAAAAGCACCACATCCCCCTTTTGCAAGAAGGAAGAAAGCCTTGTCACAGCTTTTTGGATAGTTTGTTCATCCTTTCCAGCTAAGGCCACCACAGTTGTATCAAGGTCAGTTCCTTGATTTGCAGCTGCACTCATGGCATCTCCCAGAAAGAGCATCAAGGAGGAGCCTGTTCTTTTGGCCTGAGCTACAGCCTTTTGATGAGCTGCTTCACTGGTAGCTCCTAGTTCTAGCATATCTGCAATTACTAAAACTTTTCGTCCGCAATCAAGCTCTAGGTCACAGAAAAAATCAAGGGCAGCTTCCATGGAATCTGGATTTGCATTGTAGCAATCTTGAATAAAGGTAACATCACCTCGTAAAACTTCACTACGACCAAACAGAGGCTTAACCTTTGCAAAGCCCTTCTGTATTTCTTCTGGAGTCAGTCCCAACTCCTGGGCCACGGCAAGAGCTGCCAAGGCATCGTAGAAATTAGCCTTACCAGGCAGGGGCAAGTTCATGGTTACTCCCTTGTAATCAAAGAAGGTTCCATCAAGTCCCTGAGACCTTACGGAAGACACCATGGTAGAGCCATATTCAACAACCTTTCCTACAAGTCCTTCCTTCAGGAAATCCTTGTAAGAATCCATTGCAGGAATAAAGGCCAGAGAATCTTCTAAAAAATTTGAAAAAATTTGCTTTTTTTCCTGTGCTATTTTATCCTTACTGCCGAGAATCCCGATATGGGCAGTTCCAATGTTGGTAATAACTCCAAGTTTAGGAGAAAGAACACCAGCAATCTCTGCCATTTCCCCCTGTCTATTCATGCCAAGCTCAAAAACTCCCACCTGATGATGAGGGCGAATTTCAAAGCAGGACAAGGGAAGCCCAGTTTCTGAGTTCAAATTTCCTTTATTCATTACCACTTCATAACGAGTAGACAAAAGAGAAGCAAGGATTTCCTTTGTAGTTGTTTTTCCGCTAGAACCAGTGATTCCAATGGGAATCAGCTGAGGAAATTTCTTTACATAAGCGGCAGCAGCAGCCTGCAAGCCATACATGGTATGATCCACTGCCACAAAGGTTGTAGATAGAAAACCTTGGTGCCATTCTTTAATTTGTTCCAAGGAGGAACTGGCAAAATCCTTGTTTACCAACACAACAGTAGCCCCTTTCTCCAAGGCTGCAGGAATATATTTATGGCCATCCTGAAATTCACCAACTAAAGGAATGAACATTCCTCCCGCCATGACATTACGACTGTCTGTTGCCACAGAATCAAAGAAAAAATCTTGCTCAGGACATCCCAAAACAGTAATTCCGCCAGTGGCGGCCAGGAGTTCAAAAAGAGACAATAAAGATGTTTGTGAAATGGCTTGCATCTTACTGCAAGCTCCATTCCTTTTGGGTGTTTCTCCACCCACTATGCGTTCCACTGTTATTAACGCTCCCACAACAATATAACAGGCTTGCCGCCACAATTGTAGCGACCAAGAACAGCCCAACAGCTATCCTTCTGGATAATCAAGATTGAGTATCCACTTTGCATAAAAATTGGACCAAGTCCTTTTATTTGGTAGCTTCCCCCCAACTACCAAACCAGATGGATTGCACCAGCCGAGCTAGCGACCACCCATTTCAACACGGATGATTTCGCTACTTTCAGCAGCGCATTCCCAGCTGACCTGAGGCGAGGGCCTCGATTCTGTCTGCACCTGCTAGAACACTGATTCCTGTAATCAGGCTCTTGTTTTCTTCCACCAATTCAGCCTGTTCACGCTCCAGACTAGCAATTTCACCCTTCAACTGGGCAAATTGCCGAGCCTGAATCCCGTTTACAGCAAGTAAAAGAGGAATGCTGACAGCAAAGCAAATGGCAACTCCTTTTGCCAATGCACTTTCCTTTTCCATCGTAAACTCCGTTTTATTCTTCAGCAGGAGAAATCATCCGTGATGTCTCCTGGTCAAGCTCTTTTAACTTTCGTATTACCCGTAACTTGGCACTACGAGAAGGGCCATTTGCAGCCACTTCTTCCTGAGATGGCAACACAGGCTTTCTTGTAAGCACCTGCGCATGAGGCGAGCCACCACATTTACATATCGGTTGCTCAGGCGGACAGACACAGGTTTTACCCAAGTTACGAAAATAATTTTTTACAATTCTGTCTTCCAGAGAATGGAAGGTAATGACTCCCATTTTGCCCCCCACCTGCAACACATTGAAGGCAGCTGGCAGAACCTGTGGCAGACGATTTAACTCTCCATTAACCACAATTCGCAAAGCCTGAAAGGTTCTGGTAGCAGGATGCAAATGACCATGACGATAGGCAGCAGGTACCACGTTATAGATCAACTCTGCCAAATCCGCTGATGATTCAATCCGAGAGCTACTGCGGGCCGAAACTATAGCGGCTGCAATCCTGCGACTATATCGCTCCTCTCCATACAGATAAATTATATCTGCAAGCTTTTGCTCCGACCAATTGTTGACAACATCGGCGGCGGAAGGCCCTGCATTGGGATTAAGTCTCATATCAAGCGGTTCATCCTTTCTGAAAGAAAAACCCCGGCCAGATTCCTCGTAATGGAATACGGAAATCCCCAGGTCAAAAAGAATGAGATTAGGACGGCGATTTTCAGCAGAAAAATCAAAGTCCCGATAAAAATCATTGAACCAACCGAGATGAAAATTCATTCGGTTCCCATAACATTCCAGACGCCGACGAGCCTTTGCCTGAATGTTGGCATCAGCATCCAAGCCTAGCACCTGCAACTTGGGATAGGTCTTCAAAAAACCATTGGAATGACCACCTTCACCTAAGGTGGAATCAATCAAAAATGCATTGTCACTAAAAGGCTCCCCCTCCGGAGACAAATAGTGAAGACACTCCTGCAACAACACTGGGGTGTGGACAATAGTCTGACAAGATGAATTATCCAAGACCTACTCCTATAAACAGATGGCACTAAGGCCCTCTGTTGCTTCTCGGAAGGAGCTTTCACTTTCTTCCAGATACGCCTTGTACATGTCAGCATCCCACAGCTCAATGTACTTGTTGATTCCTAAAAAGATGCATTCCTTTGACAAGCTCGCATACTCCCTTAAGCTTTGAGGAATACCGATCCGCCCACCCTTGTCGAACTCCACCGTTTGTGCTGGTGCAATAAGCCGACGAACTACAGATCGATCTCGCCCACTAAAGGGAGATGCGGCTCCCATGAGCTTTGATGAGAAATTCTTCCACTCCTCGGCAGTAAATAACCACAAGCATCG
The DNA here is from genome assembly GCA_036300185.1 of Treponema sp. Classification (GTDB taxonomy): domain Bacteria; phylum Spirochaetota; class Spirochaetia; order Treponematales; family Treponemataceae; genus Treponema_F. The sequence goes on along the minus strand of JAXJGY010000053.1, from coordinate 20,617 downwards.
GTCTACAGCCTGAGTGATGATGAGTGTATCTTCTGTAAGCTCCCGCCGCAATCTGGCTGGAAAGGGTATCCGCCCCTTTTCATCCAAGGTGTTGCGGAACTCACCAGTAAGTAAATCCATCCACAATTTCCCACTATTTACGTTTTTTTCCCACCTATTTTCATTTTAATCAAAAAAAATCACCTGTCAATGACCTTTTATGGGATTTCAGCCAAAACTAAAAAAAGGACTTTACTTTTTATCTATACACTTATATAGTTTCATCATGATTAACACCTACTCTGAATCTCAGCTTCACAATACCTTGAAAAACCTCTACGCAGAAGCCAGCCAAGGACTGACGGAGCAGCAGGTGGCAGGAAAGATTTGCGACATTGTTGCCAGGGACGGAAGCATCATCGAGATTCAGACAGGAAGCCTTTCCAAGCTCCATGGGAAGCTGGGGCTACTACTACCCCACCACAAGGTGAAGGTGGTGTATCCTTTGGTGGTGAGAAAAACCATTGAGACAAGAAAAAAAGATGGTACTTTAGTGTCCTGCCGAAAAAGCCCCAAAAAGCAATGCTTACTGGATATGTTTTCAGAGCTTACAGCTATCTTTCCCTATCTTCTTGACAAGAATTTTATTCTGGAGGTATTGGAGGTTTCTGTAATAGAACACAGGATAAAGGAGGATGCTCCTGTTCAGCTAGTCAACAAAAGCAGGCGGTTCAAGCGAGATTGGTACAAGGAGGATAAGAGTTTGGAGACAATCCATGCCACCCACCAATTTACTTCTGCAGAGGATTATCTTGCTCTTTTGCCCCAGGAATTGCCAGAAACCTTTACCATCAAGGAAGCCAGCAATGTGCTGAAGGGACGGAATGTACCACGAATGCTATGGGTATTGCGGAAAATGGGCTTAGTGGAACAGGTGGGAAAGCAGGGACGAAGACTGATATTGAAAAAACGAGAGCTAGGCGACTAGGAGTTATCCTTATCAAACAAATCCTCCACCTCCGAAGTAGCAGTGTTCCGAGACGAAACACTTTTCTGTAATAAAGCGGTGTTTCGTTCCCAGAAGACACCGTCGGTGTAGCCTTGGATAGAGGGATTTTCTTCTGCCATGGCAAGGCGTTTTTGGGCTAGGAGACAGTATTCGAGGTTTTGCTCCACTCCAATAAAGTGACGTCCCAGTTTTTTTGTCACCACGGCACTTGTTCCAGAGCCAAGGAAGGGATCTAGCACCAGTCCTTCTGGAGGACAGCTAGCCAGAATCAATTTGGCAATAAGCTTTTCTGGCTTTTGAGTGGGATGCTCCGTGTTCTCTGGCATGGACCAGTAGGGAACGGAAATGTCGTCCCAAAAGTTACCAGGATAGGTGAGACGAAAACGACCTTCCTCAGTTTCTTCCCAGTCTTTGGGCTTTCCTTCCTGACGATAGGGAGCCAGTACCCGCCGCTTTTGCTTGACTGATTCCACATCAAAGTAAAAGTCCTGACTACAGGTGGCAAACCAAATATCCTCGCAAGCATTCTTCCAGTTGGCCTTGGCTCCCCTGCCCTTTTCTCGCTGCCACACGATGCGGTTTCGTACAATGGCGTATTTTTTCAGCAAAAAGTACAAACAGGCGGAATTTTTCCAGTCACCACATAAATAGATGGAGGCTGTAGGTTTGAGACAACGAAAAACTGAGGGAAACCAACTTTCTAGGTAATCAAGATATTCCTCATCGCTCAAGGAAGAGAACTTCATGCCGGCAAAATCCTTGGCCATGTTGTAGGGAGGATCTAGAATCAATAAGTCAACACAGGATGGAGGCAAACAATCCATGAGCTGTAACAAATCTCCATGGAGAATCTTATCCTGCAGCTGACTTAGGGGAAAAGGTATCTTGTCTGGATTTGCAGAGGGCTCTAATAGCTGAGCCTGATAGAAGTGCCGCTCCTCATCAGTGAGGGTAATGGTTTTGTTTCGGGAAGTACTCACGGGATGGAGTATAGCATAGGTAAATTGAAAGTGAAAGGGGGCAACAGGGAAACCCTAATCAGCCTCGCACTTCGCTACGCTCACAGTTCGGCTGCTCAGGGGACCTCCCTGTTGCCCCAAGGCTTTCGTTCAGTGGGCTATACTCTGGGATAAGAGCACCTGATAGTGGATTTCAGCAAAGGTAAAGCCTTCTTCAATCCCTGTATCTGTATTGAACTTGTTCCAGAGTAATGTCACCTGGGTAAAGACAATGGCAAGGTCATCTTGTTGGTATACAAGAAGATAATCCTTGTCAAATCCTCTAGCATTAGAGGAGATGTCCACAAGGCGTTCCAAAAAGAAGTTTGTCATATCAAGATATGTTCCATTTCCTAGGGGAAGTAGGAGTTTTTTTTCAAGGGAAGACACGGTGTTAAAAGAATAATTGTACCAGTACATGGTTTTGTACTGGGAAATATCTAGTTCCAACTCAGAAAGGTTGTCGAAATCAGAATAGACATTGTAATAAAAATCTTTTACCACGGCAGTTTCTCTGATACCTCGCTCTACAGTCACTTCTTTGAAAAAATCTTCATAAACGGGAAAGAGCATGGAAATCTGATTATCTGTTCTTTCCTGATTAAAGTACAGATAATCAAAAGCACCTTCGAGAATTTCCAGTTCCTGATTGTTCATGTCCTTTAGAGCTGTTTCAAAATCCTCCGTTGTCTGCACCTGGTAGCGGTGGAGAATCTGGTGAATCCTGCCACTTTGACTTCGGAATGCCATCTGCTGGCCATCAAAGGGGGAAAGACTTGCCAGCACCAGCAAGAAGGCCAAAAGAGGAAACAAAAAAGTGCGGTAACGGCCTTTCTTAACAAGAGCAACCACCACAAAAACAAAGGAAAAGATCATAAACAGGAGGCTATACCATCGCTGGGCAGTGAGCCCATAGGCTGACACTCTGATTGTCACTGCAAGACACTGAACAGCTAGCAGAGGAAGGAGCAAAAAAACACCAAGACCGCGAAAAATAGCCACGAACTTTTCCTGCTGAAATTCCTCTAGTACAAAGTAAAAGAACATGAACACGGCACAGGCATAGGACACGAACCAGTTTATTAATCCTGAAGGCATATCCTGCAGGACTAAAATCTTTACCAGGTACACATAGAGAACTGCCAGCAACACCAAATACAGGGGAAAGAGCACCCGCAGCATAAAAATCTTGAATCCACGGCCGCTCGAAACTACCACCTCTTTTTTGAACAACAAGGTAACCATCATGGAAAGGGGAACAAAAAAGATGCCGAAGCCAAAAATACATGACCCGACAATCTCTAAGACTTCCCCTGAAAGGGAAACGATGATTTCCGTTACAGCAAAGAGCACTATTCCAAGACCAGCCATCACCGCACAAGCTGAAAGTAGGCAAAAGCCCACATCCTTTACTAATACAGAAAGAAGATTATTCTCCTTGCGATTTACATAAAAAAAGAGAAAAATAGCAACAAGACAACTACAGGCACCAAAAATCCCAGTATTTGGGGCATACCACAAAAACCGAATCAAAAGCCCAAGCCCAAAGCCTAGGAGACTTACCAGTGCCTCTATCCACCAAATGTTTTTTTCCCGTCTCTCCAGCCACAAAATCGTAATGACACAGGCAAGAAGTGCCAACAAAGAGCTACAAAATAAGTCTAAAACGAGAAGCCTGTTAGTGCCCCCATCCAGTTCCTGCTGCATCCACAATGTTGCCAAAAGAGAAACCACAAAAAGGAGACTGTATAGCACAGGATACACTCGTACCATCTTGGCTGCTGAGTAAAATAATTGCTTAAACTTATTCATGACCTTAGTTTATCATCAAAGGAAATGGGAAACAAGGGGAAAAGTCTTTAGAAAGATGAGCTAGAAGTTAGGATTCTACAGTTTCATTGGTTTCATTTCGTTTTGTAAAACGTCTGTAATATAAACTCAATTTGTTTCCTCTAATCATCCTCAAAAAAAGCCATTGGCAGAATTACTTTTCCAGAGAATTTACTTTCTAATGGATGTAGTACAGAGTTTAATCAACTAAACAGCAGTAAAATCCACTTGATTCTTTTTATAGAGACAACTATACTGTTACTATAGATAGATACAAGGAGTTGCTATGAGCCACGAGATTCCCTACAAGATATATTTAAGTGAAAACGAAATGCCCCAGGCATGGTACAATGTGCGGGCAGATATGAAAACACCCCTATCTCCCCTCATCAATCCCCAAACCCACCAGCCCATGACAGCGGAGGAGTTGGGAAAGGTATTTTGTGATGAGCTGGTAAAGCAGGAGCTAAACGAAAAAGACAGATACATTCCCATTCCTGATGAAATTCTCCAATTCTACCGAATGTATCGCCCTGCACCTTTGACTCGTGCCTACTGTCTGGAAAAAAAACTGGGAACACCAGCAAAAATTTACTATAAGTTTGAGGGAAACAACACCTCTGGAAGCCACAAGCTGAACTCAGCCATTGCTCAGGCCTACTATGCCAAAAAGCAGGGGCTGAAGGGTGTTACCACCGAGACAGGAGCTGGCCAGTGGGGTACTGCCCTTTCCATGGCCTGTGCCTACCTTGACTTGGACTGCATTGTGTACCAGGTAAAATGCTCCTACGAGCAAAAGCCCTTCCGCCGAGAGGTTATCCGTACCTACGGTGCCCAGGTAATTCCCTCTCCTTCCAATACCACTGCCGTTGGTCGCCAGATTCTTGCAGAATTCCCCGATACCGAGGGAAGCTTAGGCTGTGCCATCTCCGAGGCTGTGGAAACTGCCACCAGCCGTGAAGGCTACCGTTATGTTTTGGGAAGCGTTTTGTCCCAGGTATTGTTGCATCAGTCCATCATCGGTTTGGAGGCAAAGCTAGCCATGGACAAGTTTGGTATTGTGCCTGACATTATCATTGGCTGTGCAGGAGGTGGCTCTAACTTGGGCGGCCTAATTTCACCCTTCATGGGAGAAACATTGCGGGGCGAAAGAGACTACCGATTCATTGCAGTGGAACCAGCCTCTTGTCCCAGTCTGACCCGTGGCGTCTACGCCTACGACTATTGCGACACAGGCCGTGTCTGCCCCATGCAAAAGATGTACACTCTGGGCTCCAGCTTTATGCCAGCTGCAAGCCACTCTGGCGGACTGCGGTACCACGGCATGAGCTCCGTTCTGTCCCAGCTGTACCACGAAGGCCACATGGAAGCCCGCTCCTACCAGCAGACAGAAATCTTCCAGGCAGCCCAGCTTTTTGCTCGCACCGAAGGTACCCTTCCCGCCCCAGAAAGTAGCCACGCCATCAAGGCCGCCATTGACGAGGCTCTCAAGTGCAAGGAAACTGGAGAAGAAAAGACCATCCTCTTTGGCCTCACTGGTACTGGCTACTTTGACATGAAAGCCTACGAAGCCTTTAACAACGGCACCATGGGAGATTATGTTCCCACCGATGAGGATATTCGCAAGGGAACCGATGCAATTCCTCGCTTTCCCTGGAAATGAGTTTTAGTGAGTTTTAGTGAGGCAGGTTCTCAAGGGAAAGTCTTGGGAACTTGCTTTTAGATTGAAGAAAGTTAAAAAATATATCATTCAAGATGACTTATATATAAATCTAATTTTTTTGTTAAATGCCAATACCCACAGAGACTACATTTGTATGCACGGAGAACAATTCCCCTTGTTTTCTGCAGATATTCTACAGTATTTTCAGCCTGCATTTCTGAAAAATACCGCCGTTTTGGATTTCCATTCCTATCAAGACAATCACGATGATTACTCCACAAATCAAATTCAGCCACAACCCCTCCTGTAATATCATTTAAATATAGGATAATGTACAGGAGGAGTTGACTATTTATGAGGCACAAACAATTTCTACATTTTCTATACCAGCACGTTCCATCTCTTTTTCAGCAGCTTCCATATTATCTTCAGAATTCACTGCATACTCATAATCAGATTTCACCTTATATAGTGTTCCATACTGAGGTTTATCAAAGGCAGGAAGCTCAAACTTGAATTGATTGAATTGAGAAAGCTCCTCCTTAATCTTCTTGCAATCAGCAACAGTCGTTTTGGGAAGTTTTTCAAGTTCTATACACCGATCCAGAAGCTTTTCAAAATCCTTTACGTTCTCCTCTACGTTTTGCAATTTTTGTTGAATTTCTTCCTGTTGTTCGGAAAGTTTAACACCATTCTTTTCCTGCTTTTGGAAATCAGCTACCTTTTTTTCCAAAGCTTTTTTTTGTTTCTGCAAATTTTTCAACTCCTTTTTCAGTTCCTCCACATTACTGGATTTGCAGTTTTCCTCCGTGGCTTTTTTTAGCAATCCTTGACCTTTTTCAACATCATCCGCTTGGGCACTGCTAATTTGTGTCTCTAATTCTTTTATTTTTTTTCCTAAACTCTGGATATCGCGCTCTATTGCTTCATTCTCATCTCTCTTTTGATTGAAATCCTCAATCTGATTCTTTACAGTATCCAAGTCCTTTCCAAATTCATTCTTTTTTGACTTATACTCCTTTAATTTTGATGTAATCTCCTTTTGGACAGCAGCAAAATCCTTTAAGAAAACTTCATACTCATGATAAATTGGTGCATGAGTAGCACCCTTGGAAAGTTTTTTAATGGTCATCTTTATCTGGAACTCTATCTTGGATGCCAGCTTGTCAGAATGGAGAAGATGTATCTTATCAAAATAGGCTACTCTTTCTTCTTCCTTCATTTTTACAATTTTCTTGAATTCTTTAAGACCATAGGAAATAGAGCGTTCTTCTATGTCCTCTTCTGTAATTTCAACAGGTTCTAGAGTTTTTCCATAAAACATGGATTTTCCAACAGCATCTCCATAAGAAAAAACTGGATGAAATCTATACAGGTCTGAGAATGAAGGCTCTTGTTCCATTTTCACAGCAAACAACCGCCCCGTATTATCCATATTTTCATGGAAATTATTATTAAGCAAAAACCAGTTCTCCCCATATTTACACAAGGGAATGGCACTATTTTCAGTATAGATTAGATTGCATTCGTCTTTCTTCATAAGGTTTTCCTTTTGAGAATTCCAGACTTCCTTATCTAGATATAGAGTCAGGTTCTTCTTTTTATCCAGTTGTTGTTCTATCCAAGGAGTGTACTTTTTAGAAAGGACAAAGGTATTTGATTTATCCAAACAGTCAGGATATGGTTTATTCTCCAATGCAGAACAATCTATTAAAATATCCTCATTTCCCATTACAGGAGCTACGTCAAAGGTCTGTTCCGCTCTATCAGTAATACTATCTACCAGCTCCTTGGTGGAGTTGTACCAAAACTCATAGATAAAAAGGTCACGTAACTTCTGGACTTTAGACGGCTTCTCCACACTATAGCCATGTAACTTATCATCAAAAAAGAAAGCCTTTGTTGTATCGCACAACAAAAAATTTCCACTAATATGAGGAACTTCCCGTATTATGCACTTATTTTTTAGCCTTCCCAAGGCTATTTCTTTGTTTTGCAAATCCTTAGTTATTATATAGATACGAATGCCAGACTCTTCCCTTGAGGTATAAAGTATTTTTATGAGTTTTTCACTTAAAGCTGTCTCCGCTACAAGATAAACAACCTGACTTTGCCCCAGTGTGGAGGTTATCTTGTCTTCTAGGGAACAGTGTTCCCTGGAATAGCCATCTTTTAAAGCCTGTTCATCTGACTTTTGTTCCAGTACAAATACCTTCTCCAATTTTTTGTGGCTAAAATCCTTTGTAATATTAAATACCTTTTCCTTGGCCATTATTCTTCCTCCATTAATTTTCTTGCGGATTTATGAACACCATCTTTCTTGATTTTAGTAAAAGTCATTTCCTTAACAATTCCCTCTGTGGTGATTGTTATATTCTCTCTGATACGTGGAGTATCGCAATCAAATTTAAGAGAATCTAATTCACCACTTAATTTCCACCATTCAACAGAACCATCGATCCGGGAAATCATAAAATAGCGATCATGAATATCTTTGATTTCTTCCAGTTTTCTTTCCACAACTTTCAAGTGACGACACTCTTTCATTTTTTGATACCATGTCTGGTCACTGTCCCTATATACTTGATTATTACTTGGACGTACCACAGAATCTGTTGTAACGAGCCGTGTAGATGCACCAAAGTAATCGGTAATGCTTTCTGCAAACAGTGTTATAGCACGAGCATTTCTGCCATTGGAACTCGTATACTTACTCAATAAACATACAGACTTTATGGAACGTTCATGACCAAAGACCTTCTGTACCAGTTCTTGAAAGGAAATCTTATCACCTGTCGGCAGATCCACAACATCCGTTGATTCCATATACGGCTTTATTATATTCTCTGGAGACAGGTCAATATAAGCCTGAAGATGGAGATAAGGAACAGGATCTTTTGAGGATATGGCTTTTGCTCGTTCCACCAACATATTGTAAATTGACTTTGTATCCTTCATAATTGGTGGACATGAAGGACACCTTTCATATGGATCTGGAGAGGTAAATAACTCTTGGAATTCATTTACCAAACGGCCAACTTCTTCATATCCAAGATAGCTTGTTCTAGCCTTGTCCAACAGGAATTCCTGGAGCAGCACCAACATACTGTTAGTATCCTCCTGCTCTATATACAAGTAAATGTCCTTGATTGTGGCGATTCCCTCATTCATCTTAAATGGAATATCATCAAAATCAAAGTAGCCTTTTTCAAAAAAATCTTTTATCCAGCTTTTTTCATCAAGTGCAAAATCTTTACTTCCAACAAATTGTATTGACTTATTATCTTGACAAGAAAATTCAAATACTCCCTCTTTTTCTTCTCGCTTCTTCAAAAGCTCCTGGGCATAACTTTTTTTAATAATAACGAAATCACTTGTATCAGTAGTTGTGAAGGAAATCTTATAGTCTTTCCCGCTGTCTTTCCAACATGCCTCTACCATGCATTCGTCTGTATCATATTCATAGATAAATTTTACAGAAGGAGACTGTACCTCCTGCTTATATTCAGCCCAATTTTGATCCAATTGAACATTACGAAACTCCTTTTCATCCACAGCACTATACACTTCATTGAACTTATAGGGACATCTATCGTGGTGATTGATATCACTATTGTGCTCTTTCACAAGAACAGCATTCAGTAGATATGCTTTTCCTTGATATTCCAGTACCGTAAAAGAAAAGGCTCCCTGCAAACCACGCCATGCCTTACCAGAGTCAACAACATCTTCTCCAGAGGGTGTTAGGGTATCATCCTTGTTCAAATACCCTTCTTTTTGAAAATTTTCTTGCAATCCACGGGCGAATTGTCCCAATTCTTTGTCATTCAAAAACTCATTCATTCCACCGTCTTGTATTTTTTTAAGCATTTGTTGCAGTGGTTTGTTCACCATCTTTTGTTCAAGAGTACCTGTTACATAGTATTTTTTTATACTTGGCCTAATTAATTCCCCTTCCAATCTCATTTACTTTCCTCCTGTTTTGCCAATTCACGTAATAATTCTGATTTTTTCGTACGATTAAAATAACTACCGCTCCCCACAATCACCCGCTGGTATCTTGCTCGAGTCAAGGCTACATTGAGACGATTTGGACTGTCCATAAAACCTAAATTAGCATTCCCTGATTTTATGAGAGAAAGAAACACCACGTCTGCCTCCCGTCCTTGGAATTTGTCCACGGTGTAGATAAACACCTCTATATGTTTGTCTTTATCATGATACCAGCTTTTTTCCCGTTGACCTGAAAACAAACTTCGTATTTTCTGCTTTAGTAATCTTTCTTGCTTCTTGTAATAAGTCAAGCAGGCAACAGACCAACACCTGTTCTTTTCCTCTTTATTAGGATTGGCTTTAGTCCAAGTCATAAACTTCTTGAGTTCTTCACAAATGATTGCAACCTCATGACTATTCTCATTTCTATGATCCTGTGTATCTTCTGTGTCAATCCAGATAGCTGCCCTTTTTCCAAACACTTCACAATTCCATTGGCGATTGTGCTCCATCTCACTACCATCAAGAAGTGCTTCCCCATGATAAATATTTTCTCTGGAAAATTTTGAAATAACAGGATGCATACGGTGTTGGTACGTAAGCATAGTATGACGACAACCAAAATCTTCCTTATAAAAGCCAGAATTCAAGGTTGTCTCCTTTTTATTCTTGATGACCTCTTTATCAAGCCCCTGTTGTAGCAATTGTAAGACAGAAGGTAGAGCAATACCAGAAATAGCATTACAGTAGTCTTTAACCACATCTTTTTTCTCAGGGTCAGACGGGAGTCGCTCTTCAATCTGTTTTTTATAGCCCTCAACAGTCTCTTTTTTTGTCCCATCAAAGGCCAATTCTTGGAGGCGACACAATCGCCAGGTTATTTCTCCTGCCCAACTTTTATCCTTCAATGCTCTGCTCCAATAGTCTGCAATATCCTCCCATTTCTTATATACTTTTTTTTCTTTTCCCAGTTCAACCTGCATATTCTTTTTGAAAGAAAAAGAATATTTGACAGAGGCTGCAAGAACGAAAGAGTTATAACAATCATCTGATTCAACATCAAACATGGGAGTATAGTGAGATGGAAGAATATCTTGTACCTCCTTAAAAATTTTATCCTCAATGATGAGCAGCTTTGCACCATAAAGAATTACAGCCTTGTTACTTGCAGCTTTAATTTCTTGAATGGATACTGCATATGGATTTTTACTTAACTTACTAGTGATAATTCCTATTTTATCTCGATACCATTCTTTTGTTAGCAAGTTTTCTGCAGCCGCAATCTGCTCTGGTGGCACCACTATATAAAAACTCAAGGATTTTTTACCAATTCTGTTATCCTTTGCCAACTGCAGTATTGTTTGAACACGTTGCCAGTTCTTGTCAAATTCTGGCATCTCCTCCAAGGAGGACTGTATGGTTTCTTGCTCCACGTAGGGGGTTAACTGTTTCAAGTCCCCGGAAAGAATCCAATGTTTAGAATACAAGGCAGGAATTAAAAAATCCTGAAAGGTGGTCTTACTGGCCTCGTCTACAATGAGATAGTCATAAAGGGGGCGTACTGGCTGCTTTTCTTTTAAATTGAATTCGGGATGTTTGAGAACACCAAAGATAGTTCCACAAACAAGATTTGCCTTACGAACAATCTCATTTTTCAGTTCATCGTCATTAATCTTTGACAAGGAATATTTTTCTACAGTTTCTGAGATAACATTCTCATTACCTAATCGTACTGCAAGAATCTTTTCATATACTTCTTTAGGCAATTTTTCCAATCGTTCCAAGATATTATCCACAGCCGCATTAGTGGACGCAGTAAGCAATATCTTCTTCCCGTCCATCACCAACTGAGCAACTAGTTCTAGGAGTACAGTTGTCTTGCCACTTCCAGGGGGCCCATCAAGAAAACCAAAATCTTTTGTTGCCAAAGCCTTTTGAACAAATTCCCTTTGTTCCTGACAACCATCATAGGATTCATCTGTAAGAATATACCATTTTGAAATTGAAACAGATTCCCAAGAAAAATTTTCCCAAACACAGCCTTTATCTCCACCTTCAGCTTTACGTTCAAATAACTCAAGAAATTTTCGGAGATCAGAACAAGGCATTTCTTTCAGCTTGAAGATAGCCTTTTGTTGCATTCTAAGTTGCCAATCATCGGGTTTTGCATACAATCGTTCTGGTAAATTGTCTGACCCTATTTTCTCTAATCTGCCATTTACCAGTTCTGCAATTTCCAAAAGATTTTGATTTTCATCTCTCCATCCAATTTTAAATTCCCTGTTACCTTTACGATAGGGTAACGAATCAGTTAGAGTATCAATGTTTTCTTTGAAGAATACATCAACATTTGACTCCAAATCACCAATACTCTTGCTATCAGTAATCACTTCTATAAAGGTACCGATGGACTTCCTCTGCTTATCTTTTAATCGCCGCTTAGATTGCAGTTTTTCTGTCTTAAGGTTAAAGGTATATTTATCTGAAAATGTTACCTTCCCTTCTTCTTCCCCATTGTAGATGAGACGATTATTCTTTACAGATACTTCTTTTGTCTGTAACAACTCCTGTATTTCTTTGTCGGTCCACTGGAATATGTCTATTTTTTCATATGAAATTAAATTTGTTCCTGAATAGATCTTTATTTTATCTGATATTTCTGGTGTTACTACATAAAACTCTCCCTGAGGTAGAATAGAATATCCCTTTGCAGACAAAGACATTTCCTGTGAAGATATTTTTTTTATCACTGGTAACTTTTCTCCAAATAAGGAAATCGATTCTAGTCCATTGGGAATTGCACTCACATGGATACGCAAACTCTCACCAGAATCTTCTATATGTTCAATTTTAGCATCAAAACCTTCAAAACAATCAGTGTCTAAGTCACTAAAATCAATAGCTTTAATACTACACTTGATTGAGTCATACTTGTGGGTATCATCATCATATAAATTATAGTTGATTCCTTGTTTAGCCTCAAAACCCTCCAATCTCACTAGCACCAATCCATTTGGTATGTCCACCTTTTCTTTGTAAGTACAAATCGGCTCCCCTCTCTGAAAAACCTCAAAGGATTTTGGGTCAAAATCTCCATCTTCTGCATCTACAATAACTTGATAAATATTCAAAGGTTTTTTAACCTCTAAAACAGGCCCCGGTAATCGAGGCTTTATAAGAGTAAATTTCGGTTCAAGATTTTTTTCCTTACTGACCTCTTTCAATATGGAAAATTCAGCGCCATCAGCGGTACTTCTGCCTTTTTGCTCAATACTTGCTCTAAGATAGCTTTCAAAGGGCTTTAAATCATATTCAACATTATCTTTCATGATCTTGGGATTTTTTCCAGAATCTGTAGCATAGGTATTTGCATAATAAAAATCACGTAAAGAGTCTCTACTTCCTGATTTATTTTTGTTTCTTCCGCGGTTACCATTATCCATATTGTTTGCCCCTTTTCTTGCCTAGCATATCTATCACTTGACATTCTATGATAACACAATAAATATCAGTTGACATTTTTTTTGCTACTTAGTATTTCTTTCAATTCATTTAACACATTTTTCATATCATTGCTGGCTCGGCCTTTATCTTTATATTTAGGCTTTCCGTTTTTATCTAAAACAATCTTATCTCCTTTCTTCACGGGAAAACGCTCAAGAACCATTTGACGGTCAGGAACCTCACCACTACATTCAAACTGATTCAGTAACTCCTTATCTATAAAGGAAAAATTAGAAAAAGATTTGATAAAACTTACATCTAGATGCTTCCAAGTTTTTACCTGCTCTAGACACCATTGGGTCATTAAAGCACTAAAATATTCTTGAGCTCGCTTCTGCCTCTTTCGGTATACCTTTTCCATGGCTTCAAGTAACTGATGTATGAAATTTTGGTTTTCTTGTTCAGCCTCCTTATTCAGTCCACTAAAATCCCGACTCTCTTGAAAATCAAAAAGAGAGGTTTCATTATCATCAGCTTCATCTTGAACAAACTCAGACTGTACTAATGTCTGGGAATATGCTTTCAATATTGTCTGCAACTTTTTTTCTGTAATCCCGTAGTGATTACTGGTTTGTAAATACAAAGCTTGCACTTTTACCTCTGATAAATTAGCCCTGTCCTTTGAAACCTTTTCAAGGGATTCTTTAAACCTTAAATAATGACGGACAATCCGTTTATTTTTTTCAGATAAACCAGTTCCCACACGTCGGTTATCATCAAACTCTTTAGAGGCAAATTTATTGAACTCCCCTTTCAAGTCATTTTCAAAAGTCTTTATAAATTCTTCAAAATCACCGGTAAAATCTTGGACAGAAAAACGACGAAAAACAACCTTCATCAAAGGATCGGTACAATGAGTCACCAATTGCTCTGCCTTGCTGCGGTTTTCATCTTTATCAGCAAATCCAACATTATACCTTTTATATAATCGGGAATCGTAGGTCAGTTTCTTGGCAAAAAGAAAACTTTCTGCTACAAGTTCACGATATAGTCCATTCCAACGAGGAGAATGTGCGTTCAATTTTTCTTCTAATGGGCTATTTTGAGGAAGATTTGTAGTTTCATTTAGGCTGGAAATTTCTTTATAAAGATTCCACATGCTTTGAGCAAGTTCTTCCTTTGTTCGTTGTGTACTCTTCACTACAAAACCTCACAAAGAAAAAAACATATCCAAGGCATTAATTGCCTCTTTACCGTTAACAGCCTCCATAGAGTTAGTTAAATTATTTAAATGATACATGGGACTGACATCATACAGTTCTCCACTATGAGCTTGATTTGTATGTATGTCATGAATGGCCTTTCCATAGACAATTTCACGAATATGACAATTAAAAAAACGTTCTGCAAAATTGAATACACAAAATACCATCATTGGAAGCAGCTTGTGCCCAAATGTAATATCTGCATATAAATAAGCATCTTCTTCTAGATGATCCAATAAATTCCTAAAACGTATTTCATGATTTTCCTTTGATTCATCAACCTCTGATACAAGATGGATATAATCAACACAGACATTTTTCCCTGTTAGTAACTCATCAAATTCATCTTCAAAAATACGAACATTTTTCTTTGTTTGGCTGTCTACATCCTCTCGACCTGTTCGTGTCTTAATCAAGATAACTTTTATCTTGTCATTTTCCTGAATTTCTTTTGAAAGTACTGCATTTATAGGATACAACACATCCTTATCATACTGTGACTTTATATTCCCTGTATTAAAATAATTCAACTTATTTTTTTCATACATTGGAATATCCACAAAAATAATCTTTTTCATAAATTTTCCTCACAAAGCATTTCATTACTATCTATCATCTATAGTAACAACTTTAATAACTGTTGACAATTTCATTTCGGACTTCTTTTTTTTAGACTTCACCTTCAATATAAAAGTAACTCATGTACACTAGTTGGTTAATAACAGAGATTCCAACAAGAATATTGATAGATTAGTTTTAATGTGTGGATGAGGATATTAAGTTTAATCTTCCAGTGCCTGTTGAAAAGCCACATAATTTTCTTCTTCCCGTGGCTGACAGAACACTGGAAAATCAATGACCTTAAAGCAATGGGCATATTCCCGTGCCACCTGAACCATGGCCTTGGACACCACCGCAGGGTCATTCATAAAGGCCCCGCAACCAAAAGCCCCCAGAATCATCACATCCACCTGCTGCTGTACCGCCACATCAAGAATACGACTCAGCCGTTTGGTGTGAATTTGGAACAAATGTTCTGGACTAATGGTAGGTTTTTCCGTTGCTCCCAAATCCTTCAGTAATTGGCCAAAATAACGGTGAAGATTGGGAGCAGCACAGGAAATTACATCAATTTGAAACCAGTCCTTTTCATCAAGAAGCTTATTTTGGGGACTGTCATCCTTGAACACCGTCACATTTGGAGTGTAAATCAGGTCATCATTGTGGATAGAAGAAAGACCATTGCGATGGGGCAAATAAAACTGCTGCCACAAGCTATCCTCATCAAGGCAAAAATACAAGGTAGAACAACGGCACAAGCTTTCTTCCTGGGCGCTAGAACCATGCTTTACTCCACCACCAGGATTCATAGCAGAGGCAAAGTTCAAAACACAGATTTTGCTATCTGCAAACTGAGGATTACAACGATATTGTTGTGCTGTTTCAAAGCTTTTCTGTCTACTTACCAACAGCTGGGCAGGCTCTTGGAACCGCCGATTTTCTTTACCACAGGGAAAAACATCCTCCTCAAGAACAAGCTGTTGCCCCTTGCGACTTGCCACAATGCTTTCCATGAGCTGAGGAATATCTCTACATTTTTCCACAGTATCTTCAAAAATTATGATATTTTCCGCTTTTCCCATCTTCTTCTCCTGAAGGATTTTCCATTGCCATAATTATATCATAGATTTTTGGGAAAGTGGAAAAATATATTTATCAAAAAAATAAAAAAAATACCTTCCTAATTTACTTAAAACTAGGAAGGTACCATGTTCTTATGAAAGGAAACTAGTTCCAGAAATCAGTTTTTTCTTTAATGCCAATGGAACTTGCCTTAAATACAGGATCCACACCAGATTTTTTCTGACTCAGGTAATCTTTAAGGGTTTTTACCGCAGTACCAGCAAGAATTACGATAACTGGAATGTGAATAATAACCATGGTTCCCTGCAGCATATCGGCAGTGTTCCAGACCAAGCCCATCTGTACCACGGCACCCAACAATACCAAGAGGCTGGCTACAATTCGGAAAACAAACAGCACAGCCTTACTAGGCTCCTTTCTCAGCAGATACCGCAAGCAGCCCTCGCAGTAGGAATAGTTTCCAATAAGGGTGGTAAAGGCAAAGAGACTCATGCTGATTGCAATGAAGATGGGGCCAAAATTACCCAAGGTGGATTGAAGAGACTGCTGAACGTAGGCAGCACCTGCAATTTCTGCAGTGGGAATGACATCTGACAAGAGACACATAAAGGCAGTTGCAGAACAAATCAACAAGGTGTCGATGAACACAGAAAGCATCTGCACCAAGCCCTGCTTTACAGGATGGGAAACATCAGCGGTAGCGGCGGCATTGGGAGCAGAACCCATACCAGCCTCGTTGGAGTACAAGCCACGCTTGATTCCGTACATGAGGCAGGATCCGCTGAATCCACCAAAAATCGCCTTAAAGTTGAATGCGTCGGCAAATACATTGGCAATCATGGCGGGAAAGCGACCAATGTTCATGATGATGATAATCAAGGACACAGCGATGTAAATCACGCCCATCAAGGGAACCAACAGACTGGAAACCTTTACCAGATTTCGAGCACCACCCATAATGGAGAAGGCAAAAAGCACTGTCAAGATAACACCGATGAGAAGTGGTGTACTTTTAGGATCGTAAAAAGAAAATCCTGCAAAGGTAGACTGCAGGTTGTAGGAAGCCAAAGCATTATATCCTACTGCATAGGTCAAGATGATGATAACGGCAAAAACCATACCGAGCCAAGGCTGCTTTAGAGCAGATTCCATGTAATAAGCTGGTCCACCATAGCTTGTTCCGTCAGGATTCCGCTTTTTGTAAATCTGAGCCAAGGTAGATTCCACAAAGGCAGAAGCACCACCGATAATAGCGATGGCCCACATCCAGAAGATGGAACCAACACCACCGAGACAGATTGAAGTAGATACACCGATGATGTTTCCAGTTCCTACACGACTGGCAGTAGACATCATCAAGGCACCAAAGGAAGAAATTCCCTTCTCATCCTTTGGCTTTTCCTTTACCACACGAATTGACTCACCGAACAGCTTGAACTGAACAAATCCTGTTCTAAAAGTCAAATAGAATCCACCTACCACCAAAAAAAGTGGAACCCAAGGTGAATACAAGAAGTTACTGATAGCAGAAATTATGCCATTTAATGAATTAACAAAGTCCATAATCGCGATTTTACCATATTTTAAAAGAAGTAACTAGAGAAACTCCCCTCTTTTGACTACTTGTCCATACCACAGGGAAAGGCAACTTGACTTAGCTCCTTATCCTGTACCACTGCTTGATACAATCTATATCCTCCAGCAAAATTGTAAGCTTCATATCCCAATCCTTCCAAAATGCGGGTGGCAATGTAGCTACGCAGTCCACTTTGACAAATCAGATACACAGGCTTTCCTGCTGGAACCTCCCCAATTCGTTCCCGAAGCTCATCTACAGGAATGTTGGTAAATCCTTCGATATGACCTTGACTAAACTCCTTTGGGGTACGAGTATCCAGCAAGGTAACACCCTTGTCCTGAAGTAGCCCTTCCAAGTCAGACAAATGCCATTGCTTGAGTCCCTTGGAGATGTTATCCACCATAAAGCCTGCCATATTCACTGGGTCTTTGGCAGAGGAATAGGGTGGTGCATAGGCAAGGTCAAGTTCCTTTAAATCTGTAGCCTTCATACCAGCGTGAATTGCAGTGGCCAACACATCGATTCGCTTGTCTACCCCATCGTATCCCACAATCTGGGCTCCCAAAAGACGGTAGCTTTCCTTTTCAAAGACAACCTTCATGGTCATGATCTTTCCACCAGGATAGTAGCCCGCATGACTCATAGGTGAAAGAATGACAGTATCTACAGAAAGTCCATCCTTCTGTGCCTGTTTTTCGTTAATGCCAGTAGTAGCGGCCGTCATGTCAAAGAGCTTGATAATTGAACTTCCCTGACTTCCATGATACCGACTGTTACCACCACACATATTATCTGCCGCAATACGTCCTTGCTTGTTGGCAGGTCCTGCCAGTGGAATCAGGGAGTCTGCTCCCGTTACAGCATGCTTTACCTGAACTGCATCTCCCACAGCGTAAATATCTTTTATGGAAGTTTCCATTCGATCATTTACGAGAATGCTCCCCTTTATACCGAGGGCAAGGCCAGCATCCTGAGCTAGGTGAGATTCTGGAGTTACGCCAATAGCCAGCACCACCATGTCTCCATGAATAGGATTTCCATCCTTCAGCAACACCGAAATTCCTTCAGCATCCTCTTGAAAGCCTGTTACCGAGGCCCCCAGTGCCAGCTTTATTCCATTTTTTCTCATTTGATTATGGATAAAAGCCGCCATATCAGCATCAAAGGGAGACAAGAGCTGAGAAGGCCGCTGAACAATAGTTACCTCCAGTCCCAGCTCCCGAAGATTTTCTGCTAGCTCCACACCGATAAAGCCTCCCCCCACCATGACAGCGGAACGAGGTTTGTGCTGGGTAACAAAATCTTTTATAGCAAAGGTATCTTCTACTGTCCGCAGGGTAAAAATCTTCTTGCTATCCACCCCAGGTAATTCAGGCAGTACCGCCTTAGCACCGGGAGAAAGCAGGAGCTTATCGTAGCCTTCCTCAAAGGTTTCCCCTGTAACCAGATTCCGAACAGAAACCGATTTTTTTTCAGGATGGATGGCCACTACCTCATGTTGCACCTTCATCGTGATACGAAATCGCTTCCAAAAGCTTTCTGGAGTCTGGAGGGTTAAGTCCGCCTTATGCTGAATCACATCACCAATATAATAGGGCAAGCCACAGTTAGCATAGGAAATAAAGCCTGTTCGTTCAAACACAATAATTTCAGCCTGTTCATCAAGCCTACGAATTCGTGCAGCAGCTGTTGCACCACCAGCCACACCGCCTACAATTACAATTTTCATATCTATCCTCCTTAATTACCTAATGTATTGAAAATTTATTTTTCTTTCTGTGATTGTATCACCATATGGTACCTCGTGGTAACAGCAAAAAAGAACTTGACTCATTCCACTTCATAGATTATACTCAACTTATCAAACTTGGTCAAGTTGACTAACTTATTAAAATTACAGTTTTCACGTACACCGATTTTGACTCAAGCTACTTTAGGAGACGACAATGTGCAAGATGAATGTTCTCGAAGCAAAAACCAATTTTTCAAAGCTTTTAGCAATGCTGGAAAATCGGGAAGAAGATGAAATTATTATCTGCAAGAATAATAAGGAAATAGCTAAAATTACCCTGATTCCTCAAGTGGATGTGTCCAAACGAATTGGTATCGCCAAGGGACTGTTTACTGTTCCAGACGACATCAACGAAATGGACGATGAGATTGCAGCCATGTTCGAGGGGGACGATGATGACATCCTATTTAGTTGATACCCACATCCTTTTATGGGTATTAGTAGATTCAGAGAAGCTTCCAGTCAAAGTGCGGGAAATCATCTGCAATCCAAACCATGAAATTTATTACAGCGTTGCATCCATGTGGGAAGTCGCCATCAAGTACAGCAAAGGCAAGCTCCCCATCTCTGGAGCCATGTTCCTGCATTATTGCGAGCAAGCTGGTTTCAAAAAGCTCCCTGTGGATGAACGCCACGTGCTAGCTCTGGAAAATCTCACCAGACAGGATGGTAGCCCGCCCCACAAGGATCCCTTTGACAAAATCATGCTGGCCCAGGCCAAGGCAGACTCCATGCTGTTCATGACCCACGACCGACAGTTTGCCTACTACAATGAACCTTGGGTGGTGATGGTGTAAGCATCATACCATAAAAAACCGAGAACCAACAACAGAAAGCAACTTCTGCCATTGGTTCTCGGTTTTACAGGTATAATTTAATGATTAAGTCATTCCCCTTGGGAATCATTCCCACTCTGTAAAATCAATAAGTCAAGTAATAAAAAAGAACAGTTGCTTGTAAAAAGCAACTGTTCGACAAATTGGGATTTGTTATTCTAATATAGTTTTCCAATCTTTAGAATGATAAGCCGAAAAACACATCTTTATTTGTTCTTCGTTATTTTTTTCTGTTGCAAGTTCTGGTAAATCATCTTCTGTAAAATAACGGAACTCTGTTGTTTCAATATTAGGCTCAAAACTTCCACCAATTACTGAGCATTGTGCAAAGACTTTACAAACACCATATGCATATACGGGCAAATTATGTTTTGCTCTATCTTGAATTGCAATAACCTTATCAACTTTTACATCTAATCCAGATTCTTCTTTTACCTCTTTAACAACATTATCTCCAACAGAAACATTTACATCAACCCATCCACCATCGGCTCGACCTTCGGTGCTTCACGATTGGCAATGATTCTGCGAAAACACTCTGCCACTTCTTCGGTCATCGGCACATAGCGGGTACCACTCTCTGTC
>JAXJGY010000052.1:0-27665 GCA_036300185.1 Treponema sp. | reverse complement strand
TTGGTATTCTGGCATAAATTGCTTTTCTGCTCCAGTTTCAAATTTCACCACCACCACAAATTCCTCTTCTTCCACACGGGTTCGCACAATGCCACCATAGCCGTAATCGTCGTGATACACGGTGCGTCCTACCTTCCATTTTGCAGCTAGAGGATGGCTTTCTATCGCTGGCTTTGCCTTTTGCTGACTTTGCTCCCGACGGAGGGCCTTGTAGCTGTAGGGAATTTCTCCTAGGTGGCGAAGATGGTGCTCCTTGATTTCCAGCAAAAATGGGCTGGGCATCATTTCTTCTAGGTGACCGTAGCGGATTCTCTTGCGACAGGAGGTAAGCAAAAGCTGATTCTGGGCTCGGGTAACTCCCACGTAAAAAAGCCTGCGTTCTTCCTCCAAATCTTGTTCTTTTTTATCCTGCCGAGGGAATACCCCAAATTCTAAGCCTGTCAAAATAACTCTGGGAAATTCTAGGCCCTTGGTGTTGTGAACGGTAATGAGGGTGACTGCATCTTGGTTTTCATCCTCACGATTTTCCAATGTCCTATCTAGCTGAATATGGTCAAGAAAGTCCAGCAAGCCTGCCATGGTCATGGGATAGAGCACCGCACTATTGGCTAATTCCTGCAGGTTGGCCACTCGCTGGGTGCCGGCAACTTCGTCTTGCATGGTGTGATAGGCAAGAAGGCCACTGAGCTCGTTGAGCTGTTCCACAAAATAGGACAGCTTTTTCTTGGGACTTTTCTTTACCGGCAGATTTTCTGACTCAGGCAGATTTTCTGACTCAGGAAGTGTTTCTGAGTCAGAAGTCGCTGTTTCTTGAGAAGCCATAACTTCTTGAGCTTCTAGGTCAGTTTCTTCCTCAGAATTTGAAACTAAATCAGCTGAAGCCTGACTTTTCTGCAAATCCTGATAGAACAAGGTGTCTACTTGGTTTGCCAATTCTTCCACTGGCAAAAGCTGCTTCTTGTTAGAATCCTCATCTAAAAGGCCCGAAAGATTTTCCAGTAAGGAGACAAAATCTGCCAAGCCTGTCTTTGCCTTTTTTGTGGCGCCGGGAATCTCCGTCTTGCAGGCTGCCAAAAAATTTCCATCAGCATGAGATTTTGCCAGCTCCACAATTTTTTCCTGGGTTTTGTCTCCAATTCCTCGTGAAGGTTTGTTTACAATACGACGAAAAGCGATTTCATCCTGGGGATTTGCCACCAAGGACAGAATTGCCAATGCATCTTTAATTTCTTCTCGGTCGTAGAATTTCAAGGCTCCCACAATGGTGTAGGGAATTTTTCGATGAAGAAACTCCGTCTCAAATCCCAAAGATTGAGCGTTTGTTCGATACAGCACTGCCCAGTCGCTGTAGGGAATACCCTTTTCGTAGGCTTTTTGAATCACATCGGCACAAAAGGCAGTTTCATCCTGGGAATTGTCCAAAAAGGTAAGGGCTGGTAGGGCTCCTGCAGGCCGTGTGGGTTTAAGGCTCTTGTCAAAGCGGTCAGTGTTGTTGCAGATGGAATCGTTAGCTGTGGTAAGGATTTGTGGGGTGGAACGATAATTTTTCTCTAGCTTGATAATGTCCGTATTCTGAAACTGCTTGGGAAAATTCAAGATATTTTGTACTTCCGCCCCACGGAAGCTGTAGATTGACTGGTCATCGTCTCCCACCACGCACACGTAGGTGTCATCTCCCACTAAATGGCGCAGCAGCTTGAATTGGGCTGTATTAGAATCCTGATACTCGTCCACCATAATGACACTGAATCGGCGATGCATGTGCTGACGAATGAGCTCATGCTGCTCCATCAATTTAACAGGAAGCATAATCAAATCCCCAAAGTCAATGTTGCCAGTTTCCTTCAATCGCTGCTGATAGGCTTGGTAGGCACGGGGAAAAATCTCTGAAGAATCGATATTGTAAAGCTCTGGGGAATCTGGCTCCCAGCAATAATCCTTTGCACGGGCAATTTTCCCTGCCAAAGCCTTTGCTTCCTGTCGATTCAGCTGGGGCATGGCCTTGTGCATGAGGGTGGCAGAATCATCTTCGTCGTAGACGGTAAAATTTTTGTGGATTCCTGCCTTGTCCGTATATTGACGTAAAAACCAGGAGCCAAAGGAATGGAAGGTTCTCAGACTGGCATGAACAGAACGAGGCTCCAAAAAATGGGCTCGTTCAGCCATTTCTTGGGCAGCCTTTTTTGTAAAGGTAACAGCAAGGATGGAGTAGGGATCAACCTTTTTTTCACCAATGAGATAGGCGATTTTTGTGGTAATAACACGAGTTTTTCCAGAACCAGCTCCCGCCAAAATCAGCAGGGACTTTCCTTGGTGAACAACGGCTTGTCGTTGCTCCTCATTTAAAACAGAAAGGTATTCTTCTGGGGTGGGATGACTGCGACTTCCTGTGGGAGGCTGGTTCCTTTGCTTTGTGGGGGAAGGTAGCTGGGCTCCATCTTCTGGGATGGAATCCCCTTCCTGGCTCATACAATGGCTCCAGTGAGATCTACTCCGCTGCTTCCTGTTACCAGCACAGAAACCATCTTTCCGCTGGCCACAAGATGAGCTTGATCTTCCAAATCGTAGCTTACAACCACTGCTCCATCTACTTCTGGAGCCTGGAACCAGCAACGACCGATGGCCAAACCGTTTCCTTCTCCGTCACCACCTTCGATTACCTCTTCTATAAGCACATCGTAGGTACGACCTGTTCGTTGGGCCAGTCGTTTTGCAGTAATTTCTTCCTGTAGCTGCTGCAGGGCCTTGTTTCGCTTTTCTGCCACCTTCTTGGGCACCTGATTTTTCATGGTGGCTGCGGGGGTGTCTTCTTCCTTGCTATAGGTAAAGCTTCCTGCCCAATCTGGCTCTATACCTCGAATAAAATTCAAGGTGTCTTCTGCATTTTGGTCAGTTTCACCGGGAAATCCCACCAAGAAGGTTGTTCGGAGGGCTGGTTCTCCCAAGCTGGTGCTTTGTAAACCGCTACGGATTTTACGTACTAATTCAGTGTATTCAAGGCCAGTACCAGTTCGATTCATAGCCTTGATGATGCTGTCACAGCCACTTTGAAAGGGAATGTCAAAGTAGGGCAAAAGTCGTGAATCCTTTGCCATAACAGGTAGAATGTCCAGGGGAAAGTGGTCGGGATGAATATACAAAAGTCTCAGCCAGAATTTTCCTTCTAGCTGGGAGATTCCCTGCAAAAGCTTTGCCAAGGGACTTAATTCAGTGCCGCTTCCGTCAAACTGACTCCAAATTTCCTTTTTGTGGGGATGGGCTCCATCCATACCAAAGGCTGCAGAATCCTGTCCCACTAGATTTATCTCTACAATGCCCCGTGCCACCAAGGATTTTATCTCATCGATAACATCTTGGGCTGGGCGGCTTCGCATATTACCACGAATCAAAGGAATGGCACAGAAGGAACAGCGGTTGTCGCAGCCTTCGGTAATCTTTACATAGGCAGAACCAGGGAAGGAAAGCAATTCCTCCCGCTCCCCACAGCACACGCCCTGTTGGTCGTAGGTTTCCACAGGACGGCAGCCCTCTGTCATGGAGTCTACAACGGCATCAATGGCAGACAAATCTCCGTTACCAATAATACCGTCGGCTTCTGGCAAATCCTCTGCTAGGCTTTCGGCATAACGCTCAGACAAGCAACCCGCCAGCAAAACCTTTGCCTTGGGATAGCTTGTTTTTGCATCGATTACTGCTTCCAAAGATTCACGTTTGGCACTTTCAATAAAGCCACAGGAGTTTACGATAATGAGGTCTGCTTCTTCTGGGGTATTAACCCGCTTCATGCCCTTGTGAATAAGGCGAGTGAGAATCAATTCTCCGTCAATCTGGTTTTTAGCACAACCGTGCTGATCAAGAAAAAAACTAGTCAAGGCCAATCACCACCAATTTATAGGCTCCGGGAGCTTCTCGTACCCATTTAATATCTTCAGCTACAACCTGTCCTGCCTTACCTATTTCCAGATCGTAATGCTGCATTCCAGCCTGTACCTGAATTTTTGCTGCATTAATATTTGACAACCAGAGACGCACACCGTTGCTAGATTGAATGGTGATTAAGTCTCCAGCTGTGTAGTAATCTTCAACCTCTTCCTTGGAGTCAGTTTTATAGCGAATCATACAGGCTGCACGAACGGTAATGGTCGTGGTAAAGGGATAGGCTCTGTTATCCTCATGAATAGTATATCGCTGATTTGCCACCTGAGAGGATTCTGGAATGCTTCCCATATCTGTTTGTGCTGAGGTAGCAAGACTCTTATCCTTGAGTACAACACGAACTTCTGCTCCACGACTGTCATCAGTGCGGGAAATATCAGAAAGATACACGATGATTTCTGCTCCACCTTGGCCGTCAATGTCTAGCTCTCGCTCCTCGCTAAGCTCCAATGTTTGTGTTCCAGCGGGAGTGATGATTTGTAGCTCATTTAATGTCTGACCAATAATCAAGTCAATGTCACCTTCTGTGGAAGGTACGGCAATAATGTCTCCCTTGTATACACGTTCTGTAAAGGGTTGATCTGTAAGGGTGTGACGATTTTTATCAATTTCACCAGATATAACGGTGGTACCATCAATCACCTCTTCCTTGTTGAAGAAAATTAACCAAAGGGCAATTCCTGCTCCCACCACCAGCAAGGTAATAGAGCCAATAATCAAAGGAAGGACAAACTTAGGCCGTGAACGTTGTAGCAGGGAGGGAGGAGTGGGGGCTTCTTGAATTTTCTTGGCTCGATACAAGGAGGCAATACGTCCCACATCAACTTCAAGATACTCTGCATAATTTTTAAGAAAGCCTGTTAAATAGGTTTCACTGGGAAACTTATCAAGCTGTTCTTGCTCGAGTGCTTGAAGATATGTTTTTGAAATTACTGTCTCGTTAGCAGCTGTTTCTATGTCAATATTCTTTCGCTCCCGAGCTTCTCTTAGGAGCTTTCCAAAGCTTTCCATAGCCATTTTTTATTGAGCCATCCTTTATTCTGAAAATAAAAAGTTGTTAAAATTATTTGCATCTGATGGAGCATCATATACAAATCGTTGGTCAGGAATATTTTGATTCAAGCTGTAATTATAAAAATAGAATACAAAGGTCTGACCTTGGGTAGTTAGTGCTTCTACCTGACGAATAAGCTTTGTCTCTGGAACAATAGCCAATTTTATACGACGGAATCCTTCTGATGAATTTCTAGGATAGAGTATTAGCTTGATAACCTGCTCTGGATTGCTTTCGCTTAGAGGAACAGGATCTTGCCCTACCTCATAGGCTACTGAATAATAGCGATTCATGAGGGCTAAGCCTTGAGGTGTTGCTAAGTTCATTCCCGCTTGGTCGGAGGATGGGGAAACTGATTGTTTAAGGTTGGAGGAAATTCCTGGTAAGTGGATGGTCAAGGTGTCTCCATTAAACAGGATAACCTGCTCCTTAGGATTGGAAAAATCAATCCGCAAAAGGTTTGGTCTCTTAAAAGAAACCTGTCCCTCCATTTGACTACGACCAGCAGTAATGTTCATGGTAGCTTCGTAGTCTCTAATTGTTCCATAATACTCAGAAACAGACTGAAAAAAGCTAGCAGCAGTAGTAATATTTTGGGCAGAAATATGGGCAATTCCTCCCAACAGTAAAATTGTTAAGATAAAAATAGTTTGAAGATTATGTTTTTTTGTCAAGTGAATGCTCTCCATATATACAGTTCCCATATTAGAGAAGAAAGGGGCTAAAGTCAAGCAAGGTGAAATTTGATAAAATATTTCTCTTGAAAATTACTATGATTTTCTTACTTAGAGCTAAAAGAGTAAAAAAATGGGCTGCCCACTTAGAGCAGCCCAGTCTATCAGTTATCTGATTATGGTTTATTTACGGAATTAATACATTCCGTCCATGCCACCCATACCACCAGCAGGAGGCATCATGGGAGGATTTTTCTCAGGCAGGTCGGTGATGGCACATTCTGTAGTCAGCAGGAGGCTTGCAACAGAAGCGGCATTCTGCAATGCAGAACGAGTTACCTTTGCTGGGTCGATGATACCAGCGGCAACCATGTCCTTCCACTCCATCTTTGCAGCATCAAAGCCAACACCCTTCTTCTCGTGCTTGGCTCTATCTGCAATAACGGCTCCGTCCAAACCAGCGTTTTCAGCAATCTGGCGAATAGGCTCTTCCAAAGCGCGCTTTACAATCTTGAATCCAACCTTAGCATCATCGCTGAGGTCAGCTGTATCGGCCTTTTCCAAGCACTCTGCAGCCTGAATCAATGCCAATCCACCACCAGCTACAATTCCTTCTTCCAAGGCTGCACGTGTTGCAGACAAGGCATCTTCTACACGGTGCTTCTTTTCCTTCATTTCAACTTCAGTTACAGCACCAATGTTGATTACAGCTACACCACCAGAAATCTTTGCCAAGCGCTCCTTCAGCTTTTCCTTGTCGTACTCGCTGGTAGCCTCTTCAATCTGATGCTTGATTTGACCAACACGCTCTTTAATTTCCTTTGCATTACCAGCACCGTCTACGATGGTGGTATTGTCCTTGTCAATCTTTACGCTCTTAGCCTGTCCCAGCTGAGACAGCTCAGTGGTTTCCAGCTTCAGACCCAAGTCCTCAGTAATAACCTGTCCACCAGTGAGGATTGCAATATCTTCCAACATGGCCTTGCGGCGGTCACCAAATCCAGGAGCCTTTACAGCACAGGTCTTCAGTACACCACGGAGATTGTTTACGATAAGTGTAGCAAGAGCTTCTCCGTCCATGTCTTCGCAAATGATAACCAAGGGCTTTCCAGCCTGGGCAACCTTCTCCAACAAGGGAAGCATGTCCTTCATGCTAGAAATCTTCTTGTCGTGAATCAAGATGAGAGGATTATCGAATACAGTCTCCATGCGGTCACGGTCGGTAACAAAGTAGGGAGAAATGTATCCACGGTCAAACTGCATTCCCTCCACAAAGTCTGTGGTGGTTTCCATAGTCTTGGACTCTTCTACAGTGATTACACCGTCCTTTCCAACTCGTTCAATGGCACTAGCCAAAATAGAACCGATTTCCTCGTCGTTGTTGGCAGAAACAGAAGCAACGTGAGAAACTTCGTCAGTTCCCTTGATTTCCTTGGAGTTCTTCTTGATTTCGTCTACGGCCAACTTAACAGCCTTGTCCATACCCTTCTTCAATTCAATGGGGGTCATGCCAGCTGCAACAGCCTTCAAGCCTTCCCGAACCATGGAGTATGCCAAAACGGTGGCAGTAGTAGTTCCGTCACCAGCAACATCGTTTGTCTTTGTGGCAACTTCTTTCAGGAGCTGGGCTCCCATATTCTCGTAGGGATCTTCCAGTTCAACTTCCCGTGCAACAGATACTCCGTCCTTTGTAACGGTGGGAGCACCGAATTTCTTGTCCAACAACACGTTGCGTCCCTTGGGTCCCAAGGTAACCTTTACAGCCTGGGAAATCTGCTCTACACCAGACAGCAGTTTTTTGCGGGCTTCTTCATTAAAAAGCAACTGTTTTGCCATTTTCCTAAATCTCCTTCTGATAGTCATACTGCCGATTTTGTGGTAGTATGGTTGTTATCTTAACCTAAAGATATAAAATATTTTGCTGAATGGCAAGTAAAGTGGAGTAAGTTGTGAAAAAAATAAACTGGGGTATTGTGGGAGCTGGTCGAATTGCAGCTTCTTTTACCGAAGCCTTAAAAACCTCCTCAGATTCAGTATGTTATGCAGTGGCTTCTCGCAATGAGCAACGAGGAATAGATTTTGCTCAAAAATGGGGCTTTGAACGAGTATACAAGGATTACGATGCTTTGTTTTCTGATGAAAATGTGGATGCAGTGTATATTGCTACTCCCCACATGAATCATGCAGCCTTGTCTATTGCTGCATTGAAGGCAGGAAAGGCGGTGCTTTGCGAAAAGGCTGCTACAGTAAACGCCCGTGAATTGCAGGATGTGTATCAGGTTGTATCTGAAACAAATGGACTATATGTAGAAGCCCTGTGGACAAAGTTTAATCCCACCTTCCGCAAGGCTTTGGAATGGGTGTCTGCTGGCCGCATTGGAAAGTTGAAGGCTATTTACGCTGATTTTTGTATTGCTCGAACTGCTGATCCTGTGTATTCCGATCCAGAATATCCCATGAATCGCCTCTACGATATAAACCTAGCAGGAGGAGCCTTGCTTGATGTGGGAATCTATCCTGTTACCGCAGCTCTTTCTATGGTAGAAGCTGCTGCTCAAAATCCTGATGATGAAAGATCCTTGTATCCCGATAACATCGAGGCTGTAGCTCGCATGACAGAAACTGGAGTGGATGCCTTTGACAGTATTTCTCTGAAAATTGGTGATGTTGTAGCAAACCTTACCTGTTCCATTGACACTGAATGTGGCTCTGTATTGAAGGAAGCCCGTATTGTGGGAACAGAGGGAACCATTATTCTTCCTTATTTCTGGATGGCTCAGGAAGCTCAGCTTATTTCTAACCAAGAAGTTGTAGTAGAGAAATTTTCCCATCCCTTTGCAGTGAATGGCTATGAATATGAGATTGAGGAATTCTGCCAGTGTATGAAAACACGGGAAGCTGGGCTTTTGGTAAAGGAGTCCATGCTACATACCCACAGCCAGAGCCTGCGGGTAATCCGAGTGCTGGATGCCATTCGTGGAAAGATTGGTTTGGTGTATCCCTTTGAGAATAGTGGTTACGTAATTAAAGAAGAAACCCAAAGCCCTGTGGAAGTCGCTTGCAAGGGCATACGGTCAAAGCCTAATGAAATTACCGTGTATACCGATGGTGGTTGCTCTGGAAATCCTGGTCCTGGTGGGTGGGGCTGTGTGATTTTGGCTGATAAGGTGGAATACACCGTTTCTGGTGGAGAAGCTCTGACTACCAACAATCGCATGGAGCTTAGTGCTGCCATTGCTGCCCTTTCTGCCATTGACCAGAATCAAGAGTGGAGATCACAAGCTATAACCGTTCACATTGACAGTCAGTATGTGAAAAATGGCATTACCTCTTGGATTCGTTCCTGGAAGAAAAATGGCTGGAAAAACTCCGAAAAGCAGCCAGTAAAAAATCGTGATTTATGGGAAATCCTTGACGAATTAAATGGCAAGCTGAATGTAAGTTGGAAGTGGGTCAAAGGCCATTCCGGCAACAAGTACAATGATTTGTGCGATTCCTTGGCCACCAAGGAAGCTGCAAAGTATAGTAGATAAATTCTTTTTAAAACAGAAAAGCCAGCATCAAAGTGCTGGCTTTCTGTTTTGTAGGCCCTGCCTGACGTTAAATATTGTGAGTCAGGGCTGATTTTCAATTACTGTGAATCAGGGCTGATTTTCAATTACTGTGAATCAGCGAGAAGGTTTGCTTCACCTACAAACTGGTTGATCTTGTCTTCTGCTACCAAGCGGGCAATGGTTGCGTTGATGGCAGCTACAAGCTCAGGGCTATTCTTCTTAACAGCAACAGCAGAACCACCCTCGTTGTCCAAGAAGGTGTAAGAAGCCAGAACCAAGTCTGGGTTGCGCTTTACGTAGGCATCGGCTACAGGCAGCTCAGCGATTACAGCTTCAATCTTGTTGTTCTTTACTTCCATAATCAAGTCAGGCAATGCTCCCAATTCCTTGATCTGGGGATGGTTTTCATCCAAGGCAGCTCCAGTTACACCCTTAATCTGTTCCTTGGCAATACCAACCTGAATTGCACCACGCTGGGCACCAATCAGTACGTCCTTGAGGGAAGCAGCCTCTGCACCATACTTTGCTTCGTCAGCTACACGGATAACAGCTCCGTGGACAGCCTGATAGTAGATGTCAGAGAAATCTACGTTCTGGCGGCGCTCCTCGGTGGGAGTCATTCCAGAAATAACCATATCTACGTTGCCAGAAACAAGAGCAGCCAAAAGTCCGTCAAAGCTCATGTCCTTAATTTCCAGCTCAACACCCAAATCCTTGGCAATTTCCTTGGCCAACTCAATGTCGAAACCTACGATGGTATCCTTTCCATCAATAAGGGCATGGAACTCGTAAGGAGGATAGTCGGCAGAGGTTCCCAGGATAATCTTTCCTGATGCCTTGATTTTTTCCAATGAGGATACGGCCTTTGAATCCTTTGATCCACCAGCCACAACAGGGAAAATTACCATGAGGGCGGCGAGAATAGCCAATGTTCTTCTAAGCATTATAATGCCTCCAAAATATAATTATAGACTCAGTATACTGATATGGTGTTTCTTTGCAAGGTAGGGAATAACGGCTTAAAGCTGAAAAATTGCATATATGGACTTTTTGTACTATATTTAATAAATATTTTTTATGGTAGGATTGTTCCTAGAAAATCACAGTTATTAATGATACTAATGAAGACTTTTGCTATTTTTTCAATTATTTTTGTAGGCTCACTGATTTTTGTAGGATGTAACAATGACCTTGTTCCTCCTAATTTGTCTGTCAATGCAACGGAAAAAGAAGAAATACAAGACGATGTTGTATCTTCCTCGATTCCCGTGGCCATTTCTGCAGAATTGGTGGCTGCCTTTGACAAGGAGCTTGCTGCTGCAAAGTTGAGCTCCAAAACAGTTGATCTTTCTCAGTTTAAAGAGCTGCAAACAGCTGTTTGGCAGGCTTGGAAGGATGCAAATGCTAGTGATTTAGAAAACTTTCCTGAGCTCAAAGAATTTCCCAAAACTCATCTGGATACAGATTCCGCCCCAAAATGGACTGTTCCTGGAGCCTTAGGTGGCGAGGACTACAAAATGCCCTACGAATATGGCTGGCTTGGTTCAGCGCCTAGTTCAAGCGGTTCTATTGACTATCAAACCTGTCTTTTTATTTATTTACATGGTTCTGGTGATGACAGGGATTTGGAATGGGGGAATGGGTATGATGCCTGTAAAAGCTCTATGGAAGCAATTTTAAATAACAAAAAATATAATAAAGGAATTTTCTTTAATCCTCGTGGACCAGATGGTTCTGACTATAATAAATGGTGGAAGGCTCCATACCAAAAGGTATGGGAGGATTTTTTCCGTTTAGCCCTGCTTCAAGATTATGTTAATCCCTTTGGAATTTTTCTCTTTGGTTTTTCAGAAGGAGCCTATGGCAGTCAGCGGATGGCTTCATTTTATGCTGATTATTTTACAGGAGTTGCCCCTTTGTCTGGTGGAGAACCTTTGGAAAATGCTCCTCCAGAAAATTTACTCCATGTTTTTTATGTTATGAATACAGGAGAGTTAGATACAGATTATGGCCGTAGGGAGTTAACAGAGGAGCTTGGGAAAAAATTAAAGGAACTGCAAACTCCCTACATAGAATTTGAAGGACAGTATCCACCGGAATATCTCCATACAGTAAATATTCTGTCGAACTTTAAACATAGTGAAGTTGTTCCCTCGTCTGGTCCATCTGGCTTAACGGGCTTTACTCGTTATCGCACAATTAATCCTTCTGAAGTTCGCTGGGAGGATTTTCCCATGGATGGTCAAAGACGAGTTGGTTTTTACAATATCCATGTACTGGAGCGAGCTACTACAACTCCAGATGCCCGTACCTATTACCACCTGAAAATCGAAAGCGGAAACAAGATTTCTTTGTCAGCACAAGATGTTTCATATTGTAGCTCAGCCTCTACCATTCCCTTGGAGTATACAAAAACCTATACCCCTGTTACTGGTGGACGGCTTCGGATCTATCTTCATCCTAATATGGTGTGGGATAATTTTGACCTGTCCAAACCCATGACAGTAACCATTAATGAAGGAGCACCTCAGGAAATTCAACCTGTAGTTTCGGTTCAATCCATGATAGATAGTGTAAAAGCCTTCTTTGATCCCCAGCGTATATATCCAGCATACATCGAAGTTGACTTAACCCCTGCAACGTAATTTTTCGTTACACTGTTTGAAAGGTGGGTAAATGAAGATACTTGCTCATTTATCTGCTTTCCTTTGCTAAATTATTTGTAATTAAAAGAAAAAAATATTTATTTCACCAATTTTCTATATTGAAGATAAAGAGTAAATCCTATAAAATTATGCGAATAATTATTTACAGGATGTAAAAGATGGGAAAATACTTGATTAAGCGGGTGTTGATGGCTGTATTTACAGTTTTTTTAGTAGCCACCGTCACCTTCTTCCTAATGAATGCAGTGCCAGGAAATCCTTGGCTCAGCGACAAAACGCCACCCCAAAGCGTTATTGATGCATTGAATGCAAAGTACGGCCTGGATAAGCCCTTGCCTGAGCAGTATCTCCGTTACATGGGAAATTTGCTGCAGGGTGATTTTGGAGCTTCTATTAAAATGTCTAAGAATAGACCTGTATTGGAAATGATTACAGAAAAGTTTCCTATTTCTGCCAGCCTTGGTATTGTGGCTGTAGCTTGGGCTGCCTTAGTGGGTATTCCCCTGGGCTGTCTTGCAGCCTATCGCCGAGGAAAATTGGTGGATAGCGTCTTGCGTGTTGTCACCACCTTGGGAGTTTCTCTTCCCAGCTTTGTTGTTGCCACTACCTTGATGGTTTTGTTCTGTGGTGGTATTCCAGCCCTCCATTTCTTTCCTAATACCTTTTCTGCAGCTAATGGTATCCGTGGTTACGTATTGCCCTGCTTCTGTCTGGGTCTTTATCCCATGTGTTATATTGCCAGACTGACCCGATCTTCCATGCTGGATGCTATTAATCAAGAATATATCAAAACAGCCTATGCCAAGGGACTTGCCGTAGTGCCCATCGTTTTTAAACATGCCCTGCGAAATGCTTTGATTCCTGTTATTACCTACATTGGACCTCTTACAGCCTTTACACTTTGTGGTGGATTTGTAGTAGAAAATGTTTTTGGTATTCCAGGCTTAGGAAAGGCATTCGTTCAGTCCATTACCGCCTTGGACTATCCCATGATTATGGGAACTGCCATCTTCTTGGCAACCTTCATTGTGGTGATGAATCTTTTTGTAGACATTATGTATAAGGTGGTAGATCCCCGCATCAATTTGACCCAGGGAGCAAGCTGATTATGAGTGAAAAGAAGATTGTTATTGGCTCTTTGCAGCCAGACATTGAAGATATTCTAAAGTGGAATGATTTTGATGCCAATGATTTTGAAAAGGCTCAGGATTCTGAAAAAGAAGATTTTATTCCTTTGCGTGCCAGTGTTTCCTATTGGGCAGATGCTTGGCGACGACTGAGAAAAAATACCGTGGCTATGGTGGCCTTAGGTGTGCTTATTTTCATTTCTTTCTTTGCCTTCTTAGGCCCAGTGATTGTGCCCTACGGCTACGAGGAATTTAACCGCGGTGCAGAGAACCTGCATCCCTGGCACACCTCCTTGGAAGACCAGAAAAAATTGGCAGAGGCCATGGAGGTAAAAAGTCCCGAGGAAGCTGTAGCCGCCGCCCAGGCTGAAGCTGCTGCTCAGGGAAAAACCTTGTCTACCGTGGAATTGGCTCAGATTCGAGCAAAGGCTCGTTCTAAAACCCAGGTCAAAGATGAGGAAGGCAATGTGCTTTCTGGGGCTGCCTTGGAAAAGCATTTGAGAAAGGAATTAGGAATCAGAAACAAGCTTTTTGGCTACTCCCGTGCTGAACTGGAGCGAAAGGCGGCGGGAGAATCTGTATTCCCCCACGTCTTTGGTACCGACAAATTTGGCCGAGACACTATGGTTCGTGTAATGATTGGAACTCGAGTTTCCATGATTGTTGGTGTGGCCGCCGCCCTGCTGGTGCTTTTGATTGGTTCTTTGTATGGTTCCATTTCTGGTTACTTTGGAGGCAAGGTGGACGTAGTGATGCAGCGAATCGTAGAGGTGATTTATTCTGTGCCAGAGGTTCTTGTTATCCTGCTGTTGTCCGCCATGCTGGGAGAGGCCATGAAGGCTTATGCTAGCTCTGGTGGCTTTGGTGCTGACTTAGTAAGTAAAATGGGTGCAAACCTAATCTCCATGTTTATGGCCTTTGGTATGCTGTACTGGGTTGGTATGAGCCGCATTATTCGTGGACAGGTTTTGCAGGTAAAGCAGCAGGAGTATGTTACTGCTGCCAAGGCACTGGGTGCTTCCCATGCTCGAATTATTCGCCGTCACCTGTTGCCTAACTGTATCGGTCAGTTAGTTGTAACTACCTGTTTGCAGATTCCATCTGCTATTTTCTTGGAGTCCTTCCTGTCCTACCTTGGTGTAGGAATTTCTGC
This sequence comes from Treponema sp., assembly GCA_036300185.1. GTDB lineage: Bacteria > Spirochaetota > Spirochaetia > Treponematales > Treponemataceae > Treponema_F. Next base: position 13,501 of record JAXJGY010000052.1, on the reverse strand, counting down.
TCCCATGACCAGTCTTGGTTCCATGGCTGCAGAGGCTACCCAGGGAATGTATACTTATCCTTATCGACTTTTGTTCCCAGCCTTTGTGCTGAGTATTATGATTCTCTCCTTCAATCTGTTTGGAGATGGCCTGCGGGATGCTTTGGACCCACGGCTGAAGAAATAGGGTGCGGCTACAAATGCCGTTGAAAGGAGAAGGAGCGAATTATGGCAGAAAATAAATTATTGGAAGTAGAGGATTTGAAAATTTCCTTCTTTACTCCTGCTGGAGAGGTAAAGGCTGTAGGAGGAATTTCCTACGACCTGAACTATGGGGAGGTAATGGGAATCGTTGGTGAGTCTGGTTCAGGAAAGAGCCAAGAAGCATATTCCATTATGGGCTTGCTTCAGTCTCCCGGAAAGGTAGTTGGTGGAAGCATTACCTTTGAGGGTAAGGATGTACTTGCCATGTCAAAGGATGAAATGACATCCTTCCGGGGAAAGGACGTGGCTATGATTTTCCAAAATCCCATGACCTGTCTGAATCCCGTATACACCATCGGAAACCAGTTAATAGAAGCCTTGCGAGCCCACGATAAAACTGTTACTAAGGAAGAAGCTGCAAGGCGAGCCATGGAAATGTTGGAGCTGGTGGGAATTAACAATGTGGAAAAGCGCATGAAGCAATATCCCCACGAGTTTTCAGGAGGAATGAGACAACGTGTAATGATTGCCATGGGCTTGATTTGTCATCCCAAGCTACTGATTGCTGATGAGCCTACCACTGCTCTTGACGTTACCATTCAGGCTCAGATTCTTGAATTGATGAAGTCCCTGCAGAAAAAGACCAACATGGGCATTATCTTTATTACCCACAATTTGGGGGTTGTAGCAGAAATCTGTCACAAGGTTTCTGTTATGTATGCAGGTAAGATTGTGGAACAGGGCCCTGTTGATGATATTTTCTATAATCCTTCCCATCCTTACACCGTGGGCTTGCTTCGTTCCATGCCCCGTGTTGATGCGGAAAACTACGAGCGGCTTATTCCTATTGAAGGTTCTCCCGTAGATATGCTGAATCCTCCTGAAGGTTGTCCCTTTGCTCCTCGCTGTGAGCATTGTATGAAAATCTGTCTGAAAAAGATGCCTCCTCACGTTACCATCAAAGAAGGCCACCGTTCAGCCTGTTGGTTGCGGGTGGAAGAAGTGATGCGAAAAGAGGATTTTGGATCAGAAGGTGGAGCTACCCATCTAGCATCAAAGATGGCATCAAAGATGGAGTCAAAGGCAGGGGAGGAAAAGTAAATGGCTGATAATGATATTTTGCTGGAAGTTCAGCACTTGAGAAAATATTTTCCCGTAAAGGGAATGAAGGGGCCTGGAGTTCAAGCAGTGGAAGATGTTTCCCTGTTTATCAAGCGAGGTGAGACCTTGGGTTTGGTTGGTGAGTCTGGTTGTGGAAAAACAACTTTGGGACGCACCATTATCCGCCTCCACGAGCCCACCAGCGGGCGCATTGTATATGACGGAGAAACCATTTACGAAGGAGACGGCAAAAAGCACTCTGCAGTAAAGATGTTGCCCTACCGTCGCAAAATGCAGATTATCTTTCAGGACCCATCTGCTTCCCTTGACCCTCGCATGACGGTAGGAGAGATTATTGGTGAGGCTCTTGATATTCACAAGCTCTGGTCCACCAAGGCTGAACGAACAGACCGTATCAAGGAATTGCTAGACATGGTTGGCCTGAACACAGAGCATGCAAACCGCTATCCCCACGAATTTTCTGGTGGACAGCAGCAGCGTGTTGGTATTGCCCGTGCCTTAGCGGTACGTCCTCAGTTTATTGTGTGCGATGAGCCTATTTCTGCCTTGGACGTTTCAATTCAGTCCCAGGTAGTGAATATGCTGGAGGACATGCAGGAAGAGCTGGGATTAACCTATTTGTTTATTGCCCACGATTTGAGTGTTGTTCGCCATATTTCAAATCGAATTGGAGTTATGTACTTGGGCTGTTTGGTGGAGCTTTCCACAAGCTACGAGTTGAACAAGAATCCCATTCATCCCTACACCAAAACTTTGATTTCTGCAGTGCCTGTTCCTGACCCACAGTTGTCTCGCAGTCGTCAGCGAATCGTGTTGGAGGGAGATATTCCTTCTCCCATGAATCCACCCTCTGGTTGTCGTTTCCATACTCGCTGTCCTATGGCTAAGCCTCAGTGTAAAGAATCTATGCCACAGCTGCGGGAAGTTTCAGAGGGTCACTGGGTGGCCTGTCATTTAGTGTAACAGAATCTTTTGGAGGATATATGAAAGAAAGAGAAAGCCTTGCCTCTCGTCTTGGCTTTATTTTGCTGTCGGCAGGTTGTGCCATTGGTCTGGGGAATGTGTGGCGTTTCCCTTATATTACTGGAAAATACGGTGGAGCACTCTTTGTTCTAGTATATTTATTCTTTTTGGTAGCCCTTGGTTTGCCCATTATGGTGATGGAATTTTCTGTTGGTCGTGCTTCTCGCCAGAATGTGGGAAAGGCCTTCAAAACCTTGGAGCCTAAGGGAACAAAGTGGCATGCCTATGGTCACATTGCTATTGCTGGAAACTACATCCTGATGATGTTCTATGCCACCATTTCTGGCTGGCTTTTGTATTATTGCTTTGCCAGCCTTACTGGCCAGTTTCAGGGCTTGGATACTGCAGCTGTTGGTGCCTTCTTTGGTTCTTTAACAGCAAGTCCTAGTACACAGTTTTTGTGGATGGCCATTGCAGTGGTGTTGAGCTTTGTTATCGTTGGAATCGGTCTTGAAAAGGGCGTAGAAAAAATCACCAAGGTAATGATGATTCTGCTGATTCTGCTGATTGTGGTATTGGCAGTAAATTCCGTTCTTTTGCCCGGTAGTGGTGAAGGAATCAAGTTCTATCTGTTGCCAGACTTTAGCAAGGTAACAGACTCTGGATTTGGTGAGGTAGTATTTGCCGCCATGGGGCAGGCTTTCTTTACCTTGAGCTTGGGTATCGGAAGTATGGAGATTTTCGGTTCCTACATCGACAAGAAATACAGCCTGACAGGTGAAGCTGGAAGAATCATCCTGCTGGATACCTTTGTAGCCATTATGAGCGGTTTGATTATTTTCCCTGCCTGTTTTGCCTATGACGTAAATCCTGGTGCAGGTCCTGAACTTTTGTTCATCACCATGCCTAATATTTTCAACAACATGGCAGGAAGCCGCATTTGGTCAAGCTTGTTCTTTGTGTTTATGAGCTTTGCCGCCCTTTCCACCTTGATTGCTGTATTCGAAAATATCGTTAGTTACTGGATTGATACCCACGGCTGGGGTAGAAAAAAGGCTTGTATAGTAAACTGCATTGCATTGATTATCCTGTCCCTGCCTTGTATTTTGGGCTTTAACCTGTGGGCTGGCTTCCAGCCACTAGGTGCAGGAACTGGGGTGCTTGATTTGGAGGACTTTATTGTTAGCTCCACCCTGTTGCCCCTTGGTTCATTAATTTTCTTAGTGTTCTGCTGTAGCAAGAAGGGCTGGGGCTGGGATAATTTCTTGGCAGAGGCGGATGCTGGAGAAGGACTTAAGTTCCCCCGCAAGATTAAGTTCTATGTTAAGTGGATTCTTCCCTTGATTGTGTTGGTAATCTTTGTAAAGGGCTACTATGACATCTTTAGCAAGATGTTCTAAGTTCTTGCAGTAAATAAAAAAAAGAGCTGGATATGTATCCAGCTCTTTTTTTTAGAAGGTTGCCAGTGTTCTATCGGTGCGCTCTAGAGCCTTTTCTACACCAAGAATCTTGATGGAGCCTACCAAAGGTGGGCTTACTCGGCTACCAGTAACAGCCATGCGGATAGGCATCATAAAGTCACCTAATTTAACTCCCAGTCCTTCTGCAATTTGGCGGGCTAGGGCATCGGCTTCTTCTTCAGTTTTAGTGGCTATAGCGGCAATGAATTCCTTGCTGGCTTCTAGCACTTCCTTTGTTTTTGCTGCATCCAGTTTTTTAGGAATGATTTGCTCCACTGGAGGAACGGCGGGCTCGGTAAAGAGGAAGCGAACCATTTCTGCTGCATCGCAAAGGAAGTGGAGCCGCTCCTTAATGAGGGGCATGAGCTGCATGAGCTTTTCCTTTGTCTCGGCTACTGTCAATCCTTCTGCCACAGGTTCTCCAGCCTCGTTCAAGCGAACACCAGAAACTTCTGGGCCCACCTTGGGAGCGGGGAACTGCTCGGTGACGTTTACAGGCAGGGCTGCATCGCCAGTTCCTGTCAGGAAGGGAAGGGTTGCCTGATACAGTTCTTCGTCGGACATGGTTCTCATATACTGACCATTGAACCATTCCAATTTTTTGTAGTCAAAGACAGCGGGGGCCTTATTGAGGTGCTCCACCTTGAATAATTTTTCAAAGTCGGCCAAATCGTAAATGTCACGACCATCTTCGTAGGAGCAGCCCAACATGGCAACATAATTGATGAGGGCCTTGGGCAAATAGCCTCGTGCTCGGAATTCGTTGACACTGGTGGCTCCGTGGCGCTTGGAAAGCTTTTGTCCGTCCTGTCCCATAACCATGGGAAGGTGACAGAACTGTGGTGGCTCCCAGCCAAAGGCCTGATACATGAGGACGTGGAGGGGAGTGGAGGGAATCCATTCCTGGGCACGCATTACGTGGGTAATCTTCATAAAGTGGTCGTCCACGATGTTGGCCAAGTGGTAGGTGGGGAAGCCATCGCTTTTCAGCAAAACGGGGTCAGGGTTAATGTCTTCATTCTTCCATTCAATGTCGCCAAGCAATGCATCTTTAAAACGAGTTACTCCTTCCATGGGAACCTTGAGACGGATAACGTAGGGCTTGCCAGCTTCTAGGTTTGCCTTGATTTCTTCTTCTGTTAGATGGCGACAGTTGCGGTCATATCCGGGAGGCATCTTGTTCATGGTCTGAATGGAGCGAATTCTATCGAGGCGTTCGGCATCGCAGAAGCAGTAGTAAGCCTGTCCCTTTTCCACCAATTCTTGGGCATACTTTTTGTACAGGTCAAACCGCTGAGACTGAACGTAGGGGCCGAACTCTCCTCCTTTTTCTCCTCCCTCATCCCATTCAATGCCAAGCCAAGCCATGGTGTCATAAAGATTCTGCACATATTCCTCGCCATAGCGGGTACGGTCAGTATCCTCCAGACGCAAAATGAACTTGCCTCCGTTGGCTCGGGCAAAAAGATAGTTGAACAGGGCGGTACGAACACCACCAATATGCTGCATCCCCGTTGGGGAGGGAGCGTAACGAACACGAACTTCCACAGGAAACTCCTTGATAAATCATAGATATTTCAGGCTGAATTCTGAAAATGAAGTCAACTCTTCCTTACAGTATAGCGGGAACGGCTCTGGCTGGCAATGGCGGGGGGCTTGGTGCTGGGATGGGGACTAGAACAGGTCAGAGTGTGAGCCGGTGCGGGTCAAGTAGAGGTACAGCCCCTCGTGGTGATATTGATAGATGAGCAGCCAGTCTGGTTGTATGTGGCAGTCACGATAGCCTTTTAGTTTTCCGGTCAATGGGTGGTCCTTGTATTTTGGCTCAAGTGTTTCCCCGGCTGCCAAGCGGTCAATTATTTCGATAGTGGCTTATCTGTCTTGCTCTGAAAGCTTTTTGGCATCCTTTTTGAACCGAGTAGTAAGGAAAATTTTGTATTTCATACAATGCAGGCAAAGGCATCTTTGGCGGAGGAAAAGGTTTCTAAGGTGCCATTTGCTTTTTGTTGCGAGAGCTCCGCCTCACCCTCCCTGATGGAAGCAATGAACTCGTCGGAAAAGTCATCGTCCTGAAAATAGGTGTATGGTTGCGGCCGCATCTTGTTGATTGCATCGAGCATAGACAACAAATTCTGGTCGGCATTTTGTATCACAAGGGTCATGGGCACCTCCTGCAACTAGTATAGCGGGAACGACTCCGGCTGGTAATGGCGGGGATTGACCCTTTTACCCTTCGTGGCTCTTGATGAAGTAGCTGGCGGTGGAGACAGGGAGGGGGTCTTTTAGGGAGACGGTGACGGTCTGGGAGGTCTGGTAGCCCAGGGCTCCTTTAAAGACGGCTCCCCAGAAGGCTCCCATGGAACGCTTGAGCATCCTGGTCCTGTTTTCCATGTCCTCCCCGCTGAGTCCCCGCAGGCTGCTGTCCACCAGTGGCTGGAGCCGATCCCGGTAGTACAGCAGGAAGGTCTTGACCGGGGGGATGTGGAAGAGGTCGTTGCAGAATTTCACGTGTCCCAAAAGCTCAGGATTGGAGGCCATCTCCATGCACAGCTCCCGGAAGGGATGGAATTCCTCTCCGTTGATAAGCCCCTCGAACTGGGAATACCGCTGGCTTATTCCCTCTTCTATACGTAGCTGCAATTCTTCCTGGGTCATGTCCATGGCCTTCATCGTCTCCACCTGTAAAAATTCTAATCGTTGTTGACAAATGAATCAAACCATGATATACATATCACAAAATCAAATATGAGTAAAGAACATATTTGATTTTGACCTTCGGGTGAGTCATCTGTCGTCCTCTGTGTAGCGACTATAGGATACCAGTTAGCTTCCCGAAGGTCAATCTTGGAGGAGGAGTTGCGCCTTCTCTCCAGTGCAAAATCGAATTATGGAGGATATGGATTATGGCTTGTAAGCTGAATGCGGGTTTTTGCAAGGTGGGGCTTGTGTTGGCGGTGGGTTTTAGCCTGTTGGTTACTGGCTGTCTATCTACAGAGAACGTCCCCACTGACGTACGCAAGGTGTGGTATGCGGGTAGCTTGTGGGATGGGGGAAGCAGCCTACCCGGGAACTGGGAAGATTACGTTGTTGATAGGTGGCCGGAGTACTCTCTCATGGGAAAAGTTGACGAGCTACCTGTGGTTTATGGTCAGGGGGACTTTACAGAAAATCTGTTGAAGGGTGTGGAGGCACTCTCTTCTGCAGGTGGAAGTCTTGATGGCACTGGTCTGGGTCTGATTGTCTTCGCTCTGGAATCCGACGGTACTTATGCTATGGATGATGACGGTTACTTGAATTATTTGAAATACATATCGGCTGATGAGGTTACGCCTCTCGTTGATAGTTGTACGGTACAGACTAGTGAGTCGGTTGCACGTAACTGGAGGAATGAGAGCAATGCTCCGGTGCTGATTACTGCGCTGGTTCAGTTTGAACTGGTTGAAGGTGAATATATTGGTCGTAGAGATTATCGTAAAGATTATGATTCCCCTAGAGAGACTGTTGATGTATACAGTGCTGCTTGGAAGAGTCACCTTGTAGGGGCTCGATTTGATGTGGTATCCTCTGATGACGAGTTGAATGTTTTGTGGGACTCTGGGACAGTTCCTAAGCGGATTCCTTACTCCTCTCCTCATGGGGAGAACACCTTCGTTGAGGGTTCCATCGAGTTGGGGCTTGGTGACATGGTGGGGTATAACGAGTCCACTGCAGTTATGATGATGGGCGGGTATGGGAGGTTGGACAACTACTCTGAATCCGAGTTGGTGTTGGCAATACCCAATGACCTGTGGGTGGGTGATGTCTTTGATGGTTCGCTCCAGATTGATTCCGATGCAGGTTCTTACTTCCTGACTGATGGTGGATGGCGTGTTTACCCTGCTGATGATTCGGTCAAGGCTTTTCTCCGTACTAATGTCGGCAAGTATTGGTACAATACAACACTGTGTTGGCAGCTGTGTATGTTGGAGACCAGTCCCGGTAAGTACGAATTAGTCTTGAAGGCTCTTAGGAAGAAGTAGTGTCTTGTCGGGGTAGATAAATCTGTCTACCCCGATTCATAGATTTTCTACTAAGGAGATTGTGTAGGGCTTGCAGGGTGAGAGTCAGTCATTTCAATCAAAAAACTATTTTGGCAAGCTAGTCACAATTGTATTTCATTTTCGTCAAAGGAGGCTAAGGATGGGAGAAATGGGATTGGGATATGGAAGTGAGTACCAATTGTTGCGCTTCTTGGGCCACCACAGGAATTATTTGAATGGCAGGATTCAGGAGATTCTGGGGACACAAGAAGAAATCCACTGGTTGGACTATCCCAGTAATTATGGGAAAGCATCCTTGGATGCTGAGTGGGTTGGCATTGAATGTTTCAAGGACGAACCTAATTTTGATGAGATACGCCAGCGGTGGGATAATTTCTGGCCTTCTAAGACAAAAGCCCAGAACTGGGATGGCATCTTTAGGGTTGGCAGCAAATGGTATTTTGTGGAGGCAAAGGCACACGAGGAGGAGACACGCTCCAGTTGCAAGGCTAGTGAACCTAAGAGTGTGGAAATGATAAATCAGGCATTCGGTAAGGTTGCCGCCCACTATAAAAGCTCAAAAGGTAATGAGTGGGCAAGTGCGGACTGCAAGTCATATCAGTTGGCAAATCGCTTGGCATTCATATATTTTTGCCGGGAAAATGGCATAGATGCTGCCTTGCTGTACATTAGCTTTCTCAATGGATATGACAAACCAGGAGAGAAAGGAAGAAAGAATATCACCACGATTGCTGAGTGGGAACGGATTTGGCAGGATGAATTTGATGAGTTGGGAATCGACATGAAAGCAGTTGAGGGTAGTTGGTATAATTTGTGCATTGATTGTGCTGAACACTATACAAATATCTAGATTTAGGAAACGCAAAAGGAGGCTGTTTTGAGTTTGGCGGACATGGCGATGGGTTATGGAAGCGAATTCCATTTACTTAGATTACTAGGTCATCACAGGAATTATTTAAACAACAGGATTCAAAAGGTGTTGGGAACACAGGAGGAAATTCAGTGGCTGGATTATCCAAGTACCGATGCTTCCTTTGACAAGGAATGGAAAGGAATAGAATGTTTTCAGGGGCACGAGAGGTATGAGGAGCTGAAAATTGCATGGAATGCCTTCTGGCCTCAGACAGGAAGTGCTCAGACTTGGGATGCCATATTTACAGTAGATGGCAAGTGGTTCTTTGTGGAGTCAAAGGCACACAAAGCGCAGACAAAAGCCTCTTGTTCTGCAACGTCAGAGGAAAGTCGAAAGAAGATTCATGCTGCTTTCACCCAGGTAGGTAATAGTTATGGTTCCTCTTCAGTTGATTATTGGATGACTCCACAATGTGACTCATATCAGTTGGCAAATCGCTTGGCATTCATATATTTTTGCAAGAAACAAGGTATTGATGCCGCCTTATTGTACATAAATTTCATCAACGGATTTGACAAACCAGGAACACAAGGAAAGATGAATGTCTCCAGCGAAACTCAATGGGATGAAATTTGGCAGCACCACTTTCAGTCTTTGGGTATTCAGAGGGAAGCTGTTAGAAAGATTTGGTTCAGTATGTGTATTGATTGTACAACAGAATTCACCACCCTGTAATTAATTTCCCACATAAGATGAATAATCTGGTGCGGCTGTCCTTGCGACGACTGCACCAGTTTTTTCGTACCACTGTAGATAAAGGCAACTCAAAATGCTCCCCATCCTCAATTTCCGGGATGGGGAGTTTTGCCACTCTACCTCATCCATCTGTCGTCCGGCAGTTTATAGAGGTATTCCCGGGTCTCGTAATCGAAGTTTTCCTCCCAAACGATACCTAAGTCGAAGGAATCGTAAACGCAGAAGGGGTAGGTGTCGGGAAAGACTATTGACTCCAGATTGTCCAAGTCCTCAAAAGCCTTGCTGTGGATATGGGTGATGCTTTGGGCGATTATGACTTGTGTGACAAAATCGAAGTCAGCATTTCTTTATAGTATAGCGGGAATGGCCCTTGGTGGCAATGAGTGGGAAGGAGGTGTGGCTCCTCGGACAAGGGTAAAGCTCAAAGTGACGTAAAATTTTACGTTGATAAATCTTTAGAGGTTTGTTACAATTAATCCTCATAATAGCTATAAAATAGGTTATTTTAGTCAATGTAAATAATGAATTTTATTATTTAGAGGTGTTTTATTTTATGAATGGAAAGAAATCTCAGATTGTAACTAGTATTGTGTTATGTCTTGTATTCTTAGTTTCACCTTCGCTTATTTTTTCCCAGCAGAGTGATAATATATCTGAGGATGTTGCTTTTTCCTTGGAGCCTGGTTGGTTTCATGCACCAGTGAAAGAATCTGCTGGCCAGACAGCGAAAAATTATCTTATAGGTTCCTTGGGAATGGTTACTGTCAATGTCTTGATGCGAGATTGGAATCAATTTGTAGGTGGAGCAGGATGGGCACAGGTGACCTTGAAGGAAGTATGGAAGCCTTGGGAGAGAGAGGTTGAATTTGACACGGACTGGCATTGGACAAATTTTATCGGTCATACCTATCAAGGCTCTCTGTATTATATGAGTGCTCGTAATGCCAATTTAAATGTTTTCACATCCCTTGTTATGTCCTCTTTAGGGAGTGCTATGTGGGAATATTTTTGTGAGTTAAATGATCCTTCCATCAATGATTTAGTATATACAGGAATAGGTGGTTTCTTTATGGGTGAGATGTTATATAGATTGGCATTAGAAGCCAATACTGTATCACCTATATTGGGAACTATTATCAATCCCCTTCGTCTTATTTCTGATCCTCTGTTGAATCGACCTCCAGTGGGACCTGTAGGAAATCTCCATGAACTTTCATTTAAGGCTGGAATTGGTGCTGCAGTTACTGGAACATGGTTTTCTCGGGATTTTGACTTTGCTCAAGAGGTTTTTCCTGGTTCCTTTGGTTTGGAATTTTATGCTGTATATAGAGACCCCTATGGTCACGATTCAAATGTGCCACTTAGTCAATTTGAGTGGGAAATGGGGGCTGGTATAGGTGCTGGATCTGGATTTGGTGAGAATGATATGGAAAAGAAGATGATGTATGATGTTCATATCTTCAGTAATGGTCTGTTGTTTTCACGTAGTCCCCAATGGGGAACCAATACGGATACCAGCGTGGGAATTGTATTTGATTATGATTACATTCGTCATTCCTTTGTGGAGTTATCAAGTATGGCCCTAGGCTTTGGAGTCAAACAGCGTGTGAACGGGCATCAGCACCGACTGGAGTGGCAATTCCACTTAGATGGTATATTCTTAGGAACCAGCGATTTTTATTATTTCCGTCGTAACCTTCTTCCTGTTTTAGATGATGGTACAGTGCGAGATTACGGTTATACAGTTGGTGCAGAGACGGTAGCAAAGCTTCGTTGGTTTGCTGGAGAAAGACACATCTTGAACACAGATTTCCATGGATATGCCATGTATAAGTTCCCTTTCCAGAAGCAGAAAAACGATGACACTGGTTGGGAACTTATTGGTGTTGTGGATACAAGCTATGAATTTGCCCTAACACGACAAATTTTACTTGGTATATCAGATGAATTGTATTTGAAGAAGACATTTTACGATACTAAGCCTGACTTGTTTTCGTTGCTGAATACGACCAGTCTGTACGTTAAATTACAGGTACGATAGTAGAAATATCCAGTATTTTATCCTCGCCAGCTTCTGTTTCGCTTTAACTCGGATTTTAGTCGCTTTAGCTTGAGCCGCTGTTCCTGAGAGGCCTTGGTGGGCTTTGTCTTTATCCGCTTCTTGGGGATTTTCAGTGCATTGACAATGCGATTTTCCAGCCGCTCTAATGCTAGGGCTCGATTTCGTTCTTGGTAGCGCTCTTGGTCCACGTCCACAAAGATGCAGTCCTCCTTATTGATGAGGGCTGCTAGCTTTTTCCGAAGTAAGTCCCGCTCTTCTTCCGTGATACCTTGAATGGCAGTAATGCTCAAGGTGGCGTGAACCTTGGTGTTTACCTTGTTCACGTTTTGGCCACCGGCTCCCCCGCTTCTGGCAAAGGTGAGGCTGGTGTGCTGGATAATAGACTGGTGTAGCAGGGCTTTATTCACGGCAAAACTCCCTCTATAGTAGTGCGACCTTGCAACAGGGCAATGAGTCGGTCTACTCCAAGAGCATTGCCAGAGCAGGTGGGGAAGGTCTGGAAGTGCTTCCAGTAGTTTTCGTCGATGGCGTGGGGTACACGGGCTGACTGTGCCTTAGCCTGGCCTTCTTGCTGGAAGTAGCTACGGATTTTTTCAGGATCTGTTTCCTCACTGTAGCAGTTGGAAAGCTCCACTCCAGCCACGTACAATTCCCATCGTTGCTTCCACAAGGGCTTTTGTCCTGTAGGATTTGGCACATCCTGGGCAAGGCAGGGAACCTGAGCGGGATAGTCCATCAGCAACACAGGTTTGTTCTTGGGAAGCTGGGGCTCCACACATTGCACTAAAATCAGCTCGTATAGATCGTCCCAGGGCCAGTTGTCAAAAGAATTGTCCTCTGGCTCATAGATGCCCAGCCTTCGGGCCTGTTCTGCCAGCTGCTGGGGTGTGGTACAGGAAGAAAGATAGAATCCCGCATATTGGAAAAATGCCTGATCCATAGTAAGCCTCAGAAATGGAGGGCGAAGGTAGGCAAAATCGTCATGGTCAGCAGCTGGCGGTGGCAGTAAAAAGTTAAAAAGCTCCTCGGTAATGGCTGCCGTGTCCATGTAATTGGCATTAACGGTGTAATATTCCAGCATGGTGAACTCTGGGCTGTGGATGCGGCCACAGGATTCTAGGTTTCGATAGCATTTGGAAAGCTGGAAAACACTAACCTTGTGGCGGGCAATAAGGGGCTTAATGTGAACTTCTGGGGAAGGAACAAGATACAGGGGTGTTGCCTCCTGTGTTCTGGGATGGATGTATTCGGTACGGAACACCTCAAGACAGCTTTCGGGAATGAGATGGGAGCTTAAGGCTGGAGTGTCTAGCTCCAAGTAGCCCCGCTGAATAAAAAACTCACGAATCTGCTGCATGGTTCGTGCCCTAAATTGCAATGTTTCTAAATCCATGGAGTTAGTATATCACGGGGAGAGTTAGGAGGGAACACCCTTTGACTGGTCAATGGGCAGACTTTGTACCACATCCAGCGGGAGACTGGTACAAATGGCGACCTTTTCTGGGGAATCACCGTAGGAAAGAAGAGTTTTTGCTGTTTCCAAAGCTTTTTGGTAGGCTCCTTGTTTCATCCCTTGTTCAATTCCTTGCTGGAGTCCTTGTTGGAGGCCTTGTTGGAGGCCATCTTGAAGTCCAGCTTGGAGTCCGGCTTCATGGCCTCTATCGAAACCATTTTCATATGCATCGTATTCTATATCAGCCATTTTTAGTGCCAGTGTCATAAACGACCTCCTTTCAATGGAATTGTTTTTTAGGGTGGTGATTTTGTTGAAAATTTCTTGTGTTAAAGTGGATTCAGCAACACCATCCTGTAAATAATGATAAAATGCTTGAAGTTTCTGGTCAAGAGCTGAAAGCTTTGTGGCTTTGGTGTTCAAAAAGATGCGGAGAGAACCGTCTTTTAGTTTGAGCCGTTTATCCTCGTTACAGATGTACTCAAAGGTGTAACGAGGATAATTTCTGTCAAAAGGGTCAAAAGTACAGATGAAAATGAGGATGTTTTCTGGTAAATCCCGATATTTTGTTCCTGTTGAAGTGGTAGACACATCTGCTACACTTTGGTA
>JAXJGY010000051.1:0-140741 GCA_036300185.1 Treponema sp. | reverse complement strand
TTTCCAAGGGCTACAATCAGGGCATCGCAGGGAATCTCATGCTCACTGCCGGGAATTGCCACAGGACTGCGACGACCAGATTCATCTGGTTCACCAAGCTCATAAGAAAGAGCCTCTACTCCACGAATGCGACCTTCTTCGTCTCCTAAAATCCGGGTGGGATTTTCCAAGAACAGGAACTCTACACCTTCTTCCTCCGCATGGGCAATTTCTTCCCGGCGAGCAGGCATTTCGTTTCTGGTACGGCGATAAATGACGGACACCTTTTCTGCTCCCAAGCGGAATGCGGTACGGGCGGCATCCATGGCAACGTTTCCACCGCCAACAATGGCCACGTGCTTGGCATCGTACAAGGGAGTGTCAGCCTTTTTGTCGTAGGCACGCATTAAGTTAGCTCTGGTTAGGTACTCGTTGGCACTAAATACACCGATAAGATTTTCACCTTCAATATTCACGAACTTGGGCAAACCAGCTCCTGTTCCCACAAAAGCAGCATCAAAGCCCTGCTCTTCTAAGAGCTGCATCAAGGTGCCTGTGCGTCCCACTAAAAAGTTTTCCTTAAACTGAACGCCCATCTTCTTTAGCTGCTCAATTTCTTGGGAAACAATGGTTTTAGGCAGGCGGAACTCAGGGATTCCGTACACCATTACACCACCAGACTTGTGGAAGGCTTCAAACACCACTACCTCGTGGCCGTCACGGCGAATGTCAGCAGCGGCAGTAAGGCCAGCAGGGCCAGAACCGATAATGGCAACACGCTTTCCGGTGGCTGGGGCAACCTCTGGCAGGGTCTGCAAGTTATTTTCCCGCTCGTAGTCAGCAACAAACCGCTCCAAACGACCAATGGCCACGGACTTTTCCACATCCTTTAGGGCCTTTCCTACAGTACACTGCTCTTGGCACTGCTTTTCCTGAGGACAAACACGGCCACAAATGGCGGGCAATAGGTTTGTAGTCTTGATAATATCAACGGCCTTCTTAAATTCACCATTGGCAATTTCTGCAATAAACTGAGGAATGGGTACATTTACAGGACAGCCGTTTACACAGGGCTGGTTCTTGCACTGCAAGCAACGCTGAGCCTCTACAATGGCCTGTTCATTGGTATAACCAATGGCTACCTCGTCCATCAAATGAGCACGCTGCAGGGGCTCCAGCACAGGCATATCCTGCTGAGGAATGGCCATTCTATCCTTGGTGGAAAGAGGACCTGCTGCCAGCTTCTTGTTGATAGCTTCAAGCTCTGCCACAGCAATTTTAGAAAGTTCTTCTGGTTTTACGTAACTCATTTTCCACCTCCTGTAGCAATGGCTTCTGCCTGGGCTTCCATGCGACACTTGTGCATATCATCCTGCTCACGTCCCTTAAAGGAGCGCATTCTCAGCATCATGTTGTCAAAATCCACCAAGTGACCATCGAATTCTGGGCCGTCTACACAAACAAACTGGGTCTTGCCGTCTACGGTAACACGGCAGCAACCGCACATACCAGTACCGTCAATCATAATGGTGTTCAAGGAAACAACAGTATGCACGTCGTAAGGCTTAGTGGTGGCGGCACAGAACTTCATCATAATAGGTGGTCCAATGGCCACAGCTTCATCTGGCTTGGGATTTTGTTCGCAATATTCTTTCAGGGGCTCGGTTACAAGGCCCTTTCTTCCTGCTGAACCATCGTCGGTCATGATTACCAGCTCGTCGGCAATGGCACGCATCTTGTCTTCAAAAATCAACAATTCCTTGTTGCGGGCACCCATAATCACAATGAGCTTGTTGCCAGCAGCCTTGTAAGCCTGGGCAATGGGATACAATGGGGCAACACCAATTCCACCACCAACACAAACAACAGTTCCCACCTTCTCGATGTGGGTGGGATTTCCCAAGGGGCCAAGGATTGCAGCAACTTCCTCACCTACGTTAAACCGAGAAAGCTTTAAGGTGGTGGCACCTACTGTCTGAAAAACCAGGGCAATCCAGCCCTCGTCAGCATTTGCATCTGCAATCGTCAGAGGAACTCGCTCCCCAAACTCCAAGTCCAACTGCACCAGCACAAACTGGCCAGCCTTACGATTTCTGGCAATCTCTGGAGCCATTACCCTCATAAAAAAAACATCTGCAGAAAGCTGCTGTTTTTCGATGATTTTATACATGTTCAAACCCCCACAACAAAATTGGAGAAAAAAATTAACGTGAAATAATACCCTTTTTTTTCGAAAAATACAAGGACTTAAGTATTACTAAATTTTTTAATTGAAAAATCCTTGATTTTAGTCTATTTGCCGAACAAAATCTTTTCCACTATGACCTTGTGGGGAATTTCAAAATACAAATCCCCATACACGGCAGAGGCAGATACAATCTTCTTGCCATAATTCCGTGTTTCCGTAAAGGGAATCAATTCCACCGTCAGGTCCGCAGGCAAATCCGGGAACATTCGTTTCCATTTGCGTACATTGGTGATTCCTGCATTGTAGGAATACAATGCATCTATGATAGAATTGTCCAAACGGCCAATCAATTCTGCAAGATAAAAGCTGCCAAAATTAACGCTGGTAACAGGGTCCTGCAAATCAAAGTCTTCAATTTTAAGCTTGCGAGCAATATCTCCAGCGGTAGCAGGCATAAGCTGAGCCAAGCCCACCGCACCAGCATGGGATGAAACAGCTGCATCAAAAAAGCTTTCACTGCGAATCAAACCGTAAATCAAGTATTCTGGCAGATTGTAGTCCGTGGCAGCGGTGGCAATTTCCTGACTATAGAGCCGAGGATAGGCTAGCTGATACATTTCTCGTGTGGTTTGAGTATCTGCGTGAAAGATTGCATTGGACATGAGCCGTAAGCCCTGAGCTGAATACTGTTGAATTCCGTACAAGGAAAGGAAGGAAGCAGCTCGTTGGGCCATTTCCAAACTGATTTTACTGGAATTTTCCTTCCACACAGGATAAATATAGTCGGGCAAATCAAAAACCATAAGGCCTTCCAACAAGGTTTCTAGGTTTTGATCTGCTACGAATTCATCCAGCACCTTTGTTTGATACAAGCTTTGGCGAACAACTGCAGGTGAATAATCCAGCTGAGTGCCAGCCAAAAGTCGGTAGTAGAGTTCCCCTCCAGCACCATAGGCTATAGAAAAAAGCCCTTGTGACACAGCATCCTGCAAGGTGATTTCTTCTCCCTCCGACTCAGTAGCATCTTCCTCAATGACCTCACTTGCTACCTGACTATCAATAATAGCCTGCAAGTCAGCCACAGGAAATTTCTTCAAATCCACCAAGCCCTGCTGAACAAGGCGACCAGCAAGATAGGCATACTGAGAAACCACCTCTTGAGTGGCGTAATCTCGAATCAAAATCAAGCTTTTCAGAACACCACTCCAATTTCGCTCGGTAAAATACCGCAAAATTAATGTTTCAAAGAAGTCGCTGTAATAGGTGGCGTCGTGAATGGTGTGAATATACTCCTTCATGGCAGCTTCTGCTTCCGAAGGTGCAATTTTCAATTGGGTAGAAAAATAATACCACAGGGCATTGTCGTATTTTGCAGGAGTATCCGCCGCCTCCATGGCAGCCAAAAACTTTTCCAAAGCCTTTTTATTTCCAGTGCCAAGGCCCTTGTCATACAAGCGGGCGGCATAAAAATTCAAGTAAAAAGCCACGTAACTGGGACTTTCTGACTGAATTTCATTAACAGCCTTATCTAGAAGTCGGGCTGCATCTGTTAATCGGTAATTTCCAAACAAAAAGGCTTTGCCAATATCTATAAGCATTTCCTCTGGCTGCTGCACCAGCCATTGCGTGGGATATTCTTGAGTCTCCAGCACTTTTGCCAAAAGATTAACTGCTTGACCATACTCTCGCTGATACACTGCAATTCGAATTCTTATACATTGCTGTACTTCCTCTGAAAATAGGGAGGAAAGAAGGCTATCCTTATGAGTATCAAAATATTTTTTATGAAAGGAGGTGATGGGGGAATAGAAAAACCAATCTTCAATCTCCCCTGCAAAGCCCTGCTTACCATCCTGTTCCAAGGCCAAAAGTCGCAAATAAATTAGTTCATCAGGCTTTTCTGCAGCTCCAATTCCAGAATCGTTTCCCGTAATAGAAACGATTTGCCCATATTCCCCTGCATCAGAGAGTATTTTGACTAATTGTAATTGCGTAGCATAGCTGGGAAATTGTTTTGCCAATTCATGGGCAAGCACCTTTCGTTCATTTTCTGATGCTAACTGACAAAGTATTTCTAAACATTTTTCTGCAAAAAAATCATCAGATTTTTTTACACCTTTTTTAAATTGACTAAGAGCCTCTTCCTTTTGTCCCTCTTGCAGGTACTTTAATCCCATAAAATAATGGGCATTGTCTCCAAATTGCTCTTGAGGGGACAATGCTTTACCATCATTACACCCTGTCATCACCAATAACAGGGTGTAAAGAATAACTAAGAGAAGATTCTTTCTTTGGTTCATGGGCGGTTTACTGTGGTGGAATAACAAGAACAGTTCCTGCCACAATGTAGTCAGGGTTCTTAATATTATTTGCAGAGACAATCCGCTGATACAACCATGGATTATTGTAATATGACTGAGCAATATCCCATAGTGTATCACCCCATTTTACCTCATAACGTACCACATCAGTCTTTTTTGCTACCTGTGGTGGTGGCGCTGGAGTTACGGAAGGAGTTTCCACAATAACAATCACATCCTCTACAGCAGCAGTTTCATCTGGTTCCACTAGGCTTTCCCCTGTGGAAGAATGAACCTCCGTAGAAGCTACACTACTTTCAGAAGATATAAAATTGTTAAAAGTCTTTGAAGGAAGAAGGAAGAGAATAAATAGCAAGATTCCTACACACACCAAAGCACAAATAATACAAATAACAACAGAAATACCACTTCGACGCTTGCTATTTTCTTGCTGCTTTAATTCATCCTCTCTTTCATCGTACAGATCACTAAAATCGAAGGGATTTGATGAAGATGTTGGCTCGTTCATATAAAAAGCGGGATCCTTAAAATCATTTTCTGTAAATAACCCAGACTCTTCTCCAAAAGAAAAGTCATTCTTCAAGGGTTCATCAAAATCAGGCAATTCAAATTTACTAAAATCTGGAAGAGAGTCCTCATACACTGTATCAGCTCCATCTCCCAGATAGTTGTCCTCACTCAGCTGACTCTCATTGGAAGCAAAGGCTGTAGCTTCATTTCCAAAATTAAAATCAGGTAAGTCAAAGGATGTGGGCTCTTCCTGAGCTGTTTCTCCAAAATCAGGCAGGTCAAAGGATGTGGGCTCTCCCTGAGCTGTTTCTTCAAAATCAGGTAAGTCAAAGGATGTGGGCTCTTCCTGAGCTGTTTCCCCAAAATCAGGCAGGTCAAAGGATGTGGGTTCTTCCTGAGCTGTTTCTCCAAAATCAGGCAAGTCAAAGGATGTGGGCTCTTCCTGAGTTGTTTCTCCAAAATCAGGCAGGTCAAAGGAAGTGGACTCTTCCTGAGCTGTTTCTTCAAAATCAGGTAGATCAAAAGATGTAGTTTCTTCCTGAACAGGCTCTTTTACAAAATCATTAGCTACCAGCGTGTCATCATTTCCTAGAAGAGCATCCACATGGGAATCATCAACAGCTGCAAAATCATCTAGGTCAAAATCTGACATATCAAAGCTATTTACATCCAAGGAACTAGATTCTGAAGCTTCTACATCCTCAGCTGTCAAGCTATCATCAAAGCCATCAGCTTCAGCTTCAGCATCCTCAGACCAGGTTGTTGGAGCCTCTGGCAGAGGGGGCTCATCAAAATCATCATCGGAAATTTCAGAAAGCGTATAATCAGGTACTGAATTTCTTTTTTCAGAGGGAAGATTTATTAAATCGGCCTTAGTTGCACTAGTTTTTCCAGATTCAGGATCAAGAACCTCTGCAGAAAGCATATTATTCTCATCCAGCTGGATGGTAAAGCTCATACTAGCCTCGCCACCAGGATGAGGTACAAGCTCAGAAATTTCCAGAGTATCCACGTATTCTGCATCTTCCATAGTTCCTAACTCGGAACGGTATAGATCAATGGATGCCGCGGTCTGATTGTCCTGAACAGTGGTTAATTCCATCAGTTTTTTTTGGGGAACTCCATCCTCCATAATAGGATAGAAGCTTCCGTCTGCTAGCTTTATGCCGATTTTTTTGCCCATACAATACATGTTATTATTGAAACCCATTCTTGTCAAGTTTCTTTCTTGACACCTTGGCAAAGGAACGTCATAATACATATTATGGATATTTCATCGATTCTCATTGCCGTTGTAGTTATTCTTGTTTTTCTTGTCATTCTTACTTCGATTTCTGGTTCTGGCAAAAAAAATAAGAAGAATAATTCTAAAACACGAAAACGTTCTGTAATTATCAAAGATGCCACAAAAAAATTATCCCAAAATCCTCACAACATTCCCGCTCTAACAGAATTATCAAACCTGTACTATCAAGAGCATAACTGGGAAAAGGCCCTTCCCCTGCTGGAAGAATTGCTGAATCTTGCATCCACCAACAAAGATATCGATTATTTTCAAGTTGCTCTGCGACAAGGAATTACAGCCTTAAATCTCAAAAAGCCAGAAGATGCCATGAAGGGATTAAGCGCAGCTATCAAAATTAACAACAATAATTTTGAGGCAAATTATTACCTTGGCCAAGCATTTTATCAGGCAAACGCCTACGACAAGGCAATTCCTTTTTTGCGGAAGGCCTCTACCTTTGGGCAGGAGGCTCCTGGCTTAAACGAAGCCATTGGTTTGTCCTTTTATAACCTGAAGCGATACAGAGATTCTCTGCCTTACCTAAAGCGTGCCTTAGAGGAAAATCCAGAGGAAAAGGTTGTTTTGTTTTCCATGGCAGATGCTATGCAACAAACAGGCTTTGGAGATAAGGCACTTAAAGTATTTATGCACCTACGAGCAGACCCAGATTTTGGAGCCCGCTCTTGTCTCTCTGCTGGTATCATGCACATGAACGGCGGTACTCTAGATAAGGCAATCCAAGACTTTGAAATTGCCCTGCGTCACGTTAATGTTCCCCAAGATATTTTGTTGGAAATTAAGTACCGATTAGCAGGATGTTATCTTCAGGATGGTTCCGTGGATTCAGGTCTTTCCATGCTGCGGGAGGTACAGGTTATTAATCCAGCCTACCGTGATGTAAATTCCTTGATTACTCGATACACAGAATTAAAGCAGAACAAAAATCTGCAAATCTATCTTACTGCTGGAAACAGCGACTTTGTAGCCTTGTGCCGCAAACTGGTAGAAACATTTTACGGCAGAGCTGTTGTTCGTATTCTGGACATTGGCGTAACAAACGACAACACAGAAGTCTTAACTGAGGTTGAAACTGCAAAATGGGAAGACACTGTAATCTTCCGTTTTTACCGTACCACAGGTTCTATCGGTGAGCTCCATATTCGAGACTTCCACGGACGAATTAAGGATGCACGAGCAGGACACGGAATTTGTCTCACTGCGGGAGCCTTTTCTGATGAAGCAAAGAAATACATCGAAGGCCGACCTATAGACTTGGTAGACAAGGCTGAGTTGATTAAGCGTCTGAAAAAAGTTGATACAATGTAATGTGATTATGAATGCTGAATAAGCACTAAATGCCGCTGGCGGTCTTCCAAAAAGGGAACCTCCAGCGGTTTTATTTTATAATTAGGTACAATGGAAGAAATGGCAGTCATTTCAGACTCAATACTTTCTAGCTTTGCCTTATAAGCGGCCAAAATCCCCTCCTGCTTAATTGTTCGTAGCAAGGTACGAATCATTTTTTTATCCAGTGGACGAAAGGCTCGGAAGGTAGCCACATCAAAGGAGCCTTCTTCCACCTGCTCTGCCTGAAGATTTTCCACCCGCACATTACGCAAGCCAAGGACGGCGGCACAATTTTCCAAAAAGGCACAACGCTTACTCATCCGCTCCACCAGCACAAACTGAAACTGAGGCAAAGCTATGGCAAGAGGAATGCCTGGCAAACCACCACCAGAACCAATGTCCGCAATTTGTAGCTGTTGTCCTTCAGCTTGTCGCTCTAGAGCAAGCTCACGAATATATTTCCAAGCAGAAAGGCTATCCAGAATATGATTCACCACAATTTGATCTTTATTATCAGCCCCTACCAAATCGTAGGCAGCATTAAACAGCATTAATTCACGAATATATCCTTCCAGTTTTTCTTGCAGGGCAGGAATTTCTTCTTGAGAAAAATCTAGTGCAACAAGTCCCTGCTGTAAAAGGGATGAAGATGTGTTTGAACTCATAAAGCCTTCCAAAAAGGAGCATATTTTGCCGCTACAGCAATGGCCTCTATCATGCTAACAGCAGAAGCCTTTCCTGTACCAGCAATGTCAAAAGCAGTACCGTGATCAACAGAAGTACGCAAAACTGGCATTCCACAGGTAATAGAAATAGTCCGTTCAAAATCGTAGGTTTTTGTGGCAATGTGACCTTGGTCGTGGTACAGGGAAAGCACACTATTGAAGCGCCCCTGCAAGGCCAAATGGAAAACTGAATCAGCACTAACAGGGCCTACAACCTTATAACCTTCTTTTTGTAGCTCTTCCACCGCTGGAGCTACAGCCTCCACCTCTTCCTGCCCAAACAGACCATGCTCCCCAGAATGAGGATTCAGCCCAGCAATGGCCATAGTTCCATCTGTGATACCAAGCTGGCTCAATGCATTTGTACAACGAGCTACATAATCTATAATTCGTTCTTTGGTAACAAGCTCACAGGCTTTTTTTAAGGAAACGTGGCGGGTCAAGAAAAATACCCGCAGATTTCGCACCTCAAACAAGGTAAGGGGATCAGCTGTGTTAGTAAGCTCTCCAAAAATCTCTGTGTGACCAATAAAGGGAATGGAGCCTGCACGGAGAGACTCCTTGTTGATAGGAGCTGTTGCCACTGCTTGGACTTTTCCAGCTAGTGCAAGCTCAATAGCTTTTTTTATATATTCAAAGGATGCAACACCACATTCAGCTGAAATTTCACCATAGTGATAGGTTTCAGCTTCAACCCTACCTACATCCTCCACACAAGCCCATTGGGAATCAAGGATGGTAGTGGGTAAATCGCACCGTTTACAGGCATCTTCCAGAACGGAACGACTTCCCACCACATGACAAAAGGCAACCTGTTGTACAAGAGGATCTGCCAAAGCACGAACCACAATCTCGGGGCCAATACCAGCAGGATCCCCCATGGTTATTGCAATAATCGGTTTTGTAGACATAAAATCTCCTGTACAAACAAGCTGCTTCTACTATTAACCCTTTACACCACCAGCAGTCAATCCACTTACCAAGTGCTTTTCAATGCACAGGAAGAGAATAATTACTGGAATAGTTGCAAAGATTGAAGTTGCAAAGAGGTATTGCCACTTAATGATGTTGAATCCATAGAACACATTGATACCTACAGTAATAGGCTTGAATATGTCAGAGGAAATCAAGGTCAGGGCAATTGTGTATTCATTCCAAGAGTTGATGAATACGAAGATAAGAGTTGTTACAATACCAGGGGCTGCGGTGGGCAACAAAATCCGAACCAATGCTTGAACGGTTCCGCAACCATCGATTTTTGCAGCCTGCTCCATTTCAGAAGAAATTGAGGTGAAGGTTCCACGTAACAACCAGATAACAAAGGCTTGGTTAAAGGCAGCATTCAGCAGAATAAGTCCCAGAATACTATTGTTCAGACCCATGTTCACCATCATGCGGTAGATACCTACCAACAAAACTACAGGTGAGAACATCTGGCTCATAATAACCATACCCATGAAGAAGCTTTTACCCTTAAAGTCCATACGGGAAAGGGCATAAGCAGCAGGAATTCCACAAATGATAGCCAGCAGAGAAGCTCCACCTGCCACTAAAATTGAATTTCCCAAATACCGAATAATAGGAGCTTCCGACCAAACCTTTATAAAGGTACCTAATTCCCAAACCTTGGGCAAAATACCACCACGGGTATCGTACATTTCGGCATTGGACTTGGAAGCGGTAATAAGCATAATAAAGTAGGGATACAAAATCACTACACAAGTTATGAAAATTCCGATGTAAAGCAGAATACGAGTCAGCTTAAATTCTTTTCCCTTCATACTTAGCCCTCCTGCTCACCCTTCAAAGAGATAATCATGTAAATGCTTGCACAAATAGAAAGCACTATAAATCCGATTACAGAAACAGCAGCCGCTTCTCCAAACTTACCGGAACTGAAGGACAGGTCGTACAGATAGGTTACCAAGGTATGGGTCTGATCTGCGGGGTCTCCCTTAGAAATTGTCCAGATAATGGGGAAGGAGTTGAATACGTAGATAATGTTCAATACGGTGGAAACAGACAAACTAGGCATTACCAATGGAAG
Organism: Treponema sp.; assembly: GCA_036300185.1. GTDB lineage: Bacteria > Spirochaetota > Spirochaetia > Treponematales > Treponemataceae > Treponema_F. Next base: position 130,339 of record JAXJGY010000051.1, on the reverse strand, counting down.
GGTAATTCTAAACAACTTGCCCCAGAAACCAATTCCGTCTACATCAGCAGCCTCGTACAAGGCACCATCAATACTCTGCAAACCAGACAATACACAGAAGGTAACAAAGGGAATAGTAACAAAGATACCAACCCAACATTCCCAGGCAAAGAAGGCTGCAGGTGTTGCAGTCCAGTTTACATAGCTATCAATAAGTCCCAAATTATACAACAAGGTATTGAGGGCTCCATATTCGGGGCTAATGATGTACTTCCACACAACAGCTTGAATAATCAAAGCTGTAGCCCATGGGAATACAATAACAGCACGGGCAATTTTTCGTCCCTTGAATTCTACATTTAAAATCATAGCCAAGGTAAAGCCAATGACAGTAGAGAGACCAACAACAACAATGGTCCACACAAGGGTATTTTTTAGCGTATGCCAAAAAGTGGGATTATTAAAGATGCTAATATAGTTTGCAATACCATTCCACCCACGATTTATACCAGCCTTACTGATTTCAGAAAAGGATGATTGAAATACGGTGACAATGGGAATCAAGATCATAACACCCATCATCAAGATACTTGGCAAAAGCCATACGTATGGCTCCACTTTTCGTACTGTCTGCAGTGTTTGAGAGGTTGCCTTCATTTGCTGATTCCTCCTAGCTAATAGTGGATACGAAAACATTTTGAAAGAATTCGTATGTTAAAAAAAGGGCCTGAATATAATCCAGGCCCTTTGATAAATCAGTATAGATAAATGCTTCTTACAGAAACTTATTTACCAGTAACCTGAGCCTGCAATGCGTCCAATGCGTCCTTAGCAGAAATCAATCCCTGACCAACCTTCTGCTCAACATCGATTACACCATTGCGAACGTCCATCCACTCAGCCTTCTGCATGGGGTAGAACTGACAGGTAGGAAGAACTGCACAGAATGTTGCAAAGTACTCGGAAGAACCAGTCTTTGTGCTTCCACCCTGAGTGTGCTTTTCAGCGTTCTTTGCCAAGTAGTCAGAAGCATCCAAAGTAGCAGGCAAGAATCCTTCGTATACCATGTAGTCAGAGTAGGTCTCGCAGTCATAGAATGCATCGAAGAACTTGGAGATAGCAGCTGTACGTGTAGCCTGATCAGCAGCCTTCTTGTCCTTGAATACCATCAACTGGTCACATACACCAAGACCAACTCCCATTCCAGGAATGTTAGCTACTTCGTAGTTTACAGTAGAGTCTGCAGCAACCATGTTCATAGGACCAATCATCATAGCTACGTTACCAGCACTGAAGGAATCCTGGAGTGCATAGCGAGTATCTGTATAAGGACCAGCGTTTACATATCCACCGTCAATCAAGGACTTGATGTACTCAACAGCTGCTACGTTTTCAGGAGAGTTCAAGTTCCAGTTACCAGCAGCGTCTACGTATCCACCACCAAAGTTCCAGCTGTAGTATGAGAATGCAGCCTGTCCTTCGTCAGTAGAAATGTCCAGTGCCCAAGGAGTTACCTGTGAACCGTAGGTAGCACGGATAGCCTGAGAAGCAGCAATAACCTCATCCCAAGTGGTGGGAGGAGCAGAGATTCCAGCACCGTTCAGCAAGTCAACATTGCAGAACAAAGCACGGCAGGAAGCCAAGATGGGGAGTGCCCAAACGGTTCCGTCCATTTCGTTGGAGTTCCAGAAGCTGGGGATAATCTGAGCCTGAACAGCAGCAGAGGTGTACTCTGTAGCGGGCATCAGCAGGTCGTCAGCAACATAGTCTGCAAAACCAGAAATGTTCAAGATGTCAGGCTGTTCGCCAGTTGAAATACGAGTTGTAACAACAGAATAGATGTCGTTCCAAGAAACGATTTCGATGTTCAAATCAATGTCTGCATTAGCAGCTTCAAAGTTCTTTTCAAACTCAGTCCACCACTCTTTTGTGTAGTTACCATACTGAGAGATGATAACATCCAAAACCTGCTTTTCAGCCTTCTTAGCTTCTGTCTTGCTACAGCCAACAATTGAGAACAATGTAGCGACTACCAACAAGATTCCTACAATCTTTTTCATTCTTTTTCCTCCTAAATCTTAAAAAAAAGAAATCACTTTATTATACCTCTCTCTAATTCTGCTGTCAAATTCCTTTTAACAGAATTCTATATAATTTTACCCATTTTTTTGATTTTTTATTCGGGGTACACCAAATGAGCTTCATCAATGGAATAGAGGGTATTATCCAGAAAGCGACGAGCAAGCCAATTTGCCATGGGCAGGTTCATATCGAGATAATTGCCACAATCCTTGGGACAAGCACCAGGAATATCCCCTTGGAAATCACGGATAAACTCGTACATTTCTGTCAGCAAGGGAACTACTGCAGCAGAGGTGTATTCACCAGCCAACAAGAGATAAAAGCCAGTACGGCACCCCATGGGGCCAAAATACACAATCTTTGAGCCGAATTCAGAATGATTCCGCAAAAAGGTGGCACCCAAATGCTCTATGGCGTGCATTTCTGCTGTATTCATTACAGGCTCTCTATTGGGTGCAGTCATTCTAATGTCAAAGGTAGTGACGGTGGAATTGCCCACAGAATCTGTACGAGACACATATACACCAGGCTCCAGCTTAATATGATCGATGGTAAAACTTGCAATCTTTTCCATGTTTAATAGTATTCTCCTAAACAAAATTTCTAGTCTATTCTACTGTACCACGATTCTTTTTTTGTGGAAAGATTTTCCTATAATCCTGTTCTACAAAAAAATGAATAAAGCAGAAGATTCTCTTTCATTTCTATAAAAAATTCTCTTTTCTTCTAAAATAAAACATGATATACTACCGCTAGCTTAATTGAAAAAGGAAAGTGAAATGAAGAAATCTAGAAGAAAAGTCCCAATTGCCTTAGAAATTTTCTTCTTGTCCATCATACCAGTTATTGTGGTGACGGCTGTATCTTCTGTGGTAGGTAATTACACCACAACAAAGAATATAGAAAAAACAACGATACAGTTAGTACAAATTTCTACAGAAAAAATGGCTTCAGATGTAAATAATATTTTATCTCAGTACTATGAAAGAGTAAAAAGCTTGGCTACTGCTGCTATTACTGTTACCTCTCCAGAGATAGTACATAAAGCAGCAATTAACCTTACAGACGAGTTTCATGAGGATTTTTCCCTCTATTATGCTACAGCTATATCTCGATTTGATGAAAATGGATTTTATGTGGATAGCAGTGGCTGGGAGCCACCTCTTGAATGGAATCCAACGGAACGTCCTTGGTACAAAAAGGCTGTTGCTACTCCCAATCAAATTGCCATAACCGACCCCTATATTGATTCTAAGACAAACTCTTTATGTGTAACAATAGCACACACAGCTATTACCCATGAAGGAACCTTTCTTGGAGTTGCTGCAGCAGACTTAGTTTTAAATGGCCTTACCAAACTAGTCAACGATTACAAGATTTCTGAAAGTAGCTCCTGTTATTTGGTAGATGCCCAAGGTTTATACCTTGTTCACTCCAATTCCAGTAAGCTAATGGCAGATTCCATCCTTATTGACTACAAAGAAATTACCCAAGAGCTTTTAAATAACACATCAAATAGTTTTATCAGTAATAATAAATATTTTGCCATCGCCCCTGTAGAAGGAACACCTTGGTTTATGGTGACGACTGGAGACCTTTCAGACTTTACCAATTCTGTGCAAGATACAGTTATGCTTATTATGTTGGTGATGGTAATTCAGCTCATCATCATTATCATTGCAGTCTTTGTTATTTCCAGAAAAATAAGCTCTACCTTTGTAACCATGGCAGAGCATTGTAATCATTTCGCCCAAGGCAAGTTTACCGAAAATTTTGACTCATACAGCATCAAAGAGGCCGACTCTTTGGCCCGTGGATTTGAGTCATTTTCACAAAATATCAGAATGTTGGTGGGCAAGATATTCAAGTCCGCTGGCTCCGTTGCAGATGCTTCATCTTCCTTGGCACAAGTCTCCAATTCTATTAAGAACTCTGTAGAAGAAACTGTTGCAGCTATTTCCCAAATGGATTCTACCTCCAGCAATCAAACCCTTGCAGTACAGCAGGTAGGTGATGCAGTAACAAAAATTGTGAGAGAGGCTGAAAAGCTTGGTAAGGAAATTGATTCCCAGAACCAGATTATTACCTATTCCAGCACCTCCATTGAGGAAATTGTTGCCAGTATAGATTCCGTTCATACTCGTATCAATGCAGCCTCTAGTCACGTGGAGGAATTGGTAAAGCTTGCTTCTGACAACAAAAATGCAGTAAGTCTTGCTACACAAAACATTGTGAACGTACGACAGGAGTCTGCATCTCTCCAAGAAATGAACTCAGTAATTTCATCTGTAGCAGCTCAAACAAACCTTTTGGCTATGAACGCCGCTATTGAGGCTGCCCACGCTGGGGCTGCAGGAAAAGGCTTTGCTGTAGTTGCAGACGAAATTCGCAAGTTGGCAGAAACTGCTGCAAAGCAATCCAGTTCTTCTACAACCTATCTAAAGTCTATTCAAAGCAAGATTGATGGTATTGCAGAAACTGCCTTAAATATCGACAAGTCCTTTGCTGTTACCATTCAGCGAATTAACGATATTTCTCAGGTAGTAACTCAGCTGGAGCAGGCCACTGGCGAGCAGGAAATGCTTTCTGAGCAGGTTCTACGAGCATTACGTGATATAGAGGAAAGCACACAGAATATTACCGCTAACGTAGAGGAAATTACTTCTAGTACCACCCAAACCTCTCAGCTTTGCCATAAGCTCAAGAACTTGAATGATGATGTAAACCAAGGTCTTGATTCCTGTAAATCAGCTTCTGCAGAAATGCAGCAAGCAGCAGAGCTTGTTAATACTGTTGCAACATCCACCAAGGAATCTGTTTCTGAATTAATAGATTCAGTGAGCACCTTCCAGGTGGAGCGACGTGTAGGCCCAGAAGACCGTAGAAAGAAGCCCATGGAACTTCCTGAAGAACGGGAGAGACGCAAGCTTAAAGATAGACGGAAAAATAAAATTTCCTTAAAACCACCAACCTTAGAATAGAGGAGAAAAGAGATGTCACAGGATTACGCAGTTTTAACACAACTTGCAAGCGAGGATATTCCCGCTTTGAAGCAGGAACTAGAACGACGTTTTGTGGAAATGTATGGAGTTGATTCAGAAGCAATACAATTCTTTTCAGCACCTGCTCGAATTAATATTATTGGTGAGCATATCGACTATAACGGTGGTATGGTTCTTCCCGCCGCCATTGACCGATACATCTTCTTGGCAATTCGCAGAAGAAAAGATACTACCATCAATTACGATGATATTCGTTTCCCAGGTCGCTTTACCTTTGACATTACAGAGAACTTTTCTTACAAAAAGGAAAGTGATTACTGCAATTACTTAAATGGCGTAATTACTATTTTGAAAGACAGAGGAGTTTCCTTCCCCACAGGCTTTGATGCACTGTTCTTTAGCTGTATCCCAGATGGCGGTGGCGTTTCTTCATCCTCTGCTCTGGAATGTTGCTTTGTAGCTGCTATGAGCCATTTGTACAATGGAAACGTAAATCCTGTAGATAATGCCCTCATTGGACAGGAAACAGAGCATCGGTTTATGAACGTGCAGTGTGGAATTATGGACCAGTTCATTATTTCCACAGGACGCAAGGACTCCGCCGTTCTCTTAAATTGTGCCACCTTGGACTATCAATACATTCCTTTGAACTTAGGCGACTACCGCTTTATTGTCATGAACAGCAACAAAAAACGGCAGCTTGCTGATTCTAAATACAACCAACGAGTAGCTGAATGTAAAGAAGGCTTGGAAATCTTGAACCAAGCACTGACAGCCCAAGGAAAATCTCCTGCAGCAAATCCCTGTTCCATGACCACAGAGCAGCTAGATATTTTACAAGAGGCCTTAAAAACAGCTACACCCAAAACAGCTGAACCAGAGATAATTTATCGTCGTATGCGCCACTGTATTTTGGAAAACCAGCGGGTATACAAGGCTACCGATGCCCTGAAATCTGGAAACCTGCAGGAGCTAGGACAGCTGATGAATGCTTCCCATGAATCCTTAAAAACAGATTATGAAACAACTGGTATTGAGCTAGATACCTTGAATCAGGAAGCCAACAAGATTGCTGGCTGTCTTGGTGCCAGAGTAACAGGAGCAGGATTTGGTGGCTGTGCCATTGCCCTCGTCCACAAGGATTCCATTCCATCATTTATTGATACAGTGGGAGCTGCCTATAAGAAAAAAATTGGCTACGAGGCAACCTTCTTCCAGTGTGCAACAGGAAATGGAGCAGGACCACTAGCATAATATAACAGTACTTTTAATAGCACAGAAGTTGGAATCAATGGTTAGCATGGAGGATATGAGGATGATTTATGATTTGATTCGACAGTTAGTGGAATATGGACTGGAATGTGGTCTGGTAAAACCTGAAGATACAATCTATACGGTAAACAGACTCTTTGCACTATTTAAGTTAGAAGGTGATGAGGCTGCCATCCCTACAGGGGAAACGACAGTTTCTTCATCTGGCAACAATCACAATCTGGAACAAATCCTGGCAGCCATGATGGACTGGGCCTATGACAATGGTTTGCTGGAGGAAAATTCCGTAGGCTACCGAGATATTCTAGATACAGCAATTATGGGCTGCCTCACTCCTCCACCCTTCCAAGTTATAGCCGAGTTCAAGGCCCTGTACCAGGAATCTCCCCAAGCAGCCACCAATTGGTTCTATGACTTTTCCCAAAACAACGATTATATCCGTCGATACAGAATTCAGCGGGATATGAAATGGGAAACACCTACAGAATACGGAGATTTGGACATTACCATCAACTTGTCCAAGCCTGAGAAGGATCCCAAGGCTATTGCAGCTGCAAAGCTCAAACCCCAAGCTGGATATCCCAAATGTCAACTTTGTATAGAAAATGAAGGATATGCCGGCCGTTTGGATCATCCTGCCCGTAGTACCCACCGCATTATTCCCGTAACCATTCAAGGAGAGCCTTGGGGATTCCAGTACTCTCCCTACGTGTACTATAACGAGCATTGTATCCTGTTGAATCAGGCTCATATTCCCATGGCCATCAACAAGGAAGCCTTTGGTAAGCTCTTTGATTTTGTACGGCAATTCCCTCACTACATGGTGGGATCCAACGCAGACCTCCCCATTGTAGGAGGCTCCATCTTGAGTCACGAGCATTTCCAAGGAGGAAACTACACCTTCCCCATGGCTCGTGCTCCCATGGAAACAAAATTCCAGCTCCAAAAGTTTCCTCAGGTGGAGGCTGGAATCATTAAATGGCCCATGTCTGTAATTCGACTGCGCCATCAAGATACAAACCTGTTGATAGAAGCAGCAAATTTTATCCTCACCAACTGGCGTGCATACAGTGACCCAGAAGCAGGAATCTTTGCACAGTCTGGAGACACTCCCCACAATACAATTACCCCCATTGTGCGTTTCCGTGATGGGGCTTATGAAATTGATTTGGCCCTGCGCAACAATATTACCACCGATGAACATCCTCTTGGTGTATTCCATCCCCATGGAGAATTACACCATATCCAGAAGGAAAACATCGGGCTAATTGAGGTAATGGGCTTGGCAATTCTCCCTGCCCGACTGAAAACTGAGCTGGAGCTTTTAGCTCAATTTATTGTGGCAAACAAGGATTCCGTAGAAAATTGGGCTACCCTAGCAGAAGCCTTGGATGATGCCACAAAAGAGGCTATTATAAAGCACCTTGATTGGGCAAAGGAATTTGCCGGTACATGTACACCAGACAATGTTCACCAAGTGCTCCAACAAGAGGTTGGAAAGGTTTTCCTTCAGGTATTGGCACATGCTGGAGTATTCAAGAGAACACCAGAGGGGCAAAAATCCTTTATGCGTTTTATAGGAAGTCTCAATCAGCAATAAAGCAGATACATGAACACTGGCACACGAAAATATTTATATGTACTTATCGGGTCTCAAATAGTCATTTGTATTGTGGCATCCATTCTTTTGACAATGCTCATAAAGAGTATGGCCACATACATGGTGGATTTGTTGGAAGACGATGCTCTGAGTATTACCGAACGAAAAATGCGAGAACGAGTGGAAAACATGATTGGTTATATTGACCATGAACGAAACACCATTCTATCGGTAGTAAAAAGCCAAGGTGAGTTCATCAGTCGTATGGCAAGTCGTACTGCTACAGAAGACAGAGAATCCTTGCATGAATGGGTAATTTTCTTAGATACACTGACAAACGGAAAGGCTTTGGAGCTGATATTGTACGATTCCTATACCCAAGAAAAGACTGAATTTCTTAGGGTTGGGGAGGAAGTTCAGGAATTAAAATCAACAGTCTCTATTGTTGACTGGTATACCTATGCAGTTACCTGTCCTTATCACATCATAACACCCTACAACAACAAAAGTCTTTTTGTTATTGCTTCTGAAGAAAGCATTAACGCAATTACAAAGGAATTTATTTACCGCCTGATTCATGCTACCGCCTACGGTTCAGAAGGATATGTATGGGTAAATGAGGTTGTAAACTACGAAGGTGGTGACAATTATGCCATCCGACGTATTCATCCAAATTTGAAGGACACAGAAGGAATCTATCTTAGCACAAATGCAGCAGATCCTGAAGGAAACCTTCCCTATAAAACTGAGCTTGAAGGAATCCTTGCAGAAGGAGAATCCTTTCAAACTTATTATTACCAAGCTACCGATGGTGGTCACATCAGCAAAAAGGCTTCTTATTCAACCTTGTACAAGCCCTTCAACTGGATTATTGCTACGGGAGAACCCCTTTCCAGCGTCTTCTTTGATACTCAAAATCAAACTATGGACTTAGAAACCTACAGCAAGGGCCTTATCAAGACAGTGATGATTTCAATCATCAGTCTCATGGTTTTGGTCTTTACCGTGGATATTGTGGTTATTCTTCTGAGCTATCTCAGCCGAAATCATCAGCTCAACGAGTTCCTTGAAAAGGAAACAAGACGAGATAACCTTACTGGTACCTTTAACAGAAAAAGTGGTGAAGAGCTTCTTGCCACATTGTTCCACCAATTCCAGGAAAGTGGACAATCGCCACTGATTATGATGCTAGACTTGGATAATTTTAAGAAAACTAACGACACCTACGGTCATGATGTGGGAGATGAGGTGCTACGACGTACCACACAGGAAATTCTTGGTCGTATCCGTTCCGCAGACAAGCTCTTTCGCTGGGGTGGAGAAGAATTTATCCTCTTGTTCAACGGTGCAGACAAGGATTATGACAGTACCCTTGCCACAAAGATTCTCACCTGTGTCAATCGATTACAATTCAAAACAGATAAGGGAAGCTTTCACACCTCTGTATCTATTGGTTCCGCTTTGTTCCGTTCCACTGACACTAGCTGGCATCAAGCCTTGAAGCGAGCCGATATGGCTCTGTATCATTCCAAGGGAAAAGGAAGAAATTGCTATACCAATTATGATAACGATATAGAATTAAATCCCTCCCTGGAAAATGTTTTTATCAAACAGCGGGAGGCAGATCCAGACGTAAGCTATCTCTACTCCCACCAACAAGAAGAAGACTAAGTTTTACTTACAGCCATGCTCACCACAGGAATGGCCTTCTCCGTGATGATGATGGTGGTGGTGGCCACAACAGCCGCCACCGCTATCTCTCAAGTCTCCGTTCAAATAAAACATAAGAGCAGCTTCTGTGGAGCCCATCTGTCCACCAATAACTTCCATGCCACCTTGAACCAGTGCATCACGAGCACCTTGTCCAATGCCACCACAAATTACCACCTGAACTCCCAGTCCAGACAAAAAATTGAACAAGGCTGAATGACCTTCTCCATTTGTAGAAACAATTTCCTGTGAAATAATTTGTTTTCCTTCAGTTTCTGCAATCAAAAAAGTAGGTGTTTTTCCAAAATGCTGAAAAATCTGTCCATCTTCGTAAGCAATGCCAATCTTTTTCATATTGTACCTCCACAAATCGACCTTACATCAAAGATACTTCTTTTTTTCCATCTAGGCAATTAAGTGGGAAATTAAAATACGAGCTCCAATCCCAATCAAAATAATTCCACCCAAAATCTCAGCCTTGTCATTTAACATAGTACCAAAGCGACGCCCCACCATAGAGGCAACGGAGCATAAAAGTGCTGTAATCAAGCCAATAACCACCGCTGCAAAGACAATGTTAGCCTGCACTACCGATAAACTGATACCCACCGCCAAGGCATCAATGCTAGTAGCAATTCCTTGAACCATCAGAAGCCTTAATGTGAGAACAGTACCGTCAATATCACAGCCTTCCCCTTCCGACTGCTTCCGAGACTCCACAGCCTCCATAATCATCCTGATTCCAAGGAAAGCCAACAAGCCAAAAGCTATCCAGTGGTCTACCGCCTTAATTTGCTCGTAAAAAAATGAACCACCCCAAAATCCCACAAGGGGCATTATAGCTTGAAAAAAACCAAAGGTAAGGGCCATGGACAAGGTTTCCTTTATTCCACATTTTTTTAAACACATTCCATTAGTAACGCTTACTGCAAAAGCATCCATGGCAAGAGCCACTGCTAAAAAAACTAGTTCTCCAAAACCCATTGTATTTCCTATTACGTCCGATTATCTGAATTACAACAACTAGCTACAAAAAAATTAACCGGCAACAGAACCTGCCGCCGGCTTAACACTACAAGATATTCACCGTGTTTACACAATTACAACACTGTTGTCTGTGTTGGAAAAGGGAGCGGGAACATATTTATCTGCTTCCCAGTCATTTTCCCAGCGCTTACCATCCAAAAGATAGCGATACTGATACTCCTTACCAGTTGCCAGCTTAACCTTGACGGTAAAGCTACCATCCTTTTGCTTTTTCATAGGTGTATCAGAACTACTCCAGCTATTGAAATCACCAGACAGCCAAACTTCCTTGGCACCAGCAGCAGCTTCCGCAGATAAAATGAAGGTTACATTACATTCTTTCTGACTTTTCAAATATTTTTTGTCGCAAGCCATAAGCTCCTCCGATTATAAAATACAAAGTGTCAATATATTCATAGTATACTACATTTTAATTATATGGTATAGTACCCATGAAATATTTCAATGTGGCATATTCAGCCCAAGGAGCGCTTTATGAACAAGAATAGATACCTTTTTACCTCTGAATCTGTAGGCGAAGGGCATCCCGATAAGCTTTGCGACCAGATTTCTGATGCCGTTCTGGATGAATGTCTACGCCATGATCCAGAAAGCCACGTAGCATGTGAAACCTTTGCTTCCACCGCCCTTGTTTTGATTGGCGGAGAAATTACCACTAATACCTTTGTAGATGTACAACAAACAGCTCGAAATATTGCTCGGGAAATTGGCTATACTGACTCTGACTTTGGATTGGACTGTGATTCCATGGCTGTCATGAACATGATTCACTCCCAATCTCCCGACATTAACCAGGGAGTTCAGGGAACAGGCTTGGAGGAATACAAGGGACAGCAGGGTGCTGGTGACCAGGGAATGATGTTTGGTTTTGCCTGCTCCGAAACTCCAGAGCTTATGCCTGCACCCATTATGTATGCCCACAAGCTTTTGCTTAAAGCTACCGACTTGAGAAAGTCTGGTGCCATTAACTGGTTGCGCCCTGATGCAAAGAGCCAGGTTACCATCGAGTACGAAGGCCACAAGCCTGTTCGCATTGACACAGTAGTTATTTCCCACCAGCACAATCCAGAGGTTAGCCATGCTACCATCAAAGAGGCCATGATTGAGCAGGTTATTAAACCAGTGCTAGATCCTACAGGCTTAATTGATAGCAACACCAAGTTTTACATCAACCCCACTGGACGCTTTGTAGTAGGAGGTCCCTTTGGTGATACAGGTCTTACAGGCCGCAAAATCATCGTAGATACCTACGGCGGTATGGGACGTCACGGCGGTGGTGCTTTTTCTGGAAAAGACCCTTCCAAGGTAGACCGCTCTGCAGCCTACATGGCTCGCTACATTGCCAAGCACGTTGTTGCCGCAGACCTCGCCGAACGCTGTGAAGTACAGTTAGCCTATGCCATTGGTGTACCCTTCCCTGTTTCCATCATGGTAGACACCTTTGGAACTGGCAAGGTAGAGGATTTTGTTATTTCCGAGGCTGTAAAAGAAGTCTTTGACTGCACCCCCGCTGGCATTATCAAGACGCTGGACTTGAAGAAGCCCGTTTATCAGGCTACTGCAGCCTACGGACACTTTGGACGCAGCGAATTCAGCTGGGAAAAAACAGACAAACTGGAACAGCTGAAAAAGGCAATTAAATAAGGCCAGAACATGACCTCGCAAAAGGAAAAATCTTCCAAAGGGGAAAAGAAACTTGGAGCGGGAGGAAAAGCAAAAGCCTCCCAGCCCAAGATTCAATCTCACGTACGACTTTTATCTCCGGAAAGCATCATCCAGATTTTTGAGCGATTTAAAGCTGCAAATCCAGCTCCCCAAACAGAATTACTTGCTCCCAACGACTTTACCTTGTTGGTGTCTGTAGTGCTTTCTGCCCAGGCCACGGACAAAAGTGTAAACAAGGCCACGGCTCCCTTGTACCAAGTGGCGGACAGTCCAGAAAAAATTCTGGAGTTGGGAGAAGAAGGCCTCATTAGCTACATCAAGTCCATTGGGCTTTTCCGTTCCAAGGCTCGCCACGTAATGGAGTTGAGCCAAATCCTTGTCCGTGATTTTGGTGGCAAAATCCCCCGTACTAGGGAAGACTTGCAAAAATTACCTGGTGTAGGCAGAAAAACTGCCAACGTTATCTTGAACGTAGTCTACGGCGAGCCCACCATGCCAGTGGATACCCACCTACTGAGAATCAGTCCCCGCATGGGTCTTTCCAATGGCACCACCCCCGAAACGGTGGAACAAGACTTGATTCGAGTAATTCCTTCAGAATATATGCAACACGCCCATCATTGGCTTATACTTCATGGTAGGTATATTTGTACTGCTCGTAGCCCGCAATGTGACAACTGTCCCATTGCAGATCTTTGTATGCATAACAATCTCACTCATCAGGAGTAAATAATGATAGAGGCCATTAAAGAATTCTTTACTGCAGAAATGGTAAATGATATTCTTTCTGCTGCTATTGGATTAGTTGCATTTATCCTATTGTACCTTCTCATTAAAAAAATCACTAAAAAGATTTTAACTAAAAAAAACAAGGCACAAATCATTCCCACAGTGGTAAGAATCATTCGATACATTATCTATGTGTTGCTGATTATTTATATCTTAGGTGTATTTAACATCGATATTTCTGCCCTTCTTGGTGCAGCAGGAATTGTTGGTGTGGCGGTGAGCTTTGCATCCCAAACATCCTTGAGTAATATTATCAGCGGATTTTTTATTGTATCTGAACATGCATTAAAAATTGGGGATTTTATTACAGTGGAAGGAATTTCAGGCACAGTAGATTCTATTGATTTACTTTCTGTAAAAATCAAAACTCCCGATGCTCAAATGGTTCGTATTCCCAACGAAAAGATTTTGAATACAAACCTGCAGAACACCTCCTTTTATCCAACTCGCCGAATCAACGTAACCATTCCTCTGAGCCGCAATACAGATTTAGATTACGCGCTGGCAATCGCAAAGGAAATTCCCGGAAAATGTCCCAATGTAATTCCAGATCCAGAGCCAATTTTTTATTACGATGGATTTAATGAGTATGGCGTTAATCTCGTGATTGGAGTGTGGCTGAATAATAGTGACCTATTTACTGTACGAAATCAGCTACATATTGCCATTAAAAAGAGCTTTGAAGAAGCCAATATCGAAATTTCCTACCCACGGCTGGAGCTTCACACAAAAATCTAACCAGCAGCAAGGTTCTATTTCACTCCCCCCATTTTAATAGTGGGGTGGACGACGATTAGGAACATCACCCTCCAGTTGTTCAGCCATGTCCGCTAGCTTCGTTTTTATATGTTGATTTTCAGCCTTTAACCGCTCCAAGGCAGCTCCCTGTTCCAGCACCACTTCCTGCAACTGCTGCACAAAGTCTTCCAAATACGAGATTTTCATTTCCAGATTGATGATATCTTGATCTTGGTTCACGGGATGGAGTATAGCATAGGTTCAATGAAATTAAAAGCGGTGGAGGATGCCAGCAGCCCACCGCTGCCTTACGCTTCACTGGCGTTCAGAGTTCGGCATCGGTAGGCGCCCGCTGGCATCCTCCACCAACGCTTTCGTTCATCGGGCTATACTCTTGGTAGATGGGGCCGGCTACAAAAAAAAGGGTAGAGTCAAAGTGCACTGCACTTTAAGCTCTACCCTTTTGGTTAATTATTCTTGTACCTCGTAGTCATACAACTTTCGTTTTGTATAATGAGTGTGCAACAAGTGGTGGGCTTTTTCTCCACCTGGCTTCTTCAAGTAGCTGTCGTACAGCTCGATAATGTGAGGATTCTTGTGGCTTACACGAATCTCACAGTTCTCGTCGTCCTGATACAAGCCAGCTGCACGCTTGGCACGAATCTCATCATTGGAACCGTAGGGCTGACCACCACCGCTTACACATCCACCACGGCAAGCCATTACCTCAATGAAGTGGTAAGGAGGCTCTTTGCCAGCAGCAATAGCTTCACGGATTTCCTGAACAACCTTATCTACGTTACCCAGCTGGTGAACAACACCGAGACGCAGCTTCTTTCCTCCAACCTCTACTTCAAAGCTCTTTACATCTTCCAAGCCTCGAACAGGTGTCAGGTTTACATCAGCCAGCTCTTCTCCTGTGGCAAAGTGATAGGCACTGCGAACTGCAGCTTCCATTACACCACCGGTAGCACCAAAGATAGTACCTGCTCCAGTGTATCCACCCAGTGGGTTATCGGCTTCGCTGTCCTCCAAGGCATGGAAGTCAATTCCAGCCTGACGAATCAAACGAGCAAACTCACGAGTAGTGATAGAAATATCTACGTCGGAATAACCAGAAGATTTCATGGTTTCATCACGGCGAGATTCATATTTCTTTGCAGTACAAGGCATTACAGAAACTGAGCAAACCTTTGCGGGATCCAATCCCATCTTTTCTGCCCAGTAGGTCTTGGTAATAGCACCCTGCATCTGCTGGGGACTCTTAGCAGAAGACAGGTTAGGCAGCAGGTCGTGATAGTTCTTCTCTGCATAGTCAACCCATCCTGGACAGCAGCTGGTAAACATGGGGAAGGGACCACCAGCGGACAGACGCTCTACAAACTCTGTAGCTTCTTCCATAATAGTAAGGTCTGCACCAAAGTTTGTATCGAACACATAGTCAAATCCGATGCGACGAAGAGCAGTGTAAATCTTCTTGGAGGAGATTTCTCCTGGCTCCAATCCGAATTCCTCACCAATGGCAACACGTACGGAGGGAGCAATCTGTACAGCTGTAGTGATTTCTGGATCGCAGATTCTGTCCCACAGCTTGCGGTTAGAGTGGCTAGAAGAAATAGCACCTGTAGGACAGTGAACAGCACACTGACCACAGCGTACACAGGGACTATTTGCCAAGTTAACACCACTGACAGGCCCAATCATAGTCTTGTCACCACGGCCAGTATATTCAAGAGCCCAAACATTCTGCATCAGCTGACAAGCCTCAACACAGCGACCACAGTTAATACACTTGTCGCGGTCAAGAACAATAGCGTCATTAGAATCATCAATGGGCTGTTCCTTCAAAATCTTGTCAAAACGAACAGTTCTCAAACCGAAGTCAGCAGCAAGATTCTGGAGCTCACACTTGTTGTTGCGAGAACAACGCAGACAATCGTCGGGGTGATTGGAAAGAATCAATTCCAAAACGGTACGACGAGCCTGTACAATTTCTGGGTCATGGGTAATAACACTCATTCCCTCAGTAACTGCAGTACAACAAGCACGAATCATCTTGGCAGTACCAGCAAGACGCACGATACAAATACCACAAGAAGCCCATGCAGGAAGGTCTGGATTGTGACACAGGGTAGGAATCTTTATATCAATCTGTCGTGCTGCCTGGAGAATGGTGGTTCCTTCTTCTACACAGACAGGTTTTCCATTTATTGTTGCATTAACCATCAAATCACCTCCTTATTTCTTGATAATGGCACTGAACTTACAAGCTGCTTCACAAGCACCACACTTGATACACTTTGTCTGATCAATAAGGTGCTGAGCCTTGCGCTCTCCACTGATACAGTTGGAAGGACACTGGCGGGCACAAGCGGTACAACCAATACACTTGTCAGTGATGATGTACTGAATCAGCTTCTTACACTTACCAGCGGCACACTTCTTGTCCTTGATGTGCTCAATGTATTCAGCCTCAAATTTCTTCAGAGTAGAAAGAGCTGGGTTAGGAGCGGACTGTCCCAAGGCGCACAAGGAAGACAGCTGCATAGCCTGACCAATATCCTTCAGTTTCTGCAGGTCATCCATAGTTCCACGTCCCTGAGAAATCTTATCCAAGATGGTGTACATCTGGCGAGTACCGATTCGGCAGGGAGAACACTTACCGCAAGACTCATCCACACAGAATTCCATGTAGAACTTAGCTACGTCGATAACACAGTCGTCCTCGTCCATAACAATCATTCCACCAGAACCCATCATGGAGCCCAGTCGTGTCAAAGCACCAAAGTCGATTGGTGTGTCCAAGTGCTCTTCGGTGATAATACCACCGGAAGGTCCACCAGTCTGAACACCCTTAAACTTCTTTCCGTTCTTGATTCCGCCACCAATCTCGAAGATGATTTCACGGAGGGTTGTTCCCATGGGAACTTCAACAAGACCAGAGTTGTTTACCTTACCAGTCAAGGCAAAAACCTTTGTTCCCTTGGAGTCAGCTGTACCAATGCTGGCGAACCAGTCTGCACCCTTTGTAAGGATTACAGGAATATTTGCCCAAGTTTCTACGTTGTTGATGATTGTAGGACAACCCCACAATCCGCTAATAGCTGGGAAGGGTGGCTTGGGAGTAGGCATACCACGGAGACCTTCGATAGAACGAAGCAAGGCAGTTTCCTCACCACAAACGAAGGCACCAGCACCAAGACGAATCTCAATGTCAAAGTCAAAGCCAGAACCAAGAATATCCTTACCCAAAAGTCCCAACTCGTGGGCCTGATCCATAGCAATCTGGAGACGATCAATAGCCAATGGATACTCTGCACGAATGTATACGAATCCCTGGTGGGCACCAATGGCCTTACCACAGATAATCATAGCTTCAATAACAGAGTGGGGGTCACCTTCGATGGTAGAACGGTCCATGTATGCACCAGGGTCTCCCTCGTCAGCATTACATACAACGTACTTGGTATCTCCAGGAGCCTTCATAGCAGTTTCCCACTTGAGACCTGTAGGGAATCCTGCACCACCACGACCACGCAAACCAGATTTCTTAACCTCGTTTACGATATCTTCCCCAGACATTTCGAACAGAGCCTTTTCCAAAGCCACATATCCGTCACGTCCGATGTATTCGTTAATATCTTCAGGATTGATAAAACCACAGTTTCTCAGAGCAACACGCATCTGCTTCTGGTAGAACTGAATTTCCTGAACTTCTTCTCGGCTCTTCTTTTCTTTGTTATACAACAGACGAGTTACTTCTCGTCCCATGATAACCTGCTCGGAGATAATCTCACTGGCATCTTCTGGTTTTACTTCTACATAGAAGGAATCTTCGGGAAGAACCTTTACAACAGGTCCCTTCTCACAGAATCCGAAACAACCAGTCTTTACAATCTGAACGCTGTCTCCAACGCCCTGCTTTGCAGCCTCATCCAGAAGCCGCTGGTAAATATCGTTGGAACTGCTGGACTCACAGGCGGTTCCGCCACAAACAAGAATATAGTGTGTGTAAGACATAGTATCCTCCAGTTCCTTATTTAGATGGTGCAAGACGCTCTACAATGAGATTGTCCAACAATTTCTTGTCAATAAGGTGAGTTTGAACAATGTCCTTTGCAATAGCAGGTGTCACCTTTCCATAAATTACAGTTTCCATACCAGGAACAACAACTTCTACAGTAGGCTCATCAGCGCAACGTCCCATACAACCAGACTGACGAACGATTACCTGGGAATCCATATTTCTGGCTTCCATTTCATCTAAAAAAGCCTTAAAGGTATCCTTTCCACCAGCGGCGATACCACAAGTTCCCATTCCAACTATAACTTGAATACCCTTTCCTTCAGGGTCTCTTCTTTGAAGCGATTTTTTCACCTGCTCACGTAATGCACGCAAGTCCTCTAACGTCAATTTTGCCATTCAATCAACTCCTGCAACTTATGATTTATCCTAGGCAATACCCTAGGAAGTCACTCTCATTTTACTAGACAATGATCTAGCTAGACTAAAGTCTAGGCATTCTTATATTTATCGATGATACCAGCCATCTGAGACTTGCCTAACTTTCCATATACATCACCATTTACGGTGAGAACTGGAGCAAGACCACAACATCCAATACAACGTACAGGTTCTACAGAGAACAATCCGTCCATTGTAGCAATATCTTCTGCTGTCAATCCAAGAATTGCACGAGCTTCGTCGATCAAATCCTGACCACCCTTGAGATAGCAGGCAGTACCAAGACAAACACTAATCTTATGCTTTCCGGGCTTTTGTGTTTTAAAGAAATGATAGAATGTCATAACTCCATAAACTCGAGCCAGTGTTGAACCAGTACGTTCTGATACAGCACAAGCTGCCTCTTTGGAGATATAACCAAACTCTTCCTGTACTTTGTGGAGAATCATAATCAGATTTCCAGGCTTGTTTTTCCATTCCTCGATGAAAGCATCAAGTTCCTTGGAAAACTGAATGGTTGCATTTTCAGCCATAGTAACCCCCTTCTTGTAATATAACTTGCCTTTTTCAGCTCATTATAGATAATCTTTTATCAGTATACTGACATTCAAGTTTTTCTGCAACAGGTAAAAATTTAGAGATAATAAATTAACGATAAATTTATACAATTAAACCGATTTACTAGTGAAATTTTTCACAAAGAAAACAATCAATATACTACAGTGAATTCAATTTGACCAAGATTTGACAATAGCTCAGGCAAACCAAGGGTAAATTCTACGTAGGGACCTTGGGTACGAGCTGTTCCTGCAACATGGGAAACCGTTGCAGACTGTACTGGAGCTGGGGCTGTAACAAGAATTTTTACCTTTGCGGCCTGTAATTCCTTTGCTACACTACCACCATAGATAATAGAAATTAAATCAGTATATTCGCTGGCAGATAGCTGCTCTCCAGTCAGAATAGGAGCGGAAAGTAAATCAAGATATTCAGCTGTTTCCAAGGGCATAATAGCCATAACCTGCTGCAACACCTGGGGCGAAATAGTAAGCACTAATTTACGTTCACCCACCTCTGAAGAATGACAATATCCAATAGCACCAGAAACCTGAGGAACCATATCCTGACACATCGCTCCATTTGCAAGACTTGTTACAGGAGCGGTTTGGGGAGAGTCAGCCTCGATTCGAGCAGATACAATTAAGGAGCTAGTACTGGGAGTTTCCACACCTACAAAGGAAAGCCCCGCAGTCTTAAGGGCTTGCAGAATTTGAGACTTGTTGAATAAGGGTAATTCCTGCTGCGCCCCAGTAAAAGATCGTACCGTTTCTTCGATAAGGGGAGAAACAGCACTTTCTACAGAATAGGTAATACCTCCATCAGTAGCTACTGCCACCTTTAACACAGGAGAACAAGCGGTAAACAGACAGAGACAAGCCAAGAAAGCAAAGCTAAGAAAACAAGTTCGTACAAAATTACTATTCTTCAAGTTCATACATTTAAATAAAATTTTTCATGGGAAATGTTACACGGATTCCAGTGGAAAATACCAAGCCAGCAGATAAGGAATCTACAATAGGAAGGGCTCCATTATCTAAATCGTTAAACACGGTGTAACGAATATCTTGAACAAGAGATAATTCCACCTTTCCGGCCTTGAGAGTAGGACTTTGCAAACAGAGTCCCAAAACGCCAGGAAAAACAGAACCCTTTACCCGTGAAGGAGTACCAGAAACAATGCCAGGCTCCACAGGTGAACCTATAGTCAATACTGGTCCTGCATATATCCGTATCCCCTCCACCACTGTGAGAGAAAAAAGCAGGGGAAGTTGCAATAGCTTCATTGCAGGGTCATAGGAAAGAGACACACCAATACCTGGCTGAAGTGTACTATTACCTTGATAGCGGGCATGAGCATCTACGGTTACACCACGAAACAGAAGATGGAATCGATCTGCAGAGAAAAAAGTCCAATCTCCAGTAAGAGTGCCATCAAGAGCTACCTTCCGTAAAAAACCATTATCTATTCCCCAGGTACGGGAACTAGATGAGACACTGGTAGAGCCACTCCCTGATGGGGCAAACAGCCCACCTCCTTGGTTCCCCTCTTCTCCCAAAACAGAACCTGTTCCAGTAGAATCACCTGAGCCAGAATCTGAATTATTTTCTGTAACAAGGGCTACTCGCTCCTCTCCAACAGAAGGAAGAAACCTTCCTGCACCAGCATAGGTTCTACTCCAATAGGATTCCTTCAAAGAAGAAATAATAACACCAGTGTTAGGCCCATCACTGGCAGCATGAATAAACTGATTATTGCCCATGTACAAACCAACGTGGGAGATTTTTGTTCCCACGGTTTTGAAGAAAACCAAATCTCCTGGTTCCTTCTCAGAATCCTTAATAATACGAACTGTACTGTACAATCCAGAGGTGGAACGAGGAAGTTTTACTCCAATGGCATCATTTGCAATGGTGAAAATCAAGCCAGAGCAGTCCATACCGCTTTTGCTGGCTCCCCCATAAACATAGGGTACACCAACAAACTGCTTGCTATAAGCAATCATTTTTTGACGAGCTTCTAGAGATTCATTTGGTGTCATGGATGCTATTGCCTGACAGAAGGAAGGAACGCAAACAACCCAACATACCACCATACAGCAGATGATTTTAAGGATGGTTTTATACATACTTGCAATTATAACCCATATACAAGGAAAATAAAATAAAAACCAAAATTTTTTGCAACATTTTTTTTCAAATTGTGTCATACTTAGATAAGAAGAATCTCTATTTAGGAAGGAATATGAAAAATACTCAATTACCATGGTCTTTTTTAGATGATTGGAGAGGAAAAGCCTTTACTGGGGAATGGCCTACTTTACCAGAAATGTTCAGTATCACAGCAGAACGATTTCCAGATCGACCCTGTTTTACGGACTTTGTGCCAGAGCGTGTAACTCGTAACTACACAGAAGTGCTACAGAACATGAAAAAGCTGGCAAATTGGTTGGCTATTTCTGGGGTTACAAGGGGAAGCCACGTAGCTGTTTCTGGAAAGAATTCCTCTGAATGGGCTACCGTCTATATGGCCACCTTGTTTGCAGGGGCAACCATCATTCCCATTGACTATGGACTTCACGAGCCAGAGATTGAAAATTTGCTCAATACAGCAAAGCCTGTTTTCTTCTTTGTTGATGAAGAAAAATATGAGTACTTCAGAAGCCATCCCAATGGAACAAAGATTTATTCACTTTCACCAAAATACAATGAAACTTATGTATACAACCTAGAGTCAGCAGCTACTGCCACCATCACTCCTGCCACGGAAATGGATACAGCAGCAATTCTCTTTACCTCAGGAACAACTGGTATTCCAAAGGGTGTAATGCTTTCTCATCGCAACCTGGTTTCTGACTGCTACATTGCCCAGACCCACTTGGAGTTGGTATACACCGACGTATTCTATGCCTTGTTGCCCATTCACCACGCCTATACCATGCAGGCGGCATTTATTGAACCTATGTCTGTTGGTGCAGAGGTTGTATTTGGAAAGACAATGGCCGTTACCCGTATGCTGAAGGAGCTACGAGAGGGAAAGATTACCATTCTTTTGGGCGTTCCTTTGCTATTCAACAAGCTTTTGGCAGGTATCTTGAAGGGAATCAAAGACAAGGGCCCTGTTGTAAATGGTATCATGCATTTCTTGATGGGAGTTTCCTACTTTATCAAGAAGGTATTCAAGGTAAATCCTGGAAAGAAATTGTTCAAGGCTGTGCTAGAAAAGGCAAGTATTTCTACCCTACGAATTGCAATTTGTGGTGGTGGGCCCTTGGCTGCCAGCGTATTCAAGGTATATAACGAGCTGGGAATCAACTTTATCCAGGGATACGGATTAACAGAAACCTCTCCCATCATTGCATTGAATCCAGTGGATAAATTTAAGGTTGAAAGCGTTGGACGTTATTTTGTTTCCCACATGGAAATGAAGATTTTGGATCCAGATGCAGAGGGTATTGGTGAGGTAGTTGTTAAGGGTCCCATGGTTATGAAGGGCTACTACAACATGCCAGCAGAAACAGCAGAAGTCTTTACTGATGATGGCTGGTTCAAGACTGGAGACCTGGGAAAGCTGGATAGCGAGGGCTACTTGTACCTGGCTGGTCGTGCCAAAAACTTGATTGTTACCGAGGG
This sequence comes from Treponema sp., assembly GCA_036300185.1. Lineage (GTDB taxonomy): Bacteria > Spirochaetota > Spirochaetia > Treponematales > Treponemataceae > Treponema_F. Next base: position 107,799 of record JAXJGY010000051.1, on the reverse strand, counting down.
TGGCAAGAACGTGTACCCAGAGGAAATTGAAAACCAGTTCCAGCTGATTACCGACATTGAGCAGATTACCGTTCAGGGCTACATCATGGATGAAGCTACTAAGTCAGAGGGAATCGAGGCATTGATTTATCCCGCAGATGATCTTTTGAACCGACTCCAAGTTCAGCGTGGCGACGTGGAAGGCTCAGCTGTAGTTCGAGAAACTATTGAAGGAATTGTGGCAGAGGTAAACAAGAAATTGCAGCCCTACGCTCGCATTTCTCGTATAACCCTTCTGAAGGAAGCTCTGGAAATGACTACCACCAAGAAGGTAAAGCGAACCTACAACAAGAAGTAAGATTTTCTTGCTAAAGATGAAAAAGGCTGTGAAGGAGCTTCCTTTGCAGCCTTTTTTTGTAAAGAGCTGTGGTATACTAATTGGAAAGGAGACTCCATGCCATTCAGAAGGGGTAAAAGGTGCAGAATCTATGGCAGCATCATTTGGATGGCTCACAACGGACATGAGACAGCCACTTGCAGCATTTGAACAATGTCGTAAGTAGCTAGCACTTTCCCAGCTCATTTTGTAGGGGACCTTAACCATTCCCCTACAAAACGTATTTTTCTACAAAGCGAGCAAGGCCGTCTTCGTTGTTGGAAAATTCAGTTACGTAGCGAGCCTGATCCTTAATGACATCCAGTCCGTTTATCATGGAAACACTTAATCCTGCTAGCTGAATCATGGACTCGTCGTTCATGCTGTCTCCAAAGGACATGGCTTGCTCATTGGGAATGGCCAAACGCTGACAAAGCCATTGCAACGCTTCTCCCTTGCCACAATTGTAGGGCATGATTTCCAAGAAATAGGGCTTACTGATAAAGATAACGCAACGAGAACCGATTTTTTCACGGAGCTCATCTTGGAGTCGTAACAAAACCTCTGGCTCGCCAGGAATAACCATTTTGGGGTGGCCCTTTCGTAGCAAGGCTGGAAAATCTGGTACCACTTCCATCTGGAGCCCCGTAAGCCCCACGTCTACCTGAGTCCACTTATTGTCCTGGGTGGTGAAGATGGTAGTGGGATTGTATACCTCTGGAAACAGACCATAGGCAGCAGCTATTTTGTTGGCCTCTAACAAAACATCTACATCCACAGTGCGATATAGGATTTCCCGACGCAGGTGCAGGTCGTAAATCACCGCTCCGTTTTGGGCTATGATAAAACGTCCCTGCTCCAAGCCTGCAATTTCCAATTGGCGAACAAAGGGCAAAATTGCATTGTCGGTGCGGCCAGAGCAAAGGGTAACATAGATACCAGCAGCGGTGGCCTTTTGCAGAGTCTGAATGGTGTAATCTGAAATAGTCAAATCCTCCCGCAAGAGGGTATCGTCCAGATCGATTGCCATGATTTTTGCAGGAAGCTTACCTGTAGGGAGCTTATTATTGGCAGGAAATAGAGATGTATTCACCTAGTCAGTATACCATAGCTCCAGCAAAAGTAAAAGAGGTGAGATATGGAGGAGCCACACCCCACCTGCTCCTACTTTCATATTACTGAAGAAAGACGTAATTTATATTTTAGTTTGCAGGATTTGAAACACCTGCTTCCATGTACTTTTTCAGCTGCATATTAGCAACCTTGGGGTTGGTAATTACCGATGGCCCCGCAATACAACCGCCTTCACAAGCCATAACCTCCACCAAGTTGGGGCTTTGGTCGGTGTAAGGAAGGGTTCCTGCGTTCATCTTACCGAAGGTGGCCAACTGCTTCATACCGTTGCCAGTAAGTCCGTTGATAACTGCTGCCCGAAGCTTTTCTGGGTGCTTGAGACGGATACGTACTGCTTCTGCAACACCACCACTAGCAGCAAAGCCTCTACCAGAAGCAGTAGGAACGGTTGCATCAGGAGCAGCAGCAACCTTGGCTACATCTACATCCTTGGCAATCAAGAAGGCACCAATCTCTTCCACAGAAAGAACATAGTCTACAAACTCATCGTCCATTCCTTCTCGGCGCTTGGCAAGACAAGGCCCAATAAATACAGTAACAGCATCTGGGTCAGCCTTGCGAGCCAGCTCTGCAGTATAATGCATGGGAGTGTGGGTTTCAGAAATACAGGATTCTAGCTCAGGTACGTGACGGCGAACGGCTCGTACATAGGCAGGACAGCAGGAGGTGGTCATCATCTTGTGACCTGCTTCCATGCGCTCCTCAAATTCCTTGGCCTCATTGTCGGAGGTAATATCTGCACCAATAGCAACCTCCCAAATGCGAGAAAATCCCAATTCCTTCAAAGCACCTTCCAGCTGACCAGGAGCAACTCTAAACTGAGCGGCAACGGCAGGAGCATACATAGCCACAACCTTTCGGCCATTCATAATATGCTTGATAACATCCACCAGCTGGCTCTTATCCATCATAGCGCCAAAGGGACATTCTCTCATGCAGTTTCCGCAGAAAATACACTTGTGATAATCAATCTGCTCCTTTCCAGTCTCATCCTTTGTAATTGCACCTACTGGGCAGGATTCTTCGCAGGGAACGGGAATCTTGATGATGGCGTGATAGGGACAGTTCTGCATACAAAGACCGCAGTTTACACAGGCTTCTTCGTCAATGTGGGCACGTCCGTTTTTGATTTCGATACAGTGCTTGCCACAGTTTGTCATACAAGGACGGGCAAGACAGGCCTGACAGGCATTTGTTACCATGTAGTGAGCCTTAACACAGGCATTACAGGCTTCGTGCAAAACAGTAAGCATGGGCCAGGTAGGCTTTTCTCGCTCTAGAGCCTCTTTTGCAAATTCTGACAGCTTCTTTTCATCATCGTAATCTTCAACACTATGACCAAGACGAGCCATAACTCGCATTCGCAAAATTTCTCTATCATGATAGATACAGCAACGCAGGGGCTCCTTTCCTAGAGGTGCCATTTCCCGAGGAATATAGTGAACTCCCTCCTCTAGCTTTCCTTCCAACTGAAGCTTGGCAATACGAACAAGGATCTCCCTTTTCAAATGGGCAGCCTGATTATTTATATTAAGCATAACGAATCTCCTTCCTAAAAACTAAAAGCCAAGATTACAAAAATTATTCTGCTGCCAACTGGCGAATTTTTTCCACAACCAAAGGCAATGTTGCTTGGCTCACGACTTCATCATTAATCTTAACAAAGGGAGCCTTACCGTACTCAGAGTTCTTGCACAACTCAAGACAGGTTACACCTTCAATCTCCACAATTTCCTTCAGCTCTGGAGTAAGCTCATCTTCCAGCAACATAATTTCAGAAGCACCCATTACAAAGCAAGCTGTTCCTGTACAGATTGAAACCTTAATCTTTTTCATTGTATTCCTCCATAAAATTATTCGGATCAGTATTATTATACCCTATTCGTACCAGATTAGAAGTATTGAATATGGGTTTCCTTCAAATATTTTTCCTGCAACAACGAGGCAATCTTTTTTACCACGTTACGCCGAATTTCCAACTCCACTGGCATATTTGGGTCCTGGTGGGCTTCGTTGATTTTTGTTCCCACCACAAACCAAATTCTGTCGCAGTTCAAAAATTGTTCCACCATGCGGGTAGCTGCATTGGGCTTGAGGCTGTCTATATCACCGCCTTTTTCCAGCATCTCCGACACAGCACCCATGGTAATGATTCCCTCTGTTACCATGGTTGCTCCTTCCATCTGTGAGCAGGGAGGAACCTTGGGATCAAAGTCCTTTAGGTTCACGGTAATAGGCCGATTCAGCTCTCTGGAAAGGATGTTGGCGGTAGTTCCACCGCAAATGATCTTGTTGCCATCAAAGAGGTTAAAGAGGGTGGCTAATTCCACATCCCGCTCCTTGTGCAGCGGAGGCCCAGTAATAATCAGCAGGTCTCGTGGATTTCGGAAGTAGACAACACCACAGGTGATGTCGTCCTTGGGCTTGTATCCGTCGTGGAGACTTGCCTCCTGCACTACCCTGCGAGCCAACTCACGGGCACTAATAAGAGGATTTCCCTTGATTTCTTCCAGAATAAAATCCTGTACATTGTTGCTTCCCCAGCCAAAGGGATGGCAAGGACTACCCATTCCAGACTGAGTTACACCGTCGGAGAAGAAAATCAATCGGTCTCCTGGGCGGGCTTCGTAACGGGAGTAATGCAACAAGGCCTCTCGTTTTGGGGCGGTGGTCTTGTCCTTTCGCTGAATGGGAGTAATGTCCTTGATGGGATCGATTACCGTTTCCTGCCGCACCAGCACGTAGGGCGGATTGTCATACTCTATAATACGAACCGTAGCATCGGGCTCAATGTCTACCAAGGTAAAGGTAGCATAGCTAATACCTCTGTCCTTACAAACAGGCAGAGTATTCATAATGATTTCCGCCGCCCGCCGAATGGAGATGTCGTTGGCAATGAACTTTGTAGCCATGGTGGCGGTCAATGTAGCCAACACTCCCGCCTTGATTCCAGAGCCCAAGCCGTCGGACAGGGTGGTAATAACACGCCCGTCGCTGGGATTTTTTTGAGACAGAAAAACATCGCCTTCTGCCCGCTGATTATATTTGCAGAGCTGGTAATAGCCAACTTCAACGAAGGTTTCCCTGCCTAGAGAAGGCTGTTCATTTTGAGACTGCTGATTGTCTAAGGGCATCACGGAGAAGCCTCCTCCCCATCACTGTAGGATTCGATGATGGAATTCAGCATTGATTCTGTTTCTGCAGCATTTTCTCCCAACAAGAAGGCGATTTTTTGCACTACGGAAAGGTTCTTTTCGATAACCTTTTGTGCCTGAGTAATAGTTCTTTCCCGCTGGTTTTTAGGCACAGTAATATCCTCTAAAACACCAGCAGCGATTTCTTCCCGCTCAATTTCGAAAACCGTTACGTGGAAGATTTTCTTGCCTTCCCGCACGTCTCGCTCAATAACATCAGGCCCACTACGACTCAGTACATCGGCAAAAAGCTTGGCGGCAAAGGTAAGGCGAGTTAAATCTGCACCCTCCAAGCCCGGCTTTAGCTGATACATATCCACCACATCGCTTCCCATAAGACGGGCAAAGTTCATGTTACATTCCACAATCTGCAGGTTCTTGTCTACAATGACAACACCGCTGGGAATAGCCTGGATAAGACCATTGGCCTTTTTCTGAGCCAGCTTTCTCATGTAGGAAACGCACATGGTTTTTTCTGCTCGATCCTCCAAAACGGCTCTTGCAAAGGAGCGACAGGTATCGTAACCACAGCTGGCACAGTTTACCTCGTCCTCTAAGGTATATTTACCTACAGAGCGAAGGGCTGTCTTAATATCCTCCTCGCTATATCTCTTGTTCTCACCGACAAAAACTGGTAGGGTGCCCTCCATTACAGGAGATTGTGCCACGGTAGATTCATCCAGTACCAGATCCACATCTTGGGCATATTCTTCCACCAAAACCCGCCTCAGAGCCCCGGGAGAATGAACGGAGGTTCCAGGCCCGTTGATACAGCCACCATGACAGGCCAAAAGCTCCATAAACACGGGAGCCGTGAGATTCTCTGGGTCAAAGCCCTCCAAGGCACGCTGTACTTCTTCAAGTCCAGAAATTGCCATGGAGCGAACTTTTCCAAGACGGTCATATTTTTTGTAGGTGGCAATCATTCCACCGTCAATGGGATACAAAACACCCTTTGCAGCCCGACGAGGCACAAAATCCTGCTGATTTTCTTGCCCCACAGGAATTGCAGTATCTGGACGCAGACCTTCTTCTTCAAGCCATTCTCTGAGCTCCTGAAAGGTAAGGGCTACATCGATTTCGTCCCAAGCGTCGGCCTCACGTTTTTTTGCAATACAAGGGCCCACAAAAACCAAGCCAATGTCATTGCCGTATACCTTGCGCAGATAGCGGGCATGAGCCAACAAGGGAGAAGCACGGTCTGTAATGCAGGGAGCAAGCTCAGGCTGATACAGCTTAATGTATTCCACCACTGCAGGACAGGCAGAGGAAAGGAAGAGCTTTTGTCCCTGGGGATCTTCCACAGCCAGAGCCAAGTCCTTGGCTAGTTGGGCAGAAACAAAGTCTGCACCGAGAGCTGTCTCAGATACACCTGCAAAGCCAAGGCGTTTTAGAGCAGCAATCAGCTGTTGGGGAGTATAATCGGAGAATTCTGATACAAAGGAGGGAGCCAAGGAAACATAAACCTGTTTTTTTGTAGCCAAAAGATGGCGTGCCCACTGTCCGTCTCCTCGTGTTTGTTTTGCATGGGGAGGACAATCAATAACGCATTGTCCACAATAGACACAAAGCTCAGGGATAATCTTGGCGTGATTGTTTTCTACACGGATGGCCTTTACTGGACAATGGCGGATACATTTGTAGCAGTCTTGACACTGAGTAGGTTCTGTATGAATAGGAGGCTGCAAGGTCATGTTCAATCCTCCAACTGACGACTGATAATGTCTACTGCCATATCGGGAGATACATTTTCATACAAGGTGTCGTCAACACGGATATTAGGACCATTCTTACATTCACCTTCACAGAGACAACCACGAACGGCAACCTTATCCTGTAGACCATTTTCAGCAACATACCGCTGTATGGCCTCCGCTGTTCCTGCATTACCACGACTGAAGCAAGAGCTTCCCATACAAATTGTAACCGTAATCATACTAAAATCCTTTTGAATATTCTATAAATTATTATCGAATAAGTCAAGAAAAACTTCACTGGAGCGGACAAGAAGTTTGTCTAAGAATCTGAAAAATAGTTTATGGTAGAGGAACTTGACAGATTTCTCCCAAGCCTATATTCTCCATGCTGCGCAGTTTATGATTCCTCAAAAACTCCTGCGCATAAGAAATTAAAATCCTTAAGGAGGAGCTATGAAAAAATTTCTTTCAAATCCCTGTATGTGGATGAGACGGGAATATGATGACTTTAAGCTTTTGATGCGAAGCATTCCTTCCCTGACCATCACCCTCTTTGTTCTTTCCGTTGTTTGCGCCAACCTCATGGCAAACAAGGAATTAATCAACTACAAGTATGTGGCTTTGGACTGCGGCACCGTTTTTAGCTGGATTATGTTCCTGTGCATGGATGTAATCTGCAAGCGATGGGGCGGCAAGGCTTCGCTGAAGGTTTCAGTGCTAGCTTTGGTCATCAATCTGGGAGTATGCCTTTCCTTTGCCCTGCTGTCATTGGCCCCTGGTATGTGGGGTTCCTTTTACGACAGCGGCTTGGAAGAAGTGAATATTGCCTTGAATGCCACCTTTGGTGGATCCTGGTACGTAGTACTAGGATCTTCTCTGGCCTTTCTCATTTCTTCTTTGGTGAACGCTGGCCTCAACAGCTGGATTGGAGCCACCACAAAACTGGCAGGCTTTAAGGCCTTTGCCCTGCGTTCATACGTTTCCACTGCCCTAGCCCAGCTGGTGGACAACCTGATTTTCACCACCACCGTGTCAAAAATCTTCTTTGGCTGGACTTGGACTCAAGTTATTGTCTGTGCCCTGATTCAAGCGGTGTGGGAATTGCTGTGCGAGGTACTTTTTTCTGGTCTGGGCTACAAGATTGTCTGTAGCTGGGAACAGGAGCAGGTGGGGCAGGATTACTTAAATCAGAAAAATCCCCAGTAGTAGTTACAGCATAAAACTGGTATATTTGATATATGACACTCAAAGATGATGAACTGGGAAGCAAGCCTATTGGCAAGCTTATGGTAAAGATGGCAATTCCCTCGGTAATTGCCCAGCTTATCAATATTTTGTACAACGTGGTGGATCGCATCTACATTGGACATATTCCCAATGCTTCTGCCCACGCCCTAACCGGTGTAGGCGTTACCTTTCCCATCATTATCTTTGTGGCTGCCTTTTCTGCCTTTGTGGGAGCAGGTGGAGCACCACTTTCTGCTATTTGGCTGGGAAAGGGAGACAAGGAGCGGGCAGAGCAGATTTTAGGCAATGGAGTTTCCATGCTTCTCTGTTTTAGCCTGTTCTTGATGGTGATTTTATACCTCCTAATGGAACCACTGCTCTTTCTTTTCGGAGCCAGTCATACCACCATTTCCTACGGAAAAACCTATATTTCCATCTATTTGATAGGAACATTATTTGTACAGCTTTCTTTGGGACTGAACCCTTACATCATCAATCAGGGGGCGGCAAAAATCGGTATGATTTCCGTCATAATCGGTGCCCTGCTGAATATTATCCTAGATCCAATCTTTATCTTTGTATTAAACATGGGAGTAGCTGGAGCTGCATGGGCAACGGTGCTGTCCCAGCTGGCCAGTGCCCTGTGGATTCTCAAGTTTCTGACGGGAAAAAAAGCCCTCCTGAAAATTCGATTACGCCATTTACCACCAGATTGGCAGGTTATTAAAAGTATTGCCGCCCTGGGAGTTTCCCCCTTTATGATGCGTTCCACGGAAAGCATGGTGGGAATCGCCCTAAACAGCGGAATGCAGCACTACGGTGGAGACCTGTATGTAGGCTCTATCACAATAATGATTAGTTTACTTCAATTTTTTGCAGCTCCCCTAGGAGGATTTACACAGGGAGTACAACCCATTATTAGCTACAACTATGGAGCAGGAAATTTTCAGCGGGTTAGAAAAACCTATCGGGCCATGATTTCTCTCTGTGTTGCCTTTTCCGTAATTGTTGCAGCTTCCTTTATGCTGTTTCCACGGTTTTTTGCAGGGCTTTTTACTAATTCAGCAGAATTAATTGAATTATGTGGTGAAAATCTGCCATTGTTTATGACAGGAATGCTAGTATTTGGCCTGCAAATGGGAATTCAGCCCACCTTCATGGCCCTGGGACAGGCAAAGATTTCTCTTTTTATAGCGGTTTTACGAAAAATCATTCTTTTGATTCCCCTCGCTATCATTCTCCCAAAATTCCTTGGCCCCTGGGGCATCTATCTTTCAGAGCCTATTTCCGATATTACCTCTGCCACCGTTGCCACCATCTTGTTTTTGGTAAACATCAAAACAATTCTTACTACTGATAGCCTAGAAAAAATTCGCTAGAAAGACAGCAATATTTTCTTTAAAAATCATCCTCTCCAAAAAGAATGGTAGCTTCCTGTTCATAAATATCAAAGGCTTCATCATTGGAAGCTTTTTTAGAAGGCTTCTTGGGAGAAGATTTTGTAACAGCAGCCTTTTTTACAGCACCCTGCTCTGGGGCAGCTTTTGCTTGAGCAGGTTTTGCTGGAGAAGCTTTCTCCTGGGAAGGCTGTTCCTGGGAAGCCTGTTCCTTGGAAGTAGCACTTTTTCTGCTGTTTTTAGGAGAATGGGCAGTAAGAAAACCAAAAAGACTTCCGCACAAGCCTCCAGCAATATGAGCCACGTAGGATACATTTTCATCCACAAAGCTAGAAGCTAATTCTCGCCCCACATACAAAACAAAAACCAAAAGAAAGGTTAAAGGAATCTGATGCTTGCTAATGGCAGTAAAGGATGATAGCAAAATCATCATAAAGGCAATGCCGCTGGCTCCCACCATGGGGCGAGAAAAAAAGCACACGTTTACCACACCAGTTACCAAGGCAGTAATGCTCAACATCAGCACCAGCATGGGAGAACCATACCGTTCCTCCAGCAAAGGCCCTAAAAGTAGAATAAAGGACAGATTGCTAAGCAGATGACTCCAGTCCCCATGACCCAGCACGTGGGTAAAAAGACGGATGTAATCCAAGGGATTACTCCAGTTAAAGGCCATTTCTGAACCAATTTTCCCTGATACCGTAAAGAAGGTATCAATCAGTCCATTAAGAGCAAACTGATTCAACACTAGCAAAATCACTGTAGCAAGAGAAAAAGTCAGGGTAACTGGAGCATTATAGACAATCTTGAGCTTTGCCTTCTTTTTTTTTGCCATGAACTAGTCCTCAACTTCCACCACTACAGGACAGTGATCAGATCCCAAAACATCAGCAAGGATTTTTGAAGACAGTACTTTATCTGCAAAGGAATTATTTACACACTGATAGTCAATACGCCATCCAATATTCTTTTCTCGGGCCTTAAAGCGATAGCTCCACCAGGTATACATTCCTGGCTCTTGGCAGAATTTGCGGAAGGTGTCGCAATAGCCGTTGGTGGTAAAGAATTCCATCCAGTCCCGTTCCTCTGGTAAATAACCTGCATTCTTTTCGTTGGACTTGGGATTTGCCAAATCCATGGGCTTGTGAGCAATGTTATAATCTCCACACAACACCAGATTAAAGCCCTCTGCCACTAGCTTGTCGCAGAATTCCTTCATAGCACCGCAAAAGCCCAGCTTGTAATCCAACCGAGCACCGGCATCCTGGCTATTGGGAAAATATGCACTGATAACTGCCAGCTTGCCGAATTTTGCCACCAACACACGGCCTTCATGGTCGTATTCTGGTACATTCATAATCTCTACGGAATCGGGCTCTGTTCGGCTATAAATTGCAGTACCAGAATAACCAGCCTTCTGGGCACTGGCCCAATAGGAAAAATAAGTACCACCCTCCCAAGCGGGAGACAATAACTCTGGAGAAAGCTGCTCCTTTCGAGCCTTTGTTTCTTGAATACACACCACATCGGCACCAGAAGCACCAATCCAATCTATAAAACCCTTTTTTTCAGCTGCACGAATACCGTTTACATTCCAGGAAATAATTCTTTTCATGGGGCCAGTGTACCATAAATACCATGTTGATTAAAGCCGTTTCATACTATATGCTTGCACTATGAAACTTTGGATCAAGTACCTTATTGGCATTACCTTGGGAGTTCTGGCGGCAATAATTATTCCAATGGAAAGTCGTTCAGCCTCCGATGTGTTGAATTTCCTAACGGAATTGGCGATTCGATTTGGACGATATACATTGCTGCCCACACTGTTCTTTGGAATAGCAATTTCTGTATACAAGTTAAGGCTTAATAACCGTATATTGTCTGTTTCCTTCTGGATTTTAGCTGTTTTGGTAGTAACTGCTCTTATGCTCACCCTTTTGGGCTTACTCTCCATTTTAATTGTCCAGCTACCTCGTATTCCAATTCCCACTGGTAAGGTAACGGAGATTCCTTCTATCAGCATAAAAGAACTGATTCTAAAGCTCCTTCCCTTCTCCAGCTTCCAGTCATTGTTGGATGGAGTTTACTTGTTGCCAGTGTTTGTTTTTGCAGGCTTAGCAGGAGCTGGTTGTTCCGTTGATTTAGGTGACTCAAAGGCCACTGTCTCCCTGTTCGACTCCCTTGCACGTGTCTCTTACAGTGTCATGGGCTTTTTTGTTGACATGTTGGCAGTAGGCATGATTGCAATTTCTTGTTATTGGATGGTGGATGCGCTGTCGGTATTCAAAACAGGAATCTACCTACCTCTCATCATCATGCTCTTTGTACTATTTGTACTAATCGTTTGCGTTATTTACCCCTTTGCCCTTCGCTTTTTCTGTCAGGGAACACGTTCCGTTCGAGTTTTGTATGCAAGCATTACTCCCATTTTGGTAGCATTCTTTTCTGGTGATTCCAACCTGACCCTGCCTGTAGCTATGCGTCATGGATCAGAAAGTCTTGGTATCAAGCGACGGGTAAATTCCGTCTCCTATCCTGTCTTTGCAATTTTTGCTCGCAGTGGTTCTGCCTTGGTAACAGCAATTTGCTTTATTGTAATTCTTCGCTCTTACTCAAGCCTTTCCATTTCCTTTGCTGATATTATGTGGATTGGAGCCACCTCCCTTTGCCTTTCATTCCTGTTGGGAGGTATACCTGTGGGAGGAACCTTTATTGCCCTTACCATTATGTGTACCACCTATGGACGAGGCTTTGAAGCAGGCTACCTGTTGCTGAAGCCAGTTGCAGCCATTCTCGGAGCCTTTGCTACCGCTATTGATGCAGCCACCGCTATGTTTGGATCCTACTTTGTAGCCTTCAAAACAAAGTCAATCAATCATTACGACATGAAGCACTTTATCTAGGAAACAAAGCAATAAAAAAGCCTCCCTCCAGAACCTTTCAAAAATGGAAGCTTCTGGTTGGAGGCTTTTTTTGTAGCTACGCAGATTTCTTAGGGCATATGGATGATTTCACGAGGCTTGGAACCATTGGCTGGTCCAACAAGGCCCTTTTCTTCCATTTCTTCTACCAAGCGAGCTGCACGGTTGTAACCAATTTTGAGCCGCCGCTGAATGTAAGACGCAGAAGCCTTTCCCGCCTGCATAACGATTTCCACAGCTTGATCATAGAGAGGATCGTCTCCCTCCCCAAACAAGCTGGGGCCAATTTCGGGCTCCTCGTCATCAACGAAAATCTCATCGTCGATATAATCGGGCTCACCGTATTGCTTTACGAATTCCACTACATTTTCTACCTCGTTGTCAGACACAAAGGTTCCTTGAATACGCACTGGGAAGGGATCTGAGGCAGAGGCATAGAGCATATCACCCTTGCCCAAAAGTTTTTCTGCACCAACCTGATCAATGATGATACGGCTATCCATTTTGGAGGCCACCATAAAGGCAATTCGAGAAGGAATATTTGCTTTAATAAGACCAGTGATTACATCGATGGAAGGACGCTGGGTTGCCAACACCAGATGGATTCCCACGGCACGACTCATGGCAGCAAGACGAGCCACAGTGGACTCCAATTCCTTGCCAGTAGTGGCCATTAAGTCTGCAAACTCATCGATAATTACCACAATGTAGGGAAGCTTTTCTGTGGCGATGTTCCGCTCCACAATCCGCTTGTTATAACTGGTGATTTCTCGCACACCCATGCCATCCAGCAGGGCATACCGCCGCTCCATCTCGCACAAGCAATATTGCAGAGCCTGAAAAGCCTTCTTGGGCTCAGTGATAACTGGAGTCAGCAGATGAGGAATATCGTTATACAGCTTAAGCTCAACGATTTTTGGGTCAATCAAAATCATGCGAACTTCCTGGGGAGAACGCTTGAACAAGATTGAAAGAATTAAGGAGTTAACACAAACAGATTTTCCAGAACCAGTGGAACCAGCAATCAGCAGGTGAGGTGTCTTGGCCAAGTCAATAACCTGGACCTCACCAGTAATATCCTTTCCAAGAACCACAGGGACGGCCTGCTTGCGGAAGGCTGGATGCTCGGTATCAATCAATTCCTTAAAGCTTACGATGGCCCGCTCCTTGTTGGGCACTTCGATTCCCACTGCATGCTTACCGGGAATGGGAGCCACAATACGAACACTGGATGCAGCAAGACGCAGGGCAATGTTATCCTGCAGAGCCACAATCTTACTGAGTTTTACACCGGGAGCAGGCAAAATCTCAAACATGGTAATTACTGGTCCCTTGCGGATACCAGTTACCTCAGCCTCAATCTTAAATTCACTGAGGGTTGCTTTTAACTGATGAGAGGCCGCCACTGTTTCTTCATCGATAATCCAATATTCACCATCAGGATAGGAGGTCAAAAGCTCATTAGCAGGCACATTGTAGGGGCCCCGCACAGGATGAGGCACGGCACGCTCCACCACTGGCTGCTGAATCTGGACAGCCTCTACGAAAGGCTCTGTTTCTTCAGCTTCATCATCAAGAACATCTACATCTTCCATGGAAACTTCTTGATCTTCATCATCATCTATGGCTTCCTCTTCCACAGAAGCTACTTGGTCTTCACCATCGTCTAAGTCTTCCTCTCCAAAATCTGCTTCAACAAGGAGCTCTTCCTTAGAATCATCCTCCTGTTCTTCAAGCTGAATATCAAAATCATCGCTCTCAGGGGAAGGACTTTCACAGAAATCATCCTCAGAAGACTCTTTTGCTTCAAGAGACTGTCGAACAATGGAATCATCTAAAACATGATGCTCCTCATTCACGATAAAATCATCTTCATAGATTGATTCCGACAGTTGCAATGACTCATCTTCCAAATGGGAAGCTTGAGTAACAACAGAGTTATCCATAGTACCAGAATTGTCTCCAAAGGGATCCTCAAAAAATGCTGCTTCCCCAGGATTTTCTAGCTCAGGGGAATCAAACTCCAAATTCCTTTCAATGGCAACAGGTGTAGGATCCAAGGAATATTGGGGAATGGGCTGAAAATGTACAGAAGCAACACCTTCTTCCTCAGAAACAGCTTCTTCAGCCTCTTCTTGAGCCTGAAGCTCGTCCTTTTCTGGCACTTGGGCAGGGACCTCATAGGCTACAGCTTCCAGATTTTCCTTTTGACTGGCTTTTTTTTGTAGCTGAAATTCTTCAATGTATTCCTTAGAAAATACATCTTCTTCGGGAACGGGTGCTGTGGCAAAAAAATCCGCTCCAAACACATCTTCTACCACTTCTTCCTGACATTCTGCCGTAAGGTCTGCTTCATTTGCTGATTCGGTAGAAGATATTTGCTCCAGCTCCTCTAACTCAACCTGATTCTGAAAAGTTTGATTCAATTCAGGCTCATCCTGCTGAGCTTCTAATTGTATTGGACTGGATAAGGGCTTACGAATGGGCTCCTCATCCTGAACATAAACCTTTTCGATTGCCAAGGCTTCTTCTAATTCAGAATCTAAAGTTGCTTCAACAGGAAAATATTCTTCCTCCAACACTTCATCCTCTAGAGGAAAATCATTTTCCACTGGAATTTTAGTTTCCTCTAGAAATTTATTTTCTTCTGGTAGCTCTTCTTTTAGAAGAAAGTTAGCCTCTGAATGAAACTGCTCCTCGGCATTAAATTCTCTTTCCTCAAAGGCAACCTCTTCACCGTTATCTAGTGCTTCAAGGGCAACACCCTCCACTGAAGCATCATCCGTGGCAGTTTCAGACTCAATAGCAAGCGCATCATCTTCAGCAAAATCTACGATATCTTCTTGAATGATTCCTTCAGGGAAAATTGGTGGATAGGCTTCTGTTTTTGGAGCAGCAGGTTTTGGTGTTCCTGCTCGTAATTTATTCAGAATATATCCACCTACATAGGAAGCGGCAAAATATTCAATCCCCAGCACTAGAATACAAACGATTATTGCAACAGATACCTGAATACCCACCAAAGGGCTATTTCCGAGGGCTAACATTTCAGCACAAACTTTTTCACAAATAACAACGGTAAAAAAGGGAATACAAGAGGAGGCATACAATACACCAATTCTTTCGTTCCAAGGAAAAAGAAAACATCCTAAACCAGCTGCAAAGAAAAAAGCAGGAATTAAAAGGCTAGAATACCCATAGGCGCCATATAAAAGTCCTCCCAAACCGCTAAGGAAGGGAGCAGATGCCTTATTTCCAAAGGGAATCAACTGAAGCAGTAGGGCAACAAGAAACAAAGCTGCAATGATCAGCAGACTAATCCCAGAAAGAGCACTTATCTTTTCAGATTTTTTCATTGAATATATTTCTCCTGACTATACATGATTATCGGATTTTTTGAGAGGGAGTTAAGATTCTGAGGAAGTAGGATTTTCCACCCGTTGTCGCCGTTTCCGTTTTTTTCTATTTACATCTCGTTCTGCATCATAGGAATGACGGCCTGGAATTCCCAAGGCAATACGATTTTGCTCTGCCTCTAGCTGAAAATCTACCATTCGGCGAAACACCATCATGAGGGGACTTGCATCTATCTGAGCTGACACAAGGGTGGCAACTTGCATTTCACGAATCAGATGATAGCAGGACTCAATGGTGGAAACGCAGCCTTCTGCTGGCTGCCTTTTGAAGGTAAACTCCGAGGTATACAGCTGCTGAAAAGAGAGCTTAGGCAAAGCTCGCACATTGGGAGAAAGCCGAAGCATTTTCTTGGCAAAGAACCAAGTGGCATCCACCACAATTACCAGCAATTTCCGCTTTTCTCCCCCAGCAACAGGATCCAAAGCTTCCTTTAACTGAGGCGACTGGGCGGTAAAGGCATCATCGTCAGGATACAACACCACAGGAAAATAAGCTGAATCAGACAACAGCTGGTTCAACCGCTTGTTTTGAGTAAAATCAATTCCAACAATGATTTCCGAATCCACCAAGGACAAGCTTGCCAGTCGGCCTGTTCCCGTATGCTGATGATAGGCTTCCTTTGGATGCATGAGAAAAACAAACTTGATACCAGTATCTATAGCCGTGATATGGGGGCAATAACAGGTGGAAAGGGGTCTAAAACAACGAAGACATTTTTCTGCCACGGGATGGAGTATAGCATAGGTTCAATGAAATTAAAAGCGGTGGAGGATGTCAGCAGCCCACCGCTGCCTTACACTTCGCTTCGCTCAGAGGGCGGCATCGGTAGGTACCCGCTGGCCTCCTCCACCCACTCTTTCGTTCAGTGGGCTATACTCTGGATAGATAGGGAGCGACGGCTACAAGCCGGAAAATCGCGATATATTGAGCGATTTTAGCGAGTCTCGGTGCGTGCTTGCACGCCTTGCCCCTGCGAAACCGCCTGTGGAGCGACGGCTGTAAGCCGGAAAATTGCGATATATTGAGCAATTTTAGCGAGTCTCGGTGCGTGCTTGCACGCCTTGCCCCTGCGAAACCGCGGGAAAACCCCGCTGACCAGTAGAGGGGTTCCCTCCCCCTAAAGATAATATTAAAAATGATGATTGATACCGCTTTGCTTCATGATGGCATTGGCGGTATGGCGTGATTTTATCTTTGAATCTACAGTAAAATTGCGGTTTGTAATTGGACTATAATAAATGTCGTGATCACCTTTACCGTGGCGTACAAAATAGCACCCATTTAGAAGGAGAATTTCTCGAACACGTTTTTCGTATTCTGCCATTATGCTAATACCGTTTCGTGTCGTTGAACACTGAAGAAAAATGAGTGAATTGGAGGAGTTTTGTTGAGTTCAATTAATTCTGGAGCTGCAAAACGGACACGCTCAATAAGTGCATCCAAAGAACCACTTTCCAGAACTAATCCGGGAATATCATCGCTTTGGGCAATCCAGACACAGGCTTCTTCATCCCAAGTGAAATTTACATTGTACTCCATGGGTAAAGTATAGCATAGGTTCAATGAAATTAAAAGCGGTGGAGGTTGCCAGCAGCCCACCGCTGCCTTACACTTCGCTTCGCTCAGAGGGCGGCATCGGTAGGCACCCGCTGGCATCCTCCACCCACTCTTTCGTTCAGTGGGCTATACTCTGGGTAGATAGGGAGCGACGGCTGTAAAGCCGGAAAATTGCGATATATTGAGCAATTTTAGCGAGTCTCACTTTTGCCCCTGCAAAAGTGCGGGAGCCCCCAAGGGTCTTACTGGCAACAGGGTGACTTCCTTCCCGTCCTGTGATACAATACTCCCATGGAAAAAATTTCAGTTATCGTAGAGGGTGGCGGAATGCGTGGCATGTATGCAGCCGGCATCCTTGATTGCTTTATCCAGCGGAACATGTACTGGAACAACACTTACGGCGTCAGTGCAGGCTCTTGTCATGCCTTATCCTATATTTCTCGTCAGTTTGACAGGGCCCGACGGGTCAATGTAAATCACGTAGAAAAAGCTAGTTATTCAGGCCCTCTGTGTCTCCTTCGTCATGGTACCTACTTTGGCTTTGACTACATCTTCCGCACCATTCCCGCCAACGATTGTGTAGATTGGTATACCTTTTTCCAGAATCAGAACGAAAATCGCAAATTCTACGTGGTATCCACCAAGGCCACCACAGGAGAAGCCCACTATATCTGCCCCGATTCCCCAGAAGCAGCCCTTCTGTGGCTAGAAGCCTCATCTTCCCTGCCCATCATCGGTAAGCCTGTTACCATCCACGGCGTTGACTGGTTCGACGGAGGCATTTCAGATTCAATTCCTGTTCGTCAGGCAGAAAAGGATGGCCACACCAAGCACATTATCATCTTGACCCAACCAGCAGGCTATCGAAAAAAGCCTGTTTCCAGTTCCACGGAAAAAGCACTGCGGTTCATGTACAAAAAATATCCTGCCCTCATCGAAACAAACCTGCAGCGCTGGCAAAAATACAACGAAACCTTGGACTACATTCAGCAACTGGAGCAGGAAGGAAAAGCCTTTGTATTCCGCCCCGCACCAGAGGTGGTAATTGGCCGTCTGTCAAAAAATCAGCAAGCCCTGCAACGACTCTACGAAGCTGGTTATAACGATGCTTGCGAAAAGGTTCAAGCCATCGCTGATTTTGCTCCTTGGGAAAAATAACTCTGTTTGTAACAGGCTCATTGTCCAACTTCCCGAAATCCGTTATATTTGTACCAGATTATGACAACTGACAATCTCATTTCTAATATATTAGCTTCATACAATGAATATGGCTGCATCAATCTGAGCAATGCCCAGAGCTTTCCCAATCGGCAGAACGTTATCGATGTGCTTGTGGAAATCCTTACCTTGATTTTTCCCGGCTTTAGAACCGTGGAGCAGCTGGCAGAAGATAACCTTCGGTATGTAACAGGTGCTAGAGTAAACAGAATTATTACCGGACTTACAGGAGAAATTAAAAAGGCAACCCTGTACCTGTGCCGTCAGCGGGGACTGGAGCAGTCTGCTTGTACAAAGCTGGCGGAAAAAACTGCCATCGCCTTAGTTGAACAGATTCCAGAAATTCGCAGAAAGATTATTCTGGATATTGATTCTGCCCTTAAGGGTGATCCTGCCGCTGGTTCCACAGAGGAAATCATTCTTTCCTACCCTGGAATCGAAGCCATCGCTGTACACCGCATTGCCCACGAGCTACACCAAAACGGTGTTCCCATTATTCCTCGCATTATGAGTGAATATATCCACGGTAAAACTGGCATCGACATTCACCCAGGAGCCACCATTGGCGAGGCCTTCTTTATTGACCACGGAACTGGTGTGGTTGTGGGTGAAACCACCATCATTGGCAACAATGTAAAGCTGTACCAAGGAGTTACCCTGGGAGCATTAAGTGTGCACAAGGAACAACGCTGCTGTAAGCGTCACCCCACCATCGAGGATAATGTTACCATCTATGCAGGAGCAACCATTCTTGGAGGCGATACTGTCATTGGGAAAGGCAGCATTATCGGTGGTAATACTTGGGTAACGGAATCGGTGCCGCCACGGAGCATCATTACTATCAATTAGTCTACCTTGACTATTATTCTTCCTTTCCGTACACTTTTTTAATATGAAAGAAACTATTCCTCTAAAACGATTTCTGTTCATTTGTTACGAAATCTTGAGACTCTTTTTTATCTTTACCTTTCGTCCAGAATTCAACATTGATATGCTCCCTGCCTCTTGGTATATGGCAGCCCCATTGTTGATTCTTCCCTTGGTTTTAGTCTTTTTTATCTACCAAGCACAACAAGAAGAAGAAAAAAAAGTCTACGGTAGAATCTATGCCTATAGTAAATTTCTTTCTATTGCAGGCTTTTTTCCCTTTATGAAGGTGGCCCTTGTTCCTGCCTTTGAGCATGCTAAACTTACCGGTTATTATTCCTTGAAACGAATGGGAATTTTACTGATATTTTTACTGATAGATGTTATACTAGGATTAATCTTCCTTTTAGATAAAGATAAGGAAGAAGAATCACAGCAAGACCAGGGAGATGAAATTCATGCAGATAATTCCAATAGCCAGTGGTAAAGGTGGTGTGGGCAAAAGCCTTATCTCAGCAAACTTAGCCATTGCCCTCGGCCAGGCCGATAAAAAGGTTATTCTGGCAGACTTGGATTTAGGTGCCTCAAACCTGCACCTTGTTATTGGCCATCAGGCTCCCAAGCAAGGTATAGGAACATATTTGTCTGGACAGGCAAAGTTTGAGGACATTATTCTGGAGTCGGAATACAAGAACGTACGTTTTATTCCTGGAGACTCTGAAATTCCTGGACTTACTGCCTTAAAAATCAGCCAGAAGAACGACTTAATTAAAAAGCTCCAGAAGCTTGATGCAGACTATTTGATTTTAGACTTGGGAGCTGGAACCCATCTTACTATTTTGGATTTATTCCTTCTTTCTCCCCAGGGAATTGTAGTGACAGCTCCCACCGTTACCGCCACCTTGAACGGCTACCTCTTCTTGAAAAATGCAGTATTCCGCATGATGTACAACACCTTCAAGAAAAATTCCAAGGCTTACAATTATTTGGAGCAGCTGAAATCAGATGCCACCTCCTTGCAGCGGCTCTATATTCCCAAGCTGGTGGAAAATATCGCCGCCATTGACCCACAAAGTGCCGCCTTGTTCAAGCATCGTATGAATCAATTTAGACCACGGCTTGTACTGAACATGATTGACGAGCCACGTGATGCAGACAAATCCATGAAAATTCGCCGATCCTGTAACGAATATCTGGGACTAGAGCTGGAGCATCTTGGTATTATCTATCGTGACAGCTTACAGGATAAGGCACTGGAATCACGGCTTCCCATCATCGTGTACAAGCCTCAATCCCTGTTGGCACAGTCAATCTACCGCATTGCAGACAAAATAATTGCTTCTCAAACCTTAACCTTTGACAATGCCGTAGATAGCTTTGAACAGGCAGAAGCAGAAGCCGCCGAGGATTTGGAAACAAAGATGTCTTACGTGGAAGATCTACTGGGAAGTGGAGCTCTTACCACTGGAGACTTAACAGAAATCATCAAGTCTCAGCAATATGATTTAACTCAGCTTCGCAAGGAAAATCAGCTACTGAAGTCTAAACTGCTAAAGGCAGCCGCTCAGGGTTTTAAACTGTAAAGGATTTTATACATGCCACTTTACTTGAACTATCCCTCTTGGATTCATCCAGAAATTTTCCCTGGTGTTCCTGTTCTTGGCCTTATTCGTTGGTATGGCTTGATGTATATCTTTGCCTTTGGAACAGCCTACCTCCTATTGAAGCGACTTATGAAGGAAGGAGCATTAAACACTTCCGACTACACTGCCAATGAAGATGATTTATTTAGCTTCATTGCTACAGGCATTATCTTTTTGCTGATTGGAGCAAGAGTTTTTTCCACCTTGGTGTATGACACCTCTGGCTTGTATTGGAAAAAGCCTTGGCTTATTTTTTGGCCCTTTAACGAAGCTGGACAATTCACTGGCCTTGCTGGAATGTCCTACCACGGTGGATTTATTGGTGGCTTTATCGGCTTGATTTTTTGGTGTCTACGAAAAAAACGCCCTATTCTCCAATGGGTAGATGCAATGGCCATTGCAGTTGCCTTTGGCTATACCTTTGGCCGCTTGGGAAATTTCTTGAATGGAGAGCTTTTTGGTCGCATTACCACCATGCCCTGGGGAATGGTTTTTCCCCAAGCACAGCAATTTTCAGTCTCACTTCCTTGGGTACAGGAATTTGCCACAAAAGCAGGAATGGTTCTTGAAGAAGGACAAAAGTTAGTCAATTTACCCCGCCACCCCAGCCAGCTTTACGAAGCCCTATTTGAAGGAATTATTCTTGGATTCATCCTGTGGAGCCTTAGAAAACACAAGCCTTTTACAGGCTTTATCACAGCTCTTTACACCATTGGCTACGGATTATTTCGGTTTTTCATCGAATATTTTCGTGAACCAGATATTGATCTTGGCTACAGAATTCAGGCAGTTTCTGGAACACCAACCTACATGAATACCTCTTGGTTCAATATTTCCACAGGGCAAATTCTTTGTTTGCTGATGATTGCTGGTGGATTTTTGTTGATGCTATTCTCATGGATTCGCAGCAAAAAAGGAAGGAAAGTAGATGTTTGACCCACAAAAAATAAAAGACGATTGTGTTGCATGGATTCGTAAGTTTTTTGAAGAAAACGGCAAGGATTGTAATGCTGTTGTTGGCATTTCTGGAGGAAAGGACAGCTCCGTTGTTGCAGCCCTTTGTGTAGAAGCTCTTGGAAAGGAGCGGGTTATTGGAGTACTTATGCCCTGTGGCCAGCAGCATGACATTGACATGGCCTACAAGCTAGTACACCATCTGGGAATCCGCCACTTTGAAGTAAATATTCAAGATGCAGCAGAAGGACTTAAAAAACAGATTCCCTTTGAACTTTCTCAGCAAAGCACCATAAATCTCTTTCCCCGCCTCCGCATGACAACTCTTTATGCCGTTTCCCAAAGCTTTAACGGAAGAGTTGCCAATACCTGTAATCTTTCGGAGGACTGGGTTGGCTATTCTACCCGCTACGGCGATGCAGCTGGTGACTTTAGTCCCTTGTGCAACCTTACAGTACAGGAGGTAAAGGCTGTGGGCCAAGCAGCAGGCTTACCTCAAGACTTGGTAGAAAAGGTTCCCATCGACGGGCTTTGTGGCAAAACCGACGAAGACAACCTAGGCTTTACCTATGCCGAGCTAGATAAATACATCCGCACTGGTGTCATCGAAAACCAAGCCACCAAGGCTCGCATTGACCATTTACACAAAATCAATCAATTTAAGCTGCTGCTTATGCCGAGCTTTATGCCTGAGCTATAGCTTAACAAAAAAGTCGCAAGCATAAATCATTTTCCAGCTTCTTGGATTCAAAAAAAACACCTGCTAAACTCACATGTAGTTTAACAGGTGTTTTCTTTTGGTTTTAGTCTCGGAAACAATTTCTGAGAACCAGCTCATAAAACCAGTTCCCAGAGCCTTTTCCCTGCTTATTTCTTCAAAACTTCAGCAAGCTTTTCTGCAGTAAAGCCAAAGTGCTCGGCAACCTTTGCAGCAGGACCAGAAGCACCAAAGCCATTCAAACAGAACAAGTCCTCCTGACTGGTAGCCACAGCTTCCCAGCCCATCTTAATTCCAGCCTCTGCCACCACCACACGAGGAGCATTACCAAGGATGGTGTCACGGATAGCCTTAGGCTGGCTCAAGAACAGCTCTCTGTCCATAATTGAAACAACACGAATTCTCTTTCCTTCTACCATGTCGGCTGCCTTCAAAGCCATTTCCACCTCGGAACCAGTAGCTACAATGGTAATATCTGGTGTGTCAGCACCCTTTCGTGCAACATATCCACCGCACTTAATGGTGTTCTTCCAGTCGGCATCAGCCTTTTCAAATACAGTCAGATTCTGGCGGCTCAACAACAAGCAAACGGGATGGTCTTTTGATTCCATTGCCATCTTCCAGGCTTCGTTGGTTTCCTCTGCATCAGCAGGACGCAAAACCTGTACACCAGGAATTCCCCGCAAGGAAGCCAATGTTTCAATAGGCTGGTGGGTGGGTCCGTCTTCACCAACAAAGATGGAGTCGTGGGTCAAGATATAGATAACGGGCAGCTTCATCAAGGAAGCTACACGGAGAGCTGGTCGCTCGTAGTCAGCAAAAACAGCAAAGGTGGCACAGAATCCACGCAATCCACCGTGGAGGGTAATACCAGAACTAATAGCTGCCATGGCGAACTCACGGATACCAAAGCGGATGGTACGTCCCTCTCGATTATCAACGGTATATACGCCGTAATCCTTCAATGCTGTGGAATTGGGGCCTTCCAAGTCAGCAGAACCACCAACCAAAGCAGGACAAGCCTTTGCCATAACAGGCAGAGCCTTTCCAGAGGCTGCACGTGTTGCCAAGGAATCTCCCACCTTGTAGCTAGGCAGCTCCATGTTAGCCACATTCCAAGAATGCATATCGTCCCACAGCTTTCTCAGGTCTGGATTTGCAGCAGACCAAGCTTCAAAGGTCTTGTTCCAGTCAGATTGAGATTGAGCAAATTCAGCACCACGAGCCTTGAAATAGTCATAGGCTTCTGGCACTACGTAGAAGGTCTTTTCAGGATCCAGTCCCAACTCATTCTTTGCCTTTACAATATTTTCATCTCCCAAAGGAGCACCGTGGGCAGTAGAAGTTCCAGCTACAGGAGAACCCTTTCCAATAACAGACTTCAGCATAATCAAGGTAGGCTTGTCAGTTTCAGCCTTGGCTTCTTCTACCAGCTTGGCAATTCCAGCCATATCGTACATATCGCCAGCCAAAACCTGCCAACCGTAAGCCTTGTAGCGGCCAGCAATATCCTCGGTAAAGGTAATGTCTGTGGAACCATCAATACTGATTTTGTTCTCGTCGTAGAATACAATCAATTTGCCCAGCTTTAAGTGACCAGCCAAACTGGAAGCTTCTGCAGAAACACCTTCCATCAAGCAGCCTTCACCAACTAAGGCGTAGGTGTAGTGATCAACAACCTTGTGTTCAGCAGTGTTAAAACGAGCAGCAAGCATTGTTTCTGCCATAGCCTCACCAACAGCCACTGCAATTCCCTGTCCCAGAGGACCACTGGTACATTCAACACCGTCTGTGTCACCAAACTCAGGGTGTCCAGGACAATGGGAACCAATCTGGCGGAAGGATTTTACATCATCCATGGTTACCTTGTAACCACTAATATGAAGAATAGAATACAAAAGCATGGAACCATGTCCAGCAGAAAGCAAGAAACGATCTCTGTCTACCCAGCTTGAATCGGCAGGATTATGCTTCATCACTTCACCATACAATACAGCTGCCAATTCTGCACAACCAAGAGGAAGTCCAGGGTGACCAGACTTAGCCTTTTGAATTGCGTCCATAGATAAACTGCGGATAGAGAGCGCAGTGGCCTCCAAGCCCTTCATATTCATATCGTACTCCTCGTTTTGCTACAAAGCCAAGCCATCAATTAAATCTACGCTAGCTTACGTAGCAGGTATTTTATAAATTATACCAAGAGAATTTATTATTTTCAATCGAAAAACTACGAAATCACAGAAAATCGAAAGGAAGATGAAGGTAAACTGAAAACAGCTATTGTTTTTTATCACCTTTAATGACAGTAAACCGACTCTTATAGCTTGCTGCCAATGCTGACTTTAGCTCTGCAGACACTTCCTCAAAATTATATTCCATACCTTCCAAGGAAGCAGCCATTGCTCGGACATCCTCATCCTTGAGATTTATGTCACGTAACAGGCTTTCCAACATATATTGAATATGAGTTGAAAGCTGAGAGAGAATTACCAAGGGCTGCTGAGGAAATCCTTCTAGCTGGTCATCCACATCGTCTAGCTCCAGCACCAGAGCAAAAACCTTTGTATGCAGCTCTAATAAACGATGACGAACTGGTCCTCGCTCAAAATCCGCAAACCAATTATATGTTTCTTCCAGCTTGCTTCTTCGTGATCGTATTGTTCCCTGGAGACGCTTTCTTTTGAGTACATCTAAAGGTGAAGTTGACTCCCCTAAAATCAAATTTACAAGAGTTTCTTCATTATTTTTTTTATTGTATAAGCCATCAACAATCCAAGAATCAAAGATTACCCTAGGCCATAGCATCATTTCAGTATTAAGCTGCTCATTGCTCCATGCCGCAGTCTCACCTTCTTCTACACTATCAGTTGGCTGTAACCAGGGGCCCACTGCAGGCACCTCCTGTCCTTTAAACCACAAACGACTTTCCACTCCATAGGGCTCCATACTAATAACCTTAGAGTGCTTGATGCCTTCTTCAATGGTTCCAGCTATGTCCTTGCACAGTTCCTTTTGATACACAAAGAATACTCGTGCTAGCTGTTCTTCTATAGTTCCGCAGGGGCCATAAGCGTCAAAGCTTTCCAGCAATCTTTTTTCAAAAAGCTTATACCAGTCGTTTCGTTGTTGATCTACAGGCTGCTGCTGAAAGGGATTTTCCTTGTGGCTACAGAGAGGATGAATTTTTACAATTCCACCGCGCCAATCTATAACTTCTGCTAACAGCAAATCTCCCCGCTTAAAGTTCCAGTCTTTAAAAATCTTAGAACAATCAATAACCGTTAAGCTTACACTTTGAGGGAGCTCCTCTTCAAAGGAACGGAGCATACTATCTCGAGCCGCAGGGTCAGAAAGAATAAACTGAATAGCATATTCCTCACCAAACAGGGAAAAAAATGGCAACACTTCTCGCAATGGAAAATCCATTATTTTTCGAGGAAGAATCTGGTTATCAAAGGAAAAACGTAAAGCTCCAGATGATTGCTCTGAATCTACAAAGGGAATACAACGATGGCCCACCAACAAGTAGCCACCTTCAATTTCTTTTGTAGTAGGCTTTATAGTAAAGGTAGCCCCTGTAAAGGCTCCTGCTCGGGTTAAAAAAGTACCGCCTTCAAGAGAGAATACAAAAGGATTCATTCCAAGATATGCCTCTATTTCTGCAGTAGACATATTTACACCAATATGGGAAAAACCTTCTTGAATATCTTGTGCAGAAAATTCTTCAGTTTGAATGCGAATAAAATCCATTAATAGGTTTTCAATAACAGGTGTCATCCTCCATATCATATAATGCAACTAGTCAAAAATCAAGAGAAGGTCTTTAAACAAAGCTTTATCTATAATTACCTCTTCCTTTTGTCACAGTTATATTAAAATGACACAGTCAAACGTGTTGTTTTGACACATATTTTACTCTATTTTTTACGAACGTGTTTTTTTGTCCCCTACTGGATTGTATTTTATTTCTAACAGACCTTTTGAGCAATTTTGTCAATTCTATTTAATTTATTATATAATATTGAATTATAATTTTAACTTAATTTTTCTTTTATTTTTTGAAAAGTTGGCACGTTAATTGCAATATTTATAGTGTAAGGCAAAACTTACACATCACTTTTTAATTTATTACCAATGGAGGTAACACATGAATTCTTTAGCTTTTTTTAACCCACGGTTTACATCTGATCTTTTCGATGTAATTGACAGAAATCTCAGCGATTTGGTACCTTCTCAGGCTTCAACACCAGTTGTAACACCAAAGGTAGATGTTCGAGAAACACCTGCTGCATATATTCTTGACATGGATCTGCCAGGCTTCACCGAAAAGGACGTGGAAATCAACCTAAAAGATAGAGTACTTTCTATTTCATCAAAGATGGAAGAAAAGAAGGAAGAAAAAAAAGAGGGAGAATGGCTCATTAAGGAACGGCGTTCCAGCTGCTTCTCTCGTCGCTTTACCTTACCCCAGGATATTGATGCAGAAAAGGTAACTGCTGAGTTTAAACACGGTGTCCTTTCTGTGGATATCCCCCGTAAGCCAGAACCTCAGCCTAAGCAAATTGCCATCACCGTTAAATAAACTTCTAGCAGTTTATTCTTAACTTCCTCCTTACCAAATAAAGAGGCTACCTTGGGAATCCCCCTCGTTAGCCTCGCTTTATTTCGATAAACTCTTGATGTAAAATCAAGCCTAACGAATATCCTCCACCTCTAAGGTTGATTCTTTTAGAATCTGTTCAAACTTATCACGTTCGATACCAGTTACCTTAACAGTACATCGTCGTTGAGCAGCATCATCCACGTCAAAGGTTACCAAGGAAACAATATTTCCGTTAGCATCTGCAATGGCGTTAGAAAGCTTTGCAATCATTCCTGGCTTTTCCTCCACCTGGAATGTGGCACGAATTCCATCATGGCGAGCCCCAAACATATCAACAAAGGTTCTGAACAGGTCAGTTTCTGTAATAATTCCTACCAGCAGCTCCCCCTTCATTACAGGAAGACAACCAACGTCTGAGTCTGCCATAATACGAGCAGCTTCTTCTACAACCTCTGTCTGCTGAACAGTAATTACATTTTTTACCATTACTGTTTCAACCTTCAGCTTGGTAAGCAAATAGCTGATTTCATACATATCCAAGGTAGTTGCAGCAGAAGGTCCTGCCTTTACCAAGTCCTTTTTGGTAACAATTCCAACCAAGCGATTGTTCTTGTCCAAAACTGGTAACTTTCCGATTTTTTCCCTTGTCATCAGCGCCCGGGCATCATTTACAGACATATCGGGCGAAACAAAAATCGGATTCCGTGTCATCACATTTGCAATAATCATGTTCCCTCCTCAGGCATCTATTGGTTTAACCGCCAAGATATGCGGCTTTTACTGCATTATCCTTTGCCAACTCATCTGCGTTACCAGACTTTGTTACCAAACCAGTTTCCAAAATATAGGCTCTATTTGCAATAGAAAGTGCCTTATATGCATTTTGCTCTACCAACAATACAGTGGTTCCAGCTTGATTGATTCTCTGAATTATAGAAAAAATCTCATCAACAAGAATTGGTGCCAATCCCATGGAAGGTTCATCTAACAACAAAAGTCGTGGCTTTGACATCAATGCACGTCCCATAGCCAACATTTGCTGCTCACCACCAGAAAGTGTTCCTGCAATCTGACGAATTCGTTCCTTCAACCGAGGGAACATTTCGTAAACCATTTCCAGATCAGTCTTGATTCCAGCCTTATCCTTTCGAGTAAAGGCTCCCATTTCCAGGTTATCACGAACAGAAAGATTTGCAAAAATTCGTCTTCCTTCAGGTACCTGAATCAAGCCCTTCCGAACGATTGCATCTGGAGACAGAGAAGTAATATCTTCCCCTTCAAAAATCACATTTCCACTAGCTTTTTTGATAATGTTTGAAATTGCATGGAGAGTTGTGGTTTTTCCGGCACCATTAGAACCAATCAAGGTGATAATTTCCCCTTGATTAACCTCAAAGCTAATGCCACGGAGAGCCTTAATAGCTCCATAGGAAACTTCCAAGTCTTTCACTTGTAACATCATAAACTATCCTCCCCACCAGCATGATCTGCACCCAAATATGCCTTAATAACATCAGGGTTAGACTTAATTTCATCTGGTATTCCGCTGGCGATAATTCTTCCATAATCAAGCACCATCAGTCGTTCACAAATTCCCATAACAAGATGCATATCGTGCTCAATTAAAAGGATGGTGAGATTGAATTCCTTGCGGATAAAAGCAATAAGCTTCATTAACTCATCTGTTTCCTGGGGATTCATTCCTGCAGCAGGCTCATCCAACAGCAAAATAGAAGGATTTGCAGCCAATGCTCGTACTATTTCAAGCTTTCTCTGCTCACCATAGGGAAGATTCGCCGCAATTTCGTCCTTCTTATTATCAATCTTGAACAAGTGCAGCAACTCTTCAACCTTTTCTGTCATTTGTTGCTCGTCTCGTCTAAATCGAGGAGTCCGTAACAACACGTCCCAAGGCTTTACCCTTCGCTGAGAATGCAACGCAATTCGCACGTTATCTGCCACCGTCAGCTTATTGAACAAACGAATATTCTGAAAGGTTCGGGCAATACCGATGCGATTCAGCTGGGCTGGGCTCTTTTTTGATGCCACGTGAACATGACCATTTCTGTCCCAGAAATTGATTTCACCCTCTGTGGGAGTATAAATTCCAGAAAGCATATTGAATACGGTGGTTTTTCCTGCACCGTTTGGTCCAATTAAACCAACAAGCTCTCCTGCATGAAGCTCGCAGTTAAAATCACTTACCGCACGTAATCCACCGAACACAATGGAAATATTATTTGCCTGTAGCAACAAAGTGGAATTATCTCTCATTGTGCCTCTCCTTTTCCACTGCCAGCTTTTTTAGTGGATTTTCCAGCTGATTTTGAACCGATTTTTGCCATTAGCGAATCCCAAAGCTTTACAAAGGAAATTTCCCTCATTCCCAGCAAGCCCTGTGGTCTAAAGAGCATTACAAAGATAAGAATCAAAGGATAAATCAACAAGCGATAATCCTGTAAGAATCTTAAGAACTCCTGCAAATAAGTCAGTACAAAGGCTGCAATTACAGAACCTGTTACTGAACCCATTCCACCAAGCACAACGAAAATCAAGTAATCGATACTTCTATTAAAAGATGCCAGATCAGGCTTAACAAATCCGATAAATGGTGCATACAAGGCACCACCAATTCCTGCAATACAGGATGCCACTGCAAAACCAATCATCTTATACTTGAATACAGAAACTCCGTTGGAATTGGCAGCGATTTCATCCTCGCGTACCGCAAGAATTGCTCTACCATAGGTTGAACGAACAAAGTTCTGCAGCAAGATAATTACCAGAACAAGCATTCCAATAACTGCAAGGTAGGCATAATCAGCACGGGCTACAAAAATTGTTGTAAATCGCAATCCGTTAGCTCCACCAGTTATAGATTTAAAGTTTACCAGCAAAACACGAATAATTTCACCAAAGCCTAGAGTAACAATAGCCAAATAGTCACCCTGTAACTTTAAGGTAGGAAATCCAATTAAAATACCAAAAATTACTGTTACCAAAGCAGCAATGATAACACTTACTGGTAGTGGCATTCCAACGGTCTGAGTCAAAATAATTGTTGTGTATGAACCGATGGCCATAAATCCAGCCTGACCCAAGGAAAGCTGACCAGTAATACCACAAATTACGTTAACACTGATGGCCATAATGGCATTAACGCCACCAAGGGTAATAATTTGTGCAGTGTATGCATCAATTATACCTATTGAAATCAACAAATATGGCACCACAATTGCCAATACTGCCACGCAGCCAGGAATCAGCATGTCTCGAAGAACCTTATTTTTCATGGCTACACCTTTACCCTAATCTTTTCACCAAGAATTCCTGTGGGCTTTACCAACAAGATAATGATGAGGATTGAAAATGAAATTGCATCAGCATACTGTGAGTCAATGGATCCCTTTGTCATGGTTTCAGCAACACCCAAAATATAACCGCCCAACATAGCACCTGGCACAGAACCAATTCCACCCAAAACAGCTGCAACGAAGGCTTTCAGTCCGGGCATGGTTCCCATAGTTGGTTCAATCTGAGGATAGGCTGTAGCATACAACACACCACCTGCAGCAGCCAAAACTGCACCTAAGGCAAAGGTAAAGGCGATTGTTTTATTAACAGAAATTCCCATTAAGCTTGCAGCCTGCATATCGTAGGATACAGCACGCATTGCCTTACCAGTTTTTGTGTAGTTGATAATGTAGTTCAAGATAATCATCAAGATTGCAGACAAGGCAATAACAATCAACTGGATATTTGAAATGGATACAACTCCCAAATTAATGTTTATTGTCTCCATGGTTGGGTACTGACGTGGATTAGGTCCAATAAAGGGCAATACACGAGCTCCATTTTGCAAAATCAATGAAACAGCAATAGCTGTAATCAAGGAATTCAATCGTGGAGCTGAACGGAGAGGACGATAAGCAAATCGCTCAATCAAAATTGAAATAACCGCACAAACTACCATAGCAAAGATAAAAGCCAAAAACATACCTACTGGTGTTGTTCCAAATTGACGCAATACAAAATACCCAGAATATGCCCCCAACATCAAAATATCACCGTGGGCAAAATTGATGAGCTTTACAATTCCATAAACCATGGTATATCCTAGGGCAATCAATGCGTACACACTACCTAGAGACAAACCGTTTATCAATTGCTGAAGAAAAAGACTTCCCGCATCCATGATACACTCCGTACATTCCAGTTCTTTTATAAGGATAAGTTCCAAAAACTTTTTATTTATAATTTTAGCCTAAGTATATTACACGATTTCTACGGTTTTTGAAAGACATAACTTCAATTATATTCAATATTTTGTATTATAATTTAAAAAAATAAACCGGATACTTCAAGGAGAAGCACCCGGTTTTTTTTTACTCTACTACTACTTAGGGATTAACTGTTGTCTTGTATACAGGGGTCAACTTATCTCCCTGCTTTACAATCTCCAACATTACAGCAGATTTAACAGGGTTGCGCTTTGCATCAAAGGTCAAGTTACCTGTTACATAAGCACCATTTGTCTTCATCAACTGATCCTTCAATACAGTTGAATCAGCAGAATTTGCAGCAGACATGGCATCCTTCAACAGATATACGCAGTCATAACCCAGTGCAGCAAAGGAAACAGGTGTTGAACCATACTTACCCTTGTAGCTATTTACGAAGGTAACAACCTTTTCGTCTGTGGAGTCAGCTGCATAGTGGTTTGAATAGAAACCGTTCAAAACTTCATCACCAGCGTTGTCAATGATTCCGTCCCATCCATCAGCACCTACGATAGGAGCATTGATTCCCTGGGCACGCAACTGCTTTGCAATCAAAGCAACAGTTCCGTAGTAATCGGGAAGATATACTACATCAGGATTTGTTGTCTTAATCTTTGTCAACTGAGCATTGAAGTCCTTGTCACCAGTGCTGTAGGATTCCTCTGCAACAACAGTTCCACCACCCTGCTCAAATGCAACCTTGAAGTTCTCATACAATCCGATGGAATAGTCGTTCTGAACATCGTACAGAACAGCTGCATTCTTAGCACCCAAATCTTCAAGAGCAAACTTTCCACCAACAGTTCCCTGGAAGGGGTCGATAAAGCAAGCACGGAATACATAGTCACCAGCATCAGTAATATCTGTCTGAGTTGCAGCAGGTGCAAGCAGCAATACCTTCTGAGCCTGTGCCAAGGAAGAAATTGCAGCAGTACAACCTGATGTCAAAGAACCAATGATAATGCTACAGTTATCCTTTGTAACCAACTTCTTGTATGCGTTTACTGATTTTTCAGGACTTCCTTCATCATCTTCAGCAATCAACTCCAGCATCTTTCCGTTGATACCACCAGCGGCATTAATCTCATTAATAGCCATTTCTACGCCATTGCGGCACTCTGTTCCATAAACAGCAACGCTACCAGACAAGGGGAAAATTCCACCAATCTTAATTGTATCTGATGTTTTCTTGCTACAACCTGTAAACATCATCCCTGCAATCATTACTACAAAAAGAACAACAAGTGCTTTTTTTGCAAAATTTTTCATTTGTAACCTCCATTACAATTTGCGTTATTTTAATAAAACTTAAGTTTTTTGTCTATCACTTAAGAAATATCAATCTAACCTATCTGAACCAAACGTTTTAACAAAAAAAGCCGTCCTGTAACTAGGACGGCCTACGCTGTCTTCTTAAAACTTAGACAGACTTACCATTCTTGATTGCTGCCTTGCAATACTTGCAAATCTTTGCCTTCTGGCCATCAATCTCCTGTTCATACAGAACCTTGATGCTTTCCTTCTTGCAACGTGCACATACACCACGTCCGTGGGCAGCCAAATCGTGAATTCCTTTTCCGCGATGAGATTTAGACATCGTAACTCCTCTGCAGGAAAACCTGCGGTCTTACTCAGAAGCCTTTTCAGCAGAT
Organism: Treponema sp.; assembly: GCA_036300185.1. Lineage (GTDB taxonomy): Bacteria > Spirochaetota > Spirochaetia > Treponematales > Treponemataceae > Treponema_F. The sequence goes on along the minus strand of JAXJGY010000051.1, from coordinate 74,962 downwards.
TCCTCTGCAGGTGCCTCTGTCTTTGCCTTAGACTTAGCTGTAGTTGCTTTCTTTGCAGGTGCCTTCTTTTCAGAAGTTGCCTTTTTTTCAGCAGAAGCCTTCTTCTCAGCAGGAGCCTTGGCCTTCTTTGTTTCCTTCTTCTCGGTATTTTCACCAGAATCAAGCTTGTAATCTACAAGCTCAAGGATAACCATGTCAGCTGCATCACCCTGACGGAATCCCAGCTTTACAACACGGGTATATCCACCAGCACGATCCTTCATTCTAGGACCAATGTCTGTAAACAGCTTAGCCAGAATAGTTTCATCCTGAATGTAGCGTGCTGCCTGACGACGATTGTGCACGGTGTCAACCTTGCTTCGTGTAATCAATTTTTCAGCAGCCTTTCTAACTTCAAGTGCCTTGGCCTTAGTTGTAGTAATTCGCTCATAACGGAAGAGCGAAGTTACCATGTTCCGGGACATTGCACGACGGTGTGCAGTTGTCCTAGAAAGAGGGTTAAATCCATTCTTATGATTCATCAGATTCTTCCTTCTGCTTTGGCAGTTTTTCTGTATCTTTCAGATGGCTGTAATCAGTCATACCCAAGTTCAAGCCCCATTCCATGAGCTTTTCCTTGATTTCTGTAAGACTCTTTCTACCAAAGTTACGTGTTTTAGCTATGTCATCCTCTGTCTTCTTTGTCAACTCACCGATTGTTCGGATATTGGCATTCTTAAGACAGTTGGAAGACCGGACAGATAATTCCAATTCATCAACAGGAGTGCTAAGAATCTTGCGAATCTTTTCATCCCCTTCGTCCAGATCCCTGTCATGTCCAATGTCACTATCATTGAAGTTGATAAAGACAGCAAAGTATTCCTTTGCAATCTTTGCAGCTTCTGCAAGTGCATCTTCAGGAGAAGTCGTTCCATCTGTCCAGATTTCCATAACGAGCTTCTCATAATTATTACGCTGACCGACACGACAAGGCTCAATTGCATGCTTTACTTTCAGTACAGGAGTATAAATCGCATCCATTGCCATTGTTCCAACAACTTCAATTCGATGCTCATTATCTTCTGCAGGTACGTATCCCTTACCACAATCAACCTGAATCTCAATTTCCAAGTGAGAATCAGCCATCATGGTAAGAACAGGCAAGTCCTTGGAAAAGATTTGCAGGTTTTCACGAGCAAAATCATTGCTTGTGATTGTTCCTGGCCCTTTGAATTCAAAGAGGAAGGTTTCCTGCTCAGCGTCTCCGGTCAACCGTAATCGGATCTGTTTTAAGCTGTTCAACACCTCGAGAGTATCTTCAACAACGTTAGGAATTGTCTCGAACTCACTGGAAATTACGTGTGCAACATTGTCTGCATCATAAGATGCAATTCGTACAGAAGAAATTGCATATCCCTGTACAGAAGACAACAGAATTCGACGCAATGTATTACCAACAGTAGTACCAAAACCAGGCTCAAATGGATAAGCAATAACCTTTCCATATTCCTCAGTAGTTACTTCCTGTTCAAAGTTAATACCTCTTGGCATCTTAAAACTTTTAAGCAGATTTTTACGGGCCATCGAAACTCCTCTTACTTAGAATAGAGCTCAACTACGAGCTGCTCTTTAATGTCAGCAAGATCCAGCACTTCTTCTCGGCGAGGATATGCAGAGAAGGTTCCCTTCTGTGCATCTACATCTACACTCACCCAAGGCATGTTTCCAGACTTAGACACCTCACTAAGAGCATCCATGATCGTAGTCAACTTCTTGCTTTTTTCCCGAACTTCAATAACATCACCTGGCTTTACTTCGTAGCTAGGAATGTTTACAGACTTTCCATTTACCAAGAAATGTCTGTGGGAAACAAGCTGACGAGCCTGAGAACGAGTTGCTGCAAAGTGCATTCGGTATACAACATTATCCAAGCGACACTCAAGCAACTTAATCAGGTTTTCACCTGTTACACCGCCCATTCTCTGTGCACGTTCAAAGGTCAAATGGAACTGCTTTTCCAGCATTCCATACATTCTCTTAATCTTCTGCTTCTCGCGCAGCTGAAGGCCGTACTCGCTCTTCTTACCAACACGTCCCTTAGGATCCTTTCCAGGAGCTCCACGCTTCTTGTTGATAGGACACTTATCGCTGTTACAGCGCTCGCCCTTCAGGAACAATTTCTTCTGTTCTGTTCTACAAAGTCTACAAACAGGACCTGTATATCTAGCCATTCTTCCTGTACTCCTCTACTACATACGGCGTGTTTTGCGGGGTCTACATCCATTGTGAGGGATAGGTGTTACGTCAGAAATTGACTTAACCTTAAGACCCATAGCACCCAAGGAGCGAACAGCAGACTCACGTCCAACTCCAGGTCCTTTTACAAACACATGAACTTCCCGCAAGCCATAGCTTGCTGCCTTCTGAACAGCTGTTTCAGCAACAGACTGAGCGGCAAACGGAGTTGATTTCTTTGCTCCGCGGAATCCCAAACCACCAGAAGAGGCCCAAGACAATGCATTGCCTTTCAGGTCTGTGATTGTTACGATTGTATTATTGAAGGTTGCCTGAATATATACGTTACCTTCATAAACGCTTTTCTTTTCCTTACGTTTCTTCACGGTTGCCACGTTATCTCACCTCCATCCTACTTCTTCTTACCTGCAACGGTCTTCTTCTTACCCTTGCGTGTACGTGAATTGGTACGAGTACGCTGACCACGAACAGGCAATCCCTTTCTGTGGCGCAATCCACGATAACAACCGATATCCATCAAGCGCTTGATGTTCAGACCAATTTCAGAACGAAGTCGTCCTTCTACCTTGTACTCTGTGTCAATAATTGCACGGAGAGCAGCCAAGTCTTCCTGAGACAAATCGTTGATAAGTACATCAGGATTTACCTTTGTCTTCTTACAAATTTCATTGGCAGAAGAACGTCCAATACCATAGATGTATGTCAATGCAATATTGACATGCTTGTTAGGGAGGTCAACTCCCGCAATTCGAGCCATCTGTTACTCCTCAGCCCTGTCTCTGCTTATGCTTAGGGTTAGAACAAACGATTCTGACAACGCCAAAACGTTTGATTACCTTACATTTGTCACAAATGGGCTTTACGCTGGTTCGTACTTTCACAAAAATCCCCCTGTAAAGAAGTGTGTTCACATAGCCGGATCCTAGCAAATCGCAATGATTACAATCCGGGTTCAAGGATTATAACACACTTCCTTACCTTATACTAGAGTTTTCTCACAAAATCTACAGATTCCGTGACCGAATCTTACCCTTCTTGACCAATCCATCATGATGATGCATTTTCAACAATGCCTCAATCTGACTCATTGTATCAAGATCTACACCAACAATAATCAGCAGTGAGGTTCCACCCATCAACATTGCAATTGACTGAGGGAAGCCAAACAAACTCTGAATGATTGTAGGCAAAACAGCAATTCCTGCAAGATACAAAGAACCAGGTAGCACAATCCTGTTCAATACCTTCTGCAGATATTCTTCTGTTTTATCAGTTCTGATTCCGGGGATTGAGCCGCCATTCTCCCGGATATTCTTTGCAATTTCAGCGGGATTAAACTGCACTTGTGTGTAGAAATATGCAAAGAAAATAATCAGCAATACTAAGAAAATATTGTACCACAAACCTGTGGGTGTTAAAAATGCAGCCAATCTGTTGAGCCAACGAACGTCAGGTCCAAGACTGGTAGCAATTTGGAGTGGGAACTGTAAAAATGAAGAAGCAAAAATTACAGGGATTACTCCAGATGGATTAATCTTGAATGGAATATATGTGCTTTGTCCACCATACATTTTCCGTCCAACAACACGCTTTGCATAATGCACAGGAATCTTTCTCTGTCCCTGCTGTTCGAAAACAACAAGAATAATAATTCCAATAAACATACACAAAACTACAATTACAAATACAGGGTTGATTGAACCATCTGCAACAGCTGATCCCAACTCCCATACAGCGGAAGGCAAGCGAGCAACAATACCAGCAAAAATCAACATGGAAATACCATTGCCAATTCCGCAAGCTGTAATCTGCTCACCCAACCAAATAGTAATCATTGTTCCGGTTGTAACACTGATCATGGCAATCAACTTGAATGCCAAGGAGCTTTCCAGAACAACTGCGCCAGGAATGCTGGTAGCATACACAGTTACAGCCAAGGACTGAATCAAACAGACAAAAACTGTTCCAATTCGAGTCCAAGCCTGAACCTTTTTCTGACCACCATCTTCCCGAGCAATTCTTTTTAAGCTAGGGAAGATGATAAGAGCCAACTGCATAATAATCTGTGTTGAAATGTAGGGCATTACACCCAACATAAATACAGAAAAATTAGAGAAGGCTCCACCGGCAAAAAAGTCCATGTAATCCACGAACGCATTACCACGGGTCAAGGAATCAAAATAGGCTGTTAAAGCCTGAGGATTAATTCCAGGAATTGTGAGAACACTACCAAGGCGAAAAACGGCTAGCACTACTAAGGTAAAGAAGATTCGTTCTCTGAGTTCCTTTACCTTAAACATATTTACAATAGGATTGTTTGCCATGTCGTTTTTCGCTCCGTTTAGTTATTAGCTACAGTTACCGTTCCACCGACTTTTTCGATCTTCTCTTTAGCAGAGGCGGAAACCTTATCTACAGCTACAGTAACCTTCTTTGTCAGGTCACCATTACCCAGCACTTTAATCAGAACAGCGGAATTCTTTACAAGGCCCTTAGCAACCAAGGACTCCTTGTTCACAGTTTCGCCATCTGCGTACTTTGCTTCAATATCGCACAGGTTTACAATATCAAATTCCTTCTTGAAAGGATAATTTGAAAAACCACGCTGGGCAATACGACGGAACAGGGGCATCTGTCCACCCTCAAATCCGATATACACCTTGCCACCGGAACGGGACTGCTGTCCCTTATTTCCACGACCAGCTGTTGTACCACGACCGGAGGAAGAACCACGACCAACAATTCTCTTCTTTTTATTTGCACCAAAAGGTGCCTTAAGAATTAATTCTGACATTAGTTCATCTCCTCAACTCTTACCAAGTGAGCAACGGAAGCAACCATTCCCAGAATAGAAGGAGTAGCTTCCTGTTCAACTACAGAGTTAATCTTCTTTAGACCCAAACTACGTACAGTTGCCTTCTTAGCAGGCTTCTGTCCGATTGTACTTCGTACGAGTGTAATCTTGACCTTCTTAGCCATACCTTACCCCCACAGATCCTTCAGAGTTTTACCTCTGTTCTTTGCAACTGTACGGGCATCCATCAAGTTGGTAACAGCATCAAAAGTAGCACGTACTACGTTTACAGATGTGTTTGAACCCAAGGACTTTGCCAAAACGTCAGTAGCTCCAGCAGCCTCAAGCACGGCACGTACAGGGCCACCAGCAATAATACCGGTACCAGAACAAGCAGGCTTAAGGAGTACAGAAGAACTCTTGTACTTTCCAAGAATGTCATGAGGAATTGTACCGTTCTTAATAGGTACAGTTACCAAATTTCTCTTGGCCTTATCAATGCTCTTTCTAATAGCCTCTGTAACATCGTTGGCCTTACCAAAACCAAAGCCAACCCGACCTTTCTGATCGCCTACTACAGTCAAGGCTGAGAAGGAGAAACGACGTCCTCCCTTTACAACCTTTGCAGTACGATTCAACTTAATCAGTTTTTCTACAAACTCTTTAGGCTGATCTCTATCAAAATTCTTCTGGTGTTCCATAGCTTCTCCTAGAATTCAACTCCAGCCTTGCGAGCACCGTCAGCAAGAGCCTTTACAACACCGTGATACAAGTAACCATTTCGGTCAAAAACCACAGTCTTGATATTCTTTTCGATAAGACGCTTGCCCATTGCCTCTCCAAGCTTCTCTGCATCAGCAACGGTAGGCTTTAATGAAGCAAACTCCTTTTCCAATGTGGAAATAGAAGCCAATGTCTTTCCAACAGTATCATCGATAACCTGTACATACAGGTTACAGTTACTGCGAGTCACAGTCATTCGAGGCCGTTCTGGAGTACCAGAAACTCGCTTTCGGATATGAATCTTTCTCTTCAGACGCTTTCTGTCTTTTTCATTAAGTTTCTTCAACATATCGCCTTACCCTTATTTAACGCCGGATTTACCGACCTTCCTTCTAATGGTCTCAGTTTCATACCGAATACCCTTACCCTTGTAGGGTTCAGGCTTCCGAAGCTTACGAATCTGTGCGCAGAACTCACCAACAACCTGCTTGTCGATTCCAGAAACACATACCTTGTTCTGTCCTTCAACAGTTACTGTCAAATTCTCAGGAATCAGAGCAATAAAGTCTGTTGAGTAACCAAGGTTCAAAACCAAAAGATTCCCCTGAACCTCAGCACGGAAACCAACACCAGTAATAATCAGGTTCTTTGTAAAACCAGTTGTTACACCTACAACCATGTTATTGATCAAGTTGCGATACAATCCCTGAGCAGCATTAGATGCCTTGGACTCATCTACACGATTAACGGTAAGAACTCCGTCATTCAACTCAACCTTAACATTAGCAGTGTAGTCCTGGCACAATTTTCCCTTAGGACCTTCTACACAGATTGAATTTCCCTGGATGTCAACTTTAACACCTGCAGGAACGGTAATAGGAAGCTTTCCAATTCTAGACATGTATTCCTCCTCTTACCAAATTGTGCAGATCAACTCACCGCCAACCATCTGCTCTGCAGCACGCTTACCAGTGGTAACACCCTGGCTGGTTGACACGATTACTGTACCGTATCCATTGTGAACACGGGGCAGATCCTTGTATCCTGAGTATACACGACGACCAGGTGTAGAGATCTTCTTGAGACCGTGAATTACTGGTGCATTTGAATCGTCATACTTCAGATAAATGCGAATACTGTTAGCTCCATCCTGAGTCAACTTCTTAAAGTTCTTGATGTAACCTTCAGTCTTCATGATCTTGACAATTTCCAACTTAAGCTTAGAAGCTGGAACGTCAACCTTCTCATGGCGGGCCATTGCCGCATTTCTTACCTTTGTAAGCATATCTGCTATTGGATCTGAAACGCTCATTCTCTTCTCCTAAACTACCAGCTGGATTTTGTTACACCAGGCAACAAGCCTTCACTAGCCAACTTGCGGAAACAAAGACGGCACATCTTGTATTTCCGAAGATATCCACGGGGACGACCGCAAACCTGACACCGATTGTACTTACGTGTACTGTATTTGGCAGGCCGGGCAGCTTTAATAATCAATGATTTCTTAGCCATGAATTCCTCTCTTACTTCCTAAAAGGCATTCCAAACTTGGTAAGCAGAGCACGAGCATCACTGTCAGTCTCTGCACTTGTTACGATAGAGATATTCATTCCAGCTACTCTTTCGATCTTATCAAAGTCGATTTCGGGGAAGATAATCTGCTCTGTAATACCAAGGGAGAAATTTCCGTGTCCGTCAAAACCAGTTGCCTTGATTCCACGGAAATCCTTTACACGAGGTAATGCAACATTGATCAAGCGATCAAGGAACTCATACATCTGAGCTCCACGCAATGTTACCATTACACCAACCTCATTGCCCTGACGCAACTTGAAGTTAGCAATACTCTTCTTTGCCTTTGTTTTCACAGCCTTCTGACCGGTAATTGCCGTAATATCAGTAACTGCGGCATCAAGGAGTTTCTTATTACTAAGTGCTTCACCCACGCCCATGCTCACTACAATCTTCTTAATTGCAGGAACCTGCATCACGGACTTATAACCGAGTTCCTTAAACAACTCTGGGGCGATAGTGTCATTATAGACTTTCTTAAGCCGGGGTACGTAATTACTCATTACAGTGTGTCTCCACATTTACGGCAAACACGATATTTCTTGTCGCCGTCGAGTTTATAACCGATTCTAGTAGGACCGCATTTTTTGCATACGATCGCTACATTGGAAATGTGCAGAGGAGCTTCAATTTCAGCAATTCCACCTGCATCCTGCTGACTCCGCTTCTTCATTGCCTTCTTAACAATGTTGCAGCCAGAAACGATAACTCTGTCCTTCTCACGAACAACACGAACAACGTTCCCACGCTTTCCCTTGTCTTTTCCGGCAATGATCTCTACCAAGTCGTCCTTGCGGATCTTGAATTTCTTATTCATACTATCCAATTCTCCTTACAGAACTTCTGGGGCCAGTGACACAATCTTCATGTAGTCCATGTCACGAAGCTCACGAGCCACGGGACCAAAAATACGCTTTCCCTTGGGGTTCTTATTTGCATCGATGATAACGCAAGCGTTGTCATCAAAGCGAATATAAGTTCCGTCAGGACGGCGATATTCCTTGGAAATGCGTACGATTACAGCCTTTTCCACAGATCCCTTCTTAATATTTGATGTAGGAATAGCATCTTTTACGGCTACTACGATTACATCACCAATACTTGCATAACGGCGGTGTGAACCACCAAGTACCTTAATACACTGAACGAGCTTTGCACCGGAGTTGTCAGCAACGTTCAAATTTGTTTGCATCTGAATCATTCTTTACTCTCCTGCTTATCTTGCTCGTTCGATAATCTCGGCAAGACGCCAGCACTTTTCCTTACTAAGGGGCCGGCACTCAACGATACGAACTTTGTCACCAATGTGGGCATCGTTCAACTCATCATGAGCCTTGCACTTCTTAACACGGGTAACATACTTCTTATAAAGCCGATGCAACTTCTTTGTTGTAACAGACACTACGATAGTCTTGTCCATCTTGTCACTGGTAACAATACCAACAAAAGAACGTTTTGCAGCCTTATTAGTTTGAACAACCTGCTCTTCCACGGGTCACTCCTACTGGTCCTGACCGGCAATCTCTTTCTGCCGAATCAGCGTATTAATGCGTGCGATTTCTCGGCGCATTGTACGTTTCTGCATGGGGTTATCTACATGGCCGATTACCATCTGGAATCTCAAATCCATGTATTTCTTCTTCAACTCGTTCCGCTTCACAATCAATTCGGAATAGGACAGTTCTTTTTCTTTCTTTGCCATCTTTTACTCCTTAGTCAATCGTGGGGCGATACGCAATCTTAGTCTTGATTGGCAATTTGCTACCAGCAAGCTTCATAGCACTTGCGGCCAATTCCAAATCAACACCACCAATTTCAAACAGAATCTGACCTGGCTTAATTACAGCAGCCCAGAACTCTGGAGAACCCTTTCCCTTACCCATTCGGGTTTCAGCAGGTTTCTTGGAAATAGGCTTATCTGGGAATACACGAATCCAAACCTGTCCCTTACGATTGATCTTACGATTCATCGCAACACGGGCAGCCTCGATATGACGTGCAGACAACCAAATAGGCTCCAAAGCAACCAAGGCAATTTCACCGAAATCGATGTTATTTCCTCTTGTTGCATTTCCCTTGATTCTACTGCGCTGCACCTTACGGTGCATTACTCTTTTAGGTGCAAGTGCCATCACTAACTCCTTGAAGCTTTAGCGCCACGATCTCCACGAGAAGACCGCTCACCACGCTCAGAACGATCGCGACGAGGCTTTCTTTCAACCTGACCTGCATCCTCATTCTGCTCATGACTAAACTTTGTTCCGTTATATACCCATACCTTGATACCAATTTTACCAAAGGTTGTATGGGCCTCTGCAAAACCATAATCGATGTCAGCTCTCAGAGTATGGAGTGGTGTTCTACCTTCCTTGTGTTCCTCTGTACGTGACATTTCAGCACCACCAAGACGACCGCTAATGCGAATCTTGATTCCCTGAACTCCGCCCTTCATGGCGTTTCCTGCAGCCTGCTTCAAAGCCTTGCGGAAAGAACCGCGGTTTGCCAACTGGCGTGCAACGTTCTGTGCAATAAGGGAAGCGTTTACTTCGCCGCGCTTAATCTCGCTTACCTTAATCTGAACCTTTTTGGTGAGCTGCTTTTGAATCTCAGCACCGATTTTCTCGATATTGGCACCCTTCTGACCAATAATCACACCAGGACGAGCTGTGTGAATCATGATAGTAACTCGCTGAGGATGACGAATGATTCCGATATGAGAAATATCAGCATTCTTACACTCAGGCAAATTATCAATCATCTTTCTAATCTTCAGGTCTTCCAACACCAGATCAGCATATTCTCTGGAATCTGCATACCAGCGTGACTGCCATGTCTTGTTAATTCCAAGTCGCAGTCCGATAGGATGTACTTTCTGTCCCATCTTATTCCCCCGCCTTTTCGTCTACAACAACAGTGATATGACACATACGCTTCAGAAGCATATCAGCACGGCCACGGGCACGGAACCATACACGCTTCAATCGTGGACCTTCGTCAATACGAATTTCCTTTACATACAACATATCTTCATCGAGTTGCTTGTTAGCATACAGTGCGTTAGCAATTGCGGACTTCAAGGTCTCACGAATCAACTCAGCACCCTTCTGAGGCATATTCTCAAGAATAGCCATAGCCTCTGAACAAGTCTTCCGCTTGACTACATTAGCCACAGGACGAACCTTAGTGGGGGATGCTATCAAGAATTTTGAAACGGCTTTATATCCAGTTTTCTCAGACATCATACCACCTATCTTCCAGACTTCTTATCAGAACCAGCGTGACCACGGAAAATACGAGTAGGAGCAAACTCACCAAGCTTGTGACCTACAAGGTTTTCTGTAATATAAACTGGCACCCATGACTTACCATTATAGACTGAAATAGTATTTCCAACCATTTCAGGTATAATTGTTGAACAGCGAGAATACGTCTTAATCATTTTACGATCCTCGGCCTTGTTCATCTCAATAACCTTCTTGTACAGGCTCTTTTCGATAAAAGGGCCCTTCTTAACAGATCTTGACACGGTTATCTCCTATCCTGCTACTTCTTCTTCCGGCGTGAAACAATAAACTTGCTTGACACCTTCCGCTTGTTGCGGGTTTTGTATCCACGGCAAGGCTGTCCCCAAGGAGTAACTGGGTTACGTCCCTTTCCGGCGCCTTCACCACCACCAAGCGGATGATCAACAGGGTTCATGGCCATACCACGAACAGTAGGTCTAACACCTCGCCATCTGCTACGACCAGCTTTACCAAGCTGGGTGTTCATTCTATCTTCGTTTCCTACAACACCGATTGTTGCGTAGCACTTCTTGTGCACACGGCGCATTTCACTGGAAGGCAACTTGATTGTTACATAATCACCTTCTTTAGCTGCAACCAAAGCACTTGCACCAGCTGAACGAACCAGCTGACCACCACGACCCAGGGTCAATTCGATATTGTGAACAGTAAATCCAACAGGAATTGCTTCCAAAGGAAGTGCATTTCCAACTACTGGAGCTGCATCCTGTCCAGATACGATCTTCTGGCCTACAACAAGTCCCTTAGGAGCAATGATGTAGCGCTTTTCACCATCTGCATAGAAAATCAATGCAATATTGGCACTGCGGTTTGGATCGTACTCGATGGTCTTTACTGTACCAGGAATACCATGCTTATCCCGCTTAAAATCGATTTCACGGTACTTGCGCTTGTGTCCACCACCCTGATGACGAACAGAAATTCGTCCACCAGCACCGCGTCCACCTCGCGCTGTGCGACCATGGGTCAAGCTCTTCTCAGGCTTTTCCGTAGTCAGTTCATCTTTCCGCAAGTCGATACGTGTACGTGTACCTGCGGTTATCGGCTTATATACTTTAAGAGCCATAGTTATTGGTTCCCCTTACTATCATGTGGCCAAAGGCTTAAACGCCTTCGAACACCTTGATGGTTTCGCCAGGCGCAAGCTTGACGATAGCCTTTTTCCAGTTGGAGGTTTTACCTGCTCGATAGCGAACACGCTTCTTCTTTCCACCAACATTCATCACTGTGCAGTCCACAACTTTTACACCAAAGAGCTTGCGTACAGCTTCCTTAATCTGGATCTTCCCAGCAAAGGGACTTACCTTGAATACGTACTTATTCTCTTCCCGCAAAAAAGTTGCTTTTTCTGACAGAACAGGCTCGATAAGGATATCTTCGTACACCATTATTCAGCCTCCGTATTGTAAAAGCCAGAAAGGTTCTTTGCAGCAGACTCCAACATGATAACCTTTCTTCCGTAGAAGAGGTCATGAGCACGAAGTCTGTTATAAGAAAGGAAGGATACGGTAGGAATGTTGCGTCCTGCCTGCTTAATCTTTGCATCATCGTCCTTCAAAACGATTACTACACGACCTTCTGCAGGGAAATTCTTCAAAATGGACACTAAATCCTTTGTCTTTCCGCTTTCTACAGTAAAATCTTCGATTACAGTCAATGTATCATTCTGAGCCTTCATACTCAAAATTGACTTCATTGCCAAGCGCTTAACCTTCTTGGGCAATGCAAAACTGAAATCCCTTGGCTTGGGTCCGAAAACCACACCGCCACCCCGTGTAAGAGGGGATTTTTTATCACCGCGACGAGCACGACCTGTTCCCTTCTGCTTATAGGGCTTGGCATTGCTACCATGCACCTCAGAACGATCTTTTGTACAGGCTGTACCTACGCGCTTATTTGCTAACTCGTTAGTGATGGCATAATAGATAACGTCTTCGTTAACAGGGAGTCCGAACACCTTATCATCAAGAGTAATAGTCCTAAGCTCTTTACCATCGACTGAATAGACTTTCTTTTCCATCGTCTTCCTCTGCCGTTATTTCTTTACCGCGGACTTGATGATCAGCGTACAGTCTTTATTCCCGGGTACAGACCCACGAACCATCACAACCTTCAACTCAGGATCAACCTTTACAACCTTCAGGTTTTGTACGGTAACCCGCTCATTACCCATGTGACCGGGCATCTTTATATTCTTAAAGCTGCGTCCGGGAGAGGTACACATTCCTGTTGAACCGGCTTCACGATGAAACTTTGAACCGTGTGTTGCACGTCCACCGTGGAAACCCCACCTCTTCATTACACCCTGAAAGCCCTTACCCTTTGAGGTAGCGGTAACGTCTACATATCTGGTACCTTCAAAAAGCTCGATACCAATTTCATCACCTACAGCTGGCTCGGATTCAAAATCACGAAATTCCTTAAGATGCCGCTTAGGGGTGATTCCCTCAGGAAACTGTCCTGCATAAGGCTTTGTAACATTCTTGCTCTTGAGCTCTCCGAGACCAAGAACAACAGCGTCATAACCTGCAGTTTCCTTTGTTTTTCGGGCTACAACCACATTAGGATCAACGCGGATCACAGTAACCGGTGTGAGGTTACCGTTTTCGTCGAACACCTGGGTCATTCCCACTTTTGTTGCAATCAGACCTTTCATTCTGATATTCTCCTTAATTGAGGAAGCAAACTTCCTCTCATTTCTTTCTCAGCCGCCATTCCCTGATCCGGGGAACCGTACTGTTTGTAGCACTGTAATCAGTAGCTACTACAATAAGTCAACGACTTACTGCTTAATTTCTACATCAACGCCAGCTGGCAGCTCAAGCTTCATCAGTGAATCCATTACATCAGCTGATGGCTCAATAATGTCAATAAGGCGCTTATGTGTACGCATTTCGAACTGCTCACGTGATTTCTTGTTTACGTGAGGAGAACGCAATACAGTCACCTTATTAATTCTAGTAGGCAGTGGGATAGGTCCTGAAACCTTTGCACCAGCCTGCTGAACTGTCTGCACGATGGACTTTGCACTCTGATCGATCAGACTAACATCAAATGCTCTAAGTCTGACACGAATCTTTTCGGTAGCCATTATTCCTCCTGGAAAATATGGAGGCCACCTGAGGCACCTCAGGTAGCCTTCCAGCCAATTAAATTAGTCTTTAACCTCTGTTACCTGTCCAGAAGCAATTGTGCGTCCACCTTCGCGAATAGCGAACTTAAGACCCTTGTCCATAGCAACAGGGTGAATCAACTCACCAATGATCTTGGTGTTGTCACCAGGCTTAACCATGTCTACACCATCAGGAAGAGTAATTGTTCCTGTGATGTCGGTGGTGCGGAAATAGAACTGAGGGCGATATCCAGAGAAGAATGGGCTGTGGCGTCCACCTTCTTCCTTTGACAATACGTAAATCTGTCCCTCGAACTTTGTGTGAGGAGTGATTGATCCTGGCTTTGCCAAAACCTGTCCGCGTTCTACAGACTTCTTGTCGATACCGCGGAGCAAGAGACCTACGTTGTCTCCAGCTTCACCCTGATCCAACAACTTGTTGAACATTTCGATACCGGTAATAACGGTCTTCTGTGTGGGGCGAATACCAACGATTTCAACTTCTTCGTTCAACTTGATGATACCACGCTCGATACGTCCTGTTACTACAGTACCGCGTCCAGAAATGGTGAATACGTCTTCAACAGGCATCAAGAAGGGGAGGTCAGCAGCACGATCTGGATCTTTGAAGTATGAATCCATTACGTCGAGCAACTCATCGATACACTTTGTATCATCAGCAGTTGCATCATCCTTAAGAGCATGGAATGCAGAACCCTTGATAATAGGAGTATCCTCAGGGAAGCCATAAGATGTAAGAACATCGCGTACTTCTTCCTCAACCAACTCCAACAACTCAGGATCGTCAACCAAGTCAACCTTGTTCAAGAATACGATAATTCCAGGTACACCTACCTGGCGAGCCAACAGGATGTGCTCCTTTGTCTGAGGCATAACAGAGTCAGGTGCAGATACTACGAGAACAGCACCGTCCATCTGAGCAGCACCAGTAATCATGTTCTTGATATAGTCTGCGTGACCGGGGCAGTCGATGTGTGCATAGTGACGCTTTTCTGACTGATACTCCAAGTGACGGGTATTGATTGTAATACCACGAGCCTTCTCTTCTGGTGCATTGTCGATTTCATCATACTTCAAAGCCTTGTCACCAAACTTCTTGGCGCAGTGCTGAGTAATAGCAGCAGAAAGAGTTGTCTTACCATGGTCAACGTGACCAATGGTTCCTACGTTCATGTGGGGCTTCGTTCTTTCGAACTTTTCCTTTGCCATGTAATCCTCCTATACCAGATACTCAGGTATAAAAATAAAAAATAATTGCCATATTATATAGAACACAACGTAAAATACACTGCATTCTCAAGCACTATAGAAACGGATTTACATGGATGTAGATAAGGAGGGATAGAGAAGAACTTCTTCTCTGCGTGACAGCCCATCTATTCGGACTGTTTCGGCCGGACCACCTATCACCATCAAATCCGTGTTTGATGAACGGTTTGGTACACTAAAGCCAGGAGCAATTTACATCATTAGGCCCTTTCACCGCTCACGTTTTGTCCTAGGACAAACCACAATCAAAGGGTTGCGAACATCCTATTTCTTGTATTACAAGAAATTTTACGGTTTCGCCAGACGCTCCAATGTCTGCTTAACTCTAAAAGAACCCGAAGATTGTATCTTCATTTCCACTTTCGTAGAATAGTGGTTCCTATTTATACTATTTAAACGCAATATATGCAAGAGGGATAAGAAGAAAACAACACGATTTTCCACTTATTTCAACAAAATTCCTATTGGTGTAAAGAAGAATTCACTTTTTCAACCCCCACTAAAAGAGCTACAAACCTTCTACACCGCTTTCCTTTTTCCATTGTGCATTTTACTGTTTCTAGGTATAATTTTTGTCTAAATAACAAGCCATAAAAAAAGCAATCAACTAGAACCATTACCATGAAGAATACGGGCAATAGCCAATAAATTTCTCTTATTTATGACAGAGAGATTCGAGTAAATAGACAACAACTCCACCGTTTCACTTGGTTTTTCTGTTACCACTGAATCCACTCCAGTGACAAGGTATTCAACAGAAACTTTGAGTGCATGAGCAATCTTCACAGCCACATCAGCAGGTGGTGTATTGGACTTTTCTCGCAGATAATTGTCTAACGTCCGTTTGTTTACACCAGACAACTCTGCTAGTTCCTTGACAAGTATATCCTGATATGCAAGCTCAGCCTTCAAGTTTTCTCTGAATCCCATGGAGATATAATACGTTAAAAAACGTAATTGACACTTGATTATTTGTTTATTTTAAGTAAGTATACATTTTAGTTGTTACTTATACGTAACAACTAAAGGAGATTTCTAATGAAAAAGATTGTTGCTATGGCCGTGGTGGCCGCAGTTACAGTGAGCATGGTTTGTGCCCAGATTACCGTGGGTGCAAAGGGAACATTTGGAATGAACTGGGGCTCAACGACTACAGATGAAGGGAGAGCAGTTGCCAGCATGGAAAACTTCATTGGCACCACCTCATTTGGCAAGCTGGTGGTTGGCGGTGGCGGCTCCATCTACGGCCGCTACAACATGCCCTCCCACGCTCCCTTGGGTGTGCAGCTGGAGCTGGGCATATTTGCAAACAACGGAGTAGCATTAGAGGTCGATGGTTACATTCGTGACAATGTAAGTATAATCAACGTGACAGGAAACGCTTCCGGCACCTATCTTTCCATGGATATCCCCCTAATTGTAACTTACGACATTTCTGCTGGTCCCGTGGTGATTACTCCCATGGTTGGTGTGAATTTCTCCATCCCCCTGGGAAAGCTCAAATATAAGATGGAGTACACCGCAAAAATAGAGGGCTATGGGGAAGAGAAAAAAGAGTTTACAGAAGAGTTTGACATTGACCCCAGATTTATCCCCGGCATTGTTGCCGGTGTTGAGGTAGGACTGCCCCTTGGTCCTGGCTCCCTCGTTGCCGACCTGCGGTATGTGAATGATTTCACCAACGTGACAATTGCCTCCGAAGGTGAATCCATGGAGCTGTTCACCCGCCGCAACTTCAACATCTCTGTGGGGTACGCCCTCAAGTTCTAATTCATAAAGCACATTAAACCTTCTAGTGGGAGCCATCTGAAAAGGTGGCTCTTTTTTTTTAAAACTGCTCGAATCGGAAACTCTACCATACCTCTTAATTTCCTCATTGTGTATTTTACTGTTTCTAGGTATAATTTTTGTCATGATTTCAACTGATCTTTCTGAGTTAGTGGCCACACAGAGGGCTTTTTTTTTAACAGGTAAAACAAAAGATACAAAATTTCGCAAGGAACAGTTAGCTTGCCTCAAAAATATTCTGCTTAAATATCAAAATGAAATATTGGAAGCACTGGCAAAGGATTTACAAAAATCCACTGCAGAAGCATATATTACAGAATTTTCTCTAGTCATAAAAGAAATCGACTTTTTAAGAAGGCGACTTACTTGGTGGGCACAACCTAAATTTCGCATAACACCACTCCATAGCTTTCCAGGAATAAGTAAGACTCTTTCCCAGCCCTATGGTTGCGCCCTTGTAATTACTCCATGGAATTTTCCTTTTCAAATACCCTTAATGGCATTGGCTGCAGCATTAAGTGCAGGAAATTGTGTTATTCTAAAGCCTTCTCATCATGCACAAGAATCAGAACGACTCTTAAAAACTATCATCCAAGAAGCCTTTTCTTCAGAACAAGTAGCTATAGTAACAGGTGGCAACGAAATTCACCACTCCTTATTAACTCAAAAGTATGATTTTATTTTTTATACTGGTGGAGCCACTGCTGGAAAAAAGGTGATGGAAGCAGCTGCTAGAAATCTCACTCCTGTATGCTTGGAGTTAGGTGGCAAAAATCCTTGTATCGTGGATGCTACAGCTGATATAGATTCAGCTGCAAAAAGAATTATCTGGGGAAAGCTTATTAATAGCGGACAAAACTGCATTGCTCCAGATTATGTGCTAGTAGACTCAAGCAAGCACAAGGAATTAATGGAAAAAATGTGTTTTTGTATGGAAGAGTTTTACGGAGATAATCCTGTGGCACCAGATAGTACACTTTCTTCCATTGTGAACGAACGTCATTTCTTCCGTCTTTTAAACCTAGCAAATGGCAATAACCCTGCCAATGGAGTTGTAACAACAAATAATCCTACTGGTGCAAGCTATAACAGAGAAGCCTTGAAGATTAAACCCATACTATTGGATTCTCCAGAAGGAGATGCGCCTGTTATGCAGGATGAAATATTTGGCCCCATTTTGCCAATCCTCCCTTACAACACCATAGAGGAGGCTTTGAGCTACATTCAAGAAAAACCAGAGCCCTTAGCATTGTATCTTTTTAGTACCGACAAGAATACAAAAAAACTTGTTACAGAAACCCTTCCTTATGGTGGTGGTTGTATAAACGATACCCTTCTTCATGGAGCTTCTTCTCAGCTTCCCTTTGGTGGAAGTGGCCACAGTGGAATGGGTAATTATCACGGAAAGGCAGGATTCGACACCTTTAGCTATCAGAAGGCTATCCTTTCTAGACCTGCTAAATTCGATATATCCTTAAGATACCCACCTTATAAAGAGGGTAAGCTTAAATTCATTAAATTGTTTTTGAAATAGAAATATGGGCAGCGATTTATTTATCATTATTGCCATTGGGGCTCTCATAGGTTTAATTCTTTTTCTTTTCAGCAAATATGTAGAAATGGCAAAAAACTATTATGATGGAAAAAATAAGAAGCCAAAGAAAGAGGAGCAAAAACCACAAAAGAGCAACTCACCCACCAAGACCTATTGCCCCCTGTGTGATTCAACCTTAACACCAGGAATAAATCTGTTTTCAAAGATATATCGCCCCTTATCATCCCAATTAGATGATGATCAGCACTGTACTATACAAGGCTGCCCCTTTTGCTACAGTAAAGATGGACAAAAGAAAAAACGACGTAGCTGCCCAGTTTGTGGACGTCCCGTTCCCATGACAGGTTCCTTAGTTGCCCGCATGACTATGCAAAAATCAGGCAGAAGACATGTTCACATCATTGGTTGTACAGAATGTCATAAAAAACTGTAAAGTATTTATTTTCTTCTTCCGAGAATTTACTATCAGCGTAGGCTGAAACAAACAGCTGGATTGTTCCGGTTGCTGGTTGTGGGGAAGTGCCGCAAGGCATTACAGGTGGACAATTGCTTATTCTATCCGCAATCAGAGGTTTGGAATCTTGTGTGCAAAAGTAGCAATGCCGGCTAAAAAGAAGGAGATACACTATGGTAATTAATCACAACATGAGTGCTATGTATTCTCAGCGCTCAACAAATCTTACCAATGTGGCAGCCCAGAAGAACATGGAGAAGTTGTCTTCTGGACTGAAGATCAACAGGGCTGGCGATGACGCCTCCGGCCTTGCTGTTTCAGAAAAAATGCGTAGCCAGATTCGTGGTTTGAACAAGGCTTCTGAAAATGCTCAGAACGGTCTTTCTTTCATCCAGACCACTGAAGGTTATTTGCAGGAAACAACTGATGTTATTCAGCGCATCCGTGAGTTGGCAGTACAGTCTTCCAACGGTATTTACACAGAAGAAGACAGAATGCAGATCCAGGTTGAGGTTTCTCAGCTTATCGCCGAAGTTGATCGCATTGCAAGCCAGGCTCAGTTCAACGGAATGAACATGTTGACAGGTCGCTTTGCCCGTGACGAGGGAACAAATGCTGTTACTGCTTCTATGTGGTTCCACATTGGTGCTAACATGGATCAGAGAATGCAGGTATACATTGGAACAATGACTGCTACTGCTCTTAACTTGAGAAACTTGGGCGATGAGACAATCATGACCCTTGAATCTCCTGCTGAAGCAAACCGTGCTATCGGAACTCTTGATGAAGCTTTGAAGAAGCTCAACAAGCAGAGAGCAGACTTGGGTGGTTATTACAACCGCTTGGAGCATGCTATCCGTGGAATCGATGTTGCTGCAGAAAACTTGCAGTCTGCTGAATCAAGAATCCGCGACACAGACATGGCTAAGGAAATGGTTGACTTTACAAAGAATCAGGTTCTGCAGCAGTCTGGTATGGCAATTCTTGCCCAGGCAAATCAGTCCACACAGAATGTATTGAGCTTGCTCCGCTAAGCTTTTCTATATATTCTTTCAAGAAGCTATCCAGTGTAAGCTGGATAGCTTTTTTTTTATTGGCCTTGATTGATTTTGCACGGCTGATATGGATGATATAGCAAAAGTTTTAACTTGTACGAGGGACTTGTTTTACAAACTGGTTCTTCCACGGAAGCTGCGAGCTAGGGTAAGACGATCTGCATATTCCAAATCACCACCAACAGGAAGTCCCGAAGCTAAGCGAGAAAGAGTGACATCACAATCCTCTAAAAGACGCTGAAGATAGAGAGCCGTGGTATCGCCTTCTACCGTGGGATTTGTAGCAATAATCACCTCGGTAACGGTGCCAGAATGGATTCGTTCTAGCAATTTACCGAAAGAAAGGTTTTCGGGACCAATGCCGTCCAAGGGTGAAATTACTCCACCTAACACATGGAATAAACCGTGATATTCACGAGAGGCTTCTATGGTTTGCACATCTTGAGGTTGCTCTACCACACAGATGAGATTTCTCTCCCGTGCTGGATTGGAACAGATTTCACAGGGTTCAACCTCTGTGTAGGCCCCACAGATGCTACAGGGCTTAATTCTTTCCTGCAAAGTGGTAAGCTGATGAGCAAACCGCTGTAAAAAAATGGAATCAGCCTTCAGAAGATGGGTGGCAATACGATTGGCACTCTTTTTCCCAATACCTGGCAAGCGAGAAAAAGATTCTGCCAGTTCCTCCAATGCGTTCATGATTACAGTCCCATTCCAGGCAGATTCAGTCCACCCAACATAGGCCCCAATCGCTCCCGAGTCAATTCAAGCATACGTGCATGAGCGTCTTTGCTGGCAGCCACAATCAAATCCTGCAACATAGGTACATCTCGTGGGTCTACAGCGATGGGATCTAATTCCACCCGCTGCACTTGAAACTGACCGTTAATGGTAACCTTTACAATGTTACCACCAGCAGAACCAGTTGCCTGTAAATACTTCAGGTCTTCCTGAACCTTGTTAAACTGATCCTTAAAGCTCTGGGCATTCTTCAGTATATCAAAGGGATTCATACTATGACTCTCCTACTATGGTGCCTTTAAACACCTTACAAATTATATCTACTTGATTTGATTGAACGACTTCTGCCACAAGCCTTTGAGAAGCCTGTCGTAACTGAAATTCTACTTGGAAATTTTCTCCAGAAAAACGCTGGAGCAAGTCAATTATCAAGGCCTTATCCTTTTGTAGCTGATTTACAGCAAAAGAACTTGCTACAAATACCTTTAACTGAGTTTCTTCAAATTGCCACTGAGAATTCAAAAGGCCAGAGGCTGTAGAAGGATGACTCAAGGATAATTCTTCTACGAGCTTTTCCTTCAGCTTCTCTGGAGACAGCTTTGCTTCACTAGAAATAACTGGTCTAGTAGAATTTTCTTGAGTACTTGAAGGTATCACCGCTGGAGCAGCCTTTTCCACAGGTTTTACAGCTGGCATAACACCACTACGGTCTCCTGTAACGGGCTGTGGAGAAACTTGTGGCAGAACAGGCTTAGGTCGAGAAACCATAGTTCCACCCAAATCACTGGTAAAATGCCGGTGTTCAGGCGGTACAGCGCCGCCATTAGCAAAAGGGTTTGGACGCCCCTGTTGTAGAGATTGGCTTTGAGGTACCTGTGGAGAGCCTTGCGACTTAGCCTGCGGCAGAGCCCCACCCAGCAGCTGGCGTACCGACTCCATAGCCTGGAAAACCTCTTGAGGTGACACAAAAGAAGAAATACCACAGAGCCGTGAAAGA
Source organism: Treponema sp. (assembly GCA_036300185.1). Lineage (GTDB taxonomy): Bacteria > Spirochaetota > Spirochaetia > Treponematales > Treponemataceae > Treponema_F. The sequence goes on along the minus strand of JAXJGY010000051.1, from coordinate 53,341 downwards.
GCCAAATCCACCTCATATCGTGGACTTGTGGAGTATCGAATGTCTCGATACAGATTCAAGAACAAGGACAAGGCTCGTTCCAGCTGGGCCACACTCCAGCTTGCTAACACCTGCTGAGAATATCGTTCTGGAGATTGTCCAAGAAGAGATTCCCGTGTAATACCAGACTTAATCAGCAAAAGACTTCTGATATAGTTGCTACAATCAGTAATAAATTGTTCAATGGAAACACCACTTTGCAAAAGACTCTCTAGCTGCTCTAAGGCAGAAGCCGTATTAGCTGTAACACAGGTTTCAAAAAGCAGATTCATGGTATCTAAACCTACTAAGCCTAAGGTTTCACGAATCTTTTCAAAGGTGATGTGACCAGCAGAAAAAGATGCTACCTGATCAAAAAGGGTGTAGGCATCACGAACGCTACCGGTAGCCTCGCGTGCAATCCAATACAAGGCCTCATCTTCTGCCTGTAAACCGATTTCCGCTGCAGCTTGAGCTAATAGATCCTTTAGCTGCTCCACAGCCACAAGACGAAAATGAAACTGCTGACAGCGACTTTTTATTGTGGCAGGAACCTTGTGCAATTCCGTGGTTGCAAAGATAAAGATAACGTATGGCGGTGGCTCCTCAATGGTTTTAAGCAAGGCATTGAAGGCACTGGTAGACAGCATGTGAACTTCGTCAATAATATAAATCTTATAACGATAAGAATTAGGTGGAAAAAGCACTTCATCCTTAATCTGGCGAATATCGTTGACGCTAGTATTTGAAGCACCGTCAATTTCAATCACATCCATACTGGCACCACGGGTAATTTCCTGACAAGCAGAACATTGACCACAGGGCTGGGCTACAGGCCCCTGCTGACAATTCAAAGCCTTAGCCAGAATACGTGCAGAGGAGGTTTTTCCACAGCCTCGTGGGCCAGAAAATAAATATGCGTGGGCAATCTTTCCAGATTGAATTGCGTTCTTTAGGGTGGATGCTACAAATTCCTGCCCCGCAAGACTATCAAAATCCTGGGGGCGACGACGAGTTGCCGTTACTTCATAAGCCATGAAACAAGCATACTGGAAAAACAGCCTTTCCGCAAGCCAAACTACAGGGACAGGTGACCACGAGCACGGGCCCGTCGGTCTCGAATGGAGTTCAAGAAGGGTACCATAAAGATGGCCACAAGCCCTCCTGCAAATCCATTATTATACAAATTCATACCAGCATAAACGGTCCCTACATTCATTACCACCGCAAAATGAAGAATACCAGCAATAATTCCTGCAATGATACCAAACTCACCAGCTACAGGAGCAAGGGTTGTACAAAACAGAAGGGCTAGCATAGGGCCAGGAGTGGTTATTGTCCATGTGGTAGGTAAGCTAGCAAGCAATACACCCACCATAACCGGCAAAATATTCCTCAAGTGCTTACCAGTGGTTCCAAAACCAACAACAGTCATAATGCCACCAATGGTAGGACCATTCAAATCACCACCTACAAGCAGTACAAAGGTAGTGGCAATAAGACCATTTATTCCCATATTAAAGCCAGAAACATAGAAACCCTCAGCTTTAACATAATCTGTTCCACCGATGCCAGTGGTTTTAAGAATATTCACATAGCCTTTGAGAGTTCGATTTCCCTTGAAAATCAGACTTATTATTATGAGACCGATAAAAAAAGTGTACAAAACAATGGCCAAAACCTTGTTTCCACCAGTATACCAATACAATCTATAGCCCACCTCTACCTCAAGAGACCGAAGCAGGGAAACCACCACCGTGGCAATGATTCCACAGGCAAAACCAACATTGTACAAGGAATATCCCAAATGGGAATAGTGTACATGAGTTGATAGTGGAGGAAGAACGAATCCCATGGTAATACCTATAAGGATACCCAAAGCAATCAATACTGGGGAAGGAAGCCCTTCTAAATGCATCATCTGGGTGATAATGGGAGAAAGAGCTGTTCCGTAAAATCCAACATAAAGATAACGAGAAAGTGAAGTCTTGTGATACCAAGAATATAAAAATACACCTGCAAGGATTGACCAAATATTCATCAGGTTTTTGCCAAAAAGGGCAAATCCAAACATAAGATAAGCAGAGGTAATGGTATGCCCTTCCACTTCTAGCCCCAAGGCATAAGCAAGCCAAAGACACATTAAGGTAATTAAGCCTGCATTAATAAAGGCTGAACCAATACCACCTACCACAAAATAATCTGTAATAAGAAAATCAGGTTCTATCATTAAAGTCCAGATACCTGGAATGATAGTATTAATTGGTTGTAGAAAAAAGCCCGCTATAATAAAAAATAGGGGCATTCCAGATAATAATAAATATTGAGTTTTTCGGGACACAGTTTCATCTTTTAATTCTTTTATCACCAGCACCTCCTTTTCTGTGTTGTCATAATTATAATGGGAAAATTTAAAAATTAGCAAATAATTTTTTGTTTTTTTTATAAAATTGTTATGATTTTTTGTAGTCCCAGTTATGCTTGGGATAACGCCCTTTCATTTCCTTACAAATTTGAGGCCAGCTGGTATCCCAAAATCCAGCTAAATCTGTGGTAACCTGCAAAGGTCGGCTTGCAGGAGACAATAAGCGTAATAGAACAGGAATACCTGCCACCACAGGAGTTTCAAAGCAGCCGAACATATCCTGAATAATTACCTCAAGCACAGGTGTGGTTTTTCCAGCGATAATCTCGTATTTTAATTTTCTCCGTTTACCGTTGGATAGGTTAATTACAAGCGGAATTTCTTGATCTACTAAACTACCTTCACAAAACCAGTACAAGCCTTGATACACCACGTCGGCAGTGAGCTTTGTACTTGAACCAAGGAAGGGAAGCAGCCATTGCTCCAAAGCATCCATCAAGAAAGCTTTTTCCAGTCTCTCCTTCCCTGTAATTTCACGGAGCAGATTGCAACGGAGCAACAAGGAGTCACTTTGTGGGGAAAGCGGCAGACTTTCAAAGCCTTTTCGTCGCAGCTGGCTACAAAGAGCCTGAGCCACATCGCAGGAGTCAGGAACAAGCCGCCTACGCTCCAGCTCTAGCTTACCGTATCGCTTCACTTGATGTTTTACCACCTTGCCAGAATTATCATCTACATCTAGCTCCACCGCTTCTGTGGCGTGATCTTGCAACCAAGCTTCCACTGACTCAGAAGCAAGGACTTCCCAACGAAGGATACGGCCAGTGGATGAACCAGCATCAACTTCTATACCTACAATCCATTTGGGGAAGGTGTTTCCTAACGAGACTTGAGAAGAAGATCGGGAAGCAAGCTGTGCGGTACGGCCTGAAGGAAATTGATAACTCCCCTCACCCACTGATTTTGCCAATCGATCTGGAAAACCATACAAAAGCGCTAGAGATGAATCTGAGGAATCTGAAGAAAGAGATTGTTCCTTGGAGTCCCCTGTAGCCTTTTTCAAGGAAGAAGGACTCACCTTCCGCTGCAAATCAGCAAAAAGACGCTTTTCCTCCACTGAATCGGCACTACCGTAGCATGCAGCTAATCGCAGTGCATCTGGTTTTCCACTTAAAGCCACACAACCAATTCGAGGATGAACTCCTAGCTCCAGAACTTTGCAGCCTAATGCAGTAATGCTTCCTTGAGAATCAAGGCAAGCCATAGTTTGAAGCAATTCTACCGCTGCATTCCAGCCACCAGAAGATGGATTGTCCAGCCACTTTAAACCATCCACGTTAGAGACTCCCCAGCGGGCACATTCCAGCACCACAGGAAGCAAGTCAGTACGAGTGATTTCTGGAGGAGGACTTGCAAGACGTCTTTCATCCTGAGACCAGAGCCGCACACAACAACCTGCTTGGATACGACCAGCACGACCTGTCCGTTGTTCTGCCGAAAAGGAGCTTTCCACCTCTGTCACCAGACGACTCATATCAGTGTTGTGATGAAATCGGCTTACACGACTTAATCCACAATCAATAACCACCGTTACATCTGGAACTGTAAGACTCGTTTCTGCAATAGAAGAGCTTAAAATCACCCGACGCTGACCAGAATCAGCACTGGATAAAACCTTTTTCTGTTCTTCCAAGGAAATGGAGCTATGTAGCAAAAGAATTTCTGCCAGTTCAGCTCCACCGAGGGTCTCCAACAAGCGGCCACATTCACGGATTTCACCAATTCCCGGCAAAAATGCTAAAATCGCCCCGCAATCCTTTTGATTCCAGGGATTTTTTAGTTCATCCATAATTGCAGCAGCACAAGCTGACAAAAGAACAGCATTTTCAACAAAACCGCTCTGGGATTTTTTAGGAGGACGGTACTGGATTTCCACAGGAAATTGCCTTCCTGCCACATGGAAGATGGGAGCTTGTTCAGCATCACCTAAAAATTCTGCCACCTTTTGAGCATCCATGGTAGCAGACATAACCACCAAATATAAATCATCCCGCAAGGACATAATTTCTTTGAGAAAGGCCAAAGAAAGATCTGTATGTAAGGAACCCTCGTGAAATTCATCTAGAACAATGACAGAAATACCATCTAAGGCTGGATTATTTTGGATAATTCTTGTGAGGATGGCATCGGTCATCACTTCAATCTTGGTGGCAGAGGAAACACAGGTATCATACCGCAAGCGATACCCAACAGTTGCACCAAGCTTTTCTCCCAGTAGCTCGCTGTGACGAGATGCCACAGCCACCACAGCAAGACGACGAGGCTCTGTTACAAGAATTTTTCCAGAAAAAGCTTCCATCAAAGCGAGCGGAACAACAGTGGACTTACCTGCGGCAGTTTCCGCTGTTAGAACAAGGCTTCTGGAAGGAGATTCTTTGAGAGAAGTGACAATGGAATCAAGGCTGGCAGTAATGGGAAGATTTGCAACACCATTCCGCCAGCAGTCAGTAGTAAAAGCCTGCATTAGGAGACTTCAATTAATCAAATTATGCTGGCAAAGAAAAATACACCGCAAAAAAGTGGAAAATACTTCCACAGATTACGAAAAGATGCCAGATACAATGCATCCACTTGATTTTTTTCATTGCGTAAAAGATACAGCCCACCGTATAGGCAATACCACCAGCTACCACAAGCTTTAGGCTCAAGGGATTCAGGTTCTGCACCATCGGTTTAATGGCAAAAACCACCAACCAACCCATCAAGATGTAGGTAATAGCAGAAAGCACCCGCATTCGGCTTCCAAAAATAGCGTAGAATGTCATGCCAGCCACAGCCAAAACCCAAATCACTCCAAACAAGGTCCAACCTACTGCACCACGAAGGGTCGTTAAACAGAAAGGTGTATAGGTTCCTGCAATCAAGAGGTAGATGGAAGAGTGATCAAATATAGCAAAAATCTTTTTTGCTCCGTAGGGAGTAAGGGCATGATACAGGGTGGACATGAGGTACAGAATCACTAAGGAGGCACCAAAGATGGCAAAGCTAGTAACGTAAAAGCCTATTTCTCCAGCAGGAGCTAGAAATACTGCTCTCACCACTAAGAGAACTGTGGCAGCCACTGCCAGCCCCGCACCGATTCCGTGAGTTACTGAGTTGAAAATCTCTTCTCCAATGGAATATCGTTTGGGAATGGTAGCTTCATAGGCTTTTTGTTCAGCTTTTTGCTGAGCCTTTTCTACTTTTTTTGCAGCCTTAGCAGGCTTTAAGGCAGCGTAGCGCTCCATCTGGATACGCTGAATTTCTTCCTTTGCAGAAGCCTTTACCGCCTTAATCCGATTCTTGGCAGCTTTCTTGATTTCTTTTATTTGCTGTTCAGAGACTCCCACCTCTGTATCTGTCTTTGACATGAAATACTCCTCAGTCCCGTCAGTATTACTAGGATTTTGGACGTTGCCGTCTCACCTCGTACAACAACACACCAGTAGCCACAGATACATTCAGACTGTCTAAGCGACCACAGGTTGGAATGGAAACGATGGAATCACATTGTTCCTCCAGAAGGCGACCAATACCCTTTCCTTCGCTCCCCATAATGAGAACTGTTTTTTCAGGGAACTCCACAGTGGTAGCAGAGCTTCCTCCAGCATCTGCACCGTATACCCAGAATCCAGCTTCCTTTAATTGCTCCGTTACACGAACAAGATTGGCAACAGTGGCCACGGGAACCCAAGCACTGGCTCCAGCACTGGATCTTCCCACCACCTCGTTTTCCAAGGGATCCTTCAGGCTTCTGCGTTCGGGCATTACCACCAAATCCACCCCAAACTGATCACAGCTACGGAGAATTGCACCTACATTGTGGGGATCGGTAATGGAATCAAGCACCAGTACAAGGGCCTGATTCCGTGAAGTTTTAATCCACTGGGAAAAATCCACCAAGTTTTGTGGATCGGCAGATTCACCTGTCAGACGCAACAAAAGTCCTCGGTGATCCTGGGCTGTTTCAGGCAAGGATGAAACCAAGGAATCTAGCACTTTCTTTTCCACCTGAGTGGAAACAATACCAGCTTCCTTAGCCTGAGCCAAAATCTTTTTTACACGAGGACCAGGGTTTGCATAGAGAAGCTCCCATTCACCTGTTGTTTCAGCTGAACGAAAGCTTCGCAAGCGTTCTTCAATGGCATGAAAGCCAGAAATATATTTATCTGCCACAGCAGGCCTTATATTTCTTTCCAGAACCACAGGGACAAGGCTCGTTACGACCGATTTTTCGCCCCTCACGAACAACAGTTGTGGTCTTTAAGCTACCAGTGGAATACATCCACTTTCCGTCAATCTTCTTGAAGTAGCCTGTTTCGTGATGTACATCTTTAAGCCCCTTACGACTGTAGGTAGCCTGAAATTCTACAACACCTTCTGTATCATCAGCTCCACCCTTTTCAGTACGGAGAATCTTAAGACCATGCCAAGTGGACTCTTCACTCCATGCCTTAGTGGCATCACGATCAATGTCTGTTTTATCACCATTTGCTTCACAGGTGTTGATGATAAAATCGATTTCCTGCTTTTCGTAGGCAGAATACCGAGCCCGCATCAATTCTTCCGCTGTGGCGGCAAGACTAGTTCCCTTAATAATGGGCTCACAACAAGCTGAATAGTCCCGGCCAGAACCGCAGGGACAAGTGGTTTTAGCATTACTCATGCTGTGAGTATACCCATTTTTTAGTCTCCTGTTCAATACTGCCCTCTTGACTTTATATCTTACCATTAACTATAGTGGAAGACTATGAATACTATTAATGCAAACCATAGCTTAAATAAAAAGCTTGCTATCATCGGAGCCTTAGGTGCTCTCACTGTTCTGTTTGGGCTTTTGCCTGTTATTGGATACATTCGTCTGCCTTGGGGACTAGCCATCACCCTGTTGCACATTCCTACAATTTTGGGTGCATTGATTGCAGGTCCCCTTGCTGGAGCTTGTATTGGTCTTATCTTTGGATTAACAAGCCTTTATCAGGCATCTCAAAGTGCTGGTGGACTTGATATCCTCTTTGTAAATCCCTTGATTTCTGTATTACCACGAGTACTCCTTGGATTGGTGGCAGCCTATATCTTTATTCTACTTACAAAGGTAAATCTCCCCAAGGCAGTGGGGTCAGCACTGTCAGCAGTATTGGCAACCCTTTGTCACACCATCTTTGTAGCCTTGGCTCTCTATGCCTTTGCAGGCTCCCAGGTAACAGCCTTGATGGAAGGGGCTGGACTTGGTGCCTTCATTTTGCTGCTATTGCCTAATGCAGCCTCTGAGGCTATTGCTGCAGGAATCATCTGTGGTGGAGTAACAGGTGTACTTTATGCCACCGCTGGAAAAAAATCAAAATTGTCTCAGGAGTCTTAATTTCTAGGGGTAATTAGAGCTTCATTATGAAGATAATAATTATAGGAGCGGGCCTTACTGGTACCGAGCTTGCAAAAAAGCTTATCTCCGAAAAAAACGATGTTGTCATCATTGACAACGACGAGGAAACAGTACGACACGTATCCAATAAGCTGGACTGCATGGTTATCCATGCAGACGGCAATAGCCTAGAAACATTGGAGGAGGCGGGCATTGCAAAGGCAGATGCCTTGATTATGCTCACCAACTCTGATGAAGTTAACATGATTACCTGCTCTCTGGTAGAAGCACTCTATCCAGAGGTAATGAAAATTGCACGAGTTCGCAACTACGAATACCACGTTAAAGCAAAAAAAACAGCAAAGCACAAAGCACTAGAAGCGGAAAAAGAAGTCCGTCCCCTCTACGGCATCGACTACATGGTGTATCCCGACAAGGAAGCAGCCTTGGCAATTCTCCGTGCCATTGAACACGGGGCTGTTACCGATGTTTTGTCCTTTGAGAATTCTGAATACGAAATTATGCGTGTAGAGGTGGAAAAAGGAAGTCGTCTTGACGGGCAAAAGGTTCAAGACTTGAGAACATTTATCGATGTTCCCTTCTTGTTGGTATACCTAGAAAACAAGACAGAAGCTTCCCTTCCTATGGGCTCCACTATAATACAGGCAGAGGATTACCTGGGAATTCTTGCCCATAAAAAGCACATGAATCAATTTTTAGAGCTCTGTGGTTCTCAGGTTATTGAGCTGAATAAAATTGCCTTGGTAGGAGCAGGACATATTGGTACTTTAATTGCCGATTCCATGATAACACCACGAAAGGCATCAAAAATTCCTAAATTCTTATCTTCTCTGCAAAAATCAAAGCAGAAATTTATCATTATCGATAAAGATTCCCAACGAATAAAAGCAGCTGCAGAACGATATCCATCCACCGATGTCTTCAAGGCAGATATTACTGACGAAGATTTTATCCAAGAAGAAAAGCTTGCCACCTATGATTTGATGATTTGTGCCACCCACAATCATGAAAAGAACATGGTTATTTCTGCCTACCTAAAATCCTTAGGTGTAGGAAAAACTATTTGCCTTGTTCCTAGCAGTAGCTTTGCAGAAATTGCACGACACATCGGTGTTGACGTGGCTATTCCCATTAAAGACACCGTTGTTGATGCCATCATTGGACATTTACGAGGAAAAAGTATTACTGGTGTTCATACCGTTTCTGACGGAGACCTAGAAATCATTGAGTATGTTATGCCAGAAGACTCCCATCTAAACGGTAAGGCCCTGAAAGATATTGCAGAACCAGGAAGCTTCCTTGTATTGCTGCAGAAGGGAAAAGAGCAATCAGAATATATCATCCCTGCAGGTAATACCATCTTGAACGGTGGTGACAACCTTGTTCTCATCTCCAACATGGAAGAAACTGACAAGGTCATTGACTACTTTGGAGGCTCAGAGGAGTAGCAGAGTATGAATTTCTTCAATTTTTTTAGAATAAATATTTTGCTATTAGCAATCATTTCCATTACCTTTGCACTTCCCATCGGTGTGGCAGTGTATTTCCAAGAATACGAAGTAGTTTCTTCCTTCCTTATTCCAGGAATCATTTGTATTGCGTTGGCATTGATTGTGTTGGTGCTGGGAAAAGGCAAAAAGATTGCCATGACCCCACGAGATGCATTTATTGTGGTGGCTACAGCTTGGTTTTTTGCCAGTCTTTTGGGAGCTCTGCCCTTGTATCTTTCTAGCTGGGTTCCCAGCTTTACCGATGCCTTTTTTGAAAGTGTTTCTGGATTTACCACCACAGGAGCCACCAATCTTCCTGATGTGGAAATTCTTCCTAAAGCCTTAAATATGTGGCGATGCCAAATGCACTGGTTAGGAGGCATGGGAATTGTAGCTTTAACAGTAGCCTTGATGCCATTGCTTGGTGTTGGTGGATTTAAACTGATAAAGGCAGAAACAACAGGAGTAGAAAAGGGCAAGGTAACACCGAAAATTGCCACCACCGCAAAAATTCTGTGGATAATCTATTTTTCCTTCACCATAATTCAGACAATTTTACTGCGATTGGCAGGCATGGACTGGTATGATGCCTTAGCTCACACCCTTTCTACCCTAGGAACAGGAGGCTTTTCCACAAAAAATGCCAGTATAGCCTACTATAATTCCCCTGCCATTGAATGGATTTGCATTATTTTCATGTTTCTCGCTGCGGTAAACTTTAGCCTATACTATTACGCTGTTACCTTTAAGTTTAAGGAAATTATCAGAAACAGCGAGCTTAAAGCATTTACCGGCATTGTATTTGCCACTGCATTGGGAATTTCCTTTTTTATCTACAAGATATACAACAACTTTGGCTATAGCTTTCGAGAAGCCCTTTTCCAGACAACATCCATCATCAGTACTACAGGCTTTGCTTCTGTAGACTTTAATCTATGGCCTGCAGGGGCTCAAATCTTTTTACTCCTGCTAATGCTGGTAGGTGGCTGCTCTGGTTCTACCGCTGGTGGTGTAAAGGTTATTCGTTGGGTAATCTTGTCTAAGCAAACCACCAACGAAGTAAAAAAAATGCTCCATCCCCACGGAGTATTCAACGTACAGCTTAACGGTAGAGTTGGCCGCAAGGATGTTGTTTTTTCTGTGGCAGGCTTTATTTCCTTGTATTGCATTATCATTGCCATTACTGCATTAGTAGCGGCCTGCAACAACATAGACGCCATATCATCAGTGACGGCCTCCATGGCAATGGTAGGAAACGTGGGACCAGGTCTGGGAGCAGTAGGCCCCTTGTATAATTATGACTTTTTCTCTCCCGCTACCAAGTGGTGGTTTTCCTTTGTAATGATTGCTGGCCGTTTAGAGCTGTACACTATACTTATTTTCTTTATGCCATCTTTCTGGAAAAAATAAGAAAAGCTTGGAGATACCATGGAAACAGAACGAATTATTTTGAGAAATTGGCAACAGGGAGATGAAGAAGAGCTTTTTCGTCACGCAGGAAATCCAGCCTTGGGAAATGCTGCAGGCTGGGAACCCCATAAAAGCCTTGAACATAGCCGAGAAGTTTTACCTACAATTTTTGGTGGAAAGGAAACCTATGCCATCGTACTAAAATCCACAGGACTTCCTGTAGGAAACATAGAGGTAATGACAGAAGCTGACTTCCATACTGCTCCCCTAGCCTCCAATGAAGCAGAATTAAGCTACTGGATCGGAGAAGAATATTGGGGACAGGGGCTCGTTCCAGAGGCTGCCCAGCTTTTGATTCGACACTGCTTTGAAAAGCTGCATTTAAAAGGACTGTGGTGCTGCCATTACCACGGCAATATTCAATCAAAGCGAGTCCAAGAAAAATGTGGCTTTCAATATCATCACTGCAACGAGAACGCACGAACAAAAACAGGAGAACCAAAGGTAGTTCACCTGTTGTATTTGAGTCGAGAACAGTGGGAAAAAAACTGCTAAAAATCGGATTAGCTAGGGAATATCTATAAAATCCCTAGTAGCCTCTTTATGCTTCCTTGTCGTCGCTAAGCCACATGCTTAATACACGAGCAATGTCAGCGGCATTTACACCCATACCCTCTAGGCCCTTATCCCCAGAAGCTTCAGGCTCTTGATATTGACTGTAGCTTTCAAAATAGCCCTTTGTGTAGCCTTGATTTGGCAGGCTCTTTTGGGGCCAGGCATTAATAGCTTCACCATATTTTTGTAGAGATTCCAAAACGGACACATCATCCTCTACATCAATTCGGTCTTTTATAGACTTCATAGCCTTGCGAAGCTTAACAATCTCTTGATCGGTTAAATAGGGGGTTAGACTTTCAAATCCATCTCGCCCCAAAAGTGAAAAAAGTAATGCAGCCCGTTGCTTACTATTCAAAGGCCGCCGAGAACTATCAATTTGTTTGGTAAAATAGTTGCCGTTCATGTTCCCTCCCAAAGTCCCGCGAAAATAACAGCTATCTCAAAGTTTTTTTTAGTGTATCATTAAGAAAGCCTCCTGTCTATATCAGTTTTTTGTGATAAAATAACTCATGCATATTCGAGAAATACAACAAAAGGATGATGCTGCATTGTTTCAGCTGGTACGACAAAGCTTGGCAGCAGCCCAGTTGAATATTCCAGGCACCGCTTATTTTGATGAATCCATCAAGGCTATGAGCCAGTTTTATATGAACCAGCCACAACGAAAGTATTTTGTATTGGTAGATCAGGACGACCAAGTTCTAGGAGGAGCAGGCTTTGCAGAATACAACGAGAGCTCTGAGGTGGCAGAGGTTCAAAAGCTCTATTTATTTGATGAAGCCAAGGGAAAGGGCTATAGCTACAAGCTCATGGAGTTAGTGGAACAGGAGGCAAAAAAGGTGGGCTACAAACAGCTTTATCTGGAAACCCATAGTAATTTGCCTATAGCCATTATTCTATATAAAAAACTGGGGTATACCCAGATTCCCCAAGCCCTTCCTGGTACAGTCCATAGCACTATGGATCATTTTTTTGTAAAGGATCTGTAAAAAAGAACAAATGCCAAGCCATCAAGTTCCCAAGGTAGGCATTACCTCCTGTAATTTTTCCTGGAACCAGGTCTTTATATCAAGTTGAATCTCCTGACGGGTGGTACGAAAAAGCTGATGCAGGGCGTGAATCACCGTTTTTCTTGTTTGAGGTTCTACTGCTAACAATGCAGATAAGACCTTTGCGGGATTTGTCTTCCAATTTTCAGCAAGATCCGACAAAGTTGTAGCTTGGGAACTGGTAAACATCTCGTAGATGGCTTCCACAAATTGCTCTCGCTCTGCACTAGAATGACTTTGAAGCCAGATTTTAACACTGCGGTCAATAATGACACTGCTATCGGCAACCTGCTCCACCTCCTGAAAATGAGGACCATCTAGCTGCCACGAAAGAAGATTATGCTGCATCAAACCAACCTCTTGGCTTTTTACCACATGATAATCCCCATCTTGCTCCAGTAGCAGTCCCACAATGGATTGTTCTGGCACGAATCGCTGAACACAATGACGAATTCCTTGGAATTCTGGGGCCGTATTTATATTTAATTCAAAGCCAGGACCATCAAAGTTATAAACATCACAAATTCGTTTTTGGATTTTTTTTCCACAAAAGGTAGCCGAATACACTGCCAAATTCCCGCCTTTGGAGTGGCCTCCTACTCGGATTTTTCCAGATAAACGACTAGAAGCCTGTACCAAATAGTCCAATGCCTCTTGCTGAGAAGGAACAGGTGTCATAAAACACATATTAAAATCCTCCTTCCAGCCTACCAAGGTATCATCTGTACCTCGGAACACTGCAAAGGAGCTGCCATCTTCCAACAAGATAGTGAGAGCGGCAAATTGTTTTTCGTGAAAATCATCCATGTGCTCCACAAAACCACAGAGCTTTAGATTCTTATATCGAACAGTAGTAGCCATGAGTTTGAATAAATTCACTACCTCTGTTCCAAACAAAATACCCATATCAGAACGAGATTCTACATCGGGGGCTTCAAAGAAAAGTGTTGCAGCTGTTTCCAGAGAAATTCCATCACTGCTTACTTCTTCAGGAACGATTCCCTTCAGCTTCAAATAGGCAAATTCACAAAAAATAAGGGCATCAATCTCATTAAAGGGAACAATATCTAAGGATAAATCCCCTCGCCAAGCAATATAATCGAGAATCGAGCTCATAGATCTGTCAGGTCCTTAGATTCAATGCCAAGAACTGGCTCCCCATTATTCATATTCAGAATCTTTTGGAACCAGATTCTGCACTCCAATGCAGTTAAGATGATTGTAGCAACGGAAAACCAGCGATAAAATCCACTAAAACCAGCAAAGAAATTATAGCTTCCGTGGAGAATCACTGCCCACACATAGGGCTGGAAAAATATCTTTTTCTTTCCGTCAGCAGTGGCTACAGGATTTCTCCATGTCCACACAAATACTCCAGAAAGGGAAGCACACAAGGAATGCATAGCCACCGCAGTTACTGTTCGCAATTCGACCTCATGATATCCAGAAAAGAGATAAATCACCGTTTCAAAGCAACCCAAGGCCAAACCAGCCATAAGGCTCAAAGCAAAAAAGGTGGCAAAAGATGTTTTTTTGTGTGGAAGCAGATTTAAAATCAGCATCTTTACTGATTCTTCAATAAATCCATTGAACACCATAACGGTAATAAGAGCAGACACCAAGGTAGTGTTGGTAAAAACAGGAATATTTCTTACAACACTCTGAATAATCACAATGGGAATTAGCGAAAGGAGCCCCAACAAAATGGCTATCAAACCATAGCGAATTTTAAATCCAGGAAGGGAAAAAGCAAAAATCACAAAAATTAAAATCAGCGGCAAGAAGCTCAAACCCATCATCACATACACAGACATACCTATACCATACTGCAAAAGTATTTTTTGTTGCAAGCTATCCTTTCACAGGATATAATCACACTATGAGTCAAGGAATTATTCTAATGGGGATCAAGCATTGTGGAAAATCCACCCTGGGACGTTTTCTTAGCAAAAAGTTTCACTGCCCCTTTTACGACACTGATGATGTAATTACTGAAATGACAGGTTGTTCTCCACGACAAATTTACCAAGAACAGGGATCACAGGCTTTTATGGAGGCAGAAGCAGAGGCTTGTGACTACCTTGTTCGTTATCTAGCTGCCTTAGGAGAAAATGACTATGTTATTGCAACAGGAGGAGGCATTTGCAATAATCCTGCTGCATTGGATGCACTTAAACCACTGGGTTTCTTTATCTTTCTGGAAGTACCAGAAGAAATTGCCGCCAACAGAATTATTCAGGAAATTGAATGGGAGGATGGAACAATGAAAAACCTTCCTGCCTATATTCAAAAGGAAAATCCCAGCACAATAGAAGATGTTGCTCGAATTTTCAGTAGCTTTTACCAGCAGCGAACAAAGCTCTATCGTCAGCTAGCTCAAATCACCTGCCCTTTGTCAAAAGGTAGTCCAGAAGAAAACTGCCAGTTGATTCAACAAGCCTTATTTAGCCAAGATTGTCGCTGGCATTAATACTTGCAGTAAAAAAAGAGCCGGAACTAAAGTGCAGTTTGTAAAGTGCACTCAAGCCCCGGCTCTTTTTTTTAGATTGACCTAATTAGTGGCAACCACATCCACAGCTGCCGCAACCACCGCCACAGCCACCGTGATCGTCGTAGTCATCATCATCATCGCCACAGCCACAACCGCAGCCACAGCCATCACCAGCCAGCTCCTCAGCAGTAGCCTCACGAACCTCTACAACCTTAATGTCAAAGAAAAGCTTTTCGCCAGCCAAAGGATGGTTAGCATCAACCTTTACGTTCTCATCGGAAATTTCCACAACAGTTACAATGTGGCTTCCAGCAGGAGAAGAGGCTTCAAACTGCATACCAACTTCAATGTCGGCACCGTCAAACTGAGACTTTGGAACATCAAAAATCATCTCAGGACTCTTTTCTCCGTAAGCGTCAGCAGCTTCAATTTCTACAGCAAAGGCGTCACCTGCAGCCTTACCTTCTAGTGCAGACTCCAAGCCAGTAATCAACTCACCACGACCATGGATATAGTCCAGTGGACCAGCATCCTGGGAAGAATCGATAACTTCACCAGCAGCATTTTTAAGGGTATACTCAATGGATACCATCTTGTCTTTTGAGATTGTCATTTCAACTCCTGAAAAAATATCTTGTTAAAAAAGCCTTTTCGTAAGGCTCTTATTAGAAGGCCTGGATAACCTCTGTTACCTCAGGGATTGTGTCCTTAAGGCGGCGCTCCACTCCCTGCTTGAGAGTCATAGTAGCCATAGGACAGCTTCCGCAAGCACCAGTCAACTTAACGTAAACCTTGCCTTCTTCCATCTTAACATATTCCAAATCACCACCGTCAGCCTGCAGCTGAGGACGAATGGTGTCCAACGCTTCTTTTACTTTATCTTCCAGTGACATACGCACTCCTTTCCGTAACAAGTATATAAGATAAAATACACATAAAACAAACTATCGTCAACAGTTAGCAAATGGTAATTTTATAGTGACTGGAGAGCAACTCGCCACTTCCAGAGCCTCATCCCCATGCTTAATGGCAGTCCGTGCAATCTTCTCGCCTTTACCAATGGCATCACCTACAATTGGTAGCATGGAGGCGACAGAAAGGGCTGCTCCAGCTACATCTCCACGGCCAAGTCATCTTCGGAAGTGGGGAAAAGAGTTGAAATTATTTCTTCTTTACCAAAAAAATCGACAGACAAATTTTGGTCATCAAAATTTCCAAATGCTCTTATAAACAAGAAATTTTGATTATAAAAGAAATTGATCACTTTCTCGAAGTCAAAATAAAAGGAACTCAAAAAAAAGTCTATGTCATTCCAATTTACATCCTTTCTACTAGTGGCAAATAGAAAAGCGCTATTGCTTATCCTAATATAATTTAGGCAATAATCCAACTGATTTGCATCTATCTTTGCTATTGCAGAATACATTTCTGCCTCCTCATTTGTATGAGAAAATAAAATACATTGCTCTTTTGCAAGCCACCATAACCTTGAGTCATTCCAAATATTTTTCTTTCGCTTCAACTGCGATGGACAGGTATAATTTTCTGTTTTTACCCATAAAAATACGTTTCCACCTTTCTCAAATAAACCAACATTAGTTTTTAGAAAACTTGAAACTGCAGATAGAGACTTTTCCCAAGATTCTGTTTTCTTGACAGAAATATTGACAATGCATTCATCTTCTGGAAAATGATATTTATATTCATGTATATCTTCTTTCTTGAAATTAATAATCATAATGATTACCTGCCTCATCATTAAAATGTGGGCCTCTATTCTGACTTGAATTATCAGAATAAGTATGCCCTTTCGAATCATCTCTAATAGTTACAGGATTTCCTTCACTATCTCTGTATTTATATTGCCTACCAGGTTGTTCATGACCTCTTTTATCATAATTTGGAGTCTGCTCTTCTGGTGATTGAGATGTTGGTATCCTGTTATTCCTTTTGGCTTCTCTCAAGGCTCCTCTCCTGCCGGCTCCTAGAGGAGTTTTACTAGCAGGTTTTTCATGAACCAAACCTGCTCGCACAGCCCCACTCGCCGCCTCAGCGATTCCATCCCCATGCTTGGTAACAGCTCGTACTACCTTGCCGCCCTTGCCAATGGCATCACCTACAATTGGTAGCATGGAAGTAGCAGAAAGGGCTGCTCCTGTTACATCTCCACGGCCAAGGCTGATGAGAGCGTTTATACCGTCGGCAATCTCACCAAATCCGGGAACAAGGCCGGCTTCTTTTAATCAGTTTCCAACTGAAAAAGATCTCCATCTTCTTGAATATAGACAAGAAGTTTTCCCTCAGATTCTTCTACTGCACTCTGGAAACTCTCCAACAAATTCTCCAATTCACTTTCACGGTATTGTGGGTCAAATTCAAAGTTGGTCAGCACTTTTTCAAATTCACTAATAACCACAATGATTCGTTCTTGTGGCAACCAACTGAAATCCGTCAAGCACTCATCAAGGGCATTCCAATTCCTACCGAAATAGTTTGGAAGCTGTAATAGAATTTCCAATTCATCATACATACCATTCAATGTTTTCATTCTTTCACCTTGTAATAAGGCTTTGTATGCATCTGAGAATGAGAACTGTTTTTCCAAAATAAATTCTTCAACAGTTCCATTAAAACAAATTTTCCGTCTCATCTGCTACTCCAACTGTGTAAAAGTTTCATAATGGTTGGTCGTCCACCATATAGAGCCATCAGAACCTGTCACTATTCGTTCTGAATCCCTTGTTTTTCCTTCAGTTTTGGGATTCACATCCCATTCCGTATATGTTATGTCATTTCCAGCTGAATCTGTTTTTGGTAAGTTTTGGTTCACATTGCCTGTCTTTGGATTGATTCCTCCCCGATTTTTAAAAACCTTTCCACCGTCAGTACCTGGAACGTTGATACCCTTCTTTATATATTCTAAAGCATTAGTAACGTTTTAAGGAATATTTGCAGTTAATTTTTTTGCATTCCCAGCAACCTTTCCCCCAGTCTCCACCACCTCATCCCCGTGCTTAATGGCAGCCCGTGCAATCTTGCCGCCCTTGCCAATTGCATCACCTACAATTGGTAGCATGGAAGTAGCAGAAAGGGTTGATAGTAGCTAGAACACAAGGGAAAGGTCAAAATCCGTCAAAATTAATTTCCAAATTCAATTCATTTGCTAAAGAAATCAATTTTTTATTTATTTTAATAGACACATCTTTTTCATCAGAAACTTTGACAAAACAAATATCCACATATATTCTTTCTGAAAACATATTCACAAATTCTTTCATTTCACTTTTGATTATATCGATTTTTTTACAAATATCGTTTGACAGATGTTCAATTTCTTTCACATCTGTAGTTTCTGTGTTATAACCAATTATATATGTATTGCGTCTTGTTTCTTTAACTTTTACATCACCCAAATGCCTCATAATATCGTAACATTGATTCAACAATGTGCCATCAAAAAGTTCTATTCCAAATTCTGCATAAATTCTTGCCATACTAAAACTCCTAATCAACTGGAACAATTGAAGTTCCAGTTTTATTTATCAAAAAGTATTCACCAGTCCCTAATCGTAGAAGCCTACTTGTACTCTCACATTATATCAGACCAAAATGGAATAGGTCTAATACTATCAAAATCTATCTCCTCCTGTTTTTTTGTACCGAATTCAATGTAAAAATAATCGCTTAAGCTCTCTCCATAGTAAATAATATCCGTGCCATGTACAGATATTACTGGTACTTGCACTCCTGACAACATGGGCATATATCTATGCCCGTAGACTGGTAATAGCTTTGGAGCTTCATGCAATTTTTTTCTTATCGTTTTTTCTGCCTCCATTGCATTCTGAGGTTCTTTTCCCCAATCATCACACCAACAAATCTCTTTGACAACCTCATCGATAGTGTCAATTGGCATTGTTATCATTCTTTTTATGAACTCAATATTAGTCTGTTCAGTATTTCTCCAATTATAGAAGCCTCTTGATACTGGCAATCCTTCCATTAGGAAAAATCTGAAACTTTCAGGGAATAGGATTTCATAAATGGTCTGGACTTTGCTTATTTCATTGTCCGTAAGCCCTGCTTCAAATTTAATACCTTTCTGTTTCAACCAACTGATGAGCTCTTTGTACATCAATACTCTCCGCTTTTATTCAATTTTAGTAAATGTAAAATAATGGTCGTTCGTATACCAAACAGAATCATCATCACCTATAACAATTCGTTCAGTTCCCCTTTTCTGTCCCTTAACATAAGGGTTAATATCATACCCTTTATTGTTGTTCATAAAAAGTAAATCCTAACCAATGATTATCTTCCACAATTTTCTTTATTTGTTCTGAAACATATATAGATGCTACACTTCTTGAACATCTAAAAATATCATGTCCCAAACAAACTCTTTTGTTTAAATATGTTTCCTTTGGCATAAAAGTATAGAAATTATATTTTTCATTATATTTATATTTACTTTTTTCCATATCGAATGCATCTAAAAAATTTACAATATACATCAAAACATAATTAGAATTAACTTTTTGAGTCACTACATCAATTAATTTTACTGGAAGGTATTGTAAACCTTGTATCCCTTTTTTGTTGAACTCTTCCATAACCCTAACATGAACAATAGGCCACCTCTTTACATTCAAAAGATACTCACCTTCCAAATTGGATACTCTTGAACTATAATAAAATTCAACATTTGGCCAATTACTTATAGAACGCGGCGTCAATATAATGTTATCAAAAAAACCTTTCTTTACATCTTCATACTCAATTTCATCCATGTTGGTAGCTTCGGCATAGATTGTGTTGGTGCCATCTTCTATAGACTCACCACACCTGTCCATATCAAATGATAATTTATAAAACATACCTTTACTCCTTTATCCCTTTCCAATAGTTAGAATATAACATATCTGGATTATCTCGAATAATACTTTTAATCTCACTTTCATATAAGTCTAGAAAAATATCCTTGTTTCCATTTGCTATATTATCAATATTCTTCATTTCATCTAAAAAAAAATCGTGATATGCATTTGGATGTCTACCTTGATGTGGTAGCAATGCCTTATTCCAATCATCATCTAAATTTAAGCCATATTTGTCTGTAATGTCCTGAAATGCTTGTGTATATTTTTTGTTTTTGTCAGTTGCAAAATGATGCACTTGATTAACCTTACCACCACCCCTCCCTACAGAAGAAGCCCCTGCATCCAACCTCCTTAACGGCAAAGTTTCTAGAACTTCGGTAGCCTGTTTCCCAGCCACTTCCAGAACTTCATCCCCATACCAGGCGGTGGCCCGAAAAACCTTCCCGCCCGTGCCAATGGCATCACCTACAATTGTTTTACATCCTTCTGCCCCTAGTTTTTGCCTTCATTTTTTTTTATATTTATTTTATGAAAGGATTCAATCAGTCTATTATCGTTTCACTTTTGGTTGCGGTAACCTTCACCGCTTGTGTTTCCCAGAACAGTACTGTTCCGGGAGTAACTTCAATCCGCTCCTTGCCTGGCAACGACATTTACCAAGCAGACATGGACATTCCAGAAATTGATGGAGAACCAGAGCTTAACACCTTAATTAATAACCAAATCAATAGCTGGTATGATAATTTTATCTCTGAAGCTGAACTTAATAGCCAAATGGTAGAGGAATATGGTCAGCCCTTTACCTTTGAAAACCAATGGAAAGTTCCTTTGAATACCCAAGACTGTGTCAGTGTCCTGCTGACAGCCTACCAGTTTACTGGAGGTGCCAATGGCCTTGAGCAAATGGCATCTTTCACCTGGAACAAGATTACCGATAAAATCATGCCTCTGGAAAGCTTTTTGCCCCTTGTGCTGGAAGATCCTTCACTGGATGCATTGGCAGCAGTTTGTAGAGAAGAGCTGACAGTTGCCCTTTCTGCAGAAAATGACACTAACCTTCAGGAAATGATTCAAACAGGAACAGAGCCTGTGGCAGAAAACTATCAGATTTTCACTATTTCCGAAAAAGGACTGACAATTTACTTCCAGAAATATCAGGTGGCTCCCGGTTCAGCAGGAACTCAAGCTGTACTGATTCCCTACTTGAAGTAAAGAAGTAAATTCCTTTCACCGAAATTCAAAGTGTAATGTAACTTAATTAAGGGGAAGGAATGAAACAACTTTTTTTACTCACACTAAGCCTCGCCTTGGCGGGGCTTTGTTTTGCACAGACAACTGAAATGCCACAGGGAAAGCCACCCAGAGAACCTGATGGTTTAGCAATTTTTCGCCAAGCATATCCAGATGTTACTTTTAACGCCATATACGACAGAGACAAGGCAGACTGGAAAATAGAATTACTGATTCCAGAGGGTGACACAAATCGTACAGAATTCCTCTATTGGAGTAACGGAAGTATGTTGCCAGAAGCAGAACTGGCAAACAAGGCCAAGTACTGGACCTTGCTCTACAATTACAACTACGGCCAGCCCTTGGAGGATCCAGCTAATTTTACCCAAGAACAAATTGACCATATGAAAAATTTTGGCTCAACAGAAAACCGCAAGAATGGTGCTGGCACTCCCATGTTCTTTTTTGATGCCCTCTATCAAAGCCACACAAAAGAGAGCTTGGAAAAACACATTCAACGTGTTACCTTCTTGGGCAAACCCCTCCGTGTTCATCAACGACTCAAAGAACCATTGCAGCGAGTGGAACAGCGAATCAATGAAGCTGCCGCCACAGACCCCACCATCAAGCCCTTTATTGCAGAGATTAACCAGCTGGACGCATACTATTGGCGACTCATTGCCGGCACCAACAGAAAATCCTTTCATAGCTTAGGCATTGCAGTGGATATTCTTCCAAAAAACCTAAAAGGTAAGGCCATTTACTGGAGCTGGACCAAGGACGTAAATCCTGATTGGATGCTCACACCTTTGGCGGACCGATGGATGCCACCTCAAAGCGTCATCGATATTTTCGAGGATGAAGGCTTTATCTGGGGAGGCAAGTGGGGCATTTGGGATAACATGCACTTTGAATACCATCCAGAACTGATTCTGGCTGCCCAAAAAAAGGGCTTGTTCCAAAATTAACTCCATAGTATAGTATTTATTGTTACTTGAGATTTCATTTTGGGTATTTAATCCTATGAAATCTGTATTTTAGGAGGAAGAATCATGGAATTAAAAGATGCTATTATCAATCGGCATTCAATCAGAGGATTTACTAACCAGAGTGTTTCTAAGGAAGTTGTAGAAGACATCCTTAAGACTGCTGGATATGCTGTTTCCAGCAAGAACACACAGCCTTGGCAGTATGCCGTTATTACTGGGGATGTTCTCAAGAAGATTGGAGAAGAAAACGTTGCCCAGCTGAGAAACGGTGAGGGTTTTGATGTACCAGACACTGTATACGAAGGTGTTTACCGCACTCGCCAGATTGATGTAGCAAAGAAGCTTTTTACTGCTATGGAAATTGGCCGTGAAGATAAGGAAAAGCGAGACTGGTGGATGGAGCGTGGTTTCCGCTTCTTTGATGCACCTGTAGCAATCATCCTGTATGTTGATGCAAACATGGACAATGGCATCACTCGCTTTGACGTAGGTGCTGTTACCCAGCTCATTACTGTTGCTGCCATGGAGCATGGACTGGGAACCTGTGTTGCTTACCAGGCTGTTATGTACGAAAAGGCTCTGAGAAAGCACTTGGGACTTGGCGACGACAAGAAGTTTATCGTTGGTGTAGCCCTTGGATATGCTGACCCAGAATTTGCTGCTAACACTGTACTTACTGGCCGTGAAGAAGTTTCTACACTGGCTCAGTTCTACGGATTCTAATCCAAATTAAGACAAAAAAAGCCACCCAGGAGGTGGCTTTTTTCATGCTCTAAAATTATTTCAGCAGCTCCAACTTAACCCTGGTTCTTTTTCATCTGCCAGTTACTGCCACTATTGCGTACCAGCACAAAGCCTCGCTTTTCTGCGTCCAAGGCCAGCTTTTTAAACTGATTATAGCCTAACTTGCGATACGGGAGCTTTTTGGCAACTTCGTCAAAGCGAACCCATCCCGTCTCTTCGTTGGGGCCAGGAGCAGGCAACACCTTCAGCAAGGCAGCAAAGGCTTCTGGAATCAGCTTGGCAGCAGCCTCACCGTCCAGCATTAGGTTTGCTTCATCAATTCCAGCGTACCGTACGTGGCTTTGCTTAACTGCATTGCTCACAAAGGACTTCCAGCTACGGAATCCAAGCTTACGCTCGTCAAAGGTGGCGTTCAGCAGCTTCATGCGGATTTTTACCGCGCTGATGGGAGCAGGCTTTCCACCTTTTTCCGTCACCATCATGTTTACCGCTTCCTGTAACAGCTCAAAGGCCTGCGGCTTGGTTAACTCCTGTTCAGCTTTCCCCTTGCTTCCCTTGCCCTCCTTTTCGTCGTCCTTTTCGTCCTCAGAATCATCATCGTCAGAAATAATCTCACGATAATCAAGATACTCGTCGGCCATCTTCAACAAATCCTCGGAGGCGTTTCGCTTAACGTCACAAACAATCAACGTGTCCTTGCCGTACTTACGAAGGGAAAGCAGCAGGGGACGGAAATCCGCATCACCAGTAATCAGTACATAGCGACCAATGTGGGGATACTGAAAAATCAGCTCCACCCCATGAGCCACCATGGACATGTCGGAGCTATCCTTGCGAGAAGCCGGAATATGAATCAACTCAAAGCTATTTGCCGCCAATTCTGAAGCAATATTTCTGATATTCCCCTTATTCCAGTCTCCAAAGGCCATAGCATAGGAAATACTTCCCGTCTCTGAAATCTTATCTATAATTGACTGAATATAGTTCGTTCCTGAAGGAGGTGTAACATTTTCAATGTCCCACAAAATAGCAGTATTTTTCTTGTCCATCATGTACTCCTTGAACTAAAATTCAGTCTATCGCTCCATCTTGCGATACACAGTCTTGTGAGGTCGATCTGCGTCAGCACCAAGCTGCTTTCTTCGCCACTCAGCGTAGTCGCTCCAGTTACCCTCAAACCACATTACCTGACTGTTGTTTTCAAAGGCCAAGATGTGGGTACAGATTCTGTCTAAGAACCAGCGGTCGTGGCTTACGATAAGGGCACAACCTGCAAAATCCTCAATGGCATCTTCCAAGGCACGAATGGTTGCCACGTCTAAGTCGTTGGTGGGCTCGTCCAACAACAGCACGTTTGCCCCCTGCTTCAGCATCATGGCAAGATTCAAGCGGTTTCGTTCACCACCAGAAAGCACCCCAACCTTTTTTTGCTGGTCGGCACCAGCAAAGTTGAACCAGGAACAATAGGCGCGGGAATTTACCTCACGAATGGCTCCATTAACGGGTCGCCCCTTCTCGTCCACAGCTCCCAGCTTGATAATGTCCAAGCCGTCAGAAAGCTGCTCCCACACGGTTTTATCAGGATTCAGCAGACTTCTCATCTGGTCTACGTACACCAGCTTTACGGTCTCGCCCACACGAATGGAGCCACCGTCGGGCTTTTCTCCACCGGGAGTGCCGTCCAGCCGTTCCACAGTTTGCCCCGCAGCATCTGCAATAAGCTTGAACAAGGTGGTTTTTCCTGCACCGTTGGGACCAACAATTCCAACAACGGCACCAGCTGGCACATTAAAGGAAAGATTATCAAAAAGAAGTCGGTCTCCAAAGCCCTTCTTCAAATCATTTGCTTCGATAACAACTCCACCAAGGCGAGGACCAGCGGGAATAGAAATCTTTGTATCCTTAATCTGAGCCTTACCATCCTGAGCCAAAAGCTGCTCGTACTTGGTGATATGCTCCTTGTGCTTGGCCTGGCGTCCCTTAGCACTCATGTGAATCCACTCCAGCTCCCGAGCCAGAGCCTTGCGTCGCTCACTTTCACCCTTTTCTTCCTGGGCAAGGCGCTTCTCTTTTTGCTCCAGCCAGCTAGAATAATTTCCCTTGAAGGGGATTCCTTCACCACGGTCCAGCTCCAAAATCCAGCCAGCTACATTGTCCAAGAAGTAGCGGTCGTGGGTAATGGCGATAATGGTTCCTTCGTACTGCTGCAAGTGGCGCTCAAGCCAAGCAACAGTTTCTGCGTCTAAGTGGTTGGTGGGCTCGTCCAACAAGAGGATGTCGGGCTTTTGTAGCAAAAGTCGGCACAAAGCCACACGGCGACGCTCACCTCCAGACAATACATCTACGCACTGATCTGGTGGAGGACAACGCAAGGCATCCATAGCCAGCTCCAAGCGAGAATCCAAGTTCCAAGCGTCCATGGCATCAAGCTTTTCTTGTACTGCAGCCTGCTGGTCGCACAGCTTTTCTATGTCGGCATCAGGATCACCAAAGGCTTCGTTTATGCGGTCAAATTCTGCCAGCAAGTCCGTAACTTCCTTTACACCCTCACTTACAATTTCCTTTACAGTCTTTCCCGCCTCCAATTCTGGCTCCTGCTCTAGGTAGCCAATGGAATAACCGGGAGAAACTGCGGTTTCACCAGTAAATTCGGTGTCCACTCCAGCCAAAATCTTGAACAAGCTGGACTTACCGGAACCGTTGGCACCAATAACACCAATCTTTGCTCCGTAATAATATGAAATGCTGATATCCTTCAGCACCGTCTTGGTTCCATAGGTGCGTGAAACACGACTCATGGAATAAATAATTTTCTTGTCATCAACAGTTGTAGCCATGACCTAAGTATAGAGGAAATAGAAAGATATGTCGAGGGCGGGGATATCTTAAGAAGGGGAAACAAAAAAAGGGAGACAGCTTCACGCCGTCTCCCATTAAAAGTCATCAATCTATTTTGAATATGTGAATCTCGTCAGAAAGTGTGTGAATACTTTCCTTGTTTGCACCTGCAAGCAGGCTTACATTCTCAACTGTAGAATTAATCTGAGAAGCACCAGATGCCATGTCATTCATGCTAGCAGTAATGTTCTTGGTAAGTTCAATAAGGCGATACATTTCATTTACAACACTTTCGCTTCCCTGCAACATTTCTTCTGCACCATCACGCACTTCCTGGGTAACAACATTAATATCCTTAATAGCAGACAATACTTCATGACTACCAGAATCCTGTTCCTGCATAGAAAGATTCATCTCACTACTCATTTTCAAAATTTCTTCAGATATATCATAAATATTGTTGAACTGCTCTTCTACAGTTAGGGTTGCTTGTGACAAGGAAGTAATATCGCCACCCAGACTTTTCAAGGTAGAGGTAATAGCCTTACCCTGCATACTGGACTCTTCCGCCAGCTTACGAATTTCGTCTGCAACTACTGCAAATCCCTGTCCAGCCTCACCTGCATGGGCAGCCTCAATGGCCGCATTCATAGCCAACAAGTTAGTCTGGCTCGCAATATGCTGAATAATTCGAGAAGCTTCCATCAAACCACCAGAAGCATCGCTAATCTTTCTAGTAACATCTGTAGCATTAGTCACTGCATCACGTCCTTTTGTAGTAGCAGTGGCTAATACTTTGATTTTTTCATCGCTATGTTCAAGAGTTTGAGAAATTGCAGCAATATTTGCAACCATTTCTTCTACAGAAGCAGAAGATTGGGTAACACTGGCAGCCTGACGAATAACACTCTGATTCAATTTTTTAATTGTTCCAATGATTTGAGTAACAGTAGTAGCAGTTTTATCTACACTTGTCGCTTGAGTTAAAAATTCAGTCTTTACATTGGCAATAGTATCACCCATGTGATGGATAGCATCAGCAGTATCATCCATATAATTCATTAATTCAGAACCTGTTCCATCCAATCGTTGAGCAGAAGATTGAATAGTTTGAATCAAAGAACGAAGTTGTTCCATGGCAATATTAAAGTCCAAGAACATTTGCCCCACCTCATTGTTCGATGTTACTGGTAAAACTGCAGTAAGATTGCTCTCTCGAACAATCTGGAGGGCTTCGGAAGTATGCAGAATAGGGGTGAGCATAGAACGCCGCACTGAAATGGTAAAGAAAACCACATTACCCACAACCAATAGAACAATGGCAAGCATCAACATTTCGTAAATATCAACGCGTCTATTCAATAGGAGACTCTCTTGAGTCATTCGCTCAGTAATTCCAATGACAAGTTTATCCAATGGATCAAGAATTTTATCTGAAGTAGCTTGGTATACATCACTGGTAACAATTCTCATAGCAAATTCTTGGACGGATTCTTGTGGTAACGGCACCTCTGTACCTGCAACGATTTTCCCCTGCCGCATACTCTCCATAGCTTGGGTTTCTAGTACAGCCAAATCGTTGGAATCCTCTAAAGCCTTTTCAACCAAATCCAACTCATCACGAGTAAATCCAGAGGTTTCCAAAAGAGTAATCATATCAATTGTTTCGTTAGGATGCATATTTGCGGGAAGACTTTCAGGACGAGGCTTAACACCGTTACGCCAATCTAAAATATACTGATAATTATCCCAATGAATAGACTTTCCTCCACTGACAATATACATTCTACAGGCATCAGTCAAATCTTCTGAGGATTGTTTCAATTCATTTGCTAAAAGCTGACAAACAGTAGCTTTTTCCTGATCCAGCTCTAATTTGTGCTGGGCTCCACGTACAAAGAACAATATCAACAACAGCAACGCCAGCATAATACAAATACTTGTAAACTGCAGACCAAAACTCACTCTGAGAGACAAACCATTCTTAATTTCCGCACCATTTTTTACAGAATCCATAACCAATCTTTTATCCACCTTTCTATATTATATTAGTCTAATTAAGAAAATTACAATATTACTTTTCAAACTCATAAAACATCATTCCTAAAAAACGGGAGATAGCTCATAAAACTATCTCCCAATTTCTGTTTATTCTACCTTAAACACCCGGATTTCTTCGGAAAGATTTCTGATACTTTCCTTATTTGCCAGTGTTAATTTGTTCACATCTTGAACAGTTCTATTTACCTGAGCAGAGCCAGCTGCCATTTCATTCATACTAGCAGTAATATTACTGGTAAGCTCGTTCAAGCGAGCCATTTCTCGAGCCACAGCCACACTTCCTTCCAGCATCTTGTCAGAACCTTCCTTTACCTCCAAGGTAACCGTATTGATATCCTTGATAGCAGACAGAACCTCCTGACTACCTGAATTCTGTTCCTGCATAGCAAGGTTCATTTCCGTACTTACCTGCATGATTCGTTCAGAAAGCCCATAAATTGAGCTAAATTTTTCTTCTACCGTGCGGGTAGATTCTGTCAAACTGGTAATATCAGCACTAAGAGTCTTCAAGGTAGAGGTAATAGCCTTACCTTGAGTACTTGATTCCTCTGCCAGCTTTCTGATTTCATCGGCAACAACTGCAAATCCCTGTCCAGCTTCACCTGCGTGAGCAGCTTCAATGGCAGCATTCATAGCCAACAGGTTTGTTTGACTTGCAATATGCTGAATAATTCGAGAAGCCTCCATGAGACCACCAGAAGCCTCATTAATTTTTCTAGTAACATCGGTGGCATGGGCAACTGTATCACGACCACTGGTGGTGGCAGAAGACAGCTCCTTAATCATGGCATCGTTCTTTTCCAAGGTCAAAGAAATGGATGAAATATTAGCAAGCATTTCTTCTACCGAGGCAGAAGATTCTGTTACACTAGAGGACTGACTAGCAATACTGTCACTTACCCTTTTAATAGTATCGATAATATGTCCTACTGTTTGTGTCGTTTGTGTTACACCAGAAGCCTGAACAAGAGACTTATCCTTAACAGCAGAAATATTACCTTCCATCTGATGCATGGTGCTGGCTGTTTCCGACATGTTTTCAGCTAGGTTATCACCAACAGTAGCAAGGTTCTGAGAAGAATCTTGAATAGTATGAATAAGGTGACGAAGATGTTTCATAGTACTATTAAAGTCGTCGAACATCTTTCCTACCTCGTCATTTGCCTTTGGCTGGAGCTCTACCCGCAGATCACCAGAGCTTACAACACTTAAGGCTGCTGAGGTTTGAAGAATAGGAGCCAGCAAGGAGCGGCGTAAAAATGTAACGAAAATCACAATCATTGCCACTACCAATACAGAAATTGCAAACATGATTGTTTCATAAATAAGCATGTTTCTGTTTAGGTGGCGGAATTCCTCTGACATTCGTTGGGTAATATTAGCATTAAGGGTATCCAAAGGATGAATAATTTGATGTGAAATAGCGTTATAGCTATCGCTGGTAAGAATTCTTAAAGCAAATTCCTGAACACTTTCTCCTGGAATTGCTACTTGAGGGCCAGCAATAATTTCACCCAAGCGAATACTCGCCATTGCTTGATGCTCTGTTCGAGCAAGACTTTCAGATACAATCAAAGAGGTTTCTACTGTAGCCAATTCATCTTCTGTAAAACCAACAGTTTCGAGCAAATCCAAAAGGTGAATGGTAACACCAGGATAGAGGTTTTCAGCTAGGTTTGAAGGTCGAGGAGCTAATCCAGAACGCCAAGCTACAATGTCGTTATATTCACGATAGTAGGTTTCATTTCCATTAGACACTACATACATACGACTATTGTTAGACAAATCCTCAGAGCTTTGCTTTAGCTCGTTAGCCAAAAGCTGACAAAGACTATTCCGTTCCTGACTAGCTAAGATTTTATTTACTGAAAGTCGGACCATGACAACCATAGCTATAAGAACCGACATCATTATGATTATTGCAGTGGATTGAATAACGAACTTAACTTTGATGGAGGTTTTTTTTCGAGATGAGGTAGCTGATAAACCCATAGATACTCCTGTAACCCATAAAAGGCATCCTTGTAGAAGGAAACTCTAATGACAACTATATCTCTAGTATAATAGAACAAAATCGAATTGTAAATGTTTTTTTCAAGAGTTTACCAGCTTCACCCAAACCACCCTTACGATTCAGCTTTTGAATAGAGACTCCAACTATTTTTTCCCTTAGTTTTTGAGTTATACAGGGCCTGGTCTGCACATTGGTACAAGATAGCATAATCATGATTTGCTTGAGAGGCAAAAGCTACCCCAATACTGGGAGTTACCACAAAGGAATCACCTTTATAAGGGTATTCAAAATGACAACGAGACAATAGAGGCTCAACACATCTATTAACTGCATCAAGAGAAGTCATTCCTGGAGCATAAATACAGAATTCATCGCCTCCCAAACGGGCAACCACATCGTCATCTCTAAATATAGATTTTATAATGTGGGCCACATCACGTAAAACCTTGTCTCCTTCAGGATGGCCCATTCGGTCATTTACCAGCTTAAAATTGTCTAAATCTACAATAAAGAAGGCTCCATCATGGCTTTTATTAGACAAGAAATCTCGAATTCGAGTTTCGGCAATGGCACGATTGTTCAATCCTGTAAGCATATCTGTAGTAGCTGCAACCACAAGCTGAGTTTTTTCTTGAACCACATCTTCCACGTTAAACAAGTCTACATAAACAATCAAATCTCCGGTAGCAGCATTTGTAATATGGGTATCTCGAACCTCTATCCAAATCCATTCACCATCACAAAGTTGTACCGACTTAATGTTACTGGCATCAGCACAAAGGGAGATAATAGTCTCCTTTCGCATTCTAACTTGTAGAGAATTAACCTTAAGCAGAGCCTTTTTTTCCAAATCTAGGTGAACAAGATCCTTTCGCAAAGCTTGTTGATCATCTGGATGAACACAAAAATCAATGTAGTGATTTATCATCTCAGAATAGCTTGCTTGCTTCGGGTTTATGATATAAGTATCAAATGCTGGATGGAGCTGTTCCATGCGATCCTGAGTGGCATTGTAAGAATAGCTACAAATTGCCTTTTCCTGCATACTACTGCGGAAATCTTTTTCTAGCTGTAGGTCTTTTTTAAGATTTACTGCATATTGCTCCTGACCCTTTTCACGACAACGGAACAGGAGGATAATATAACCACCAAGCAACAGCGTAAAATCCTTAATGAGCATTTGAAAATAAATAATCTCTAGATACTCATTATTTCCTTGAAGCTGCAAAAGAGTGGTGGTGGATAGTCGTGTTGCAAGTAAAAAGGTTATTGATGCTGCATACATATAAGATACCAGCATGAGATTTTCTTCCATCTTGTAGGTGATGGAACGTAATTCCCTCAAGGGTATAAATCGTATCAGCAAAATCACCACACTAGATGCAATGATGGTAACAAGAGAAAAAATAAAGACACGATAATCGATAGCAGAAAGATAGCTAGGCAAATCTGGCCACAGCAAACCCGTAGCAGCAATGATAAGGCTATAGATACCGCAATAGTTAATGAGAAAGGATCCAAGGATAAATATATATACTCGGAAAGGATTCTTTGAAATGCAAAATAATTCTAGCACTATAGTTACAGGAACAAAGAACATTACCACGTGAGGTAAATTTTTATCCACCATAGTTTCCACCACAGCAGCAATAGTTCCGTTCAATACCCCAAAGAGCAAGGGGAAAATGATGCTAGATTTTACATTGTCTACAAATTTTCTCACAAACTGGAAGGAAATGAAGGTAAAAAATATTGATGAGAAAAAGAGCCAGTACAGACTAGACAATATCTCGATGATGATTTTTAAAAAATTATCCAAAAATAAACCTCTCCCACAGTTATAGTATAATCATTTTATTTTCAAATGTCTATTTCTTCTCATTTATTATTGACGAAATAGTGATTTTCATTAGAATACCAACCATAACAGTAACGGAATCCAGTGTGAATCTGGAGCGGTCCCGCCACTGTAAGCAGAAAAGTGACACAAATGCCATTGCCCCGCAGGTGAGAAGGCGTGTTACAGGTGCAGTTTTAAAGAATGTACATTCTGCAAGCCAGGAGACGACTGTTAAATCTCACACTTTTCATACCTTCCCGAGGAGGATTGTATGGCCACTAGAAATTTATCCAAACAGCTTGTTTGGAGCAGATTCATTGTACTAGCCATCTGGAGCTTTTTTCTCCAACCAATTGTCGCAACTTTACCCGTTGCAGCCCAAAATATTGACTTGGGCTCAGTTACCACTATTCTTGATGGTGCAAATTTAGAGCAGTATTTTAGTCAGGAAGATATTGCAGCCTCTAATGCCAGCTCCTTGGTGGAATTTTTAGGTAAAAACAACTGCTTGGTTCTTTCCACAGGGGGAACAGGCTCCCAAACAAATATTTCTATTGGGGGCTATGCTGGAGCCTGCATCAAGGTATATGTAGATGGGGTTTTAGTAAATAATCCCAACACAGGGGAATTCGATTGGAATTCCTTGGCCTTAGATGCAATCAGTAGCATAACTATTCACAACACACCAATTTTAGGACAAGAAGAATTTGCTGGTACCACCATTTCCATCAGCACAAAATCCTTTTCTGCTAGAAGAATTTCCACAAGTTTTTCCACCTCCTCCTACGAAACAAATGCCTTTGACACCAACCAGCTGGGCTTTCAGCTTCAGGATGTGGTGGCTGGCACAGCACTAAAGCTTTCCCTTGGGAGCACCACGGCTGCAAATCGTTATCGCCTTATAAACGGCCAAACTCAGGAAGGGAACGGCTATCAGTCGGCCTCTGGACTGGTGGGCTGGAATCGGTTTGTGGGTAGCCACACCATTGGTGGAAGTCACAATATTTCCTACAATCGCCTCCAGGTGCCAGCAAGTCTTTCTGCCGCTGGGCTTCAAACTAGCCTTTCCACGGGACACACTATATTTGGAGACCTATTTTCCTCCTTTGGTCAAATCTTGGTGCAACTTCATTACAAGCTAGATTCCCTCACCTATCAAGAAGCCAATAAAACAAGTCCTGACACAGAAAATAGCTTTCACAATCTGACTCTGCAGCTTGATTATACTGCCCCTGTCTTCCCGTGGCAGGAGGAAAAGCCTTGGATTTTGAACCAGCTGGCAAATTCCCAGCCGTCATTTTCCCTGAAGGGTGGAGCTATCCTCAGTAGTTTTTCTTCTGCACAAACCTCTGTTGTTAATCCTTCTCGTTACAGTTTCTATCCTTCCCTTACTGCAATTTTTGGCAAGGGACAGCTGGTGCAAATTCAGCCCATGGCAGGATATTTTATGGCTTGGGACACAACAGCTGGGGAGGGCAAACAAGAACTTGTTTTTCATCATAATTTTAATGGAGCCTTGGCTATTAATGTAGCTTATTTTACCTTAAGCTTTTCCACTCAAAATGTATTGCCCACCTTTAACCAGCTGTACTGGAATTATGCTGGTTTGTTGACAGCACAGGAAAATCAAGGAACAAATTCCAGTAACGGACAGCTCATAGACCACGGAAATCCTCACCTTAAGCCTGAATCTGGCTATTCCATCCGACTGAAATTTGCTTCAGCTATTTTGAATCAGGATGCAGAAAATCAGCCTCGTCTTTTTAAGCTTGTTCCAGTTACTGCTAGCTTGGGATTTAGCTATTATCAAGACAAAATCCGCTGGGTAAGTGGCAGCTACCAAGATTTAAGCTATTCTACCCTTCACACGGAAAACGCTGGGGCAGCATACTACTTTGACGCTACCCTCCACTCTCAAAACAGCTACAAAGTGGGCTCCCACTGGCAGCTAGGCTACAAGCTAAATCTGGCGGTCACAAGGACATTTTTGCTAGACAAGGCATACTACGGAAAGCAAATCATGTGGGTGCCACTGGTGCTGGCAAACCTTGGTCTGGAAGCAGGCTACAAACAGATTGGTTTACAGGTGAACTATGATTTTACCTCAAAACGCTACACCTCCAACTACAACACCACCTACTACAGCCCCATTCACCTACTTTCCTGCGGTGTAAGCTGGAAATATAGCGAGAATCTGGCGTTTACGGTGGAGGGTAGCAACCTTTTAAACCAGAAATACCTGTACCACGACAATTACAGCGGCCCCTCCCGCAGTTATTCTGTGAAAATCAAAACCACATTCTAATTTAACCCACTCACCTATGTATTGAATCTGTTCTGGCACAATGCCAAACAGGATGAATTATTGAAGGAGGCTCATCATGAGCATGCACAACAAGAAAACAGCAAGACTGTTGCAGGGAGTCGTCCTAGGACTCATCATCATTTCCGCCACCCTCTTTTTAGGCTGTGAAAACCCTGTGGGAGGGATAGAACAGAAGCCTTTGGCAGATTTTGCAGGAAAGGTGTATAAAAGTGAATGGAATGAATTGTTTTCTGTTACAACAAATACGGTAAAACTTGGCTTTGGAGACAGCTACAACACAGAAGGTAAAATTGTAGAAAGCAGGACAACACCTGAAGGAACAGTATACCTTTTAGAGTGTAGTAATCATTCAAATTCTACCCCTTCTCAGTACCCAGACTACGAGGACAAAGCTAATAATCCTCATAAAGATTGCTATACCTTACTGTATATCCAATCAATTACAAGCAAAAATGTGACATGGGCACAATTTGCTTCTGTTACAGGAAAAGAACCACCATCCCAAACTGAATATGATGCAGTAACAGCTTGTTTTTCCAACAAAGCTGATGCAGAAGAATACCTTGATTTAAATAAGTGGACTTCAGTCTGGACATCCGAAGCTACTGCTCAAAACTAAAAACCACGGGCATTGCTTAAATGCAATGCCCGAACTTTCATAATATATTCATTATTTTTTTCTTTATCCATGCTATAATCAAGGTACATATTATTAACCAAAGCCGTAAGCTTTTAAGGAGGTTATTATGTCAAAGAAAATTATTACAATAGGGCTTGTTTTGCTTCTGACTCTGTCTGTTTTTGCTACCCCAGCAGACAAGGTTTCTCAAGGACTAGAGGATTTTTCCATCCAGCTTTTTGATGTTATTCCCAATGTAGCCCTGCAGCAGGGAGTTTGGCCTGAAGCATGGATTGGCAAAGTTTTTCCCAGTGCACCACCCCACTTTGGTCTTGGTCTGTCTTTTGGTGCTGCAGAGCTCCCTATAGATGGCTTGAACAAGGCTTTGTCCCAGTTTAATGAAGTATCAGGAGGAGCAAGCTTTCCTTCATTAGGAGATAGCCTAGCATTCCCCACATTTACTGCAGATGCACGAATCGGCGGTGTATTCCTTCCCTTTGATATTGGTATAAGCTTTATGCGCCTTCCAAACATGAAGTTTGATAATGTTGCCTTCGATTTCCTGACCATTGGTGGTTCCTTGCGATATGCAATTCTCGAAGATAAGATAATTATTCCTGTAGTCTCTGTGGGCATGGGATTTATGTACAACAAGGGCTATGTCGAAGTAAAGGTAGAGGATTCAGCCTTTGTACGTAGCGATTTTGAAACAACAAGCATCTTTTTTGAAGCACAGGCATCAAAGAAAATCTTCTTCCTAGTTCCTTTCTTAGGATTTAGAGGAGTTATTGCTAAATCCACCAATAGCTGGCAGTGGGAATACAATGCAACTTTCGACGGATATACCCTAGGCCATGTAGAAAAAGGCACTGTTAGCCGAGGCTTTGGTGATCGATTCCACCCACAAGTCTTTGGTGGTATTGGCTTTGATATCTTCATGTTCCATGCAAACCTCAGTGTCTCCTATGACTTTGTAGCTTCTCTTTGGGGTGCAAACTTAGGTTTAAGATTCCAGATGTAGCAAGAAATTAGTCATTTTCAATTTTAATTCTGTAAAAGAGGATGAGTAACCTGCTTATCCTCTTTTTTATGCAAGTAATATCTCATAAATCAACTCTAAAAAATTAAAATAAATCAGAATGGGAACCTGTTCTCGTCAATTCTAAGATAAGAATATCTTCCATTTTTTGGTAGATAAGGAGCCAGTCTCCTTCTATATGTAGCTCTCGGTGATTCTTCCAGTTTCCCTTTAACTCGTGATCACACAAGGAGGCGGGGAGCTCCAAGTCTTTCGCTAAGCATCTAACTATCTCATCCAACTTCGAAATATCCTTTCCCCGTTTCATTGCCAGTTTATATTCTTTCTTGAACTTAGTCGTCCAAACAGTCTTATATTTATCTTCCACCTCTCTCATCTCTTCAACTCCATCAAGGCATCTTCTACATTGTCATAAACCTTTACCTTGTCTAGGTTCTTCAAGATTTTATCACCTTCCTTCATGGCACGGATTGTGGCACGATTTGGCTTATCCAACCCCACCTTAAACGGAATTTCCCACTCCCGAATTACCTTTTTTGAAAAAATAGTAAACAAGGTGGAAACTGAAACCCCAATTTGATCACAGAATTCTGTGAGCTGTCTTTTATCTTCATCATCCAAAGTTACTGTAATGTTTGCCATAGTATCACTCCTCAAAATTTATTGTATATATAATACACTGATATACACAGTATACCTGTGTAAAACTGTGAAGTCAATGTAATTTTCACCCTTTGACAGATACTTTAACTAAGAGTATTCTGATGCAAGGAGAAAATGATGCAAAAACTCAAAGCTCACAACCAATTTTCTAACCTATGGATTCTGTTGGCTTTTCTATTCCTGAGCCTTACTAGCTGCACCACCTCTATTCACTTTCCCGTAGAACGCCCCGCAGAAATTGATTCCAAGGGAGCCACCTCCATTGCAGTCTTGCCATTTTCCTCTGGTAATATGAGACCTTTTTACTACAATCACAACTCCGATTCTAAGGTGATTGCAAATTACATCCAAGAACAATTCCAAAGTAAAATTCTTCGTTCAGGATTTTTTACTCTGATTGCAGCACAAGAATTTCCTAAAGATGGAAAACCTAACATAAATTCAGCCTATGATCTGTATATTTATGGCAACATTTACAATTTTTCCAACAATGTAGAAAAGATTCTCATTGAATCTGAAGACAAAAAACAAAAGGACTATGTATTTAAACGAAAAGTAACTTTTTCTGTGAAATATCAGGTAGTATATGCTCAAACAGAGGAAATTCTTTATTCAACAACACAACATATAGAAGAAGAAAGTGGTGAATATACCCATGCAAGTGATATTCCCAATTTCTTTTCCTTGGTGGAATACGATTTAAACAGCAGAATCAATTCCATTGTAAAAAAGCTGGCTCCCTACACCACCACAAGAAAGGTAGCCCTGCTAAAAAACAAGTCCAAGGATGAAGCCACTAAAGAAGCTATGAAAACTGCTCAACAGCTGGCAAAGGAAGGATTATATCCCCTAGCACAAAGGGCTTACATGGATATTTATGAACAGCAGGGACTTTTTGAAGCGGGCTACAATGCTGCTCGCCTTTTAGAAGCAACAGGTAAACTGAAGGAAGCAGAAGAACTCATGAGGCGACTCTCCCTTACAGTCAACAGTAAAGATGCTGTAAAAGCCTTGCAAGAGATTCAGCGAGAAATCCGCTATTCAGACCGATTACAGTACCAGCTGAATGCTCAAAAGCTTTCCATACAGAAAAAAGAAGCCTCCGAGGAATCCTCGGAGGCAGTCATTGAGTTCTAGCTTTTATCTTTTAATCAAGCGATTCAATCGCTTTACAAAGTCAGAAGGATTTTTCAGTTCGGCGCCGTCCACCAGCAATGCCTGATCCAGCAGCACATTGGACAAATCCTCGATATAAGCTGCATCATCGCAATCCTTCAAGGTAGCAACAATGGGGTGCTCTCCATTTACCTCCAGAATTGGCTTTACCTCGCCAAATCCTGTTCGTCCCATGGCTCGCATCATTCGTTCCATCTGGAAGGAAGGATCTTCTTCATCCACAACGATACAAGAAGGTGAGTCAGAAAGGCGCTTAGAAAGATGCACATCCTTCACTCGTTCACCCAAGGCATTCTTGATTTTTTCCACGACAGGCTTGAATTCCTGTTCCTTCTTTTCAGCCTCTTCCTTGTCTACTCCCAGCTCATCATCACTACCAGCTCGGTTTACAGACTTAAGATCAAAGTCCTTGTACTTACCAAGGGAAGGAATAACCAGATCATCAATATCATCGGCCATAATCAGCACTTCTAAGCCCTTGTTCTTGTAGGCCTCCAGCAAGGGTGAGGAACGCAAGGTTTTCTCATCGGTACCAGTAATGTAGTAAATGGCCTTTTGGTCGCTCTTCATTCGCTGAACGTAGTCTGCAAAGCTGGTCCAGTTGGCATTACCATTTTCATCATCGGTGCCGTCTGGAGCTGTAGACTTAAAGCGAACAATCTCTGCAATGTCGTCCTTGTTGGTAAAGTCAGAGAACAAGCCTTCTTTCATGGGGCGGTTGAACTGAGACACAAACTGATTCCACTTGTCGTAGGCCTTTTTGTCATCCTCGCTGAGCTTGTCCACACCACCTGCTTCCAGAGCAGCTTTCCGAGCCTTATCTCCAGCCTCACCCATTTTCTTAAACTCGCCCAAGAGCTTTTTCACAGACTGAGACTTGATTGACTCAAGGATACGGTTCTGCTGCAAAATCTCGCGGCTTACATTCAAGGGCAAATCCTCACTGTCGATGATACCGCGAACAAAGCGTAGGTAGGCAGGCAGCAGCTCACGGTCGTCATCGGTAATGAAAACACGCTTTACGTACAGCTTGAGGCCGCTCTTGTAGTCTGCATGATACATATCGAAGGGAGCCTGCTCTGGAACATAGAACAAGGTGGTATATTCCTGAGTTCCTTCTGCATGGGTATGAACATACATCAAAGGTGGAGTTCCGTCGTGGGAAAAGGTCTTGTAAAAGTCGTTGTAATCTTCTGCAGTCAGCTTGGACTTGGGACGCTTCCACAAGGCACTGGCACTGTTGATTTGATCAACCTTATCTTCCTTGCCTGTTACAGCTCCCTTGTCGTCATACTGATTCTGGCTATAGTGCAGGTAAATGGGGAATGCGATGTGGTCGCTGTAACGCTTTACCAACTCCTCTACCTTCCAGCGGCTGGCATATTCCTTGCTTTCATCGTTCAAGGTCATGACAATGGCAGTACCGTGGGCACCTTCACCGTCAAAATTGTATTTCTTGGCTTCTTCTCCATCAAGGGCTACGCCTTCCATCTCGTAGGAGCTGGTTCCATCGCTGGACCAGTGGAACAGAGTATCGGTAGCAGCCTTGCGGGTATACACGTCAATGCGAGAAGCGGCCATAAATGCGGAATAAAATCCTACACCAAACTGACCGATAAGGGCGGAATCCTTCTTTGCATCGGAGGTAAGTCGCTCCAAAAAGGCCTTTGTTCCAGAGCGAGCAATGGTTCCCAAGTTTGTAGTCAGCTCGTCACCGTCCATACCGATTCCAGTATCCCGAACCACCAGCACACCAGTATCTTCCTCAAAGCTGATGTCAATGCGAGGATCAAAGACAACACCCTTGTAGGCATCGTCAGAGAGTGTCAGGTACTTGAGCTTGTCCAGTGCATCGGAAGCATTTGAAACAATCTCCCGCAAAAAAATGTCCTTGTTGGAATACAAGGAATGGATGATGAGGGTCAGAAGCTGGTTTACTTCTGTCTGAAACTGATAGGTTGCCATCTGTTTCTCCTGTGTAAATTACTAAAAAGATTAAATATTTCTATCTAATAATTTAATAATTCCCAGCAAAATTGGCAAGTATACGAGAAATTTTAAGAGAAATGCCCGCTAAATAAAATAGCTATTCTGTGTTTTTTCAGCTTATTTTCGACGCTCTATTCCTGCACGACGATAGAATTCAGCCTTATCTTCGTACATTCGTTCTTCAGCCTCTGCCAGCAGCTCCAATACCTTAGAGCCTGGTTTTAGTTTCCAAGAAGAACCTATAGCCAAATTAATCTGACGTTCTATGGCCCATTCCCGCAGCTGAGAAACCTTATGCTGGAACATAAGGGAGAGCACCTTATGCTGGAACATATCATAATCTGAGGAACGGAACACCACCACAAATTCATCCCCACCTAAACGGAATAACTGCTCATTAGAAAACACTTCCTTTAACAGGGAGGATGCCTGGAGCAAAAGCTTATCACCAGCATGATGGCCTTCCGTATCGTTCAGCCGCTTCAAGCCAGTAACATCACAATAGACAAAGCCCACTGCATCTTCATCAGCAATCTTCTCTAGAGTATCTCCAAAGAATCTACGATTTCCCATCTTGGTTAAATCATCATTATAGCTGAGATACAGCAATTCCTTTTGAAGATTTCGCTGACGGAGCAAGGCTAATACAAAGTATCCCATCATCTGAAGTAGGTTTGCAGTATAATCCAACATATCCACAGGAGGATTATCTACACCATAAAATCCGATGGGCACACCATCTTCATACAGGGGAACTGTGACTATAGAAGAAATATTTTGTCCTTCAAGAACTTCATACAAGAGAAAATCCTGTTCTCGGATTTCTTCCAAATCTTTAATAAGGGTTATCTTTCCTTCAGAAAAATCCTGATACCATTTGGCACAAACTTCAGCTGGCACATCTTGAAGATTTTCTATTTCCTCAGACACACCTTCTCGAACCCATTCGTAGGTATTGTCGTCATTGCCTCTCTCATTTTTTTCAAAAATATATACTCGATCAGCTTTTAAAACCTTTCCAAGATAGGACAATACAACAGCCAAAGACTCTTCTGCCAACACATGGGACATGGCAATACGAAGTCCTTCATTTACGAGAGTTTCAATATTTTGATAATCTTGAAATTTTTTTTGTTCGTTTATGTCCATATGTCAGCCACCATAGTACAGTCATTCTCATTCACGAAAAAATACCATGTTTATTATACACTTTTCTCTAAGTCTAGCAATAGTATCGAAAAAACAGGCCCCAGCAGAGGCTATTTTAGCAACTTTTACTTTTGTACTAGCCTACCGGACTATCAATTGCTATAATAAAAACAAGGAGCACACTATGATTGTAACAACCTTTGCAGATTGCCAACGCTATGCAGCAATTTCGCCAAAACTGAAAAAGGCCTTCGATTGGCTCAATGCCAATAACTTGATGGAGCTGCCTCAAGGACGCACCGACATTGACGGAGATGACATCTACATCAATCGATCGAGCTTTACTTCAAAAAGTAGAGAAGAGGCCAGATGGGAAATCCACCACCATTACTTAGATATTCAAATGGCCTTGGCGGGGCAAGAACAGATGGATGTAACACCTGCCAGCCTCACCTATCCAGCAGAGGAATACAACCCTACCACCGACTACCAGCAGGTTCAAGCTAAGGACAACCTGCCCTATCAAACAATTCTCCTGGTTCCTGGTCAAATGACCATTGTATTTCCAGAAGATGCCCATCGCCCCGCCATCCACGGAGACGCCATCACCCCAGCCACCATCGAAAAGGCTGTGGTTAAAATTAGAATAGATTAAAGCTCAAGAGTTAAGAGTATTTTTTAAGCCCATTCTACCAATCCCGTAGCTGGCGGCAGATAATGGAACTCATAGCCTCCGCTAGCTGGGATGAATGGGTTATTCGCACAAAATTCTTACCATAAATCATGCCAGCAGTTTGAACATTGTAGTCTAAGCCCATAAAAACAGCTAGAACCTTTATTCCCTTCTTCTTCAACGCCTGAACTTCCTCTTGAGCATCTGTAACGCCATCTCTTCCAGAATATTCCTGGTACAAAGACAAGGCACACTCATCGTTGGGGTCTGCATCAGTAAGCACCACCAAAAGTCGCCGTTCCATGGGAGATTTTTCCATTAATTTTCCCACAGCCCGTAGCGCCAAGCCATCCCGATTCCATCCTTCTGCCTGATAGCAAAAGAGATTATCGTTATTTCTGCCAGCATCATAGCGACGAAGCTGCTGTAACACCGTGTAGGTTCGGAAGCTGTTAAAGGCATGAACTTGCACTGGAACACCACATTGACTTAGGCTTTCAGAAATAATGTAGCCCTGTGCCGCCAACAAGGATTGTCGTGATGACTGGGAGTGAGATGCATCCATCAAAATGTCCACAGAAAAGACTGGTTCAGGATATTCTTGATTCCGAAAAAAAATGCGATTATCCTCCAGATATTGACTGCGCCACACCTTAGTACAATTCAATTTTCCGCAAGAGGATTTTATTTTATCACGAGGAACCTGTACCGTTAGCTGATTTTTCAGTTTGTCTCGCAGTCGAATGATAGCATTATCGTAGGCGGCCCTATTTTCCTGATAATGACTGCGATTCAGCTGATATTGCTGGGAACTAGTCTGGGCTCCAGCAAAATATAGGTGATTGTTTCTATGTGCATCCTGGCAAACCTCTTTTTCTATCTGGATTCTTTCATTTTGAGAATACACCTGGGGACCAAATTTCTTTTCCAGCTCTCTACAGGTTTCCTCATCAATCTTAATGGATCCCCCTGTCCACAAACTACCAGAAGAAGCAGAACGCCTTGGATCACTATCCTCATCCCGTACATCACTGGCACGAAACATTCGTCCTGGCACCTGTCTGCGTCGTTTGAATAGCTTTTGCAATACTGATGCCTTCTTTTTTCCAGTACGCTTTTGTCGCTGACCAAACTCAACCTTAAAATATTTTTTTATTACTTCTTTATAGGCTTCAATAATATAATCTGTGTCCCACTCTCCCTTGAATCGTAATGCTTGCAAAAGCTTTGCATCCTTAGGAACGAGAAAGGGCTTTTTCCCCAGGTTTTCCATACACCAGGCACATTGATAATGAACCAGACGATCTGTTTCCATCAACCAGGCGGACATTCCAATCATTTTTTTACAATGCTCTTGTCGTAAAGCCTCTAGAACAGGCCGTAAAGGTAATTCCTTTTCATACACCACCTGCTCCAAAGCCAACCACAAAAGCCCGTCGTAGATTTCTTCCTTCAGGGTTCCTTCAAAACTATCAAACAAAACTACAAGCTTTTCCCAATCTAGCCATTTGTACACAAGCCCGATTATCAAGTTAAGGTAAAAGTTTGCCTCTCCTTCATGGTCAAAGGAAAGGAAGTGCGGCTCTATCTGATAATTTTCTGCTGCAGACCACAAAATATTTTTGGCCCGCCGCTGCTGAATAGGAGAGGCATTCATACAAGCACCAAAATTAGCTTACAGTGGAGGCTTTTTCACTAAAAATAGTATCCACGGAAAGCCCTTGAGGAATTCGTCCTCGGATAATATCCTGCAAAAGGGAACGCTCAAACTCATCACTAGACTTATTGGTAATACCCATATCAAGGGCAACCCAGGGTTCAATACCCATTCCCATAAGCTGAACACTGTCCAGCAAGCCCCGCAGGTCCAGCAGCCGAGAAGAAATCTCAGCACTAGAGGTTTTTCTTTGAATATCCATAAAGACACGAGCTAAATCAGCAGCAAAGGCTATTGTCAACGAAGGGAATTCCCTTGTTAAAAGCCGCACCAAGGCATCGGAAGCAATTTCTGGCATCAGAATCACCACAAAGCGAGAAGCCAAAGCCTCATTCAAATCCCTAGTACCAGCATAGCCTTGATTCATGGTGGCAATAAACCGAGTGGCAGGATGCATGTTCAAACGCTGGTAGCCAGGTACATCAATTACCCGACGGAAATCCAGCAAGGCATGAAGCACCGCCAGAGCCTCATTCTTTGCCATGTTGATTTCATCCAGCACACCAAAGCCACCTGTGCTAGCACAATGGTATACTGGCCCTGGTCGAAACTGAACCTCTCCGTTACGAAAGGTATCTGTTCCAATCAAGGAATCTGCATCTGTATTAACGTGACAGGAAATATCCCAAATAGGTCGACCAAACACAGCAGCTAAATTTTCTGCCAGTACGTTTTTTCCAGAAGCCTTTGGTCCCACAAGAAGTAGATTTTGTCCACAAAGCAAGGCAGCAGCAGCCTGTTCCCAAATCCGTGGCCCAAAATACTTGTACCGTGGCTTTGGAATACGATTATCATCCCCTAAGCCATGAGTCTCTCGAAAATCCTTTATACCCTGTATAATCTGAGGAGAAACACCCTCATCCTGTAAAAACTGAAACATATATTTTATTATACTCCAATTTTATAATATCCACCACATACAACTTTATTCAGTTTCACTAAGAGTGAATAAAAAAGGCCAGCGCCACCACAGGGATGACACCGGCCTTCATCTGGCTAAAGCCAGCCCACCAACAGGCAGGCTAAGCATCTAGCTTATTTATACAGCTCGATGAGCCGCTGCAAGTGCTCGTAACGAGCCTTTGCAACTTCCTCGCTCTTCTTGAACAAGGCCTCTGCCCGCTCGGGGAACTTGCGGGTAAGAGCTGAATAACGAGTTTCGTTGGTCAAGAACTCCTGGTAAGTTCCGTCTCCAGGCTTGGAAGTCAAGGTGAAGGGGTTCTTTCCTTCAGCCTTCAATGCAGGATTGAAGCTGAACAAGTTCCAGTAACCAGAAGCAACAGCCTTCTTCAAGGTATCCTGACAATGGCGCATACCACCAGAAATACCATGGATTTCACAAGGAGCGTAGGCAATGATAATGGAAGGTCCATTGTATTCTTCAGCCTCTACGATAGCCTTCATGGTCTGAGCGGGGTTAGCGCCCAATCCAACCTGTGCTACGTAAACATAGCCGTAGCTCATAGCAATCTCAGCCAAAGACTTCTTGCCAACATTCTTTCCAGATGCTGCAAACTGACAAATCTCACCAATGTTAGAAGCCTTAGAAGCCTGTCCACCAGTGTTGGAGTACATTTCGGTATCG
Source organism: Treponema sp. (assembly GCA_036300185.1). Taxonomy (GTDB): domain Bacteria; phylum Spirochaetota; class Spirochaetia; order Treponematales; family Treponemataceae; genus Treponema_F. The sequence goes on along the minus strand of JAXJGY010000051.1, from coordinate 8,949 downwards.
AATACCAAGATGTTTACGTCTTCGCCAGAAGCGATAACGTGGTCCAAACCACCGAATCCGATGTCGTAGGCCCATCCGTCACCACCCATAATCCAGGTAGACTTCTTGCCCAAGTAGTTCTTGCTGTCCAAGATTTCCTTAGAAGCAGAACAACCGCACTTCTCCAACTCTGCAATCAATGCATTGGTAGGAGCAACGTTAGCACGGGTGTTGTCCTTTGTTTCCATGAACTTGGCAATAGCGTCCTTCAAGGAAGCAGAAGCTTCATTTCCAGCAGCAATAGCCTCCAGCTTGCCAATCAAGCCGTCACGGATGTACTTCTGAGCCAGGTGGATACCCAAACCGTATTCAGCGTTATCCTCAAACAAGGAGTTAGACCAAGCTGGTCCCTTCTTTGTATCCTTGTTGATGGTGTAAGGACAGGTAGCAGCAGGTCCACCCCAGATGGAGGAACAACCTGTTGCGTTGGCAATGTACATCTGCTCACCAAAGAGCTGTGTAGTAAGACGTGCGTAAGCGGTTTCTGCACAACCAGCACAAGCACCAGAGAACTCCAACAGAGGCTGTACAAACTGAGATCCCTTGGGAGTCAGCTCGTTGATACCAGCATCGTCCTTCTTGCTGACGTTGGCCACCAGGTAGTCCCAAACAGGCTGCAAGGGCAATTCCTGTGCCTGAGGTACCATTTCGATAGCGTCGGTAGGACAAACGGTGATACATTCACAACAACCGGTACAATCCAAAGCAGAAACGCTAAGAGTATACTTGTATTTTCCAGCCTTGGGCTTAAGATCCATAACTTCCAGGTTGGAAGGACCAGCCTTAACTTCTTCGTCGCTCAACAAGAAAGGACGAATTGTGGCATGGGAACAAACGAAGGCACAGTTGTTACACTGAATACACTTGGAAGCAGTCCAGTGAGGAACAGTAACGGCAGTTCCGCGCTTTTCGTAGGCAGAAGCACCCAGTTCGAACTGTCCGTTTGCATAGTCAACAAAGGCAGAAACAGGAAGGCTGTCACCGTCCATCAAGTTTACGGTATTCATGATGCTTTCAACCATCTTAACGGTCTTAGCTTCACCCTTCAATACCTTCTTCTCGGTGGAGTCTGTTGCATTTGCCCAGTCAGCAGGAACAACTACCTCATGGATAGCGTCACAACCAGCGTCAATAGCCTTGCAGTTCATGTCTACAATGTCCTGACCCTTGCGGCTGAACTTTGCTACAACCTTTTCCTTCATGTAACCAATAGCTTCTTCTGCAGGCAATACGTTTGCCAACTTGAAGAATGCAGACTGAAGAACAGTACTGGTACGCTTGCCCAATCCGATTTCGGTAGCAATCTTTACAGCATCAACGGTGTATACCTTGATGTTATTCTTGGCAATATACTGCTTAGCATCAGCATGGAGGTGCTTACCAAGCTCTTCATCAGACCACTGGCAGTTAATCAGGAACTTTCCGCCTGGCTTAACGTCCTGAACCATCTTGTATCCCTTGATGATGTAGGACTGGTTGTGACAGGCCACCAAGTCAGCCTGGCTAACATAGTAGGCACTGCGGATGGGCTTGTCGCCAAAGCGCAGGTGAGAAATGGTAATACCACCAGTCTTCTTGGAGTCGTACTGGAAGTAAGCCTGAATATACTTGTCGGTGTGGTCACCGATAATCTTTGTGGAGTCCTTATTGGCACCAACAGTTCCGTCACCACCAATACCCCAGAACTTACATTCAACAGTTCCTTCAGCAGAAGTGATAGGAGCGGGCTTAACTTCAGGCAAGCTGAGGTTTGTAACATCGTCCACGATACCAACGGTAAAGCGAGGCTTGGGAGCATCCTTCTCCAATTCCTTGAAGATAGCGAATACGCTGGAAGGAGGAGTATCCTTGGAGCTCAAACCATAGCGACCACCAACCAATACAATGTCGTTAAGAGCGGCTTCACGCAATGTGGTAGCAATGTCCAAGTACAGAGGCTCACCGAGAGAACCTGGCTCCTTAGTTCTGTCGAGAACAGCCAGCTTCTTTACAGTCTTGGGCAGAACCTTCAAGAAGGCCTCAGAAACCCAAGGACGATAGAGGCGAACCTTAATCAAACCAACCTTCTCTCCACGAGCGGTCAAGTAGTCGATTACTTCTTCTGCAACGTCACAGATGGATCCCATAGCTACGATTACACGGTCAGCATCAGGAGCACCATAGTAGTTGAACAAGTCATAGTTTGTACCCAACTTAGCATTAATCTTTGCCATGTACTTGCGTACTACTTCTGGCAAAGCGTCGTAAACGGGGTTACAAGCCTCACGATGCTGGAAGAAGATATCTCCGTTTTCGTGAGAACCGCGCATTACAGGGTGGTTGGGGTTCAAGGAGTTAGCACGGAATGCCTTAAGAGCATCCATATTCATCATTTCTTTGAGGTCTGCATAGTCCCAGGTCTCAATCTTCTGGATTTCGTGGGATGTGCGGAATCCGTCAAAAAAGTTCAGGAAAGGAACGCGGCCTTCCAAAGCTGCCAAGTGGGCAACAGGAGCCAAGTCCATGATTTCCTGTGCATTTGATTCTGCCAACATGGCAAAACCAGTCTGACGACAGGCGTATACGTCGGAATGATCACCGAAAATACTCAAAGCCTGAGAGGCAACGGTTCGGGCAGAGACGTGGAATACACCAGGCAACTGCTCACCGGCAATCTTGTACATATTAGGAATCATCAACAAGAGACCTTGAGATGCAGTAAATGTTGTGGTCATGGCACCAGCAGCTAATGAACCGTGAACAGTTCCTGCAGCTCCAGCCTCTGACTGCATTTCTACAACCTTTGTTTCGGTTCCGTAAATGTTCTTCAAGCCGTTTGCTGACCACTGGTCAACAAAATCAGCCATTGGTGATGATGGGGTAATAGGGTAAATGCCTGCCACTTCGGTATATGCATACGCAACGTGGGATGCAGCCTGATTTCCATCCATCGAATGTTTTTCTCTGGACATATAGCCTCCTAATTTAATTTCTACCTAAACTAGATTGGTACTAGGATACACCGACTAGCCATTTATTTCAAGGGATAAAATGGAGCTACTATATTTTTTTATCTATTTAATTTTAAATATTTATTTTTTTGCGACAATTCTACTAAAAATAGGAATCACTTTCATTAAATTTTTATAAAATTATCGATTCTGGATACAAAAAAGAACTTCCAGTCACTAATATACAAGTTATGAAAGCACATCTATTTAGAAAAATACCATTCCTAGTGATGAGTTTGACACTGGTAGCATTTACCACACAGAATTTATTCTGCCAAACAGAAATTATGTCCCAACAAAAGGAACGAGCCTCTGTAGCTCTCGTTCTCGGAGGTGGTGGGGCCAAGGGTTTCGGCATTATTCCTGTATTAGAGGTAATAGATGAGCTGGGAATTCCCATCGACATGATAATCGGGAACAGTGCAGGTGCCATTATCGGTGGACTTTATAGCATTGGCTACACTCCAGAAGAAATCCGTAAAACCGTTACTGATGTAAACTGGGCCAGTATGTTTGCCGACAGGCCTGAATCTCCCTTGGAATCCTTGCTGGAAGGAAGAAGCACTGAGTCAGCACCCTTAGTCTTAAAGCTCGGAAAGAATTTTTCTATAGAAACTGGAGGTGGCTTTTCTACAGGCCAAAATGCTTATTTACTTTTCAAGGATTTATCGGTAAAAATCCCCTCCTACATCGATTTTGATAGCCTGCCCATTCCTTTTCGGGCAACAGCAGTTAATCTAACTACTGGAAATCTAGAGCTCATTGGAAGCGGAGATATTGCAGAAGCAATCCGCAGCAGCATGAGTATTCCTGGAGTATTTCAACCCTTTCCAATAGATGACAAGCTCTATGTAGACGGCTTTGTTCGCAATAATCTGCCCATTCAACAGGCAAAGGAAATGGGGTACGATGTTATTATTGCAGTGTCCTTGGACAATCCTTTGCTGGATGATTCAGAAGGTTTTAGTATAAATCCCATGACAACCATTACTCAGGTGGCAAGAATCATTACTAGCTCAGGTAATCCAGAGCAGCTAGCCTTGGCCGATGTAGTAGTTCATCCCCCTGTAAATGAATATAATATGATGGAATTTCCAAAGGCGCGGGAAATTTACGAAAAAGCTGAAAAGGACAAGGAAAAATATCGCAGGGCACTGAAACCAGTACTATCCTTAATCTATCCAGATACAGCTTCTGAAGGTGAGACTGAATCTACTTCTTCTGATTCAGCAGAAATCAATTTAGCACAACAAAGCAGAACAAGTCACCAAGTAAGTAATGTAACTAAAAACGACTTTACCTTTACCCCCTCTAAAGAGCTACCAGCAGAAAAAGAAGGAATTTATAAAAGCATTCCCTATGCAGTGCCAGAAAGTATCTCGATTTACGGTGCAGTAGACTCTGACATAGAATTTATCAATCAGCTTTTTAGTAAAATTCGGGGAAAATCACTGACACCAACAAACACAAGGCTTTTAGTGGAAGAAATTTACAATACTGGTAACTATACCCTGGTAATTCCACGGGTGGATGTACGCCCCCAGAAAACGGTACTGGAGCTACGACTACAACAAAAGGAACGGGAAAATTGGGTAATTATGCCCAACGGAACCTTTACTGGCACTGTAACGGATGATTCCATTGCAGAGTTAAATCTTTCCTTGGACTTTCAATTCCGTGGCCTTACAGGAACAGGCTCTGTCATGTCCATGAAGGCTACCACCATCAACGACTTTGGCTTGGCGTGGTTTTATCTCCAGCCACTGGGCCCCCATGCCTACTTGCAACTGTCTGCATCAGCCTATTTGGAACAGGATTTCGTCACATCAGGCTTTTCTTCTAGAAAAATCATAGCCAACAAGCTTGCATACACCAATGTAGATTTTTTGTGGGGAATACGATTTAACAATGCACATAAACTACAGGCTGGAGGAGCTCTTTACTGGTTTAATACAGCAGAAACGAAAACTCCAGAACTGGTGGCTCAGGAAGCTCTATATCCAGATACCACTGCATCTGTGGCAGCTCCTCTGAATGTACGCTACACCTTTTCCACCCTTGATGCACCAACCTTTCCCAACAAAGGATTTTACGTGCGAGTTGATACCACAGGGGTTTTCCCCATTATGGGACAAAATACTCCCGTGGCCTTTAACATGACCCAGGTGGACTTTACTGCCGCCATTCCAGTTGCCCCGAAATTTAGCCTGATTGTAAACACCTTGGCAGCCTCTGACCCAAGCCTCCAGCTGGAAAAAATTCCCAATATGATTCCTCTTTTTGGAGTGGCTTTGGGTGACAGAATGTTTTTTCCCAATATTTCTGGAAAGCAGCAATATGGAACACAAAAATTTGCAGCTCAGCTGGTACTTCAATTCCAGCCTTGGAACAATATTACCGTCATAGGAGGCCAGGTATTTTTAAACATCACAGGAACAGCTGGAATTATCACACTGAATCACAGGGATTTTTCTACCGATGGTATAAACTGGAATGTTTCTGCTGGGGCGGGATTACGCATTAACAAGACTTTCAGTATAATGATGCGAGTGGGAGCGGGAACCACCCACCAAACCGTTATGCCCTTTGTCTCGCTGGACATTGGAAGCATTCGTTACTAAAACACGAAAAGGAAGGAATTATGGAACAGGGAAAGTCAAATGACCAGCAGGACTTTATTACATTTCAGGACATAACCTTTGCTTATCCTCCAGTTGATGAGGAAGAAGAAGAGGTGGCGGTAAAGCCTATTTTCCACCACTTTACTGCCACGCTACCAGGTGGCTTTGTAAGCTTGGTGGGCCCCAACGCTTCTGGAAAATCCACCTTTATGCTACTGGCTGCAGGACGACTTTTGCCCCAGCAGGGAAGGAGTTTTTTGTTAGGCAAGGACACTAGCCAGCTTACAGAGGAAGCTCGGGATTTATTGGCTTCCTTCATCTACCAAAACATGGAGTTTGACACAGAGGAGCCTGTGGCCCAGCTTTTGCAGCAGGTATATCAGCATGGGGCTTTTGCAGGAAGCCAGCAGTCTATTGAAGGACAAGCAAAGGACTTGCTGGAAGAAATTGTTGAGGTTCTGGAGCTAGAGGAATTGAAGGAAAAGCCCCTGAGAACACTTTCTAAGGGGCAGATGCAACGGGTAATTTTAGCCTTTTCTCTGTTGTACGGCAGCAAAAGTATTTTTATGGACGAACCCTTGTTTGCACTGGAAAACAACCACAAGCACAAGATTTTAGGTTACATAAAAAAATACTGCCACCAGCTGGGAATTACCATCTATATTTCCATGCACGAGCTGGAGCTTAGCAGAATGTATCCAGACAATGTACTTTTGTTCTATCCTAATCGGGACATGGATTTTGGTTCTCCAGATGAAATCCTGACACCCCAAGCTCTAGAAAAGGCATACGGAGTACCAGCTGCCATGCTGAAGGATGCAGAAAGCCTTACCAGAAAAAACTTAAAGGAACAATACGGAAACTAGTCCTTGTAGGGATGATATTTTTCTACGTGAATTTTTCCGCCAGAAAGAGTTTGATAGCCTACAGGTTGTCCTTCTGGAACTGGCTCCAACAAGCCAGAAAGCTCCAGCAGGATACCCTGTAGATTTCTCAGCTCCTTTAAATCTTTTTCAGAAGCTTCAAGTCCGTATTCAACCCCCTTGTTATCCACAAAACCAAGCCAGGTGTGGGGCTCATTGCCATACACACCGATTTGTCCCACCACCGTTACGGGTTCCAATTTGGCAGATTCCACCTTGTTCCTCCCACTAAAAGAAAAAAGAAAAAGGGAAAGCACCACGAATACTACCGTTAGTGAACAAAATAGCTTCATTTCAATCTCCTTTTACTGATGGTTATGGTTACAAGGCTGCACCAAGATGTAAATCTTTTCATTTGTACTAACAGGACTACTAAAGGTAATATTTACCGTTCCAGCTGAAGCTGTGGCTCCAATACTGTGGAGTGTAAAGCCATAAGGCCGTAAAGCAACACGTTTATCAGCATCAGTATACATTAATCCTGGGCGAATACTACAAGGCTGTCCATTTACAATGAGAGATTCAAATAGATTAATTTTAGGCATCATGCCACCACCAATACCTTGAACACTCTTGTTAAAGCTGGGAACTCCAGCAGGAGCATTATCCAGCAATAATGCTTGGGGATATTTTTTAAATACTGTCTCAAAGCTTTCATTTTTTCCTATAGCTTTCAATGCTTGAGTAATAGCGTCTTGGTCAACATACTGGTTAGTAGCGATTTGTTTGATTAAATCTTTTCCCCCATAATTTCTTGCCAAGTAGGCTCCAAAGGCATAGGCTCCTGCATAGGAATAATCAACATTACTATCTTGAAGCCAGTCTGTGAGCCCTGAACGATAATAGTTCGTAGCAAAAGTTAAAAGTCTATAAACAGGAGAATCCAATAATTCTATTCCTAGATATTCCTGTATCATATCCTCACACACCATGGACATCATTTCGTTAAACCAAGTGCTGGAGTTTCTACCATTATTTACATATTTTTGCCCAAAATGAATCATGTGTTGGAATTCGTGAGCGAGGGTGGAATATATCATATCTGGATAATCATTTAAGAAGCCAGAATCTACATAAAAATACTTTCCATTATTGGAAAGAGGAAGGACATCATTCTTATTAGATGGCTTCTCAGTAGCAGTGTAATAATCCTTAGGCCAGAAATATCCTGCAGTTCCCGAATTCTGCTTTGGTGTATAATCATCTTCAATATCATACACAACGATGTTTACTTTAGTATCTGAAATAGTATAAAACCCGTTTGTAGAAATAATTTCATTCGATTCTGTGCCAAAAACCTCTCGAATCTTTAGGTACATGGAATCAAATTGTGTGGCCAAGTTTTTTGCTTCCGTTTGAGTGATTTTATCCCCAGAAGCAGTTGAATCTGAAAAATTATCATCCAAAACCCAGATATAACAATTAGTTCCCACAGCCTGTAAGGTGGCACGACGTTTTGTATATTTACTTGAATTTACAAATAATTTGATTGCACCAGCTGTGGATGCAGGCACATCTACCCAAAGCTCTTTTTTTTCACCAACACCAAGTTCAACTGCACCTGAAGTGACAGACTTCATTGGTTCACTTGCTACAGAAGCAGCCATTGCGGAGCGTCCAGAACCAACGCCAGCAAAGAACGGAGGCTTAAAGTCTCTGGCTGGAATAAAGTCTTTTCTGATAAATCCAGAAGGAGTAATGCCAGAAACATTTTCCCAATCATCTATTTCCAGTAAGAGATTTTCTTCTTCTGCAGAACGGCTGGACAAAAAACCTCCAATGTTTTGCTCCTCCCCCGTTGAGGTAGAAACGATATATCTGGTGGAACTGGCAGGAATTACTGTAGAACCGACATTCATTTTTGCCATATAAATATCTACAGAATCATTAACATCAAGAGTTAAGGTACGCACTCCATTGGGCAATTCATACTGAACTTCTGTACCATTATATTCCCAAGATACAGTTTCTCCTTCCCATATATCTGTGGATAGAATAATTAATAAAGAGTGAACGACATCGCCAACAAAGCTACAGGAAGTAATAAAACAGAGGCAAATCAAACTTAAAACTGTGGTAAAAATATTTTTTCCAGACAATCTCATACCATGCAGTATATCGTATAAGTCGTTATCCGTCTAGGAATTACTAAAAAGATTATTTGTGCTGAAAGGATTCTTCCATGCGTTTTACAAGCCCTTCTCCCCAATAGTCACAGAGGATTCCATAGGCTTGAGTTTGTAGCTCTGGTACCACAGAATGCTGTAACTGCTGTAAGTTATTTGCCACATAGAAACGGCACATTTTCCTGATGGCGGCTAACTGTTCTTCCGTAAAGCCTGGGTCTAAGTCTTCCATACAGGCAAAAAGTACGGT
>JAXJGY010000050.1:0-22650 GCA_036300185.1 Treponema sp. | reverse complement strand
GCCATGAACCAATTGTTACACTTGAAATCCCCACCTCAGTAGCTAATGCAGAATTATTGACAAGTTGCCCGGTACGCCCCGCTAATAATCGCAAAAATTTTTCAAATCGAATTAAATCATGAACTGCCGCAATTTGAACTATATCACGTTCAAGATATGTATTGACATAATTTTTGTAATATTCAAAAGGAGAATGACCTGGTTCAGAATACAAAAATGGCATAAAACCAGAAACCAGCTGGGTATCTCTGTCTAACTTTATATTTGCAGAATATAATTCCGAAATTGAAAGTGGTAACATTTGAACTATTGCTGTTCTTCCTGCCAAAGACTGAGAAATAGATGATTTCAGAGAGATTTGTTGGCTACCAGTAATTAAATATTGCCCCTTCTTTTGATTTTTATCGATTCTAACTTGGACAGTACTCAATAGTTCTGGAACTCTTTGAATTTCATCTATAATAACAGGTTCTGGAAATTTAACGAAAAATTCTTCTGGATCATTTTTTGCCAAAGAGCGAACATTCATATCCTCAAGATTTGCATATGAAAAATTTGGAAAAAGATTTTTAGCCAAAGTTGTTTTTCCACATTGACGAGGGCCAAAAATTGTTACAGAAAAATATTCATCCATCAATGACAATACATGATTTTCAATCGTTCTCTTCAACATAACTATATATTAAAACGAATTTACGGAGATTTCAAGTGATACTTTAAATCTCCGTAAATTTTCATAATCAATCAAAGTGGCTGCAAAACATACTGCTATTTGTATAATTGCTATTTTCAGGACAAAGAAGAAGGATTTTACCGCTTTTACTTTTTATTTTCCCATGTTATAATCTGGCTATGTTACATTTTAAGCAATGGCATGAAGACACCATATTTTATCGTGAGATGCAGCCTTATTTTGGTCAGTGTGACCGTTTCCAAAGATTGAACTTGTCAGAATTGTTGCTGGCAACCTCTGATTCAGCGGTGGAAGACTATCACCAGCGAGGCATGACCTACAATGTGCTGAAGGACAATAATTTTGCTATCCTTGTTTCTCGAGTCAGCTTGAGAATTCACAGTCATCCCAAAACAAACCAGCCCTTTAGGATAAAGACCTGGGAAGAAGCTCCCGCAGGGCTTCAGCTTACTCGTCGTTACGAGATTTTTGACATGCATGACAAGCATCTTGTTTCTGGCAGCAGCACTTGGGTAGTGATAAATCTAGAAAAACGTCGAATCATTCGTCCCACAGATTTTACCCTGAGAGAAGCTCCAACCTTCACTACAGAATTCTGCGGTTTGCCCTGCGGAAAAATCATCGCCAAGGAAAACATGACGGTGGTGGACGAGCGAACCATCCATTTCAGCGACATTGATGCCAACGGCCACATGAGCAACGCCCGCTACGGAGCCTACATCATGGACTGCCTGCCTCCAGAGTTCCAGCAGAAAGACATTAAGGATTTCCGCATCAACTATGCCCACGAAGCAAAGGAAGGAGATAAGCTCCAGCTTTTGGCAGATTTTTCCAATCCTGCAATAGTCCACGTTTCTGGCATTACCCCAGAAGGAACCTGCTTTGAAAGTGAGCTGTACTATTAATTCCAGCTCCCATAACAGGCTCAGACGATTGTCTTAACAACCAAAGATTTCTTGTCGGTGTAATGCACCTAACACAGCCAGTTGTTCCTGCAAGGGCAGCTGGCTGTTTATTTTTCCTTCAGCAAGTTTATCAGCTAAATCGATGGTAAACCTGTTCATGGAAAAATGCTGGTACACCATCACCTGATTCCACTGTGGCAAAAAATCTTGTGGTGCTGAAGCAGCTTGCCCCTCACCCACTACCTCAACACCGTAGCTTTTAGCCAGCTGGTTACGATAGTCCAAGAACAAGCCCCTTCCCTTGAGCTCTGCGTACCCCACCAGCCACAGCTGACAGCCACACCAACTAGAGCCACAGTTTTTTTCATCACCACCGGCATTCTTGCCACTGGCATTCCTGCCACCAGAACCAGGAGCAGAACATAAAACCTGATGAAGCTGAGCTGTTTTTTGAGCCATCCATAGCTGGCTTTCTTGAATTAAGTGAGTGATTTCTGGATTTCCGTTTTTTAACAACTGACGTAGATGGGCCGTTTTTGCCGTATGAACGGGAGTTTTATTCAAGATGATGGTATTCTTTCGAAAATCAATGGCCAATTCAGGATTACGAGAAAAAAAGCCCGCTGCAATCTTTCCCGCCTGCCCCACCAAATACCGCTGGTTACGCTGAAGCTGCTCATCTTTACCAGGATTGTCCCCAATCACAATGAGCTTGATATCAGTATCTTGTGTCACTTCATCCAGTGCATGATTGTACACCACTCCAGTTTCCACAGGATACTCTGGTGTATCCTTACTGGCAGCAGCCTTTTGGAGGGGTTCCAATTCAGTAGCAAAGGCCTCATTCCATTGGTGGCATTGTTCCTTAAAATCCCTCCTAAAATCAGTAAAAAACTGCCATTGTGTTTCAGTCATGATAAAACTCCTTTCGCCCCTAGCCTCATGAGGAAGTTCCATTCCCGAGGCAGTTTCCCGAGGCAAAAATAAAGGCCTCCTTCCATGGAAATCCACAGTAGGAGACCTTTTCAAAAAATTTTCACTGAAAATCTTTCTTCTTGCTCACCTTATTTTTCGTTCAAAACCTTTTCTGCAGCAACAGAATCGGTAATACGATAGGTTACTTTTACAGGCTCGTCGGGGAATTTTTCCTGATCAGCCTTACCTACAGAGAAGAAGGCCATAACACCGTCGGAGTTAGAAAAACCTTCGGGAGCAGTGAAAGAAGCTACATTGGAACCGTTGATGTACAGGGCATAATCCTTGTCACCACTTCGTTCAATCTTCAGCTTATTTACACTGTCATAACCACCCTTAATTGCAGAAGACTCATAGCGATAGGCGGTGTTTTCCCCGTGATTTTCCACTAAGTCAATGTAGGTACTTCCACGACAGGCATAGGCACTAAACTGACCAGCAGTGTTGATTTCAAACCGCAAGTAATCTGCAAGCCAACCTTCATCATCAGCAGTGTAGCCAAAGACAAAGCCAAAACCGCTCTGCTCATAACCACCAGATTTCTTGAACTCACCTTCTACCATAGAAAACTGACCGATTTCAGGAGTGGTAAAGAAATAGCCATGTTGATCAGCATCTGCAAATACATTCTCAGACCACTCAGAGGTAGTAGTAGCGACCAAAACAGATTCAACAGGCTCAGAAACCTGAGCTACAGGGGCCTGCTCTACTACAGGCTCCTCTGCAGCCTCGGAACTCTTACAGGAAAAAGCAACAAGTGCTACTAATGCCACAGAAACACTAGCAACGAGACGCAAAAAATTATTCTTCATAAAAACTCCACAAAAAGAGAATGGTTCATTTTATCATAGGTTTTCTATGATTGCAAGAATGGATTGAATGGGAGCAGACGTGCAACTCTCGTAAAAGGCTTGCCCTCCATCCCACTTTTTCAGTAAAATAGCCCTTACCCGCTGGCCCTTGAGCCACTTTCTGCGGGCGGAGTCAGTGTGACTCTAGTGAGGAGTAATTTTTTTTATGGAATTTACACAAGAAAGCATTGATGCCCTGGTGGTAAACGAGGTAGACATCATGAAGCGGATTGCCGAAGAGCTGGGAATCCGTATGCAGCAGGTGAGTGCCGTTATTTCCCTTGTAAACGAGGGCTGTACCATTCCCTTTATTTCCCGCTACCGAAAGGAAGCCCACGGCTCACTGGATGAAGTACAAGTTCGTGATTCAGACCATCTTTTCAAAAGCTACTCAAACCTTGAAACCCGCCGTATTGAAATTGTAAAGGGTATTTTTGCCCAAAATAAATTGACGGATTCTCTCTACGAAGCAGCCATGTCCGCAAAAACCCTCACAGAGCTGGAGGATTTGTGGGCTCCCTTCAAGAAAAAGAAGAAAACCAGAGGAATGGTGGCCATTGAAAAGGGCTTAGATCCCTTGGCAGATGCCATGCTTCAGCTGGACAAGGCTGGAATCGAGGCAAAGGCTGCAGAATTCCTGGTGGAAAACGCTGAAAATCCAGAACTTTCCGTAACCTCTGTTGCCGATGCCTTGGCAGGTGCCCAGGACATTCTGGCAGAACGCACAGCTCAGGACAGCGAAAACCGCGCCGACGTTCGTGGATTCTATATTCGCACCGGAAAAATCGTGGTAAAGGGAATTGGTGGCGAGGAAGAAGCTAAGGTTTCCGTATACCAAATGTACTGGGATTATGAAGAAGCCTTAAACCAGATTAAGCCCCACCGTATTTTGGCCATTAACCGTGGTGAACGAGAAGGTAAGCTGGAAGTTACTCTCAGCGTGGATGTGGACGGTGCTATCGATGTATTGAAGCACAAGTATGTTATCAACAATAGCTACCACGGAGACGCCATCGAGGACGGTCTTGTTCGCCTCCTGTCTCCTGCCGTTTTGCGTGAAATCCGTGGCGACCAAACCGACGAAGCCGACCACCACGGAATCAGCATTTTCAGCGAAAACCTGAAAAACCTGTTGATGCAGCAGCCCATCAAGGGAACTCGTGTTCTTGGAGTAGACCCTGGTATCCGTACTGGAACAAAGTGTGCCGCCTTGGATGAAACTGGTAAGTTCCTGGGAGATTTTGTTATTAAGCAGGTAACTGACCCCGACGGTTCCGCCGCCGCCATCCGCAGAGCCATTCTCCAGCACAAGATTCAGCTAGTGGCTGTAGGAAACGGAACTGGAACTCGTGAGGTGCAGGAAATTGTAGCCAAGGTTATCAGCAAGAATTTCCCCGAGGTATTGTACACTGTGGTAGATGAAGACGGTGCTTCCGTATATTCTGCCAGCGACATTGCCCGAGAAGAATTCCCCGACTTGGACTTGACCATCCGTGGTGCCATTTCCATTGGTCGCCGTCTCCAGGACCCCTTGGCCGAGCTGGTAAAAATCGACCCAAAATCCATCGGTGTTGGTCTGTATCAGCACGACGTAAACCAGAAAAAGCTTTCTGAAATGCTGGACGACGTAGTTGGTTCTGTAGTAAACAACGTTGGTGTAAACTTGAATACCGCCTCCTACTCCCTGCTGAAATACGTTTCTGGAATCAACGGCTCTTTGGCCAAAAAGATTGTAGCCTATCGTGATGAGCACGGAAAGATTACCAGCCGCCAAGAACTGATGAAAATCTCTGGCATGGGAGCAAAAACCTTTGAGCAGTGTGCAGGCTTCTTGAAAATTCCCGAAAGCTCAGACCCACTGGACAACACTTGGGTTCACCCCGAAAACTACCAGGCAGCACGAGAGGTGCTTCCCTTGGTACAAAAGAAGGAAGAGCTTTCTGCCAGCCTGAAAAAGGAGCTGAAGGAAAAGTATAGCTTAGGGGATCAAACCGTAAGCGATATAATAGAAGAATTGCAAAAGCCCAACCGTGACCCACGTGACGGCTATCCTAAGCCCATTATGCAGAAGGGTGTTGTTACCTTTGAAGACCTGAAGGAAGGCATGAAGGTAACAGGAAAAATCAAGAACGTAGTTGACTTTGGTGCCTTTGTGGATTTGGGACTGAAAGAAACAGCCTTGGTTCACATTTCTGAGTTGAGCGACAGCTTTGTTTCCGATCCCATGGATGTGGTAAAGGTTGGCGACATCAAGGAATGTACCATCATCGGCCTTGACCTAGACCGCCGTCGCATTAGCCTTTCTCTCAAAAGCGATGCTGCCTCTCGTGTGGGACAGGGTGGAGGTCGCTCCGCAGCATCAGCAGAAGGTAACAGCGACGGACCACGTAAAGTTGTTCGTGTCGTACGTGTTGGAGTAAAATCCGAGGGAGGAAGTACTCGTTCCAGCCGCCCAGAAGGAGGCCGTCCCAATACCCGTGGTCAAGACCGTGGAGAGCGCACCAGAAGCTCTGGCAGCGATGACGGCATGAGCTACAATCCCTTTGCAGCCTTGCTGAAAAAATAAGTTTTTCGCCAAACAGGGTAAGACATCCTGTTTAAAACAAGCCATTGTATCCTGCTGTAGCAAACTGAAGCTGACAAAAGCTGGATGCAATGGCTTTTTCTTTCTCCCTTGACATTGCTCCCCCCTTCGGTTTACTATTATTGTAATGACTGAAATAAGACTTCATTTGCATCATCATCTTTTCTCCGCTTAAAGAGCCTGAAGGGTGTTGGTGTTGTTGTATCTTATATGACAGGCCGCTTGCCTTGGGCAGGTGGCCTTTTATTTTATCTATTTCGTGGTTCTTGCAGAAAACTGAGGCAAGCAGCCACAGGGAGGATCCTATGGACAAATTGAAAATCCTTCTGCCAAAGGGTAGGATTTATGAAAATGTTGTAAGCCTGTTTAGCGGGGCTGGAATTACCATCAAGCTTCCAGACAGAGCCTATCGTCCTACTGTAAATCAGGATGACTTGGAAGCCAAGGTTATGAAGCCCCAGAACATCGGCAAGCTGCTGGAGCTGGGAGCCCATGACGTGGGATTCACTGGCCGTGACTGGATTGAAGAAACTGGCGCCGACGTAGAGGAAATCATGGACTTGGGCTTTGACAAGGTGCGCATCGTTGCAGCCGTTCCCAATGAGATTGACGACAAGGCCCTAGCTTCCCGCCGCATTATCGTTGCCACTGAGTACGAAAAGATTGCCAGCCGCTGGTTAGAACAGCAAAAGATGAATTCCTTGGTGGTGCGAACCTATGGTGCCACAGAGGTATTCCCTCCCGATGATGCCGACATGATTATCGACAACACCGCCACTGGCCGCACTCTGGTAGAAAACGGCTTGCGGATTGTGGACACCATTATGACCAGTTCCACCCGTATGTTTGCATCCAAGGAAGCCATGGCAAATCCCGACAAAAAGAAAAAAATCATGGAGCTGAAAATGCTCTTTGAAGCCGTTCTTGATGCTCGAGACAGAGTTATGCTGGAAATGAACGTTACAAAGCTCAGATTCCAGGACTTGGTTACTGGCCTTCCTTCCATGAGAAGCCCCACCGTGGCTCCCCTCTATGGCGACGACGGCTATGCCATCAAGATTGCAGTAAAGAAAAGCGAGGTTCCCAACCTCTTGCCTAAGCTCAAGGCGCTGGGAGCCACCGACATTCTTGAGTACGAGCTGCGAAAGGTTCTTTCATAAGGAGTTCACATGAGCACACCACGTATAGCCAGCCTCACCAGAAAAACTGCAGAAACGGAAATCACCTTGGAAATAAATCTTGACGGAAGTGGAATCTATCAGGTGGATAGTCCCATCGGCTTTTTGGGTCACATGCTCCACGCCTTTTGCAAGCACGGCCTCTTTGACCTAAAGGGCAGCCTAAAGGGTGACCTAGAGGTGGACCAGCACCACTTGGTGGAAGACACAGGGATTGTGCTGGGTCAAATCTTTGGTCAGGCATTGGGAGATTGCGCTGGTATTTTCCGCTGTGGCTCCTGCCTCTATCCCATGGATGAAACCCTCTGCCGTGCTGCCGTGGATTTTGGGGGACGTGGCTACCTGGTGTGCCAGCCAGAGCTCAGTAATATTCCCCTCGTTTCCATTGGAATGAATGGCCAAAGTTCCAGCTTCCAAACAGATACCTTTGTGGATTTTTGGCAGGCCTTTGTAATGGGAGCCAAGTGCAATCTGCATCTGGACACCTTGCGGGGACGCAGCGATCATCACAAAATGGAAGGATTGTTCAAGGCAGCAGCCAGAGCCCTCCGTGATGCCATTACCGTGGATCCACGTCGCCAAGGTGCTGTTCCATCCACAAAAGGAGTGATTGTATGAGATATTTTCAGTGTGATTATGCAGAAGGCTGTTGTCCCGAAATCCTTGCAGCCTTAAGCGAAACAAATTTACAGCAAACCGTGGGCTACGGAGAGGATGAATTCTGTGCCCAGGCAGCAGCTCTCATTAAAGAAGCTTGCGGAACACCACAAGCAGCGGTGCATTTTTTGGTAGGAGGTACCCAAGCAAACCTCACCGTCATTGACTCAGTGCTACGAAGCCATCAGGGTGTTGTGTCTGCAGCAGGAGGCCACATTGCCGTTCACGAAACGGGAGCCATAGAAGCCTGCGGTCACAAGGTACTGGCCCTTCCCTCTGAGGACGGAAAGATTTCCGCATGCCAGATTCAGGATTTGTGCCGAGCCCACTACGCCGACGAAAGCTTTGAGCATACCGTGCAGCCTGGCATGGTGTATATTTCCTTCTCCACAGAATCAGGCTTGCTCTATTCCAAGGCAGAGCTAGAAGCTATTTCTGCTGTGTGCAAGGAATATAGCTTGCCCCTCTACATCGATGGAGCTCGCTTAGGCTACGGACTAGCTTCTCCTAAAAATGATTGCAGCCTGCAGGACATTGCTCGCCTTGCAGATATCTTCTACATTGGAGGCACAAAGCAGGGAGCATTGTTCGGAGAGGCAGTGGTGATTACCAATCCAGCTTTGCAAAAGGATTTCCGCTATTTTATCAAGCAAAAGGGCGGAATGCTGGCAAAGGGACGTCTTTTGGGAATCCAGTTCAAGACCTTGTTTACTGACAACCTCTATTTTAACCTAGCAAAAAAAACAGTAGAACAAGCTCTGTTGATTCGTGAAGCCTTCCAGAAAAAGGGCATTACCTTTTTCTTTGATTCTTACACCAACCAGCAGTTCCCCATTCTCACTGCTAGCCAGCGAGAATATTTTGCCCCCAAGTACAAAACTAGCTTCTGGCAGCCCTTGGATGAGGATAAGGCCGTGGTTCGCTTTTGTACCAGCTGGGCCACCACCGATGCAGCCGTTGCAGAGCTTGTAGCCGACATAGAACGGATGTAAGTCCATAAAACAACAAAGGGCTGATTGAGCAGTTATAACTTCTCAGTCAGCCCTTTTTTCTGTTACAGACTCAGCAAGTTCTCGGACACTGGAACCCTGGGCTTAATCAGAAACTTGTAGAACAGTCCCTTACCAACCTAAACTATAGTTCAATTTTCCATTTTTGTAAAAAGTCTATTTTTACGTAATCGCCGAGATTAAAAACTTCAGAATCATTTGAAGATTTATCAACTATCAGTATGCCATTTTTTGTTTTGTTTGTTCCAACTTTGTATCTTATTGCAGAACCCAAAAATATTTTTGAAATAATTTTGTCTTCTGAATTTTCT
This sequence comes from Treponema sp., assembly GCA_036300185.1. Lineage (GTDB taxonomy): Bacteria > Spirochaetota > Spirochaetia > Treponematales > Treponemataceae > Treponema_F. Next base: position 13,485 of record JAXJGY010000050.1, on the reverse strand, counting down.
GACTCTGATTTTTTCAAGCTTATCCATTCTGGCCGTACAATAAAACAAGAATTTTCATTTTCAATAAAGTTTGCTTTTCCAACAAAATCCGCAACAAATTTGTTTTTTGGCTTAAAATAGATTTCTTGAGGACTCCCAATTTGTTGAATTTGCCCATGGTTCATAACGGCAATTTTGTCTGAAAGGTACAACGCTTCTTCTTGGTCGTGAGTTACGTAAATTGTTGTAATTCCAAAATCTTTTTGAATTTCTTTCAGTTCATCTCTAACTTGATTTCTAAGTTTTGCATCTAGTGAAGAAAGAGGTTCGTCCATTAAAAGAATTTTTGGTTTTAAAATTAAGGCTCTTCCCAAGGCAACTCTTTGTTGTTGGCCGCCAGAAAGTTCGTGCGGAAATCTGTCTAGTAAACCAACTAAGCCAAGGAGTCTTGCGTTTTGCTGAATTAAAGCTTCTGCGTTTTTATAAAATTCTTTTGAAGAAACTTTTTCTTTTTTATTTTTGATTTTTAAGCCATAAAGAATATTTTCCTTTACAGTCAAATGTGGAAAAAGTGCATAATCTTGAAAAACAATGCCAATTTCTCTCTGGCTTGTTTCAAGTTTATTTTGATTAATGTTGTTAATAAAAATATTCCCTTCTTGTGGAGTTAAAAATCCCGAAAGTAATTTTAGCAAGGTTGTTTTTCCACAACCAGAAGGTCCTAGCAAAGTTGTAAAACTTCCTTCTTCCACCGCAAGAGAAATATTGTTGATTGTTTTGTTTTTACTGTAGGAAAAACAAACGTTTTCAATTTTTAAATATGCTTTTGTTTCCATTTCTTCCTTATAAACTCATACATTAGTGATTCTACTTTTAATATTATAAAAGTTAGACAAGTTAAAACAAGTGCAAAAGCACAGGCTTTTCCCCAGTCCCCTTGTTCTGCAAGATTTAATATAGTTACCGAACTTAAAGGACTATCAAATGATATTAAAAAGATTACTGAACTAACAGTTCCCACGGCACGAACAAAATTATATGTAAAGGCAGAATTAATTCCCTTTTTTGAAATTGGCATCAAGATTGAACATAAAAGATTTAAGTTATTTGCTCCTAAAGATTTTGCTGCTTCGTCAAGATTTGGTTTAATTTGAGAAAAACTAGATGAAATAATTCTGTAGGAAAATGGTAAAAATGAAATTGTCATGGCAATTATGATTAATATTTTTGAACCTGTAAAATGAATTTTGTTTGCCGCAATTAAAATGGAAAGGCCTAAAAGGGAACCTGGAATGCAAGATGGAAGCTGAATTAATACATCATAGAAATTTGAAAACTTACAATTATTTCTGTTTATGTAAAAACTTGAAAATGAAGCAATTAAAGTTGCCAGTAAAGAAGCAATAAATGCAAAAATTAAGGAATTAATAAGTTGTTTTGAATATTCAAAAACAGATTTTATATGACTGAATGTAAAGTTTGTATTAATTCCCCAAAGTTCCTGAAAACTTCCAATTACGATAGAAACAAATTGTGATAAAACAAGAAAACTTAAAAATGCACAAAACATTAAAAGAAGGTATTTTGTTATTTTTGCAGATTTTATGGAAGTTGAAAAACTTGTTTTTGCTCCAATTGTGGCAAGTTTTAAAAAATGTTTTTTTGAAAGTCTTAATTGCAATATGAATAAAATTACAGAAGGAACAACTAAAATAAGTCCAAGCACAACGCTAATACCAGAGTTGAGCCAGCCTGTTAGTTGTGTATAAATTTCTACTGCAAGAACTTTAAATCTTCCAGCTACAATTAATGGGTTTCCAAAATCACTTAAAACTGAAACTGTTATGAATAAAAAAGAAGAAAAAATTCCTTGTTTTGAAAGTGGCAATGTTACTGTAAAAAATATTTTTAGTTTTGATGCCCCCATTCCCAAGGCTGCTTGTTCATAATTTTGATTTATTCCAGCTAAGCTTTGTAAACAAATTAAATATGCCACAGGAAAAAAACATAAAACTTGCGAAATTAATAATCCCCAAAAACCATAAAGTGAAATATCAAGATTTAGAATTGTATGTGTAAAAAATCCTTGTCTTCCAAATAACAAAATAAATGAAAGACCTCCAACAAAGGGTGGTGTTACCAAATGTAAAATTGGAATTAATGAAAAAAATCTTTTGAATGGAATGTTTGCTTTTACAATGGCATAAGCGTAAAGGTAACCAAACAAAACTGAAAAACTTGTGGAACAAATGCATTCAATCAAAGTGTTTAGAATTGTTTTTAAATATCTTTGTTGTGTAAAAACTTTCTTAAAATCGGAAAGTGTTGGTGTTGAAAAAGAACAAATTAAAGGAAATAAAATTGAAATGAGAAGAAATGTTACTATTAAACACCATATTAAATAAAAAACTCTATCGTGAGTTTTTATAATCTTATTCAATTCTATTTCCTCAAAACATTTTATTAGAAAATTAATCTACAATTTGTGACCATTTTTCCAAAACTTCATCTTTTTGTTGAGCTGCAAGATTTGAATCATAATCAATTAAATCTGTGTCGGTAATTTTAATTGCTTCTTTTGGAGGAATCGCAAGTGGATTTATTGGTGTTGTAAAATCAATTGCCGACATAATTTCTTGTGCTTCTTTTGAAAGAATAAAGTCTACAAAAAGTTTTGCTGCTTCCATATTTTTTGCATTTTTTAAAACTGCTACACAATCAACATCGCCAACAGTTTTTGGAGGTGCAATAACTTCTATATCAAATCCTTGTGATTTATATTTTGCCAAAGCGTGCAAGTAAGCAATTCCAAGGCTGTATTCACCTGTTCCAATAAGTTTTGGTGGAGCACTTCCGCTATCTGGAAATTGACCTACAAGTTGAGATAAAGATTCTAAATACTTCCAACCTGCATTCCAAGAAAGTCTTTGTAATTGATTTTGAACAAAAAGATATGCAGTTGATGATGCCATTGGATTGGTCATAACAATTTCGTTATCAAAGTCAGCATCAAGTAAATCATCCCAAGTTGTTGGATATTCTTTATCAGGAAACTTTTTAGAAAATCTTTCTGTGTTTACACCAATTCCTAAAGCCAAAATACAGAAGCCTGTCCAAGTTTTATTTGGTGAAATTGCATAAGAAGGAAAATCTTTGCTCACTTGTGATTCATAAACTTCCAATGCGTTTTCTTTATCTGCCTGAATGTGATAATTTGAAGCACCGCCTAAAAGAACGTCTGCTTGTGGATTATTTTTTTCTGCAATTACTTTGTTTATGATTTCACCAGTTGTAGCTCTAATATATGAAACTGGAATGCCTGTTTTTTTAGTGAATTCTTCACATAAGATTTTTGTTTCTTCATCGTGGATGATAGAATAAATTTTCAGTTCTTTTTGCCTGTCTTTACATGCAAAAAATGTAAAAGAGAAAATTGTAATAAATAGAAAAAATACGACTGATGATCTGAATTTCATTTTAAATCTCCTATTAACTAATACAAAAAATCGAAAAAAGGATATTTTTTCATCGGCATTGTAACACATTTCGCAATTGTGTCAAGTCTGGTTCACAATCTCGTTCCAAGGTTTATTGAACTAGCGGCCTTTCTTTTGTCTGCTGCGTTTCCACCTTTATTTGGGTTTTAAGGATTTTTAGTTGCTGTAGCCCATCATTTTTGGTAAAATAGACTGTTATGCAGTTTGACAATCCACTGATTATCCAAAGCGACAGAACCATTCTTCTTGACGTTCACGCTCCCAGAGCTACCGAATGTCAGCAGGCTCTTATTCCCTTTGCAGAGCTCGAGCGTTCCCCAGAGCACCTGCACACCTACCGCCTCACTCCCCTTTCCCTGTGGAATGCCACCAGTGCAGGCTTTACTCCAGAAGATGCAGTGTCAGTGCTGAAGGAATTTGCTCGCTACGATGTACCCCAATCTATTGAAGTGTGGATTCAAGAAACTGCTGGTCGATTTGGTAAGCTCCACCTTTTGCCAGCCCCTGCCGATGATGCAGGCCAAGAGCAGCTCTATCTTGCCACAGAATTTCCCATGATTTATCGAGAGTTAGCCGCCACTCCTGCCCTAAAAAAACTGCTGACACCAGCCAGCTCTCAGCCACTAGAAGCTCCAGAAGCTCAGACTACAATTCCAGATCAAGACAAGCTGTGCTACCGCTTCCTTTTGCCCCTCACCTTGCGGGGAACCGTAAAGCAGGAGCTTTTAAAGCTGGGCTGGCCAGTAAAAGATGAAGTACCACTGGTGGAAGGTGAGCCCTTGGAAATCAAGCTGCGGGAGACCTGTCGTTCTGGTTCCCCCTTTGCACCACGTCACTACCAAAAAGCTGCAGCCCAAGCCTTGGTGGGAAACAAGGGACCAGGCACAGGCTTTGGTACCATTGTGCTTCCCTGTGGAGCAGGTAAAACCATTGTGGGCATGACCATCATGGAGGCACTGCAAACCAGCACCCTCGTTATAACCACCAATATCTCCGCCGTACATCAGTGGATGAACGAGCTACTAGACAAGACTGAACTAACAGAAGAGCAAATCGGTGAGTACACGGGAGAAAACAAGGTAATTCGCCCTGTAACTGTGGCCACCTACCAGGTACTAACCTGGCGACCAGACAAGGATTCAGCCTATCCTCACTTTAAGCTTTTTCGGGAGCGGCCCTGGGGATTGATTATCTACGATGAAGTGCATCTTTTGCCTGCACCAGTTTTCCGAGTGGTGGCAGAATTACAGGCCATTCGTCGAGTTGGCTTAACGGCAACCCTAGTGCGGGAGGATGGCTGCGAGGGCCACGTCTTTAGCCTAGTGGGGCCCAAACGATACGATGTCCCCTGGAAGGAGCTGGAGCATTCTGGCTGGATTGCCACTGCCGAATGTGTGGAGGTTCGTCTGGACATGAGCCCCGCAAAGGAGCTAGAATACACCATCGCATCTCCTCGCAGCAAACATCGACTTGCCAGCGAAAATCCTGCAAAAATCCCCGTGGTGCAGCAGCTAGTGGAACGATTTCCCACTCACAAGATTCTCATCATTGGTCAGTACCTTGATCAGCTAAAAGAAATTGCTAAGCTACTGAACATTCCCATCATCACCGGCTCCACTCCCAACAAGGAGCGAGACATACTCTATGGCGATTTCCGCAGTGGAAAGCTGAGAATTCTTGCTGTATCCAAGGTGGCTAACTTTGCCATCGACCTGCCAGACGCTTCCATGGCCATCCAGATTTCTGGAACCTTCGGAAGCCGACAAGAAGAAGCCCAACGTCTCGGTCGAATTCTGCGACCCAAGGACATGGTGGCTCGATTTTTCACCCTCATTACCAGAAACACAGCGGAAGAAGAATTCAGTGCCAATCGCCAAAAATTTTTGGCAGAACAGGGCTATGCTTACAAGCTGATTCGTTACACTGGACCAGAGGATTTTGACCAGCTCCAGGAAGCCTTACCTCAAAGCTGTTGCAATTCAGGAGCAAGCCTATGATTCCAGGTGAAAAGGAGCGTTTTCAGCGGGAACAACAGGCTCAAAAGGTGGTGCAGTGGAGGGAATGTCTCACGCGGCTTCCTGATAATCTTTTCTTTGAGCTGATACGGATGTATCTTGGGGAAATCAAAACTCCCTACAACAAGCAAAATCTCATTGAACGCCTGGGAGCCTTTCTTCACAAGGAGCAGGTGCAGCAAAATATCCTTTTGCTTTTGTCACCCACAGATTGCCAGCTCCTTAGTGCCATCTTTTACTTGGAGCATCCCACCCACAAGCTCCTTGCACAATTTTTTGCAGACACCTTTTCTCCTCTGCAGCTCAAAGAAAGCCTTATGAATCTTGAAGAGCGACTCCTTATTTTTCGCAATACCAGCAATTTGTTGCCAAAAGAACAGCCTGCCTTTTTCTTAAATCCTATCTTGGAAAGTAGCCTTCAGCAGCGACTTCATCCTTCCCTGTTGCTTCCCCTCCCACAGGAATTTCAAAACCAGGTGGAAGGAAAGCCTTTACCTCAGCTTTCTGCAAATCTTTTGGCTACCTTCTATTCATTTATCAAAGAATATCCTGATGTTTGCCGCCAAGATGGAACCATAAAAAAACGTGCCATTCAGCGGCTTTCCCTGATTTTTCCCTTTCAGTTCACAGAAGATATTGCCCTTTTTTTTCAAACCCTGATTATGGGGCTAAAAAATCTCTCCCTGCTAAAAGAAAATGAAAAGGGATTTGAACCTGACTTTCAGCGGTGGACAGCCTTTGCCCAACTTCCAGCCCACCTTCAAGAAGCCTATTTAGTAGCGGCAGCCTGTGGAAGGGACACCAAGGCAAAATTACAGCAAAAAGCTGGAATCTTCCTTTCCATGGCAAATCTCTGTCCTCCAGAAGGCTTTACCCAGGATGCATTTTTACGGCTAGAATTTTTGATTCAATATATGAATCCAGAAAATCTCAAGCTGACACAAAAGGCTTCTCCACAATCAGAATCAACAAAGGCATCTTCAGAAGGTATTCTTTCTGGAACAAGGGCTGGAACCAGTAGCCGCTTTGCTAGAATGATGGCAGAAGCAGAAAAAAATCGTCAGGTAAAAGCTTCCCAAGCTTCTGAAAACAAACTCCAAGAAAAAACTGAACAAAAAGGCTCTAAGACATCAGCTCCCGAAGCAGAGGCTCAAGAAGCAAAGCCTCAGGAGCAAGAAGGAGAGCTTTTTCCTCCACCATCCCAGGAGCAAGAGCTTTTGTGGTGCAAGACCTTATTTGAAGCAGCCACAAAGCTGGGGCTTTTGCGTCCTACAGGCACTGGCTACGGAGTCAAGAACACCTTACAGACGGTGTATCATCCCCAGCTGAGCAAGGAAAATTCCCCAGTGCCAGAAAAAGGCCACATCACCATGGATTCAGCCCTTACTGCTACCCTGCTTCCAGGATTGAGTCTAGAGCAAATACTGCCCCTCATGCAATTTCTACGAGTAAGCCGCTTTGACACCGCCATGACCTTAGAAATTACCAAGGATTCCAGTCTCCATGGCTTTGATCAGGGCCTACACCCAAACACTATCCAGGAACTTCTTTCTCGCTACACACGTCACCACCTCCCTCAAAGCCTTTCTGTTTCTTTGGAGGACTGGTATCATTCCTACAACGTAGCTACATTGTACAAGGGCTACATCCTGCACTTGAAGGAAAAAAAAGATATTTCCCAGCATCCCGTTTTGGCCAAGCACATTGTCTTACAGCTGGAAGAAGGAATTTATCTGATGAATTTTACCAGCGATCAGGAAGCCCAAGAAATTCTTTCCAAGGGAGGCTTTGACAACGCAGGCTCCATCAAAGAGGCTCCTCAACACAAGGTGCTTCTGGGATTTGCCTCAAATCTGCGGGAGCTTTCTGGCTCACAGTTTTTACATTCTTCAGAGTTTGCTTCATTCAACTGGCAACAGCAGCAAGAGCTCCAGCACAATCACCTTCAGCAGCTTGAAGCACAGCTGGAACAACAGGATCTTCCACCACACCAGCGAGAGGGACTACAATTCCGCATTAATCGCAGAATTCTCCTGATTCCAGAACAACTCCAAGGTTCATCTGTAAAGATGGAACAATATGAAGCCACTGGAATGGATTTTGTGGGGAAGGTTCACGTGGCAGACCAAGCAATCCACCAAGGGAATTTACTCAAGCTCACTTATTTGCAGCAGGACAAAGAAACCCAAGTTGTGGTAGGTCGCCCCATAGAAATACAAAAAATCCAAGGAGATAGCCTTATTGTCCTAGAAATTGAGCAAAAACAGGCAACCTTTTCCTTGGGTCAAGCCCAGCAGGTACGGCGAATTCAAGGCTCTATCTTTGCATCGGAGCCAACATTCTTCTAATTATAATGGAAGAATGAAAAATGAACGAAAATAAAACTAAGGAGATTATATGGATTTTAACAATATTCGCGGACTGATTTTTGATTTTGACGGTGTCATTGCAAATACAGCTATCGATATAGCTGGTGCAGTAAATGCCACCTTGGAAAATTTTGGCTTCGAGCCTTTGTCACAGGAGCAAATCATCATTTTTGTGGGAAACGGTGCAGAAAAGCTACTGAAACGCTCCATTGCCGCTTCCATCCAGCTATCAAAAAAGAATCCAGAAGAGATCCAGGCTCCTGCCTTTGAGGAAATTTACAGCTGGTACGTGAATTATTATCGTACCCATTCTGTAGAAAAAACAGAGCTCTATCCTGGTGTAAAGGATTTGTTGGAGCTCCTTTCCATACAAGAAATGCCTTCTGCCATCGTCTCCAACAAGCCCTTCGAAATTACCGATGCAATTCTGCGGAAGATGGACATTAGTAAGGAATTTGTTTCAATTATTGGCCCAGAGCAAACAAGCCACGTAAAGCCTGACCCAGAAGGTTTGTTTTTGGCCATGGAGCAAATCAACAAGCGACAGCAGGCAATGAAAAGACCTATCATTTCACCAGAAAATTTCTTGATGGTGGGAGATTCTCACACAGATATTGAAGCAGGAAAAAATGCAGGCACAAAAACCTGTGCCCTCACCAGTGGCTATGGTAACCAAGAAAAGCTTCTTGCCAGTCAGCCAGACGTTACCCTCCACATGGTATGTGAGCTTATTGTCCATTTGCAACATCCTACAAATTTTTAGGCTGGAGCATGAACAAATTCTGTCTCGTACAAGCCTTTAAGGTTACCACTCCCGTTCTCTTTGGCTACCTTGCCATTGGCATTCCCTTTGGTCTCATGCTGGTGAATGCAGGTTATCCTTGGTGGCTTGCTCCTGTTATGAGCATCCTCATGTATGCTGGAGCGGGACAATACATGGCCGTTTCTCTTTTTGCCGCAGGGGCAAGCCTGTCTGTTACTGCAGTAACCATGCTCCTGTTGAATATCCGCCACATTGTCTACGGCCTTTCTCTCATTACGCCCTTCAAGGATACAGGAAAGTGGAAGCCCTACCTTATCTTTGCTCTCACCGATGAAACCTACGCCCTTATGACTAGCTGTCCCCTGCCACGAGGGGTTTCCCCAGGCTCCTTTTATGGAGCTATTGCTGTTTTAGATCATCTGTACTGGATTGCAGGAAGCCTTATTGGGGCTGTGGCAGGTACCCTCATTCCCTTTTCCTTTGCAGGTGTCGATTTTGCACTAACAGCCCTCTTTGCAGTTTTACTCATTGATCAAGTAAAAAAATCCAAGGATCTAGTTCCACCCATTATTGGATTCATTGTTACCATTGGAGCTATTTTTATAGTTCCTTCAGACTATGTGCTTCTAACCTCCCTTGCAGCAGGCGTTGCTATCCTCATGCTAGTACGACGTCCAAGTCCAAATCCTTCCCAGGAGTCCTGACATGTCACTTTCCCTGAATGCAGCCCTTATCACCACCCTGGTAGCAGCACTGGTAATCTTTGCCACCAGACTCTTTCCCTTTGCCCTGTTTTCCAAGCGAGAGCCACCTCCCCTCTTGCGATTTATCGAAAAATACATTCCCCCTATGATTATGGCCATCCTCCTGATTTACTGCCTCAAGGATGTGGACTTTGCTGCCCGTCCCTTTGGCCTTCCCCAGCTCATTGCCCTGCTAGTTACTGTGGCAAGCTATCTGTGGAAGGGAAATTCCATGGTAAGCATTTTTGGCGGAACCATCGTTTTTATGCTGCTGCAAAAATTGTAGCCCTCATCTATTTTATTGACAGCTGAATAATTATATGATATGTTGATGATGAGTTACTTAGTGACTCAAAAACTCTCTCCAACGTACAGGCGACTGTACATCGGGGGGGGGGGGCAATTAAAATACCCTCTCCCCCACTTTTTTTTATCCCTTGGCTTGAGCCCTCCTTTGTGATATACTTACCCTATGAACAAGATTTCAATACTCCCTGGACGACCAATTCCTTATGGTGCAACTCCAGTACGAGCGGGTGTTAATTTCAGTGTTTTTTCCCGCAATGCTACTTCCGTAACTCTAGATATCTTTGAAAATCCCGACGACAGTTCCCCAATTTTTTCCTATACATTAGATCCTGTCATAAATAGAACAGGAGATATTTGGCATGTATGTCTTCATGGAATTCAGCCTGGAGCCCTTTACCTGTATCGAGTAGATGGAGCCTTTGACCCCAAAAATGGCCACCGCTTTAACAAGAACCAGTTTCTTCTAGATCCCTACGCAAAGGCCCTTACTGACACCTCCATCTTTGCAAACCTTCCACCTCATTACCGAACCCCTGTAGACAAGCTGGACGTGGAGCTAGAAAAGCTTCGGTCCGCACGAGGTTTTCCCAAATGTGTCGTTATTGACGACAGCGATTTTGACTGGCAGGGAGACCGTCCTCTGAACTATGGCATGAAGGACTCCATCATTTATGAAACCCATCTCAAGGGATTTACCGCCAGTCCCACCTCCAAGGTGCAATTCCCTGGAACCTACCGTGGTATGGCAGAAAAGATTCCCTATTTGAAGGAGCTGGGAATTACCAGCGTGGAGTTACTGCCCATTCAAGAGTTTGACGAATACGAAAACGCCAACACCAATCCCCGCACTGGTGGCCGCCTGAAAAACCACTGGGGCTACAGCACCATCGCCTTCTTTGCTCCAAAAGCCTCCTACGCAGCAGATCGCAGTCCTGGTGGAGCAGTACGAGAGTTTAAAGAAATGGTTCGAGAATTCCACAAGGCAGGAATTGAAATCATTCTGGACATTGTATTCAACCACACCGCAGAAGGAAACGAGCATGGTCTTACCTTGAATTTCCGTGGTTTTGACAATTCCATCTATTACATTCTGGAAGATCAGCACAAGCAATACTACAAGAATTTTTCTGGCTGTGGAAACACCGTCAACTGTAACCATCCTGTAGTCCGCAGTCTCATTATCGACTGTCTTCGCTACTGGGTAACAGAAATGCACGTAGACGGCTTCCGCTTTGACTTAGCCTCCATCTTGGGGCGGGACAAAAACGGTAATCTTATTAGCGAGCCTCCCGTTCTGGAACGAATTGCAGAAGATCCAGTTTTACGAAACACAAAAATTATTGCAGAAGCCTGGGATGCTGGTGGAGCATATCAGGTAGGAAGCTTCCCTGGTGGCCGCTGGGCCGAATGGAACGACCGATTCCGAGACGACTGCCGCAGATTCTGGCGTGGAGACGATTATCTTGCTGCCTCCTGTGCCACCCGTATTGGAGGAAGTGCCGACCTCTACGGTGATGACGGGCGAAAACCTTATCACTCCGTAAACTTTGTTACCAGCCACGACGGTTTTACCATGAACGACCTTGTTTCCTACAACGGAAAGCACAACGAGGAAAACGGTGAAAACAATCGGGACGGCTCCGACAACAATAGCAGCTTTAACTATGGCTATGAAGGGCCAACTCAAAATAAGGCCATTGAAAAAATCCGCAATCAGCAGATGAAAAACTTCTTCTGCAGCCTCATCTTCTCCCAGGGAACTCCCATGCTCCTTTCAGGAGACGAAATCCGCAGAAGCCAGCGAGGCAACAACAATGCCTATTGTCAGGACAACGAGCTTTCTTGGCTTGACTGGACCTGCCAAGAAACCCACAAGGAAATCCTTGTGTTCACCCAAAAAGCCCTTAAGCTCCGTCGCAAGCACCCTGTTTTCCGTCGTGCTGAATTCTTTGAAGGAAAGCGTCACAGTGGCCCTGCATCTGCACTGCCAGATATTAGCTGGTTCGGACCAGACGGCCATGAGCCAGACTGGGAAAAATCCAATCACTTCTTGGCCTATCGTCTCAGTGGTAACAAGCATGAAACCTTGGATACAGAGGATGACTGGGACTTCTTTGTGATGTGTAATTCTGGTACCACCGATATTACCGTTACCCTACCGCCACCAGCTCGTGGAAAGAAATGGTATGGGCTCATAGATACCTCTGCAGAATTCCCCCAGGATTTCGTAGAAGAGGACAAGATAGAGCCCCTGGAAGTACAGAAAACCTACGTGCTTCCTACTCGAACCACAGCTATTTTGGTAGGAAGATAGACTCCCCATCCTGCCTCATTTCTGCAAGAGAAAAGGGGGGAACCTCAAATTCCACCGTTCTCCCCATCAACAGGCTGGCAAGCTCCCCTGAAAGTAGCCTGTAGTTGCTGCCTGTTACGAATAATGAGACAGGTGACGTGGCACGCAGGGAAGCCAGCCCCGCTCAAAACCATCAATCTTCTGAACCTCATCAATGAAAATAGAGCATTTGCTGTCACCAAGGATTCTATCCTTAATCTCCCTATGCAAAAAACACCTGAGTCTAAACCCCGCCAGTGAGCCCCACAAAGCAAACACCTGCCACCATCCATGCGATTGCGGAAATAAAACTATAGAGAACAAAGGCAATCCATTTTTTCCCCAAGCATTCCCTTTTCGTAACATCCCGCCATTCTATCAAATATGTTACTAAACCCCAAAATGACACCACTAGCACCATGGGATTCAGCATCCACACAGGCTGTAAATACATTGCCATATCCACAATATCCCGCTGGTGAGACTCGATACAGACGAATAACATCAGAATAGAAATCAAGCAGAGAAGAACATACGCCAGAAAAATGGATCCTGTCCATTTTATCAACTTACTTGTTTTGCAAATTTGATTGTTTTCTACAGACTTCATGTACCCTTAAATCCTTTTGTAATATAGTACTATATTTATACAATAAAATCATCCTTCCCTCTCACTAAATCCCTTTACCTTGACATATTCCAGAGTTGGGATTATCATTTGAATGTTCTGGAGATGTGTAACTGCATCCAGAAAATAAGTACAGAAGGAACAATGATGACTTTCGACAAGGAACAATTCAAGGACGCCCTTACTCGCAGACTGAAACGACAGTACGGTAAGGACAGTACGCAGACTAGCAAACATGATTTGTTTGACGCAGTTTCCGCCACAGCATTGGATGTAATCATGCCCAACTGGATGGAGACACGACGCCAATACACCCACAAGCCCACTCGACAGGTTTACTACCTTTCAGCAGAATTCCTCATGGGACGAGCTCTGGGCAACAATCTTATCAACACAGGCATAAAGGATGCAGTTGTAGAAGTACTAAAGGATTTGGACATTGACTACAACATTCTAGAGGATGAGGAGCCTGATGCAGGATTGGGAAATGGTGGTCTTGGACGACTTGCAGCCTGTTTCTTGGATTCATTGGCTACTTTAGACTATCCTGGTCATGGATACGGAATCCGCTACGAATACGGAATGTTCGAGCAGCATATTGAAAACGGCTATCAGGTGGAATATCCAGACTGCTGGCTGAAATATCGTGACCCATGGGAAATCAAGCGCAGTGACTTGGCTGTTTCCGTTGTATTTGGTGGACATATTTCCGTTCGTCGTGACGACACTGGCCGTGAGCACTTTGCCATCGATGGTGGAGAGGTTGTTACTGCAACCCCCTTCGATATGCCCATTATTGGATACGACACAAAAACCGTAAACACCCTCCGCTTGTGGCAGGCTTCATCTC
>JAXJGY010000049.1:0-42987 GCA_036300185.1 Treponema sp. | reverse complement strand
GCTATTATCTAATCATTGCTGGTGACCATGGTAGAGGTGCAATACCCGTTCCCATCCCGAACACGGAAGTCAAGCCCTCCAACGCCGATGATACTGCATTCGCGGGAAAGTAGGTAGTTGCCAGCTTTTTTTATTTTAAATAGTTGTTCTGATTTGCCAATTCCTGTAAACTAGTTCTATGGAAATTATCCTTAGTAACAATAGCTTTCAAGCATGTATTTCAAGTAGTGGTGCCCAACTTCTTTCTTTTAAGAATCTTTCCACTGATGTAGAGTATATTTGGAATGGTAATCCCCAAGTATGGAAATTCCGTGCCCCCATTCTCTTTCCCATTGTGAGCCGCCTTAAGGATGGCTATTATCTTTGGCAAGAAAAAGAATATCCTTTAACAAACCATGGTTTTGCTCGCGACTTGGAGCATGAGTTGGTGGAATCCTCTGGCACCAGGGTTTTGTGGCGGCTTACTGACAGTGAATATACTCGCAAGCTTTTTCCCTGGCCCTTTGTGCTAGAAACAGAATATCGTTTGGAAGGTTCTACCTTGGTATTTTGTACCACAGTTACCAATTCTGGGCAGGAGGAGCTATCCTTCAGCATCGGAAGCCACACTGGATTGGTGTATCCCTGGGCTGGTTCCTCAAAGGATGATTTTGCAATTCACTTTGAACAGCAGGAGGTTCCTGATTTTGTTCAAGTTTCCGACGATGGATTTCCCCTAGGTGCCTGGCAGGTTGACGGAAATGGCCAGTCTCACAAAAAAAGCTTTGTGCCACAAACAATTCCCTATCCCTACATCAAATCTGGGCAGATAAAACTCCAGGATGGATTTTTTGCCAGCGGTCACATTCTCACCAATTTTACCTCACGTTGGGTAGCTTTGGAAAATACAGTCACTGGTGAAGTGGTGAAGGTGAATACTACAGACTATCCTTATCTGGTGTTGTGGCAAAGTCCTTCTAACCAGCATCCCTTTGTGTGTATTGAACCCTGGTATGGTTTGCCTGATTGTGCAGATACAAAACACCTGTGGGAAGAAAAGCCTGCATTAGTGTCTCTGTCACCAGGAAAAAGCTTTACTACAAACCAATCTCTCACAGTGGATAAAATCTAGCTTTCGTCCTGTGACGTTTATTGAGTTTTATTTATTCTCTTATACTTGCTATATTTGCTTTTTTTTACGTTTTAATGTATTATTTGAGAAAAATTTACATTCCTCTTGATTCGGAGTAAGAAATGCAACAAGAAAATAAAATGGGTGTTATGCCTGTAAATCGATTGATAATCACCATGTCCCTACCCATGATTGTTTCAATGCTGGTAACAGCCCTGTACAATGTGGTGGACAGTATCTTCGTAGCGAGAATTGGAGAAAAGGCTCTTACCGCTGTATCTCTTTCCTTTCCCATTCAAAATCTTATGATTGCCATTTCTACTGGTACTGGTGTTGGTATCAATGCCCTGTTGTCCATGAATTTGGGACGAAAGGATTTTAAGGCGGTTGGTAAGGTTGCTTCCAACGGTTTGTTCTTGTCTGCTTGCAGTAGCCTGATATTTATTATTTTTGGCTTGTTCTTTACTCCTTTATTTTTCCAGAGCCAAACTTCCGACCCAGAAATCATTCAGTATGGCTGCGATTACTTAAAAATCTGCTCCATCATGTGCTTTGGTCTTTTTATGCAGATTACCAACGACAGAATTCTGCAGGCTACGGGAAAAACCGTCTATACTATGTTTACCCAGGGTGCTGGTGCTGTCATCAACATTATCCTTGATCCCATTATGATTTTTGGTCTTCTTGGTTTTCCTGCTCTGGGTGTGGCGGGAGCAGCCTGGGCTACTGTTATTGGGCAAATTGCAGGTATGTTCTTGTCTATTTTCTTTAACGTAACAAGAAACCACGAGGTTCAGCTTGATGTAAAGCATTTCCGTCCCCACCTGCAAACAATCCGTGCTATTTATGCCATTGGAATTCCCTCCATTATTATGGCATCCATTGTTTCTATCATGACCTTTGGAATGAACAAGATTCTCATGGCCTTTACCTCCACTGCCACTGCTGTTTTTGGTGTGTACATCAAGCTTAATAGCTTTGTTTTCATGCCTGTGTTTGGTCTTAACAACGGAATGATTCCCATTGTTTCCTATAACTATGGCGCCCAAAACAGACTCCGTATCAAAAAAACTATTATTTTGTGTATCATCTATGCCACAATCATCATGACGGTGGGCTTTGCCGTCTTCCAGATATTCCCCGTTACCCTGTTGTCCTTCTTTAAGGCTTCTCCAGAAATGATTGAAATCGGTGTGCCTGCCCTGCGGATTATCAGTATCAGCTTTTTGATGGCAGGTTATGGTATCGTCTGTGGTTCTGTATTCCAGTCTTTGGGCAAGGGTATTTTGAGTATGAATGTTTCCTTGGTACGCCAATTAACGGTTTTACTTCCAGTAGCATGGCTTATGGCAAGAACAGGAAATCTCCACCTGGTTTGGTGGGCCTTTCCTCTGGCTGATGTGGCTGCTGTTATCCTGTGTACCATTTTCATTCGACGAACCTACAATAAAGAGATAAAACCCTTGCCAGAAGGTCGTCCTGCATAATTTTTCAACCTCCAAATCCTTATGGTTTTGGAGGTTTTTTATTGATAAATTTTAATTGCATTTTCAGCTTAAGCAGTTTATACTAAAATAATAACACGAGAATCATGGAGAGGAAGTTCTTGTGTGCTGTAAGAAATTTCGGAGGTAATATGGCAAAGGTCTTATCAATTATTCTTGGTGGTGGAAAGGGAACCCGTCTATATCCCCTTACAAAAGAGCGTTCTAAACCTGCAGTCCCCTTTGGTGGTCGACACAGAATTGTTGATATTCCAATTTCAAATTGTATCAATTCAGGGTTTCGTCAGATTTATATCTTGACTCAGTTTAACTCTGCATCCCTACACATGCATATTTCTAGGGCATATAATTTTGACCGATTTACCCACGGTTTCGTTGAGATTTTGGCTGCAGAACAGACTTTAGAGCATTCTGGTTGGTATGAAGGTACTGCCGACGCTGTTCGTAAGAACTTTGTTCACTTTGAAACTCAGAATCCCACCCACTATATTATCCTGTCTGGAGACCAGCTGTATCGCATGGACTTGAAGGCATTCTTGGACAAGCATATTGCTTCTGGTGCAGATATTACCATTGCTACTACCTGCGTAAATCGTGAGGATGCTTCTGGCTTTGGTATCATGAAGATTGACAAAAAGCAGCGCATTACTGCATTTATGGAAAAGCCTGCTCCTGATTTGAATATTGATGACTGGAAGATTCCTGAGAATTCCCGTGACGGACTACCAGAAGGAAAGGATTATCTTGCTTCCATGGGTATTTATATCTTCAATGCAGAAACTATGCGTGCTGCCTTGGACAATGATTTTACTGACTTTGGTAAAGAAATTATTCCTATGGCAATTAAGAAGTCAAAGGTACAGTCCTATATTTACAATGGTTATTGGGAAGACATTGGAACTATTCGTAGCTTCTATGAGGCAAACCTAGATCTTACTCGTATTAATCCCAAGTTCAATTTCTACGATGAAGACCAGCCAATTTATACCCATCCTCGCAACCTGCCACCTTCCAAGCTGAACAGAGCAGAAATGAATCGTTCTTTAGCAACTGAAGGATGTGTTATTACTGATGCAGTTATTAATGATTCCATTATCGGTGTACGAACCATTATTGAAGGTGGTACAGAGCTGAACGGTGTTATCTGTATGGGTGCCGACAGCTACGAAAATGAGGAACAAAGAAAGCTTACTGTAGAAAAAGGTATTCCTCACTTGGGAATTGGACGCAACTGTAAGATTGCTAATACAATCATAGACAAGAATGCTCGCATTGGTGATGATTGTCAGATTGGTGTAAGTGGCAAGGTTTATGAAGACGGAGAACATGGAGAATTCTTTACTTCTAATGGAATCATCATTATCCGAAAGAATGCTGTAATCCCATCTGGAACAATTTTCTAAGTCGGTTTTGATACCTGTCTTGTTTCAAAACGACTCGATGTATATCGAGTCGTTTTTTTTACTTTAAAAAAAGTGGTCAGTTTTCACTGACCACTGGGTAACTATTATCTTATCTTTCTTAAAAAGGAATCTTTGAATCCAAGATTTTTGAATCGAGCTAAAACGGCTCCATATTCATCAACATTTAAAGGTCCTACCATCATCTGCATAGCCTTGCCACTTTTCAGGGGAACCATTACGAAGGGGTATTTACTACCATATTCCTTCAAAAGTCGGTCGATGTTTTCCTGCTCTGCAAAGGTAGCCACCTGTACATAATACTTGCCAGATTCCAGCTCAGAAAGGGATTTTACCATACCCTTCTGATTTGTTGTGATACTGGAAGGAGTTACATTCTCTACCACCTTATTTTCTACAGGTACTGGAACAAAGGTAGAAACTGCTTCCTCGACAGGTGTAGTTTCCTCTGGTGGATTTTCATCTGCAGGTGGATTTTCCTCCGCTGGAACCAGAATAATGGGAGCAAAGGGATCTACTAAGGAAGAATCATCTGCTGCCAAATATTCGTCTGCCAAGGAGGTATCTTCTGTATATGGCCACTCTTCTGAAGCTTCCATTTCTGGTTCAGCAGGAATCAAAACAATTTCTTCTGCAATTTCTTCAGCTTCTTCACTAGCATCTGCTTCTGTAATTTCTTCAGCTGGCTCTTCCTCTGTGGAAACTTCTGCCAACTCTGGTTCAGTTTCAAATCCTGTGAAGGGATCCTCACTTAAAGATTCCACAATATAAACAGGATCATGCTCTGCCAGTACGTGATTCATTGGTACTTCTTCCACAGCGGTAACGTTATAGTCTGAAACTTCATCTTGAGCCTCAGCTTCAGGGGCTGTGGTTTCTGTAGGTAATGGAGCTATTTCTTCTGGAATTGCAACATCTTCCTCTGGAATAATCTCTGAAGAAGCTTCGGGAGTTGTTATAGCAAGGGCTTCTGTTTCTTCTGTGGTTTCTGGCAAGGAAGCCTCTGTTGTATCTTCTGCCATGTCTTCTGTTGTACTGGCAGTTCCCAGAGTTTCATCTAAAGAGCTTAACTTTGAATCTAAATCATCTTTTACTTGGTTAGGTAAAAGGGTATCGCTGGGGGTATCTGATACCAATGTACCAGTACCAGAACCTGCTTCGTCTAGCATTCCAGTTCGTTTGGTAATCTTTACCTGGGTATTTGAATCAGGTGTAATAAAAAGCTTGTCTGCAGCTTCTGGAGAAAGAAGAATGGCAACACCAGCAGAGGGGTCAATGGAACCGAGAATCAACACATTAATGGTGATTCCTGTGGCAGGATTGGTAACACTTACGCTGTCTCCAGGAAGATATCCAACTGTCTTTGCAAACAATCCTGCAGGGAGAACACCTTCTTCAGCAACTACTGCCCGTCCATCTAAGGAAGGTTTAGAGGTGGCAAAGGTAAGGCTTACAGTTAATGAAATAATTAGCAGTGAAAAAATAAACCGTCTCATAATCTATCCTTCTTTTTCTTAGTTTTTCTTCCGTAGTGCAGTATTAATAACCTTTGCCAATTGCTGGCCAAAGGTACTAATCCCTCTTTCAGAGTTATCTATTTGTACTAGCTGACCAGGTTTTTCTGTTCCTGCATCAATCTGCTGTCTGTCCCGAACTTTTACCAAGCTCCATTGGGCTAGTTCAATGTTAGAAAGAAGATTAGCCTCTGCTGCAGTAGATTTTTTTCGGTCAAAATAAACGGTAATGTATGCAAGGTAATCAGCACTGCCGTTAATTGCATCCTCCAAGGAGATAATCATACCGTTTTGTGCCTTTTCCTTATTATAGATAACAGGTGAATTAGATACAATGTAACCTTGTGAAAACATAAAATCCATAATGCTTTCTTCTATCAGCAATGAGGAATCAGTTACATCTCCATGGGCTTCATCCATTTGTACAATCTGAACAGAAATCGTAGTTGCACCTAAAGGCAAAGCAACAAGACTAAAAAGGAGAAAAATCCCCCATATAAGCGGCTTTTTTTTATTCATTCCCACCCCCAGACAACAAAATGTGTCGTCAGAATACTCCTTTTCCCTATGAAATCCTATTAGCTTTTGAAAAAAGGAGTTTTAATTAGTATACCTTACATTTTTAAAGGATACCTTTTTATATATCGACTTTTTTTTTTTTAGGGATTAGAATTAGTTGTAAAAGTCATTACGATTTTCCCTCCATTTCAATGACTTTTCGTTGAAGAAATGGGTTTTGTGTGCTATAGTTTCGCTATATGAATTTTATAAGATGCATTATTTATGAGTTGAGTAAGTGTATTTAGAAACTGTATCCCCTTATTTCGGAGTATATCTTCGGAAGATACTCCTTCAAAAGAGCCTCTTCCGAACTAAGTAAAAATGTGTGTCTGTGGGAGGTAGTTGTGATTGGGCAGACTGGAAAGAAATTATACATCATTGGGGCTGGCTTTGCGGGCCAAATGATTGCCGAGGAAATTGGTCGCAAAAAAATTTTTGGTCGTGTGGTGGCCTTTCTTGACGATGATGCCAATATAATCGGTTCAGAGATTGATGGAATTCCTGTATTGGGGCCCATCGACAAAACCATTCCTATTTTAGGATTTGAAGATGGTGATGAGGCTATTATTGCCATGCCCAGTACTCCAAATGACAGAATCAGAACAGTGTATGATTGTCTTCGAAAACGAGGTTTTAGTCGCATTAAGATTCTCCCTGCCATCTCCCAGATTGTAGACGGAAGTGCTCATTTTATTCAAACGAGAGAAATTGATCCCTTAGATATTCTTGGTCGTACCCCGGTAACGATTCCTTTAAAAAAGAGTCTTGCTTACCTGCGTGGACGGCGAGTACTGATTACTGGTGCAGGTGGTTCCATTGGCTCTGAGTTAGCCCGCCAGCTTTTGTCTGGAGGTGCGCAGCGGCTGTACCTTTTGGGCCACGGAGAAAATTCCATCTACTTGATTGATCGTGAGCTGAGAACCTTGCAGCGAGAGGGAGTGGGGGAAAAGGCTACCATCATTCCTATTATTGGAGACTTGAAGGATAGAGAATATACTCGCCACATTGTTTCTAAGCTACGGTGTGATGTGATTTTTCATTGTGCTGCCTACAAGCATGTTCCCTTGATGGAGGAAAATCCTGTAGCAGTTATAGAAAATAATGTTTTTGGAACAAAGAATTTACTAGATGCAGCCTTGGAAAATGGAGTCCATCGTTTTGTGCTTATTTCCACCGATAAAGCTGTATCTCCTGTTTCCGTGTATGGTGTGTCAAAGATGCTTTGCGAGAAGCTTGTGTTGGATGCTGCCAGTAAGGCTCGGGTACAGGATTCCTTTATGTTTGTTCGCTTTGGCAATGTGCTTGGTTCACGGGGCTCTGTGCTACCAGTGTTTATGGACCAGCTGAAAGCAGGCTTGCCTCTTACTGTAACCCATCCTGAGATGAAGCGCTTTTTTATGACCATTCCAGAGGCCTGTTCCTTGGTGCTAGAAACTGGTGGCGTGGGACAAAATGGTTCCACCTATCTTTTAGATATGGGTGAGCCAATAAAAATTCTTGAGTTAGCTGAACAGGTGATTCGCTTTTCTGGCTATGAGCCCTACAAGGATGTAGATATTATCTTGACTGGGCTACGAAAGGGGGAGCGACTGGACGAGCCTTTGTGGTTGGATGAGGAGGATCCTACTCCAACGGAATATCCTAAAATTTTACGTTTACGTAGCACTTCCATGGGAGAAAGCTTGCAGACATTGTTGGATAAATTAGCTCCAACATGTATTTTTAATCCCGCCAAGGCAGAATTGTATCGAAACTCAGAGTATCTTGTACAGACTCTTTGTGATGCAGTTCCTTCGTTAAAGGAGTTTTACGATGAGCAAGGTCGTTGATGGGCAGCAGTCCCTCGATTTTATTCCCTTTTCTGTACCTGCCATTGGGGAGGAAGAAAAGGCTGCAGTACTTCGTGTAATGGATTCTGGATGGCTCACCACTGCCAAAGAAGCCTTAGCCTTTGAACAGGAATTTGCTCATTATGTTAGTGATTTTCAAGGAGGACAGACTCCTCATGAAATTAAGGCTCTGGCGGTGAATAGTGCTACTAGTGGCTTGCAGCTGGCCTATCATGCCTGTGGTGTAGGGGATGACGCGCTTATAGATGGTACTGGCCATTTAGGAAAACAATTTTCCACACCAGGAAAAATCCTTACAACCCCCTATACCTTTGTGTCCACCGCCACTGCTGCCTGCCACCTTGGTGGTGGAGTGGTGTATGCTGATGTAGAAGCTGATGGCTACAACATAGATCCAGTTCAGGTGGAGCAAAAGCTTACCCAAGACAAGGATATTCGGGCGGTGGTTCCAGTGCATATTGCAGGTCTTCCCTGCAACATGGAAGAGATTTGTGCCGTTGCAGCAAAATACGGAGTGCCAGTGGTGGAGGATGCAGCCCACGCCTTTCCTTCAAAGACAAAAAATGGCTATGCTGGAACCTTAGGTGACATTGGCGTATATTCCTTCTATGCCACAAAAACCATTACCACGGCGGAAGGTGGCATGGTTTGCACAAAAAATCCTGAGTATTACAAGTTTATGTCTACCATGAGAATGCACGGTATAGACCGACCAGTTTGGAACCGTTACACCTCAGAAAAGGCATCTTGGGAATATGATGTGGTAGCTCCTGGCTATAAGTTTAATTTACCAGATGTATTGGCCGCCATGGGACGGGTGCAGTTGCAGAAAGCTGATGTACTTTTCCAGCAGAGAAAAGCCATTGCTCATCAGTATAATCAAGCCTTTGCAGATTGTGACTTTCTTCAATTACCTCCCGACGGAGATGGTAATGCTTGGCATTTATATATTCTTCGAGTAGTGCCAGAAAAATTAAAGCTTACTCGCAATGAGTTCACTCAAAAGCTCCAGGAAGCAGGATTGGGAATCTCCATGCATTTTATTCCTCATTTCCGTCTCTCCTATCTTCGTAATCGGTTTGATTTACATTCAGAGGATTATCCTAATGCCCAAAAACGCTTTGAAACAAGCTTTTCTCTTCCATTTTGGCCAGGTATGAGCCAAGAGATGGTGGAACGGGTCATTGATACAGTGGTAACCTTAGGACGGAAATATTATGGCAACTAAAAGGAAGGCTTCTGGAAAGCACTTAGTTGATTTTGCCTCATCCTTTTTCTCTGACTTACGTCTTCCCAACATGGTGTATGGTGTGCTGATTCGCAGTCCCTTACCGAGAGGTAAAATCAGATCTATTTCCCATCCTCAGCTTCCTGAAGATTACTTCTTGTACACTGCCAAGGATATCCCTGGCTCAAAAACTATTTCCCTGTTGGGAACAGAAATTCCCTTGCTGGCCCAAGAAGAGGTTTCCTACCAAGGGGAACCTTTAGCAATTTTGGTGGGTCCAGACAAGCTGAAAGTTGCTCAATTATCCAAGGAAGTAATTATCCGATTCCATAGATTGGAGGAAGGAGTAGGGATTTCTGAATCCATTGAAAATCAAAATATTATTTCCCAGAGGACTGTAGAAGCAGGAAGCGATGCAGAATTGTTTTTTGCAGAGGCTGACATTCAAGTAGAAGGAAACTATTCTAGTAATTGCTATTGTCCCCATTGTGGAGAAACTGCTGGAGGCATTGCACTCTACCAAGATAACCGATTGATTTTATATGCTCCAGTGCAGTGGTTTAGTCAAGTTCGTCGTTCCATTGCTGCAGGATTAGGTATTTCTCCAGAGCAGGTAGAAATACGAAAAACCCTTGTGGCTGGTGGTAATAATAGATCTCAGTGGTATTTTGCTATTTTGTCTGCTCAGATGGCTGTTGCTGCTTATTTATGTGGTAAGCCAGTAAAAATGTTATTTTCTCGAGAGGAACAAGGTTTGTATTACGAGCGGCCAGCTCCAGTAATGGTAAGCTATCGTAGTTCAGTTTCTCCAGAAGGAAAGATTTTGGCCATGATTGTGTCCATTGTTTTGGATACAGGAATCTACAACCCCTTTATCCAGGAGCTGATGAACAGATTGATTGTGGCTGCAGTTGGAGTCTATAATCCTGCTGTTTACAAAATAGAAGCTTATGCTATTCAGTCTCAAACTCCTCCTACGGCTTTAACCCTGCAGCGGATGGACAGTCAGATTTTCTTTGCTTTGGAATCACATTTGTCTGAAATTGCTCACAAGGTTGGAAAAATGCCCCATGAAGTTCGCCTTTTGAACCATGAAAGCCAGCCTATCAAGCCTTTTAAGTTCAATTTTACTTATTTGGAACGGGTACTGCGAGCTGTGGTGGACAAAAGCAGCTTCCAAAGAAAATATTGGTCATATAATCTTTCTCAAAAGGATTCTTATGAAAAAAAGCTGACCAGTCCCGTGCCTATTCGTGGTATAGGTGTTTCCTGTGGTTTTGAAGGAAGCGGCTTTTTAGGTGCAATTCGCTATATTCAAGATCTTACCATGGGGCTGACCCTAGAAAAGGATGGAACGGTGGTAATTCACTCATATCCTCCTTCCTCCTGGGTACAACGGGTATGGATAAAGATTGTATCTAAAGAGCTAGATGTGGAGGAAAAAAATATCCGCATTGACGGAAACTTTTCTGTAGATACAGAACCTCTGTATCCTGCTGGATTCTTTGGAAATGTGGGCCTTATGACTCAGCTGTTACGAAAGGCTTGTACAGCAATCCAAAAAAAACGATTTCAGCAGCCTTTGCCTATTCATGTGTCACGGGGGCTTACCAGTACACAAAAGAAGCAATGGGATTCAGAGAATTTTTCTGGCTCTCCCTTTTTTTCCACTGCTACTGGTGCTGCTGTGGTGGAAGTGGAGCTGGATCTCTTTACCTATCGAACCCTGATTCGTGGTATCTGGATTGCAGTGGAAGGTGGTGAAATTCTATCTCCTGAGCGGGCTGTGGCCACCATTAAGGCTGCTGTACGTGAAAGCATACAGGAATTGGTAACTTGGGAAGAAATGGAAGTAATGGATATTTTTGTGGAGTTACTTCCTGGAAGTAAGGAGCCAAAGCAGCTGGGAACCTTGGTATATTCTTTGTTGCCTTCTGCTATATCTTCTGCTATTTCTCAAGCCTGCAATAAGGCAATTTCAAGCATTCCCCTTCAAAGTGACTATGTCTACAAAGCCTTTTCAGCCCAGCCAAAGAGTCAGTCAGTAGAAACGAAACAGTCTGGAGTGGCTAGAGGAGGAGGGGAGCTGCAGGAGGTATCAGAATGAAAATACCTATTACCATAAACGGAGAAATGATGGTGTTGGAGGCTCATCCCTCCATGACCCTTTTAGATGTTTTACGCCGAGAGGGCTTTATTTCTGCAAAGCTCGGATGTTCTCAAGGACGCTGTGGTTCTTGTACTGTCTTGATGGACGGTAAGGCTATTCCCACCTGTATTATTCCCTTTGTGGCTACTCGTGATGCCTCTATTGTAACTATGGAGCAGTTTTCCAAAACAAAGGAATATGAGCTGATTATAGAATCCTTTGAAAAGGCTGGAATCAAGCTTTGTGGCTTTTGTAATGCAGGAAAAATTCTTGGAACCTATAGTCTTATTTCAACCCACCAACGACCTTCTCATCAGCTGATTTACGATATGGTACGCCATTTTGATTGTAGCTGTACGGAGCAAGATGGTTTGATACAGGCTATTGTTTACGCTGTAGCTGCTTTCCAAAGCTATGCCCATAAGCGACAGGAAAAAGAAAAGAAATTAAACAGGACTAATAAAAATGGACGAAAAAGAAAGAACTAAAGACGTTTATTTTGGAACCAGTCTTGATGAGGTGCTTTATCAGCTGAGAAATAGATCAAATCTAAAGATTTGTGGCGGTTGTACCTATCTTAAGGAGTTGCCTCCTGTTTCTATGATTATCAGAAACATTAAGGAGTTTAATCTCATCGAAAAACGGGAACGATAT
Source organism: Treponema sp. (assembly GCA_036300185.1). GTDB lineage: Bacteria > Spirochaetota > Spirochaetia > Treponematales > Treponemataceae > Treponema_F. Next base: position 30,994 of record JAXJGY010000049.1, on the reverse strand, counting down.
ATCGAAATCGGTTCCGGTGTTACCCTTGCTTCTATTATGGAGCTAGGAGAAAAGCATATTCCTCCCGTTTTTTTTCAGGCCCTCAGTTCTATTGCTACACCACTGGTGCGAAATATAGCTACTTTGGGAGGAAATATTTGTATTGAGCCCCTTTGTGGAACACTTTTTGCCCCGTTACTGGCTATGGATGCAAAGCTGGAGTTTCGGATTAATTCAGAGATTCTTTCCCTACCTATGACCCAGTTTTCTACCTTTGAAACTGGCAATCTAGTTCCTGCGGGAAGTGTGCTTACCAAGGTACGTGTTCCTCTAGATGATTGGGAATTGTCTGTGTTCCGACGTATCGGCCCTTCATGGACATTAAATGAAAATTGTGCTTCTTATGCTTTTTTAGCAAGTATCCAAAAGGAAACCCTCATGAACCTGAGAATTGCTTTCTGTGGAGCAATTCGATTACGGAGTCGTGAATTAGAGAATAAGCTCATTGGAACAAAGCTTCCTCTATCTCCCAGAGAAATTCAAGACATGTTGGAAGCTGCAGCTGAGTACTTTGATCAGCAGGTGCAGTCTTTCTTCTTTGTTCAACAGTCTACTGGGGGAGAAAAAAAACTTATTCACGATGACTGTTCTCTTCTCGGGGAACATCTTTCTTCTTGTAGAATTTCTTCTGTAGATTTTTCTCTGCTAAAAGCCCGTTTTTTAGGATTATTGCAGGAATCCCTTAATCATTTGGCATAATCTTATTTTAGTTATTTTTTAGGTATATAAAAAAAAAGACCGGCTATTGCCGGCCATGCCATCAGGCATTCGGATGTGCAATGGGTGGGAGGGGATCTGCACATCCGATACTAGATTATCGGGTGTAAACTCAAAAATCTTTACTAGAAATTAAAGAGTTTCTGTAACCTCAACATCTAAAGAGAGGTTTACCACGTAGGATCTTCCATTCACTGCCTGAATGGTTTGTACCGTTTCGTAATCTCCTACAATGAAACGAATTCGATGTTCTCCCTGGGAAATTACAAAGGCATCCTTTGTATAAGGAATTTCAATTTCATCAAGGAAAATCTTGGCATTATCAGGTGCAATAAACTGTAGTGTAGGGGCAATATCTCGTAGCTCCACCTCTACCTTTGTAGTTTTTCCTGGTTCAATAGAAAAGGTTCGTGTTTCATTACGATAGTGATCAGATACCATGGAAATATAGTGGGTTCCTGCGTTGAGAATTGTTTTTTGATCCTCTAATACTGCTAATTCCTCATCAATGAATACGGTATAAGGAAATTCTAAGTTTTCACCGTTTTCATTCTGAGGATAGGTTACATCTAGTTTCATTCGCCCCTTATCAATGTAAACAGGCTTTACCGTTACCACAAAGGGTTCCTTTTCGTAATCTTCGGGAATTCCCTTCATAACGAGCTGGAATCGAAAAAACAATACTGCTGAATTCAGATTGTATACAACTGGCAGGACGGTATTGTAGGGCGTTTCTTTTATAGTATTAGGCTCTACCAAAGGGATAATGAGATTCAAGCTGAGTCGTCCTGGAATTGTGTCTATCATTTCTCTTGTTCCAGTGTAATTTATAGTAGTGGCAGTGGGCATGGGGGTGAGCCCTGTGTACAAGGAATAGGCCACAGAACCATAATAACGGGAAAGCACCTCTGGAATCTTTATATCTAGTTCAACTCCTTGAAAAAAGGTGGTATCCTCTGGAAGGGTAATAGCCAAAGCATCGTTAATTCCTGCCTGAACAACCACATTTCCTGTTTCTGGCATTTCTACCATTACAGTTTTATGGATTCTAAAGGTTTCCCCCGTAGCTACTATGTTCAAGAGAAAGAATACTGTAAAAAATAATACATTCTTTTTCATTTAAACCTCAAATAGCTGGTAGCAGCCTGCGGGGATCTTGAGCTGCACCGTTAACACGAATTTCAAAGTGAAGATGGGGACCAGTGGAAGCACCAGTACTACCAACCTTTCCAATAACTGTTCCTCGAGAGATTTCCTCCCCTGTTGTTACTAACATGGCAGAAAGGTGGGCATAGACGCTTTGGGTTTTGTTTTCATGATCTAGTATAATATAATTTCCGTAGGTGGCGTCATAGCTGGCAATGGCAACCTTTCCACTCTTACAGGCATACACCTTTGTTCCTTCTGGAGCTGCCAAGTCGATTCCCTTATGCTGATGATTCAGCCCAGTGATAGGACTTACTCGATTTCCAAATCCCGAAGTCAAAACACTATTGTCTAGGGGCATTCTCAAGTTGGTGTCCAAGAAAAAGGCTAATTCTGTGGGCGTAAGTCGCTCCTGAGCAAAGTATTGGTAGTTTTTTCCATTGATAGTAAATTCATTGCCTAAGTCAGGATTTGAAAGACGCTTCTTTACCAAGGTTCCAATGGAAGTTGTAGGATTTAAAGGTACGAACAGGCCTGGAGCATCAGGCAAAATCAAGGTCTTTCCTGTTAAATCTTCTTCGGCGGAGGTTAAATCGTTTAGTAAGGCAATTTCTCCGTAGGGAATGCTACAACGTGCCGCCAAGCTTACAAGATTTCGTACTGGTAAGGAGGTATCCTCTGCTGTAACAGTGTAAAGATAAAAACTAGGTTGGAAATTTCTACCAGCACTAATGTTCTGATAGGATTTTTCCACATTCTGCATGTACTGAGCAAATTCCTTGTTGCGAGAGGAGAGACTAGTAATTATTGGTAGGAGAGCCGTTTCCACCATATTCTGGTGAGACTGACTCATAGTGGCATATTCTGCCATAGGTTCAGAAAAAAATTCCGCAGAGGAAACCTGAGCAAGCACAGGCACAGAACCAATACAGGTTAGTAGGAGGAAAATAAAACTGAGGAAATAATTATTATTTTTTCTCTTTTTTTGTTCCAAATGCCAAAACTCCATATAAAATGATTGTCAGTAGCAACACAATCCAGAGGACAACTACTGATTCATTCAATATACAAGTGATAATTCCAAATAAACCTATGAGAATTACGAATATTCTTCCCACGCGATTAAGAAGCTGTTTTATACGTTTCCTTCGTTCTTCAGGTGTGGGAAAGCCCCCATTCAAAAATTCTTTTAGACTCCTGCCCGCAAAGAAGACAAGTCCTGCAGCAAAGAGAAGAATAATCACGGTGCTATACATATCCGGTGCAATAGTGGCAAATTTCCAGAGTGGTAAAACTAAGACGAAGGCAAAAATGGCACAAAGACCAACTAAAGCTAAAATTTTTACAAAAGATAAAAAAAGTTTTCCGTAACCATTAATAATTTTATGTATCATTTTCTCTTTGCTAAGAAAAAAACAGGTTCAGTGGAAAGTTACACCCTCCAGCCGAACCTGTTTTACAAAACGTAAAAGACGTTTATTCCTGGCTGATTACATCTGTGGGGCAAACACCTGCACATGCACCGCAGTCAATACAAGTTCCTGCATCAATAACGCGAACGCCATCGCCTTCGCTGATTGCTCCAACTGGACATTCGGGTTCACATGCACCGCAGTTTACGCATCCGCTAGCATCAATCTTATGGGCCATTCTAACACCTCTTATAAAGTAGTATACCTTTACTATACCACAATGGTAGACAAAATACAAGGTTTAAAACAAACTTAAACCTTGTTTAAATATAATTCTCTCGATAAATATTTTTAAACAAAAATCATACAAAGGGTAAGGCTACTGGTTAAGAGCTTCCTGTAAGATTTGAGTATTATATTCCATGGCACGCAGATAGGCATCCTTGTCAAGAATTCCAGTAACAGCTGGGTCTAACTGATGTACCTTAAGGCCTGTTTCTTTTGCAATCACCTCTGCTGCAGAAGATGCATAATTCAGCTCAGCAAAAAGAGCAAGCTTTCCCCCCTTCGTTTGAACCTCTTTAATTAGGTTGATAGTTTCTACCAATTCCTTGGCGGTAGGCTCACTGTCTGGCTCCCGTTCAATGCTTCCCTCAAGGCTAAAGTTAAACTCCTGGGCCAAGTAGGGAAAGGCTTCGTGGAAGGTGATGAGGGAGGCTCCTGCAAAGGGCTGGAGGGTGGAGTGCATAGTGCTTTGTAAATCCTGCAGCTTGGCAATGTAGCTGGCGGCATTCTGCTGATAAAGCTGGCTGTTTGCTGCATCCAGGGTACAAAGACCAGCGGTAATTTGCTCCACCTGATGGATGGCACCTGCAGGAGACACCCAGACGTGGGGATTTTCATCTACCAAGGGCCAATCTCCTGTGGCGGTCACGATGGAGCTAGGATCCAAGGTATCAAGAATCTTGTCCATGAACTCTTCCATGTGGGCTCCGTTTACTACCATGATATCTGTGTCTTGAATTAGCTTCATATCGGCAGGAGACAGGTGATAGTGGTGGAGGCAACCAGTATCTGCTGGTGCCATGAGGTTGAGTTTGATTCCTGGCACGTTTTCCGTAATGTTCATGAGCATGACGTACAGGGGATAAAAACTAGCTGTGATTTGGGTTTCTGCCGTTGCATCATTTTTTTGTGAGGCAGCATCTTTTTTGGTGCAGCCAGAAAGAAGGAGCAGACAAAACAAGGTGAATAGGATGCCTGTGCTAGCAAGCTTTTTCAAGGTGGTAACCTTTTTCAGGTTCCATGGTGATATATTTCTTTTCATGGTGTATAATATAGTGATTTTTTGTTGAGACGGCTATAGTCTTAGGAGGAATACCATGAATAAAAAACAAATGGCAGCTATGATTGACCATACAATTTTGAAGGCTGTGGCAAAAAGGCAGGATGTAGAAAAGCTTTGTGCAGAAGCTTTGGCCAATAACTTTGCTTCAGTTTGTGTAAATCCAGTTCATGTACCCCTTGCAGCCAAGCTTTTAAAAGGCTCTTCTGTGGAGGTGTGTACAGTGGTGGGCTTTCCCTTAGGAGCCACCAGCCATGAGGTAAAAGCTCAGGAAGCTGCATGGACAGTGAAGGAAGGTGCTACAGAGGTGGACATGGTGATTGATATTGGAGCTGCCAAGGAAGGCCGCTTTGATGATGTGGAGGCTGACATTGCCGGTGTGGTAGCTGCCAGTAAACCTGCCATTGTAAAGGTAATTCTTGAGGTATGCTATCTGACTGAGGATGAGATTGTGGCCTGTTGTAAGGCTGCAGTTCGCTCTGGAGCTCACTTTGTAAAAACCTCCACTGGTTTTGGTGATAGTGGCGCCACTGTAGAAGCTGTTTCTCTGATGCGGAAAACCGTGGGACCAGACATTGGGGTAAAGGCTGCAGGTGGAATCCGCACTGCTAAGGATGCCCTTGCCATGGTGGAAGCAGGAGCCAACAGAATCGGTTGTTCAGCAGGCCTTGCAATCATGGCAGAGCTGGAATAAGTCTTTCTGGCAAGTTTTTTGGCCACAAAAAATGCACCTCCTAAAATTGAACTTTTGTGATATGTCCAACTTTAGGGGTGCATTTCAATCAAGATGGCTTACAGAAGCTTTCAGTTTGGCTGGCTAGGATATTTTACTAAGCTTTACCTGTAAAATATTTTCCAGTACTGGTAGCTTTATTTTTTGCCAGCCTGAACCAGTGTAACCGCTGCGGTGGCAACGATGTCGTCGGCAGAGCAGCCTCTAGACAAGTCACTGATGGGCTTAGCAAATCCCTGAAGGAAGGGACCGTAAGCGTCAGCACCAGCAAGACGCTGTACTAGCTTGTATCCAATGTTTCCTGCACCCAAGTCAGGGAAGATGAGGGTGTTTACCTTACCAGTGATGGGGCTACCGGGAGCCTTCTTTTCTGTTACATCGGGAATCAGTGCAGCATCAGCCTGCAATTCACCGTCCAGCAACAATTCAGGAGCCTTTTCCTTGGCAAGCTTTACAGCTTCCTGTACACGAAGCACGTTTTCGTCCTTACCACCAGAACCCTTTGTGGAGAAGGACATCATGGCTACAACTGGCTCTGCACCAATCATCTGGCGGCAAGAATCTGCAGCGGAAACAGCAATGTCAGCCAGCTGGGTAGCAGAAGGAAGGGGGATAACAGCACAGTCAGAGAAAATCATCAAGCCGTTAGCACCCCACTTGGGATTGTGTGTGTCCATAACAAAGCAGGATGAAGCAGTTGTCATGCCAGGAGCTGTTCCGATGATGGTAAGTCCAGCACGCAAAACATCGGCAGTGGAAGAAAGGGCACCAGCAATCATGGCATCAGCCTTGCCCAAGCGAACCATCATGGCACCAAATCGTAAGAAGTGCTTCATGTCAGTGGTAGCCTGCTCTGGAGTCATACCCTTGTTCTTTCGCAACTCATAGTATTCCTTGGCAAATTCATCATTCCAAGGAGAATTTTCTGGATCAATCAGGGTAATTCCATCCAAGCTTACGCCCTTTCCATCAGCAGTCTTCTTAATGTCTGCTTCTTTACCTAAAAGGATTACTTCCTTTGCAAGTTTTTCAGCTACGATAGCGGCAGCAGCAATAACAGTGCGTTCTTCAGCACCTTCAGGAAGAACAAGGCTGTTCTGATATTCACAAGCCTTTTTCTTCATTTCCTCAACAAAATTCATCTTCCAAACCTCACATTGAATAAAAGTTAGTACTCTTTATAGAATAGACCCATCTGAGGATTTAGGCAAGGGGATTTTCTCCACTTTCACGACTTGACGGAAACTCCTATTCCTATTAGAGTTGAGGGTATGTTTGAAACAAAAGATATTTCAATCTTGGATTTAGAGGAAGAGGATTTTGACACTGTCCTTGCCTCTGACATTTCCTTTTCTGGACAGATTAAATTTGCTGAACCATTTATGATTAAAGGAAAGGTAACTGGTCGCATTGATGCCACTAGTGACTTGGTTATAGATACGGGAGCAGTGGTAGACGCTGATATTGTGGCAGATAGGGTATTGGTACGTGGGACAGTGAAGGGAAACATCGAAGCAAAGCGTATTGTTTTTGTGGCTACCTCTGGTTCTGTAACAGGAGATATTTTTTCTGCAGAAATTGCCTTGGAGCCAGGTTGTAGCTTTACTGGAAAGTGTACCATGGTGCGATAAGAGGTTAGTCTGATGATGAAATCAATGGTTAAAATCAATAAAGTAGCTTTTTTTGCAATAGTAGCTTTGTTAGCTGGAAGTTTTGTTTTTGCCCAGCAGAATACTACACAGCAAAAGGTGGATGCACTTCAGCTTTATTATAATGGTCAATATGCCCAAGCTATTGCTGCCTGTCAGCAGGAATTGGTGGCAAATCCCAATAATCTTGATTCCTACGTTGTTATGTGTTGGGCCTTGGTAAAAAATCGTCAATATGCAGAGGCTGAACAATGGGCTAATGCCGGTTTGCGGGTAAATGCCTACGACCATCGTCTTATTGAGATTTTGGGTGAGGCTAAGTTTTATTTGGGAAAAAATCGCGAGGCTCTGGATCTTTTTGAGCAATATATTTCCTATGTTCCCAATATGGGGGGACGGGTAGGAAATGCCTATTATTTTATGGGTGAGATTTACATCCGTCAGGGAAAATACCAGCATGCAGATATTTCTCTTACCATGGCAGTTCGATTGGAGCCCTTGTTGGACTACTGGTGGATGCGTCTGGGGTATGCTCGGGAAATGGCTGGAAGTTATCGTACAGCTGTAGCAGCCTACGAAAAATCCCTTTCTTTGAATGCAGGTCAAACAGATGCTGCTCGTGGGCGGGAAAGAGCCCAAGCTCATCTGTAAAATACTTTACTAAAAAGGCTTTTCTTGTGCCAGAATATATCGTTCATTTTGAAACCCTCGGTTGCAGGCTGAATCAGATTGAATCTGAATCAGCCGCACGTTTTTTTGCAGATGCAGGCTTTGTGGTGGACATGGAATCCATGACGGCGGCTGCACCAGTTCCTGATAATGTATTTCTTTCCATCATAAATACTTGTACTGTAACAGGAAAGGCGGAGCAAAAGGCTCGCCGTCTTATTCGGCTCTTGCTGCGGAAAATGCCTCGTTCCTGCGTTCTCGTAACAGGCTGCTATGCAGAGCTAGAAGTAGAAGCAATTCAAGCTATTGACCAGCGGGTTTGTGTATTGCCTGGTTCACGGAAGGACTTGTTGGCAGACATTCCTGTGGAATTGAAAGCCCACCTTGATGACGTTTGCGAAGAACACCAGGTTGAAATTACTGATTTTTTGAAAAATTTAGTAACTCGTCTTTGTAAAGAAAAGCTAAAGCCCACCAATATAAAAAATCGTCACTCAGAGGAAGAAGGCCATGATAAAGGCAAAGATCACCATCATGTCCATGAGAGCCAAGAAAAAAAATCCCTGCTTGCTTCTGTTAAGCCTTTGAAAAATAATGATTTATCTGGGTTTACCCCTGTAGCCGACTTACAAAACACATCCATCAGTCCTGTGTTTCGGTTGGCTACAGATACCTTTTTTGCCCATTCTCGATCCTCCATCAAGATTCAAGATGGCTGTAATTGTGAGTGTACCTATTGCCGCATTCACCTTGCAAGAGGAAGGGCTGTATCCCTGGATGTGGCTGAGGCTGTGGCTCGTGTTCAGCAGCTAGAAGAAGCAGGCCAACAGGAAGTGGTGCTGACGGGAGTGAACCTGTCTCAGTATCGTGGTTTATACCAGGGGCAAAGGGGTGAGGAATATCTGAATCTTGCGGGGCTTTTGAAAAGGATTCTTGAAAATACTCGTAGCATTCGTATTCGTATTTCAAGTCTTTATCCAGAAAGTGTGGATGAAGAGCTTTGTGCCATCATCAGCCACCAGCGGATTCAGCCCTATTTTCATCTTTCCGTTCAGTCTGGAAGTGATGCTATTTTACGGGCTATGCGTCGTCCCTATCGTTCTGCTCAAGTATACCGTGCAGTGGAATTGCTCCGTCAAGCCAAGAACAATCCCTTTATTGCCTGTGATATTATTGCGGGCTTTCCTGGGGAAACTGATGAAGATTTTGCCCTGACCCAGGCCATGTGTGAAAAATGTAATTTTGCTTGGGTTCATGCCTTTCCCTTTTCTCCTCGGCCTGGAACACCTGCAGCCACAATGAAGGGACAGGTAGCTCAATCTGTGGCAGGACAGCGAGTAAAATGGCTTACTTCATTTGCAATCCAATCAAAATGCTCCTATATTTCAATGTGGAAGGGACAGGTTGTTTCTGCCATTACGGAGCACAATCGTCAAGATAGAAAAAATCCACTCCATTCACAGCATGATAAAACAGCTCATGGAGAAAATGGAGTGGAAATGCAGCCTGATAATGGTACTCAGCAATTGACCCATGCCGTTACAGAAAACTTTATCCACCTGGAGTTGCCAGGGGCCTTTCCCCAGGGAATCTCCATTCAGGTAAGAATCGGAGAACCCTTGCTAGATCGGATTCAAGCTGGCGATGAATGTGAGGCCTCCGGGGAGGCTGTACAAAATGAACTACAGGGCAAGAATTGGGAGGCTTCTTTGTAAACTTTTTCAAGCTACAGCTTGTTCTTGTCTTCTTGTTTTTTCCTGTGTTTTTGTTCTGAGTTTTTGCATTTCTTGTTCAAATAGAAGTCTCTTTACTGGTTTAGATTACCCTGACACAGAGAAAATTTCTCGGTATTCTGGTGAACGACTTTTATCTTCCCTAGAAGTGAATATTGAATCTCCAGCCTTTTATCGAGTTCTAACGGAAACACAGCGAGAGCGAATTCTTACTACGCTGGATACAATGATAGCAGAGGAAAAGAAACTCCTAGCAGAAGATGCCTATTCCTTTACATTATCTCGTTCTGCCAAGGCTGCTGTTACAATTCTCATTTACACCAGTCCCTTGGTATATGACATTATCTACAATTTTGCAAATCCAGCTCTTTCAGCCTTAAGTCTTTCTGGTATTACCATGGAAGAACTGTATGTGGTGTATACAGATTCTATCAAAAGGTTTTTGTTACGTGGAGTGGAAAAGGCCCTGACAGAAATGGCTTTTGCTTTTTATAACCTGTATCGCATCAGCAATTATTACAATGATGCGGTAAAAAATGCTCCCTTTGGAGTTTATTCTGGAGGCGATCTACAAAATTATCTTTTATCTGGAATCCTAGGGGGCTTGATACGTAGCACTCAAAGTCTTGTTTTGAATTCTCAGCAGGATTATCAAGACATTGCAAAAAAAATAAGTGATGCCTACTACAAGTTGATAAATGCTCGTATTGAGGATTCCCAGCTGGTGGAAAGTTTATTTAAACAGCTTGCTCAAGAACTGCAAATTCCTTCTACTCAAATTATTTCAGTGTATAAGCTGGAGCTAAAATTTGTAGCAGGTATTTTTGAAGCCATGGCCAGTAATGCAGGCTACTCTCTTGTGGCACAAGATACTGCTCGTACTATTCGAAGCTGGGGAGACTAGGATGAAAATTAGGATTTTTCTGCCGATTTTTTTGCTTTTCAGCGTATTTTTGTATTCAGAAAGTCCTGTAATTAAGTTCGCAGAACCTTCTAGTTGGCGATATACGGGAATGGGTGGAGCAATAACAGCCGTTCCAGAGGGACTTGATATTTTGATTCACAATCCAGCGGGACTAACCCATAAACTCTTTTATCCTCGGAAAGGTTTTATTTTGAATTTTTCTACCCAGCTTTATTTCAAGCCTCAATTTTTATTTCCCATATTGAAGGATATTTCCAATGTGGAAAATAAGCTCGGTCAGATTCTGCTCAATGCTAAGGAGCTGATTACCTCTAGTGGTTTTGGGGCTACCCCAAACATTGCTTTTGGCTATATTGGCAGTAATTGGGGAACAGGACTTTTTACCACGGCCTCTGCCTTTGTCCAAGGAAGTCCCTTTCCCTTAGGCGTTGAGGGCTTTGCCATGGTAAATCTTACCCTGCCTGTAGCTTATAGTCTCAGGGTTGTGGAAGGACGAAAGGTGGATATTTCCCTGGGAGCCACCTTCCACCCTAGTATAGCACTTTACAAAATGCTTGATGGAAGCAACGTAGATGCCATTGTAGCTGGCCGTAGCAACGTGAGTGATATTCTAGATGGCATTTTATCTACCCCCTACGTGAGTTTTCCCATTGATTTAGGAGTCATGCTGGTGGGATATGATCTGATTTATGCTGGAACTCAATTACGACTTGGGGCGACTCTAAAAAAACTGTTTGGAGACTATTTTGTGCCAGGTCAGTCCTTGGAACCCTTGGCAAGAGAATTATCCTTTACTCTTGGAGCAGGAGCCCTTTTTCCCTTCTTCATTGGAAGGCTTCCTGTGGATATTGTCGTTTCTGGGGAGTCAAAGGCTATGAATCAGCTGCTTTCTGGCTCACAAACCTTTTTGAAATCCTTAGCCTTTGGCATGGAGGTGGCAGTGGCCAAGGTATTACGAATATGGTGCGGACTTTCCAGTGGCTATCCCACAGTGGGAGGGCAAATTACTCTAGGATTCTTTTCTTTGGGAGCCTCCTGGCAAACGATGGAAAGTGGGCATTACGTAGGAGATAATCCCTTGTCCATCTTTCAAGTAGGATGTACCTTTACATTCTAGGTGAAGTAAAATTTTTGCAAATGAGAAATTTTAGTAAAATCAGGGATTTTTTGTGGAAAAAAAATCTAGAATTAATTACCTTAGTTATAGTAAGTAAATTTGACAAGGAGTGACTATGGCTTTTTTGGAAAAGATGAAGGAGTATCTTGATAAGGGTGTGGAGGTTTCAAAGGAAGCTCTCTCTAAGGCTGGTGATGTGGTACAGGATTTTAGCGACAAAAGCGTCACCAAGATAGAATCTCATCAGCTAGTTTCTCGTCAAAACAAGGAATTTCGAGCCTTAGGACAGGCGGTACAAAAATTCTTTGAAGAAAATCCTACTGCCACTCTTTCTGCTGACAATAGTGCTATTAGTGGAATCATGGCTGAAATTAAGCGTCTTGAAAAAGAAATTGCCCAGCGAGAAGAGAGCCTAAAATCATGGGAGCATAGCGACACTGCATCATCTAAAGAGACTGCCAGCACTGCTGAGTCTTGTGAGGGAGTTTCCCCTGATACTGCTACTGAGGCAACAGATGCAGAATTTACCAAGTCATAATTGCTTAGGAGGAGTCGTATTTTTTTGATGGGGAGTTTTTACCCAGTGAGGTAATTCCATGGTCCAGCATAAGGAGCTCGGCAGGGAGTTAGTCCTCCAACAATACTCTATGTGATGAAGACGAAAAACTCGCAGATCCAAGGGCTTGATTTCATTTGAAATGGATTCAAGCTCTTGTTGTATGGAAGCTTCTTCTGGGTGGAGGTTTACATATCCAAAAATAAAACCAGCTGGAATTGACCTATTCTGCAGGTCTTTTTCAGATAAAAAGGGCAGGAGCTGGTGAAGCAACTGGGGTGGAAAAGGCAAAAGCCTTGTTCCAGTTACCTCTACAGGGCGGAACAAAAAGCCCTCTTGTATCTGTGGAGGAAAAACCCTACAGCTTTTCATTTGTTTTTTAAGCTCCTTTGCAGGAACGACACTGTCTACAAGACAATGACAGGGATGGATGGGATAGATCTTGCTTTTTTTTCCTGCTAGAGAAAGGGCTTTTAAAATTTCTCTATGCTGCCTTAGCATCTGGCTCAGAGGGGTGTTATGGGGCTGTAGGATTATTCCAGAAAAATTCCCTTTCGTCATGATGAAACTATAGCGTTTTTATAGAAAAAAGGGTAGTATTATACTCTATGTTAGAGAAAATCAAAATTTATTCATCATATTTGTTTTGTGTGATTATGTTTATATCCTGCTTAAGCTGTTCCAGTGAGAGCCAGGTTTCTTTCCAGTCAAATCTTCATCTACAAACTGAAGCCTTCGGGGCAACTGAAGCTTCCCTAGATTTTCCAATGGAAGCTCTAAATAGCAACGGAAAGAAGGGAAGCATCCTCAAGCCAGAAAAATCATCCTACATATATCTTGCTGTAAATCAAGAGCAGCTTCCTCAGTTGGCTCGTGCAAAGGAGCAATGGGGTGGTGTTTCTTGTCAGATTACCCTTACAAAGCCACTGGAAGAAAAGAACAAGGGCGGTGTAAACCATGATGCCCAGGGAAATCTTGCCTTTGGTTTTTTATATGAAAATGATTTTATCTCCTCTGGTAAATTGAATAAGTCCTTGGCAGATCGCCCTCTTGCTCGTTGTCTTACTCCATTAGAGCTAAATCAAATTCCTGCTGGAGAAAATATCAGCTTGTCTATGGTGATTCCTGCCGATGCTGTTCAGGATTTTAGAGGAATTCTTTTGTATTCCACGGTGCCTGTATCTATTGTTTCTGTGGGATTGCAGCCCATGGAAATTGGATTTTCTGGTACAAGCTCCTATTTCTTTCCTTCCCAAGGTGGTTTGTGGGACAGAAGTCAGGCTTCTACCGATTTTGATTTTACCGTGGCAAAAAAGGATTTTGCTGATGTAAAAGCTCATGATGATTTTCCCCTCATGACCTTGTCTCTTGCCCCTAGTCCAGCCATGCCAGAAAAAAAATCTCAGCAGCCACAGCTCCTCTTTGAAATTGGTGGTGAAAGTATTCGTCTGCGTCGTGCTCCCAACCAACAGAAGGCTTCTTTTTATGGTAATGGATTAGAAAATCCCTTTGGAGCCTTTTCTGTGCTACAGGGAGAAGATATGGTGGAAGCTGTTTCCATGACCTTACAAAAACTCCCTGCAGGTAACAATGGTGCAGTGGTGGAGCCCCTTACAACAGACCCAGGAATGATTCCTCTGTGGAGTCAAGCTTCCTGGCGCCATCAGGACTATGAGCTTTTTGAATGGGAGCAGTTTCCTGGCATCCTTTTCTTTGACACCGCTGACTACAAGGTTCAGGATGATTTTTTCAAACGATTAGCCTTTTATACAGAAAAAACTGGTTACATCGGTACACTGGTACATGACAAGGATTTAGTTGGAAAGCATGGCTTTAATGCCCACGACTACCGCAGCGAAACCTTGGCAGCCTTCTTTTCCTTGGCAGAATCAACTAATTTCCCTTTAAACGAAAAGGAAATCCTACTAAAGGATATTCTTCTTCATAATGGAATTATAAAAAAGGCTTCTAGTGGTGGCTATGAAAGTGGGTATGGTGCTGTTATTTCCCTGTCCCAGGAATCAGCCTTGTATTTGCGTTATACCTTTGTAGCCCATGAAGGCTTCCATGGTCTTTTCTTTGTGAACGAGGATTTCCGTTCCATGGTAGCTTCTGTATATCAGAATGCAGATCAAAAATCCATACAGTTCCTTCACCGATATTTTAAGCTTCAGGCCTCTCTTAATTATAATCTTAATGATACCTATCTTATGCACAACGAATTTATGGCCTATGTTATGCAGCAATCTGTGGCTCAAACAGGTCCGTATTTTGCAGACAACCTTGCTCAACGTGGATCCATGCTACGAGGAGAGCCTGAGCTTTGTGCCTATATTCAAGACACCAAGGGATCAGGCTTTACCAAGGCCTCACAAGTGTTAAGCGATTATGTGTTTAAGCGATGGGGAATGGAATCTGGTCGTATTTCCTTAGTGAGTCGCTAGTCAAAATATTCCATGGGGGTTTGCAGAAAGGCTGGATTAAAGTTCTTTTCTGCAGCCAAGGTGGATGGAGGCCCATGTCCTGGCATTAAGATAATATCATCTTGCTGGGACAAAATTTTTGTGGAAATATTGGAAACTAGGGTTCTGCGGGCATAGGTACTGGATGTATTTGAAATCATTCCTGCAAAGATTGTGTCTCCAGTAAAAACTATATGACCAATTTTATATGCCATGGAGTCAGCAGAGTGACCAGGTAAAGCCAAATGCTTTATTTGCAAGCCTGCTGCATAGATAATGCCGTCGCCATTAAGGAGCGTTTCTTCAGAACCTGCAATATCAAAGTCTGCCGCATAGACCTTGGGCTTGTAAATCTTTTTGAGAGTTTCTAATCCTCGTATATGACTTTTGTGTCTGTGAGTTATCAATACTGATGTTAAATTAAAGGGACCACTTTCCACCTGCTCCAGTATCTCTTTTGTAATTTTACCTGGATCAATAATCAGGGCTTCCATAGTCTTTTCGTTAGTCACTACATAGCAATTTGAAAATCCATCAATATTAAAATGAAAATAAACCTTCATAAGATGATTCCCTCCTTGTACTCGAATTCTGCTTCCCGTGTGTTCGACTGTTTGAAGGAAATATTCTGCTGATTAGATTCATAAAAAATAGTTTTTTTGATGTTGCAATTTTGGATTGAGGTATCTATAAGGTTTGCCTTAATGAATCGGGAATTGTATAAATCTGAATCATCAAAGGAAGACTGGTAGGATGTAATGCCACAAAAATTATTGTGAACTAGATCTGAACCAGTAAAAAGTACATGAGAAAAGGTAGAACCAGCAAAGGAAGAAAATTGTAGGTTCGATTTTAATAGATTGCAATCTACAAAAAGAGAAAAGTCAAAGATAGACATTCGTGCACGGAAATATTCTGAATGCAGATTGCTAAAGGTACAATTCTGGAAATTACAGCCGTAAAAACGCTTGTCAGTTAAATCAATATCGGTAAAGGTGAGTCCCGACGCATTTAATCCGACAATTTTTTGATGTTTACGAATATAATCGTAAACAACATTTTTTACTTCCTCTGGATTTTCCACGTGCTTGATACAAAAATAGCTTCTATCAGTAAGCAAACCCTGGCTGTTGATGTAAGACAAACCTGCACGGTGACATCCTGGATGACTACAAGTGTTAGTGATAAACATGCGTATAGTTTAGGGCATTGCAAATGATTAGTCAAATGGGGTATGATGAATTCATGTGTTGGAAATGTAAAGAACCTATAGCAGCAGGTTTGGAAATCTTTAGATCCACCGATTGTCCCCATTGTGGAGCAGCCTTACATAGCTGTGTTAATTGTCGATTTTACCAGCCTGGTTCCCATTACGATTGTCATGAAACAATAGATGAAGAAGTCCAGGATAAGGAAGCTGCAAATTTTTGCGAGTATTTTTCTGTAAATCTTAGTCCAACTGCTTCTAACAGTTGTGCTGATAAGAAAAAACAAGCTGCGAGAAATGCCTTTGACAATCTTTTTTCCCTGTAGGAAATAATTATGCACCTTGATTTTGCTTTTTTAGACTCAGGAACAGGAGGATTACCCTACATGGGCTATTTAAAATCAGCCTGTCCTGAGGCTTCCTGTCTCTATCTTGCAGATACAAAAAATTTTCCTTATGGAGAAAAGACTCCTGAACAAGTGATTGCAGCCACAAGAGAAGCAGTGGAATTAGTGCTTTCCCACTTTTCTCCTACAGCCTTTGTGTTGGCCTGTAATACCATGTCTGTTACTGCCTTGGAATCCTTGCGTCAGGATTTTCCTAAGATCCACTTTATTGGCACAGTTCCAGCCATTAAAGTAGCTGCAGCAAAAACAAAGAACAATACCATCGGGCTTTTGGCAACAGAGGCCACCGTTCGTCATCCCTATACCCAAGGTCTCATTAAAGATTTTGCCGCCAGTTGTCGTGTGGTAAGCCGAGGAGATGGAAAGTTGATTCGATTTATAGAGCAGCATCTTCTAAGCCAAGATAAAAGGCTCTATCTTCAGGCTGCTAGTCCTGCGGTTGATTTTTTCTTGGCACAAAATGTAGATACTATTGTACTTGGATGTACCCATTTTCTGCATATTGCTGCCGAAATCCAACAGCTGGCGGGGGAGGGTGTGCAGGTAGTGGATTCTAGAGAAGGCGTTATTCGTCAAGCACTACGAATTCGCTCTCATCAAGGACATACTGTACAGAACCTAGAAAAAGCTGCTACTCCACAACATGAGGGCTTTTTTGTTACGGAGCTTTCTAGCCCTGAAATAAGAAGCTATTATCAAGAATTATGTGCCAAATTCTCCATTCCCTGGGGTGGCTTACTGAAATAAAAAAAAGCCCAGCTTGATGAAATCGCTTCATCAGTTGGGCTTTCTTATTTTTAATGAAACCTTGCAAATGTTATTTTAGTGTGGTGTTTCTGCAAAGGTTTTGTAGGAATCATCAAAGAGCTTTTTAATATCGTGCTCAATCTCCTTAAAGGCAGCTACAACGGTGGGATCAAAGGAGACACCACTTTCCTTGTAAATCAAATCTACAGAATCCTGATGAGTATACTCCTTTTTGTAGGGACGAATAGCCCGCAAGGCATCGTATACGTCAATAATGGATACGATTCTGCTGCTGAGGGGGATTTCTTCTCCCTTTAATCCCTTTGGATAACCACAGCCATTCCATTTTTCATGGTGATAGTGTGCAATATCAGCTGCCATTTCCATAGTGGGTTTACCTCTTAGGATATCATATCCAATGGAGGTGTGGGTCTTAATGATGTCGAATTCCTGGGGAGTAAGTTTACGGGGAAGATGCAGAATTCCATCTGGAATACCCACTTTACCAATGTCGTGCATGGGGGCAAATAGCTCAATCTGATTTAAGAAATGTTCATCCTGACCTAATTGCTTAGCTAAAAGTCGAGACATAGCAGAAACTCTGGACAAATGCTGACCTGTTTCGTAATCTCGTGCTTCAGCTAATTCTGTTAGAGCCTGATAGCAAGCAAAACGAGTTTCATTGGCAATGGACTGCTGTCTTTTCTCATACTCAAAGAAACGATAAGCCGTATGAATACGGGCCTTTAATTCAGCTGGATGAAAGGGCTTTGTCAAATAATCATCTGCACCAGAATTCAATGCTTCTACGATATTTTCTGTAGAATCCTTACTAGTAAGCATGATGATGTATTTATAGCTTGTATCTTCTGCCTGACGGATAAGTTTACAAGCATCAAGTCCATTCATTTCAGGCATAACCCAGTCCAACAAAAATACAGAGAAGGATGGATCCTGCTGATAGGTTTCCCATGCCTCTTTTCCGTTACAGCAAGCAGTAACGGTGTAACCCCAAGATTGCAACAATTCGGTCAGATAGGTTCTAATAGAAACGCTATCGTCTGCACACAATATTTTGAACGTCTCTTTTACCATGTTTAACTCCGAAAATCCCCTTTATTTTCACTTATAATTTATAAACGCTGTGCAATGGCATCGATAAACTGCCATGAATCCAAAACCTGCTTTGCAGGAGGATTAGCAATTTTAGCCAAGTCGCCAGTCATGATTCCATCTTCAATGGTTTCTAATGTTGCCCGCTCTAGTTTCTGGGCAAAATCTACCAACTCTTGTGTTCCATCCAATTCACCACGCTTTGCAAGGGCTCCAGTCCAAGCAAAAATAAGGGCTACAGGATTTGTGGAGGTTTTTTCTCCCTTTAAATATCGGTAGTAATGACGTTGAACTGTTCCATGAGCAGCCTCATATTCAAACTGTCCGTCAGGAGAAACAAGAACACTGGTCATCATGGCAAGACTTCCGCTGGCAGAAGCTACCATATCACTCATAACGTCACCGTCATAGTTCTTGCAAGCCCACAGGAAGCCACCAGAGCTCTGCATAACACGGGCTACAGCATCATCAATGAGGGTGTAGAAGTATTCCAAGCCAGCCTTTTCAAATTCAGCCTTGAATTCCTTGTCGTATACCTGCTGGAAAATTTCTTTAAAACGTCCATCGTAGGTTTTGCTGATGGTATCTTTAGTGGCAAACCATACGTCAACCTTTTCAGAAAGACCGTAGAAGAAACAGCAACGAGCAAAGCTTTCTATAGATTTATCTGTATTGTGGATTCCCTGGAGAATACCAGGCCCCTTCATTTCCATGATAGTTTTACGGATTTCTGTTCCATCTGCAGCGGTAAATACCAGTTCAGCCTTTCCAGGACCATCGACAGCAATTTCGCAGTTTTTGTAAACATCTCCGTAGGCATGACGACCGAGAATCAAGGGCTTTTTCCAGCAGGAAACAGTTCCCTTAATGTTATCTACAATGATGGGCTTGCGGAATACGGTACCGTCCAATTCAGCACGGATAATTCCGTTGGGACTGGGAGTCAATCCCTTGAGATTATATTCCTGTACACGAGCTGCATTAGAAGTAATAGTAGCACATTTTACACCTACGCCTAATCGTTTAATGGCTTCGGCAGCCTTGTAGGTGACAGCATCTTCAGAGTCATCTCGTTCTTTAAGGCCCAAGTCATAATATTCAACCTTTAAATCAACAAAAGGAAGTAACAACTTGTCCTTTATAACCTTCCATAGAATACGAGTCATTTCATCGCCATCAAGCTCTGCAATGGCATTTTTCATCTGAATTTTAGACACCATCAACCTCAAAAAAAATTATATGTTTCTTAATATAATAGCCCATAATCAATAGTTTTACAAGTAGATATCTGGTATACTTGATTGTGTGAGTGTGTACATCGAACAGATAATAGAAATTGCAGTGCAGGCTGGTTCTCTAGTGCTGGAAAATGGAGGAGAAACCTATCGGGCAGAGGAAACCTGTGTTCGTATGGCCCGGTCTATGGGGGCTCGTTCAGCCTCTGCCTTTGTGACGCCTACCTTAGTGATGGTAACGGTACAGGATAAGGATCATCGCAGTCACACTGCCATGCGTCGTATTACTGCACGTACAGTAAATTTACGAAAAATAGCTCTTTTAAATGATTTATCTCGCAGGCTTGTACAACGTGGCTTTAATTCAGATTTGGCCCTAGTTTCCCGTATGCTAGAGCGAATTGATCATTCCCCAGATCATAGCTTTTGGAGCTTAGTGGTAATGGGCGGTTTTACAGGCTTTTTCTTTGGTCTTATGTTTGGCTGTAGCCTTCCACAAGCAATCTGTGCCTTTGTGGTGGGGTTCTTACTCCGACTGCTTTTGCTGGTGATTGGAAAATTCAATCTCAATTCCTTTATTCTTTCTGTTATCAGTGGAGGTTTTATTTCCATTGCCTGTCAGATTATTTATGTTTTAGGAATTGTTCCCCAGTCGGTACAGATGATGACGGCGGCCTTGATGCAGGTGGTGCCTGGTCTTGCCTTGGTAAATTCCATCCGTGACTTGATTGCTGGTGATTTGATGGCTGGCACTGCTCGCTTGGTGGATGCCTTTATGGTGGCCACAGGCTTGTCGGTGGGTTCTGTTTTGGGATTGTTGGTGTTTTCTCATGTTGTGGTATAAATTGTTATTGGCAGCCTTGTGGGGAGCAGGGGCTGCTGCAGCTCTGTCGTATTGCTTCAATATTAGTCGTTACAATATTGTGTGGGGAGCCTTGATAGGAGGCTTGGGCTGGGCAACCTACACTGCCTTTCTTCCTGCCAGTGGAGTGGGGGATAACAAGGCTTATTTCTTTGGTGCACTGATAGTTGCAATCCTCTCTGAGATTCTTGCACGGATACAAAAAAAGCCTGCCACCATTTATCTGGTGCCTGGGCTCCTTCCACTGGTGCCTGGTGGAGGTATGTTTGAGACCATGGAGGCCACGGTTAAAGGTAATTTAGAAGAAGCTCTACTACTGGGATTTTCCACTCTGACCTGTGCGGGAGCCATTGCCCTTGCCATAGCCTTGGCCACTTCTGGTAAGCGAATGGTAGTAGCAATCCTCCGTCATTTTCAGGGAAAGAAATAGCCTTTTGTTGCAGGGGCTTTTACCTTGACTTTTGCCCTATTTAACTTTATTATTACTTAACAATTTTACATATAATTAATTTTTAACGAGGAAAATTATGGGAAAGACCATTGCCCAAAAGATTTTTGATGCCCATGTGGCAGAGAAACCTTTTGCCGATACCTGGGTTCTCAAGCTTGACCGGGTTTTTTGTCATGAAATCACTACACCAGTGGCCATTGCTGACTTGGTGGAAAAACAGAAGGATAGGGTTTTTGATCCCTCTAAAATCAAGGTTGTAATTGACCACGTAACTCCCGCCAAGGACTCCAAGACAGCCCTGCAAGGTAAGATGCTCCGTGATTGGGCTCATCGCAATAAGATTCGGGACTTCTTTGATATTGGTTCCAACGGTGTTTGCCACGCAATTTTCCCAGAGAAGGGCTTTGTTCGCCCTGGCTATACCATCATTATGGGAGATAGCCACACCTGTACCCACGGTGCCTTTGGTGCCTTTGCTGCTGGTGTTGGTACCACTGACTTGGAAGTAGGCTTGCTGAAAGGTGTGTGTTCTTTCAAGGAGCCCAAGACCATTAAGTTCCAGCTGGAAGGAAAACTGGCTGAGGGTGTTTATGCCAAGGATGTTATCCTGTTTATTATTTCCCAGATTGGAGTAAACGGAGCTACCAACTGCGTTATGGAATTTGCTGGTCCTATTGTAGATGCCATGTCCATGGAAGCTCGCATGACTATCTGTAACATGGCTGTTGAAGCTGGTGCCACCAGTGGTATCTGTAAGCCTGACATGACAACTGTGGAATACCTGTGGCCTTTTATCAAGGATGAGTTTGAGTCCAAGGAAGCAGCCTTAAAAGAATACAGCCAGTGGGTTTCTGATGCTGATGCCCAGTACGAAAAGGTCTACACCTTTGACCTTTCCAGTCTGGAGCCTGTGGCCACCTTTGGATACAAGCCCGACCAGGTTAAGCCTGTGAAGGAGTTTGCTGGAACAAAGGTTGACCAGGTGTATATCGGTTCTTGTACTAATGGTCGTATTGAAGACCTACGGGTTGCAGCCGCTGTATTGAAGCAGGCCCTTGATGAGGGTAAGACCATGGCCTTTGGTGTTCGTGGAATCCTTTCTCCTGCATCTACTTCCATCTATCAGCAGGCTCTTGATGAGGGCTTGATTTCCATCTTTATGAAGTTCGGCTTCTGTGTTACCAATCCCACCTGTGGTGCCTGTCTTGGTATGAGTAACGGTGTTCTTGCAGAAAATGAGGTATGTGCCTCCACTACCAACCGAAACTTTAACGGTCGTATGGGTAAGGGTGGTATGGTTCACCTGATGAGTCCTGCTAGTGCCGCTGCAGCCGCTGTAACAGGTACTATTACCAATTCACCATTGTACAAGGAGTGCTAAGATGAAGCAGTTTGGAGGACAGGTTCTTTTTTTAGATCGATCTGACATCAATACCGACGAGATTATTCCTGCCAAGTATTTGACAGAAATCTCAAAGCAGGCATTAAAGCCCTATTTGCTAGAGGATTTAAAGCTGGATGGCTTTGATCCCAAGGCTGATGTTCCTGGAAAAAAGGTTATCATCACTCGGGAGAACTTTGGTTGCGGTTCTTCCCGTGAGCATGCTCCTTGGGCCTTGGAGGTAAACGGAATCAACGTGGTAGTTGCTCCCAACTTTGCCCGTATTTTCCGCCAGAACATGTACAACTGCGGAATGCTAGCTGTTGAGTTGCCTGCTCGTGACATTGAAGACATCTTCCACACCTTTGCAGACAAGGATACAGAGTGTGCCATCATCATTAACGATGATGATACCGCCAAGGTAAAGTTGATTTCCGGCAGTCTTTCTAAAAGCTATATCTTCCGATTGGCTGGCTTTGAAAAGGCGCTGATAGAAAATGACGGTTGGTTAGGTTACGCCGACAGCAAATACTAGAAACATTTGGGCCATCCTAGAAGGGTGGCCTATTTTTTGGAGGCATTATGATTCCCTCAGATCCTGCTGTGATACACCACATTACACCGAATCAAATTGAACAGGTCTTTAATTTTTCTGCAGTAAAGGATTTTCCAAAGAAGCTCCAGCAGCAGATGATTTTTATTGCAGAAGTAGATAAATTAAAGAATATTTTTCGCAGAACCCTCCTTACAGACGGCTGTCGAAGGGAAAATGATGCAGAACATTCTTGGCATTTGGCGCTTATGGCCATTGTGCTGGAAGAGTATGCCCCAGAACCAGTGAATCTTGGGCGGGTCTTGGCCATGGTAACTGTCCATGATTTAATCGAGATTTATGCTGGAGATACCTTTGCCTTTGATGTTAGTGCCAATCAGGATAAGGCCCAGAGAGAACAGGAAGCAGCGGAAAAATTGTTTGACATGTTGGATGAACAGCAGGGGAGTGAATTACGTCAGCTGTGGGAGGAATTCGATGCCATGAACACTGCTGATTCCCGCTTTGCTGCTAGCCTTGACCGAATCCAACCCTTTATGCATAACGTACTGACGGAGGGGCACACCTGGAAGTTAGGTACCGTTACCAAAGAACAAGTATACCGACGCATGGCACCAGTTAAAACTGGAACTCCTGCCTTGTGGCCCTGGCTGGAATCTCAGGTTGCAGCTGCAATAGAAAAGGGATGGATCAAAGAAAGATAATTGAGATTGAAAAAATCTCTACACTGGAGCATAATAAAAAAGCCCTACGTTGTAATTTACAGAACGCAGGGCTTTGTTTTTCATATTTGAACTAGGGATTTAAGCTAAAATTTCCAGACCAACACTTTGTATAGCCTGATTGATGGCCTCTTCTACACCTGCTACAGACTCGTCATAATCCACAAGAACCTGAGCCTTCATGGCGCTGGTAGTACATGAGGTGACACCGGCAATAGCAGTCACCGCTTGATTTACAGACTGCTCTCCTTGCTCGTCAATCAGTCCTGCAACGTAAATCTTTTTCTGCATGGTAACTCCTCTTGTTTAAGTATAAGTTAAGGTACTGTATTTTTGCTTTTTTTTCAAGGGATTTACAATGGAATTGAAGTTGTGTTTAGTAAAAATTGTCAAATATTCAGAAAAAAGATAAATAAATTGCTGTGAAAGTTAAAGAAAGTTACTCTGTTTTTCCTAATTGACCACAGGCTCCACCAATCTTTCTTCCTCGTCTGTGACGCAGAGTAACATTTATTCCAGCATGCTCCAGTTGGAAGATAAAATCCTTGCATTCCTTGGTAGAGGGCTCTTGAAAGGGCAGTCCCTCCACTGGATTCCAGGGAATGAGATTGACGTGGCAGTTCAAATCACGGGCAAAATCAATGAGCCGCTTGGCACTTTCCCTTCCTGTATTTTTTCCCGCCAAAAGGGCTGCTTCTAGGGTACAGCGACGACCTGTTTTTTTGATGTAGTAGGCAATAGCTTCCTTGAGTTTTGGAAGGGGATTGCCTGCTGTTACTGGCATCAGCTGTTGACGTAATGCCTCATCGGCTGTAGTAAGGGAAACTGCAAGACGAAGGGCAGGACCATTATCTGCAAGATCATAAATACCAGAAATAATTCCACAGGTAGAAAGAGTTATACGGCGGCCAGAAAGATTTCTGCCCTCAGGATGAGTAAGTACTGCAACTGCTTTACGAATGGCAGGAAGATTCAGTAAGGGTTCTCCCATACCCATAAATACAATATTGTCCAGTTTTCCTACGGTTTCTTCCAAAAACTGAAATTGTTCTACGATTTCTGAGCTTTCAAGATTACGACTAAAACCTAGTCGACCAGTTTGACAAAAAGCACAGGCCATGCCACAGCCTACCTGACAGGAAACACAGGCAGTTTTACGGCCATCCTTGTCAGTAAGCAATACTGTTTCTACACATTTTCCGTCATGGAGAGTTAACTGAAGCTTTACCGTTCCGTCTGGATCCACCAGTTTTTTGCTCACAAAGGAAGAGCGAATACAACAATCTTCTTCTAGCTGTTGTCGAAGGCTTTTGGGGAGATTTTGCATTTCGGAAAAAGAGGTAACTCCAGAGGCAATCCATTTGAAAAGCTGCATTCCTCTGAAGGCAGGCTGCACTCCAGGTAACCGGGCTAATTCCTCTGGTAATAATCCTGCCAGAGCTTTTTTTGTGTGCGGAATTTGTAAGCTAAGAAGGTTGGAATCCTGCTGAGAGGCTTCACAACCTTCTGGCTTGAGACAATCATTCATATTAATATTGATTGGAGAGAATTCTATCCAACATTTCGTTTACAGACTGACTTCTGATTCCCTGACGATGGAAGCTTTCAAGAACTTCGATGGCTTGGGTTCGACGATTCATCTTCATGTAGCAGTCGGCCAAATCAATATAGAAACGATAGTTTCTAGGATCGGACTGAATCAAACGAGACAAGCTATTGGCTGCATCCTCGTATTTTCCAGTGCTTTTGCTGATAAGAGCCAAGCCCAGCACTGCATATAGGTCAAACTCAATGTCCAAAGCCTTGTTGTAGTATTCAACAGCTCGCTCATAATCTCCTGTACTGCGGTAGGCATCACCAGCACGAGTGAGAATAACCTTATTGTTGGAATCTTTTTCTAGAATCTTGTTCCAGTATTCAATTGAACGGAACTGCTGATTCATTCCACGGTAGCAATCGGCCAAACCAAAGAGAGCATAGAAGTTACCTGGTTCTACTTCCAAGGCTCGTTCAAAATAATATACACCCTTTTCAAAGGTTTTCAGCTTGCGATGACAGTTTCCGATGGAAGTCAATACACGAATATCAGCATTCTGCTCGTTGAGCTCCAACATCCTTGTCCAGTAGTACAAGGCATCACGATATTCCTTGAAGTCGTAGTGAAGATGACCTAAACCAATAAGAGCGTAGGCGTTATTTTCTTCCATATCAAGAACACGCAAGTAGAGCTGTTTTGATTTTTTGAACTCACGAATCTTGCGATAGGCATCTGCTACACGAGTCAACACAGTAATATTGCGATCATCGTGAACAAGATACTGCTCCCAAATATCAATTGCCTTGTGATACTGATTCAAGGCCTTGTAACAATCTGCCAGTCCAAAGAGGGCATAGTTGTTGGAAGCATGATAGTTCAAACACTGGGTATAATAC
Source organism: Treponema sp. (assembly GCA_036300185.1). Taxonomy (GTDB): domain Bacteria; phylum Spirochaetota; class Spirochaetia; order Treponematales; family Treponemataceae; genus Treponema_F. The sequence continues at coordinate 5,380 of JAXJGY010000049.1, read as the reverse complement.
TTGATAGCCTCACGAAAGTGATTTTGCTTTCGTTCTGCATCTCCAAGTCCCACCAAGGCGTAGTTGTTGTTTTCTTCTAGACTGAGAATGGTGTGGAAGGCTTCGTTTGCCTCGTCAATTCTGTTATCTTTCAGAAGGTGGTATCCCCTCTTTGATAATTCAGCGATTTCAGCAGCTTTTGAATCCTGTGGTGCATGTTCATGATGCATCATAGGGCTATGAAAATCTTCGGGTACAACAGTAGTGGGGGAAAAATTTTCCATCTTTAATTATTCCTCTATTCTACAATGAGTTTTGAAATCAGGGTAGCAATTTTTTCTAAAAGTACCTCTGATCTCCTTTTATTGTGTGCCAGAATGTAAAGCTTAAGTGCATCAAGCTCCCTATTTTGCCTTGCATAGACATCGGCAATTCGAGTAAGACCATCAGAATAACCAGTTGTCATGAAAATTCTGCGGGCTTGCTCAATATCACCCTGATTGAACAATACGTTACCTTTTCGATTTAAACTAACCTTTTGTTCAGAAGTGAGGGTAGAAGTAGGTTTTTCTGTAGTTTTTATGAAACCTGAGGTTCCCTGCATTTGAAACTTATCAAATACCTTTTCTAAATCCTTCTCCATAACAGAGTGCCTTTTACACGACTTCCATTCTAACAGATTTCATTATTTTGTCAAGATTTGCTCATGACTTATTAAAATAAAAATCCACGATGGAGCGACCGTATTCACGTTGATCTCCACGTTCCAGTTGGAGCACAGCTTCTGGCATTTCCTTTTCCTTAGGACGATGAATGAGAACTACTCCGCCAGGATTTAGTAATTCTCCCTTTGCCACCATTTCTACCAAGCTTTTGTGGTATTTGTAGGGAAAGGGTGGATCAAAAAAGATGATGTCGAATTTATTTTTACAGCGCTTGAGAAAGAGCTCCACCGCCATAAAATGACAGTGAATTTTTTGTCCCATTTCTTTTTCTGTGATAGAAACATTGTTCAACACTGTTTGGATTTTGATTTTGTCTTTTTCCACCAATTCCACGTGGCTTGCCCCTCGGGAAACTGCTTCTATGGCAATGGTTCCAGAGCCAGAGAACAAGTCCAGAAAGGATTTTCCAGATAAATCACCTAAAATCGAAAAAAGAGACTCACGCATTCTGTCCATGGCAGGACGGATAACTCCATCGGGACACTTGATGGTTCTTCCTCGCAATTCTCCACCTGTAATTCTCATATTTCCCCCTGTGATTTTCTAGTTGCAATATTTTTCTGCTAATTTGGTGGCTATGGTTAACAGTTGCTGCCGATTGTTCTGACTGGGATCATCCAGCACTGTTTCTAAAAGCTGGTTCAAGATGGTTCCCAGCTGCTTTCCTGCAGGGATTCCTGCTGCCATTAAGTCCTTGCCGTTAATAGCTAAATCTTTTAGACCTAAAACTTGCTGCTGGCTGGATAATTCGGTAATTCTATCTTGTAGTTCTAGTAAATTACTGCTCCAAGGGCCTTCTTTCAGTACTGGTGCACTGCGAGTCATTCCGTATACATCTGCCATGCGAAGGTCGAACAAGTCTTCCAAGGCTTCTGGGGTGACTCGAAACAAAAAGCGACGGACAGCTGCATCTGACCAGTTGCTTTCGTAGTGGAACATGTGGTTTTTCACCAAATGGCACACAGTGGCAGTCTCTGCCTTGGAAAATTTAAGCCGAGTCATAAGATTCTGGCTGATTTCCTCTGAGTATTTTTCGTGATTGTAAAAGGTGATGGTGGGCCGTCCGTCTGGAAGGCTACCAGATCGCTTTGCCTTGGGCTTACCAATATCGTGAAGGAGGGCTGCAAGACGAACCAGTTCCTTGTGGGCTGGAGCTCCGTCGCAGGCGTAAAAAAGGTGGTTTAAAACATCAAACTGGTGGAAGCCACGACAATCTGCTTGCTCCACATTCTTGCAGGCCACCAGTTCTGGAATAAAGAGTTGTAATATACCTGTTTCTTCCAAAAGCTTAAGGCCTACAGAGGGTTCTGGTGATTTTAAGATTTTGATGAATTCCTCACGAAAGCGTTCTACAGAAATTGAGGCTGTTTTTTCCAAAGAGGCTGGAATTGCAGCCATGGTTTCTGGGGTAATGGAAAAACCCAACTGGGTGGCAAAACGAATTGCTCGAATGGGACGCAGACCGTCCTCGTTGAATCTGTCGTAGGGATTTCCCACGGTGCGAATGGTTTTACTCTTTATATCTTCTTGTCCTGCAAAGGGATCCACCAAATGGCCGTCTTCCAGTGACGCTGCAATGGCATTCATGGTGAAGTCTCTGCGGGACAGGTCTTCTTCTATGGTGCCTGCAAAATTTACGGAATCTGGGTGGCGCCCGTCGCTGTAGTCTGCTTCGGTGCGGTAGGTGGTGACTTCTATGGAATGTCCCATAAACAAGACGGTGACAGTTCCGTGGGCAATGCCTGTGGGAATGACCTTATGGAAAATCTTTACTACCTGTTCAGGTTGGGCGTTGGTGGCCACATCCCAGTCAGATGCAGTTTTGCCACGAATCATGTCACGAACAGCCCCGCCCACCAAATAGGCTTCGTAGCCATTTGCTTTGAAGATTTCGTTCATTTTTTTGAGGGGCTGAGGAATTTTGAGGTTTTTCACGAGAACGAGTCCTTACATTCCATGGATTATTGCTTCGGCAGCTTGAGGGCCGAAAAGATCCATACGAGCATTTTGCAATGCAGCCCATTCGGAGCTTCCTTCTCCTACAACCTCGATAACAGTGTGGAACAGTTCTTTTCCCGTTTTCATTTCAAGGCAGGTAATGTCTCCAATGAGGGGAGTGTAGTATACTCCATCTTTTTGGGTCACTTCTCCATTGTATTTTACAGTTCCATAAATCAGGAAGTTGGAATTATTTCCAATGAGGTTGTAGGCAGCCCGATAAATTTTTTCTTGGTCACCAGAGTGAACTTCGTTGACAAAATCTACATTGCCAATAGAAGAAAAACCGTTTCGAATGAGGGCTGTCAAAAGGGCAGAGGCAGATCGGCTATTGTCTCGAATGGGATTGCCAGTAAGGCCGTAGTCCACGATGGCAATGTTGCCTCCCTTGTTGTGACGATTTGTTTTTACCTGATAGGGAATGGAAATGCTTTTCTTTCCGTCTTTAGATTCTACAGAGAAGGTAATTTCACTATTGCAGGTAAAGCTGGTGTCTGGAGGAGTAAAGGAAACCTGTCCCTGATCATCGGTGGTTAATTCTGTGGTGGCAAAGGAAATTTCAGTCTTATCTTTGCCAACAGGATAGGTAACGGTAACAGTAATTCCAGATTCAGCTGATTCTGTATCTTGATTTATAACAGTTGCGGTGAAATTCGTTTTAAAGCTTTGTCCCACTCGAATTGCAGCAGGAGTTTTTCCTGCCTTGACTTTGAGATTTGGCAGTGGTGGTGGAGGTGGAAGCTCTGGTTCTTCAGCAACCTGAAGTTCTTCTTCGGCTCCTTCTGATAAAACTTCATCTGTGGGAGAGATTTTATTCTGTTCTTGAGCAGAATGTGAGTCAGAAGCTTCTTTTGTAGTTAAGCAGGAAGAAAACACCAGACAAAATCCTAAGATCATACTGATAAAGGTTATTCTAAACATTATTCAATCTCCAATGTATAATTTCGTGTCATTGTAATAAGCTAGCAAGTTTTATACAATACTTATTGATAAGAAAATAGTGAATCAGTATGATAGTTACATTATGAGAGCAACATTTGCCAATATATACATGGGAAATTTACGCAATAATATAGAACAAGTTCGTAATCAGCTGCAGCCTGGTGTTAAATTATGCATTCCTGTAAAGGCTGATGCCTATGGTCATGGAGCTATTCCTGTGGCTCACACGGCGGTGGAATGTGGTGCCGATTATTTGGCAGTAGCTGCTGTTTCTGAAGGAGTGGAATTGCGTAAGGCAGGAATAACCATTCCTATTTTAGTTTTGAGTTTGCCTCAACCATCTGAATTTACTGAAATTATTGAGCGACATCTTACGCCTTCTCTTTGTGATTCTGAGTTAATACGAATGTTAAACGTAACGGCTACTGCCATGGGACGCAAGGTTCCCGTTCATTTGAAGGTGGATACGGGCATGGGACGTATTGGTTGTTCTCCTGAAGAAGCTGCTGATTTAGCTCAGCTCATTGCCAATTCTCAGGGAGTGAGCCTTGACGGTGTGTTTACCCACTTTGCCGTTTCTGATTCACTTTTGCCAGCAGATGTGGCCTACACAAAAAAGCAGATTGAAACCTTTAAACAGGTGGTGGACAATATTCGGCAGTTGGGAATTGAGCCAGGATTATGCCATGCCGCCAATTCCTCTGCTGTCTTTGAATATCCTGAATCCCATTTTGATATGGTTCGTCCTGGACTGGTGATTTATGGCTACTATCCAGGGGACATTACAGAAAGCTACTTGAATGGTGGAAGCTCCAGAGTAAAAGCTCCTGTACACTTGAAGCCCCTTATGGATGTGAGAAGCAGTATTGTAGCCATAAAGCAGGTGAAAAAGGGAGAAAGCATTTCCTATGGCCGCCAGTGGGTGGCTCAAGAGGATTGCCAGGTGGGCGTGATTCCTGCTGGCTATGGAGATGGCCTGCTCCGCCGCTATGGAGAGAATCTTGAGGTAACCATTAACGGAAAGCTCTATCCTGTGTGCGGTCGTATTTGCATGGATCAGTGTATGATTGATCTTGGAGTGGACAGTAAGGTGTCTCGCTGGGATGAGGTAATTATCTTTGGCCCTGCAGAACACGGAGCACTGCAATCTGCCCAAGATATTGCCCATGCAGCAGGAACTATTTCTTATGAAATTACCTGTGGAATAGCCCAACGGGTGCCACGGGTATATAAGGATGAGTGAGTTTTTTAGGGGAAGGACAACCCTCTACTGGTCAGCGGGGGCAAGGGGGCTAGGATATCTCGCCCTTTGTCCCTCCTTAAACCAACCTTTACAGTAAATTCTGTACAACATCTAGTGGGAGGTTGGTGCAAATGGCAACCTTTTCAGGGGAATCACCGTAGGAAAGTAACATTCTTGCTGTTTCTAACTTGGTTTGGTGGGCTCCTTGTTCAAGGCCTTGTTGGAGGCCATCTTCACGGCCAGCTGTAAAGCCTTCCTCGTAGCCATCATATCGAGCATCAGCCATTTTAACTGTCCATGTCATGTAAAACCTCCTCTCATTGGAATTATTTTTCAGGGTTGTGATCCTATCTGAGATGGTTTGAGTCAGGTCAGATTCCACCACACCATCCTGTAAATAATGATAAAATGCTTGAAGTTTCTGGTCAAGGGCTGAAAGCTCTGTGGCTTTGGTGTTCAAAAAGATGCGGAGAGAACCGTCTTTTAGTTTGAG
>JAXJGY010000048.1:0-23145 GCA_036300185.1 Treponema sp. | reverse complement strand
GTCTTGGGCTGGCGATGGTCAGCAGCAACAGGGGGGACAACAGCAGCAAAACCATGGACATATTGCCTTTGCTAACACCCTTTATGGAGAAATGATGGCAGAGGATGGTATAGATTCTGGAGTTGAAGGCGAAATCCTTCAAAAAACTTATTCAGATTCGTCACAAGTTGCCGTTAATATAATGGCATAGAAGTTTTGTAAAAGTATAGGAGCTGGATTTTATGGAAATAAATACAATGATGAGTGCAGCGGAAAAGACACAGACCACCTTGGCTGTAGATACATTCAACAAGAGTTTGGCTGTAAATGGTCGCACCGCAAGCCAAGAGCTGGGTAAGGACGACTTCCTTAAGCTGTTGATTACACAGTTACAGAATCAGGATCCCACCAGCCCTATGGAAAATACAGAGTTTATCGCTCAGATGGCTCAGTTCTCCTCTCTGGAGCAGATGACCAACATGAGCACTGAATTCACCAAGCTGGCAAATATGCTGAATTCCGGTGAGGCCGTTAGTCTCCTGGGTAAGAACGTGGAGATTGCCGCTGGCGAATCTTCCATCAGTGGAGTTGTAGAGGCCGTTACCCGAGGTACCAATCCTCAGATCAAGGTGAACGGTATGGTATATTCAATGGATCAGATTAACGCCGTATACGGCAACTAAGAGGGTAGCTTTATGATGAGATCACTTTACTCCGGTGTATCCGGTATGCAGAATCACCAGACACGTCTGGATGTAATTGGAAATAACGTAGCTAACGTAAATACAACTGGATTTAAGCGTGGCCGTGTAAACTTTCAGGATATGATTTCCCAGCAGCTTTCTGGAGCTGCCCGCCCCACCACTGAAGTTGGTGGTGTGAACCCCAAGGAAGTAGGACTTGGTGTAATGACAGCTAGCATTGACACCATCTTTACTCAGGGTAACCTGCAGTCTACTGGTGTTTCCACTGATGTAGCTATCCAGGGAAATGGTTTCTTTATCCTCAAAAACGGTGAGGAATCCTTCTATACTCGTGCCGGTGCCTTTGGTTTGGATAGCGAGGGAACCTTGGTAAACCCCGCTAACGGTATGCGTGTACAGGGGTGGATGGCAGAGGAATTGAACGGTGAGATGGTGTTGAATACCGCTGGTTCCACAGAGGATATCATCATTCCTGTAGGAACAAAGGATCCCGCTAAGGCTACCCAGAACGTAAACTTTGCTTGTAACTTGAACAAGAATACTCCAGAGATTTTGGAAGGTGCTAGTCCTGCTGACATTGCCAAGGGAACTTGGTCTACTGAGCAAAAGATTTATGACAGCTTCGGAAATCAGCATATGTTGAATGTTTCCTTTACTCGTGTAGTAGGTAATCCTAACCAATGGGAGGTTACTGTTACTGTAAATCCTGACGGAGAGGTTCCTACAGAAACTCGAGTTGGACTTGGTACTACTGACGGAACAGAAAATACCTTCTTGGTAAACTTTGATAACAACGGAACCTTGCTTTCTGTAATGGATTCTGCTGGAAATATGACAAACCCCGAAGGAGAGGTTATTCTTCAGACATCCTTTAACGTGCCTGATGCCAATCCTGACGAGGCTGGAAACCCTTATCGCCAGACCTTGAACATTAACCTTGGAACTATTGGAAGCCAGAAGAACACCATTACTCAGAGTGCTTCTCAGAGCTCCACAAAGGCCTTCTATCAGGACGGTTACACCATGGGTTACTTGGATAACTTCAAGATTGACTCCACAGGAACCATTACTGGTGTATATTCCAACGGAACAAACCGCGTTATCGGACAGTTGGCTCTTGCTTCCTTCACAAACCAGGGTGGTTTGGAAAAGGCTGGAGAGAACACCTATGTTGAATCCAACAACTCTGGTATGGCAAATATTGGTGTATCTGGCATTGCTGGAAAGGGCTCCTTGTTGGCAGGCTCCTTGGAAATGTCTAACGTAGACTTGACCGAGCAGTTCACCGACATGATCGTAACCCAGCGCGGTTTCCAGGCTAGTTCCAAGACAATCACCACAGCTGACACCTTGTTGGAGACTGTCATGAACTTGAAGCGCTAAAATAGCAGCTAGGGCCATGGGGTGGGACATGGCTTAGTAATAGTCACCAGCCTTGCAATCATTTTGATTCTTGGCTGGTGTTTTCATTTTAAAATCATTTAAGTATAGGATTTGTGTTGTTTTTGTGCAAAAAATTTCATATTCATGCTTTTTTTTCTCATTTATATTCACAAACATCCGATATTATAATAGAATGTTTCGGGAGGATTTAAAAGGGAGACTGGACAAGTTGACCTAAAATCAGATTATGATTGAAGTTATGCGTCTTGACGGAAAAAAGTACTGGATAAATCCCCATCAGATTGAATCCATCGAATGTAACCCAGATGTTACACTCTGCATGCTTTCTGGAAAGCATGTGGTGGTAAAGGATTCACCCGAAGATATTATAGCCCGTATTATAGCGTATCGTCGCCAGATTGGCGCCTTCAAAAACGAAGAATAGGCGGGGAAGAGGAGTTTTAAATGGATATAGCGACAATAATTGGTCTTGTTGGTGGTCTTGCCTGTATTGTTATGTCAGTTATCACTTCTGGTGGAACCATGATGGGTATCATTGACGTGCCTTCTATGTTCATGACCGTTGGTGGTTCATTCTGTGCCTTGCTTATCGTTGCTCCCTTGAAGGAAGTTATCACCACACTCAAGGTTATGGGAAGGACATTTAAGATTCCTGACTTTGGAGAGAAGATGTTGGTACAGAACATGGTTGCCTTGTCAGAAAAGGCTCGTCGTGAGGGTATCCTTGCCTTGGAAGAAGGCTTGGAGGACTTGGACGATGAGTTTATGAAGACTGGTTTGCGCCTTGTTGTTGACGGTACTGATGGTGCTGTTATTCGCGGTATCATGGAAAGTGAGATGAGCCAGATTGAGTCTCGTCACATGAACTTTATCGGTATTGTAAACCAGTGGGCAGGTTATGCTCCAGGATTCGGTATGATTGGTACCGTTCTTGGTCTTGTAGGTATGTTGCGTAACTTGGAAGATAAGTCATCCTTGGGACCAAACATGGCGGTTGCTCTTATTACCACTCTGTATGGTTGTTTGATGGCTAACTGGATTTTGGGTCCTATGGCAACAAAGCTTGCTGGTCAAAACGCCAGCGAAATGCGTACAAAAGAAATGATTATTGAAGGAGTTTTGTCCATCCAGGCTGGTGACAACCCTCGTATCCTTGCTATGAAGCTTTTGACCTATCTTGATCCTGTATCAAGAAAGGCTATTGAAGCCGACGTACTGAAGGACTAACGGAGGGGCTATGGCAAAGAAGAAGAAGGAGGCGGCAAAAGCCTCATCGGCATGGCTTAACAGTTATGGAGACATGATTACCTTGATGCTCTGCTTCTTCGTTATGTTGTATAACCCTTCGGAAGTAGACATTGTGCAGATGGCTGAGCTTACTGCTTCCATCCACGGAGAATCTGGTGGTGGATATTCTTTGGCAGCAGGACGGCTTGCGGATTTAGGTAATACCATCAATAGCTTGCCTTCAATAGAAAAGGGAAAGTCCCTTGGTTTGGCGGTAAAACGGGCAATCAGTGTTTTTGCCCCTGATGTAAAATCCAATAAGATTACTCTCACCAGTGATGAGCGTGGTCTTGTAATTACCTTGGCTGGAGACTCCTTCTTTGCGGAAGGCAGTGCCGAGCTACGGATTGACGAAACACGGGAAACCTTGTTGCGTCTGGCACAGTTCTTGTCGGCAGCTGATTTGGCAAACCGCCGCTTTAGAATTGAAGGTCATACTGACAATACACCGGTGGCAGGAGAGAATTTTCCCAGTAACTGGGAATTGTCCACAGCCCGTGCCACCAATGTGTTGCATTATCTGTCTGATTTCGGTGTAAATGAGGCTCAGTTCTCTGTAGCTGGATATGCAGATACCAGAGCAAAGGCTTCAAATGACACTGCCGAAGGCAGGGCATATAACCGTCGTGTAGATATTATTATTCTTGACGATGGACATTTTTAATGGAATATAGCAGACTATCAAATGGAGGAATGATTTATGGCTAATGAATCTATGGACTTTGAAGACAACGAAACCACCGGTGAATCCGAAAAGAAATCAAAGGGACTTGGTGGCCTGCTTCCAACCTTGCTTAAATGGGTTGCGATTGTCTTAGGTGCAATCATCCTTATTGTAACAGTAGTGGTAATCACCATGAAGATTGTTGGTGGAAATACCTCCCAGCAGGCAGTAATTCCTGTTTCCCAGGAGTACGGAAGCAAGCGGGAAGTTCTGGACTGGTACACCTCCTTGGGTCAGGTAAGCACCAAGACAAGTGATGCAATTCCTGCCAGCGTTATCGTAGAGGTTGTTCTCGGCTACAAGCAGGCTGATAAGGCTGCATCTACCGAGATTACCCAGCGCCAAATTGAGATTAAGGATTATCTTCGTCGCTATTTTACAGAGTTGACTGCTGAGGATTTACGACCTCGCAATGAAGAGAAGCGTCGCATTGAAATCCGCAATGCAATCAATGACGATATCTTGAGTTCTTCCAAGATTCGAGATGTACGTTTCTTGAGCTTACAGATAATCGAGCAGTAGTAACCATCTAGGGGTTTATATATGAATGAAGTTCTGTCCCAGGACGAAATTGACCAGCTTCTCACCGCCATTAGTTCCGGTAGCACGGAGTCGGAGGATTTTAAGCCGGTAAATGATACCCGCAAGATCAAGATTTACGACTTCAAGCGTCCGGACAAGTTCTCTAAAGAACAAATTAGAACGGTGTCCATTATGCATGAAACCTTCGCCCGTTTGACTACAACCAGTCTTTCGGCTCAGCTGCGAAGTATTGTTCATGTTCACGTGGCATCTGTTGACCAGCTGACCTACGAAGAATTTATTCGGTCAATTCCTACTCCAACTACCCTTGCGGTCATTAATATGGACCCATTGAAGGGTAATGCCATTTTGGAAATTGACCCAGCCATTACCTTCTCCATGATTGACCGCCTCTTTGGTGGAACTGGTCAGGGAGCAAAGGTTCAGCGTGATCTTACAGATATTGAACAGTCCGTTATGGAAGGAATCATTGTTCGTATCCTAGCAAATATGCGTGAAGCATGGACTCAGGTTATTGACTTGCGGCCTCGTATGGGACAGATTGAGACAAATCCCCAGTTTGCCCAGATTGTAGCCCCTTCTGAAATGGTTGTTTTGGTAACTTTGGAAACAAAGATTGGTGAAGAAGAAGGAATGATGAACTTTTGTATTCCTTACATCACCATCGAGCCCATTATTTCCAAGTTGTCCTCCCAGTTCTGGTTCTCCTCTGTACGACGAAGTTCCACTACTCAGTATTTGGGTGTATTGAAGGAAAAGTTGGCAGACGTGGACATGGACGTAGTGGCAGAAATTGGTTCTGTTTCCCTTCCTATTCGAGATGTTTTGTCCTTGCGGGTAGGAGACACAGTCCGATTGTCTAATGTGCGTATTACTGATCCTATTACCTTGAGTGTAGGAAACAAAAAGAAATTCTTGTGTCAGCCTGGTGTAATAGGAAAGAAAATGGCTGTTCAGGTTTTGAACAAGCTGGAGCAGGTTGAATCAGAAGATTTTGAAGAATTAGCAGTAGAAGGAGACGAGTCATATGAGTGATGGTACCATTTCCCAAGATGAAATTGATGCATTGTTAAGCGGTGTAGATATGGGCGGACTTTCCGTTGGTGGAAGTTCGTCAACAGCTTCTGCTGGAAAAATTGAGACTGCTGATTTAGTTAATTTTGCAGTTGACTTGAAGGATAAATTAGCTCATAATGTAGGTACCATGACAGGTGCAGATACTGTCGTGAATGAGCCTACTGTTGAGTCTGCTAATCGTGAAACTTTCTTGGCTAAACTGCCAGAAACTGTTGTAGCTGTTATGGCAGATTTTTCTGCAGGGCTTTCTGGAGATCACTTATATGTGCTTTCCACTGATTTTGCACAGAAGCTGGCAAGTTTAATTAATAAGGAAGAAAATGCTGATTTAGATGAGATGGCTCTCTCTGTTATTGCAGAGGTAGTATCTGGTCATACTGGTGCAGAAATTACAGAGCTTACAAAGAATGGTGCTTTCCCAGGCTTGGCTTGCAATCCTGGTGAGGCTGTAAATGGACCTAAGGCTATGGTTCGTTTCCCACAAGGTGAATTTGCTCTGTTCTCTTATCCTGTTAGTCTTGATGGAACCACCTATACCCTTTGGGAGGCTATTGCTGGTGGTGCCGCTGATCAGATTTCTAGTGCATTAGGTAAAGGTGCAGCTCCTGTCGCTCCTGTTCAGTCTATGCCCCAACAGCCTGCTATGAATGCAATGGGTGCTGGTATGAACATGGGTGGAATGCAAGCTGCCCCAATGAATATGAATGGCATGGTCATGCAACAGACCATGGGTGGGGGAATGAATATGGGCGGTATGGGCAATGGATTTGCTTCAATGCCAATGGGTACAAGTGCTCCTAATGTACAGTCTCTACAGTTTCCAGGACTTCAGCTTGGTGTAGGTGGTATGGATCAGGGTAGCAACATCGGTCTTATCATGGACGTATACATGGAAATGACCGTAGAGTTGGGACGTACCAAGAAGCAAATTAAAGAAATCCTTGGAATGGGTGAGGGTACCATTATTGAGCTGGATAAGCTTGCTGGTGAACCAGTTGATATTCTGGTAAACCATAAACCTATTGCTAAGGGAGAGGTTGTAGTAATCGACGAAAACTTCGGTGTTCGTGTAACTGAGATTCTTTCTCCTATTGAGCGTGTTACTGGTTAACAATTTATGGGCTTACAAAAAAAAGGAAAAGTCCTAAAAATATTATTTTCTCTCTGCAGTTGCCTTCTGATTGCAAGCTTTACTTGGAGTCAGGAGGTCGTTGCGTCTGATAATGAGACAACAGCTCGAGTTGATGAATCACAAATTCTGATTGCACAAGATATTCCAGAGAATACAGGAACAGCAATTGCAGATGGTTCATCCTATGGTGTTTGGTTTTTTATTCGGACTATTTTAGTATTGGTTGTTGTTCTTGCTTTGGTATGGGTTTTCTTTTTGTTTTTAAAGAGACTTTCAGGTACTACTACTAGTTCCGATCCTTATCTGAAAAAAGTTGCTACTTTAACTTTGTCTCCAGGAAAGTTTGTCTATGTAATCACCTTGAATTCACGGGGATATCTTGTAGGTGTGTCTGATAATTCTGTTAATCTTATTGCTGAGATTGAAGATAAAGAATTGATAGATGCTATGAACTTAAATGCTCCCCAAGGAGCTGATGAAAAGAAGCCCATGGATTTTAGTTCGATTTTAGGGAAATTTGTAAATACAAGTGGACGTAATTATGCCTCAGCCAATAAGAAAACCTCTGGTAAATTTTCTACCAGTAGTGCAGTGGAGTTGTTGCAAAATCAGCGTTCTCGATTACAAAATGCAACGGAGGATGATGATGTCACTCCGTAAGTTCACTACAAAAACTTTTCCAAAGATTTTTATTTGTGCCATTATTGCTGTGGCTTGTTGTTTTCCTGCTTTTTCTCAAAGCTTTCCTCAAGGAGCTGCTAGGGGAAGAACTAATATGACAGGTGAAGTGACTGGGGTGGATGTACCTAATATCAGTGTAGATATCCGTAATCCAGAAACAGGGCAAGAGGTGGCCTTTTCTGTTCAGCTTTTGCTGACACTTACCGTTTTGACCTTAGCTCCCAGTATTTTGATTTTAGTAACCTGCTTTCTGCGGTTTTCCATTGTACTGGACTTTATCAAGCGTGCCTTGTCCTTGCAGCAGGTTCCCCCTACAGCGGTGCTTAACGGAATTGCCTTTTTTATGACCTTATTCATAATGTGGCCTACCTTTACTGAGATTTATACCAATGCATATAGACCTATGGCTGATGGTGAGATTGGTATAGAGCAGGCCTTTGCAGAGGCAGAAGCGCCCCTGCGCATGTTTATGTATAATCAGATGGCTTCCAATTCTCGGCAACAAAATGCAGCTACCAACTATATTACCATGTTTATGTCTATTGGTGGTTTAGAGAAGCCTCAAACCTTGGCTGATGTACCCACCTATGTACTGGTACCAGCCTATATATTGAATGAGCTGACTATAGCCTTCCAAATCGGTATATTTCTGTACATTCCATTTATCGTCATTGATATGGTGGTGGCAAGTATCCTCATGTCCATGGGTATGATTATGTTGCCTCCAGTACAGATTTCTATGCCCTTTAAGCTTATGCTCTTTGTTCTCGTAGACGGATGGGGATTGCTTACTCAACAGCTGTTTAACTCCATTGTCCGTTAGTAAGGATTTTTCATGTTGACAAAAAATCTCGCCCTCAAAATCTTTGAAGGATTTTCCATCGAACGTTGGAACGATCTTGTTCGTCCCCACGAAATGATTGAGATGGACAAGTGTGCAGAAAAGATGATGGTTGCTTACATCATCGGTAAATATGAAGAGGCCCAGGGAAAGAGCATAGACTGGGACTGGATGATTCATGCGTCCTTCTTTGAGCTACTGAGAAAGATTGCCCTGTGTGATATAAAGTCTCCAGTACAGCGAATGATTCGTCGTGATTATCCAGAAGAATACAAAAAGCTGAACCAATGGGTGGTGGAGCAGTATCGTGATTTTTTGCCTGATGTCAAATTGCAGGAACGGTTTATAAACTATTGCTGTGGAGCTGCTCCTGAACCAGATACTTTTACTGGTCATACTGCCAAGGTATTGCGGGCAGCTCATAAATTTTCTACTTTGCGGGAATTTCAGATGATTTCCGTTGTTAATGAAAAATTTCGTCTTGATCCCATTGAGGAGGGCTTGAATCAGGATATAGAAAGTTTTCTTGATTTGCGGGCCTTTCAGCTTTTGCTTACAAAGCAGCGTCCCTACCGATTTTTGATGGTGCTGGAGCAGCTGCGTTTTCAGACCCGCTGGAATCAAACGCCCCGTGTTCCCCGAACTAGTGTTTTAGGCCATTCTTTCTTTGTGGCCATTCTTACCCTGCTGCTGGAATATTCCACTGGTGTGTCCTTTTGTGAAAAGCGGCGGTACAATAACTTTTTCTGCGGTCTGTTTCACGACCTGCCAGAAGCGGTCACACGGGACATTATTTCGCCAGTAAAGCAGGCTACAGATGGGTTGCCCCAGATTGTAAAGCGTATTGAAGATGAGATTGTGGGCAAGGAGCTTTTCCCCTTGATGGACGATTGCTATCGGCAGGAGCTGCTGTATTTTACTAGCAATGAGTTTGCCAATCGGATTCGTGTGCCCCAAGCCGACACCCTGTTTACTGGAGAAATGCCTCAGGAGGTGGCATGTTTACCTGCTGGCCAGCAGCTAGAGGTAAGCTTTGAAGATTTGAATAATCGTTATAATTTTGCTGAATTTTCTCCTGTGGATGGTCGTATTGTAAAGGTTGCAGACCATATTGCAGCCTTTTTAGAGGCCGATAGTTCTATTCGCTATGGAATTACCTCTGATCATTTGACTTCTGGTAAGGCAAATCTTTTGCGTATTTATAATCAAAATCGGATTGTAAATGGTATTGATGTGATGGCTTTTTTTGACCAGTTTCAGTAGCTTCCCTCGTTTAATAAAGTCTTATTTTTGCCGATATATTGCCTATGAGTAGGGTAAATTTTTTCATAGCTATACTTGTACTTCTTTTTTCTTCTCCTCTTTTTTCTGATGCACAACATGTAGTTGCAAAGGGGGAGACTCTCTATTCAATTAGTAGGAAGTACGGTATTACTGTAAATGAATTATGTAGTAAAAATAACATAACTCAGTCCCAGGTTCTGAAGGTAGGACAAAAGCTGGTAATTCCAAGTAGGGAACTTCCTGAGACAGAGATCTATATTGTAGTTAAGGGTGATACCTTTTATGGCGTGGCTCGTCGACACAACATGACGGTAGATGAGCTGTTGGAATTGAATAGCTTGAAAAGTTCTGACACATTGAAAATAGGTCAGGTGTTAAAAGTACCAGCTTCTACCACTACCATTGCTAATGCCATGATGAACACGCCAGCCATTGAAATTGCTGATCCACGAAATTATACTGGTAAGAAGGGTGATTCAAGTCTTTTGTGGCCAGTGAAAAATCCTGAGGTACTATATGTTTCAGGAAAGATTTCTGGCGTTCAGCTGTCTGCCCAAAAAAATGAGGCTGTCTGTGCCATTCAAGCTGGAACTGTTATGTTTAGTGGCTTGTACCGTGGCTTTGGAAAGGTGGTTTTTGTTCAGTCTCAATCTGGCCACATGTACGTGTACACAGGGCTTTCCGATACCTCTGTTTCTAAGGGTGACTATGTTTCCACCGGCAAGCAGCTGGGAGTTGTGGGCGTAGATAGCTTTACGGGAAAGAATCAGCTAACCTTTATGGTGTTTCAGGACGGAAAGCCAATAGATCCTGCCAAGGCTCCTCGAGGATAAACCAGTAGTAAAATCCTCAAGGATAAACCAGTAGTAACATCCTCGGGATAAACCAGTAGCAAGTTCCTCGGGATAAATGTACATCAAGCTTCACAGACTATGTGGAGCTTTTTTTTATGACTTTTGTCAAGAACAGGTTAAGATAAGAATAAGTGTATTACAAGTTGTGTAAAATCTAGTTTTATTTTTTGCATTTTTCCTGTACAAGAACTATGTTTGAAATACAGGAGGAAACATGGAAACATGTTTTACAAAAACACAGGGTTATATTGATGATGAGGCTCTTAATGGAACGGCTTCATCTATGGCAGTTGATGTGGATCCATTGGCAATCTACCTTAAGCAGATTTCACGGTATGCCTTGCTTTCTGCCCAAGAAGAATTACAGCTGGCAGATCGAATTAATGGATTAAAAAAACAGATTCGAACTCTTGGAGATGCTCTTGCTCGCTATCCAGAAAATGAAAATGAATATTCCCACCAGATAGAACAGTTGCAGGAGGAGCTTCGGATTGAAAAAAATAAAATGGTTCAAGCAAATCTTCGTCTTGTGGTGTCTGTAGCAAAAAAATATCAGCATCGAGGTTTGTCCTTAATCGACTTGATTGATGAAGGCAACATCGGACTTTTGGAAGCTGTAGATCGGTTTGAAGCCAGCAGAAATTGCCGTTTTTCTACCTATGGAATCTGGTGGATTCGTCAGGCTATTATCAAGGGTATTGCAGATAAAGGTCGTATTATCAGAATGCCTGTTCACATGCTGAACACCATAAACAAGTGCTTTATGATTGCCAAGCAGCTTACCCAAGAATATGGACATGAGCCTTCCTGCTTGGAGCTTTCTGAATATATTGGTGAGACCCCAGAGAAAATCGAAGAATACATGAAGCTTGCTCAAGAAACCTCTAGTTTGGATACCACCATTGACGAATCAAGTCCTTCTGTCTTGGGCGATTTACTATCTACCGATGAAAACGAGCAGCAGGTGGAGGATGTGTTTTCTGCCATGTTGTCAGAAACTATTAATTCTGTTTTGAAAGAATTTTCTGAACGAGAAATGGCTATTATCAAGTTACGGTTCGGGCTTGATGGAAGAACACCCATGACCCTCTCAGAAACTGGCCGTGTACTAGGTATTACCAGAGAACGGGTACGACAGATTCAAGAAAAAATGTTGGAAAAATTAAAGGAAAGCAAGGAATTGATAGCCTTTAACGAATTGCGGTAATTTTCGTCAGGCCAAAACGAGTGGGAACAGGGAGAGCTTTTCCCCATTCCATTTCCCCTATTCTTCTCGTAAGGCCTGACTTTTATTCCTGGCTGTTTGTTAGGATGAAAGCTGCTGAAAGCAGCGGAGTAATACCTCCATGCAGACACGGGCATCATCTGTAGCTCGGTGAGCATTTCCTGGATTAATGGAAAAATGCTGGGCTAAAAATTGAAGATTATGTTTTTCTAGCTCTGGAAAGATGGCACGTGATATTTTCACCGTATCTTCAACTTGATTTTCTAAAATCTGATGACTGTGGCGAGACAGGGCTGTATTTACGAATTTCAAATCAAAATTGGCGTTGTGGGCCACTAAAATACTGTTACCAACAAAGCTGTGAAACTCAGGAAGTATCTCCTGTTCCTTGGGACAATCACAAACCATTTCGTAGGTAATGTTGTTGATCCTAGTGGCTTCGTAGGGAATGTCACGACAAGGATTAATCAACTGGCTATAGGTGGAAAGAATCCCATCCTTAGAGAACTGTACCGCCCCAATTTCCAGAAGGCGGTCGTTGTGAGCACTGAGTCCTGTGGTTTCTGTGTCAAAGGCAGTAAAAACTGCCCCGCCCTGATACAGACGGAGCAGTTCTCGAACCTTTTTGTGGTTCTTATTTTGCTGCATCGAGAATTCCGTTGATTTCGGTTTCAATGGCATTACAGAGCTTGGCAGAAGTTACCTTAGCCTCTTCCAAGCTAGCTGCAGGAGGAACCATACTGTTGATATAGAACTTGATTTTTGGCTCAGTTCCAGAGGGACGGGCACTGACTACTGTTCCATTTTCCAAGAAGAACTGAAGAACATTGCTCTTAGGCAGGTCCACAGGCTTCTTATCAGCAGGATTTGCAGGATCGTAGCAGGTGCTGGTTTGAATGTCACGGATAGAAACAACCTTTTGTCCACCCAAGGTTTTCAGACCTTCTTCTCGTAGCTTTGCCATAATACCCTTCATGGTGGCAACACCAGCAGCACCAGCAAAGTTCTTGGAAATAGATCTGTCTTCAAAATAACCAAATTGTAGGAACAATTCTTCCAATCGTTGCAGCAGGGACTTACCCTTGGAGCGCCAGTACAGGGTCATTTCTGCACACATGGCAGCGGCGGAAACACCATCCTTGTCACGTACATCTGTTTCTACATTGTAGCCATAGCTTTCTTCAAATCCAAAGACATAATTGTGGCTACCAGATTTTTCAAAGTCTGCCATAACGGCTGCAATCCACTTAAAGCCAGTAAGACATTCTGCCAAGTGAACACCGTGGTGGGCACAAATCTTGTCGGCAAAGGTGGAGGTAACGATGGAGCGGATAACGGCAGGATTTGCGGGCATCTTTCCCAATTCCTTGCGGCTAGTCAGGATGTAGTCGCACAAAAGGGCTCCCATCTGGTTTCCGGTAATGAGGATGTAGTTTCCATCGGCATCAGGAACAGCTCCACCAAAGCGGTCTGCGTCGGGGTCTGTGGCCATAACTACATCGGCCTTTTCCTTTTGAGCCAGCTCCAGAGCCATCTTTAATGCAGGTGCTTCTTCTGGATTTGGCTTTTCTACTGTGGAGAAGTTGCCGTCTGGCTCCCGCTGTTCAGGTACAGTAATAACGGTAAGGCCCAAATCTCCCAAAACCTTTTCCACATGCATGGCACCTGTTCCGTGAAGGGGAGTGTAGACAATCTTTACTTCCCCAGCCTTTTCCTTAATGAGCTCTGGGCGGAACAGCTGAGACTTAACCATGGCCCAGTATTTGTCGTCAATTTCCTTGTCAATCATAATCAAGGAGCCAGCATTGATGGCCTCTTCCTTGGAGATAGTTTTAACTTCGGTAACGGAATTTACTTCGTCGATAATGCCCTGATCGTGGGGCTCAATAACCTGGGCTCCATCGTTCCAGTAGGCTTTGTAGCCATTGTACTGGGGAGGATTGTGGGAAGCGGTAACTACAACACCAGTATCACAGCCCAGAGTACGGATAGCATAGGAAAGCTCTGGGGTAGGGCGAAGGCTGGTAAACAGGTAGGTTTTAAAGCCATTGGCGGCAAAGATACAGGCAGTGGCCTGAGCGAAAACGTCGGAGAACCGTCGGGAATCGTAGGCTACAACGGCAGAAAGTTGACCTGCCTTGGCTTTTTCGGGATAGGTCTTGATGATGTAATTTGCCAAGCCCTGAGTGGCGTTGTTAATAACCCAGGTGTTCATGCGGTTTGTTCCACCACCAATAACACCTCTCAAACCACCAGTACCGAATTCCAGATTCTGGTAGAAGCGGTCTTCTAGTTCAGCCTTGTTGTCAGCGGCAATTAAATCCTGCACTTCCTTGCAAAAGCCTTCATCTTGCTCCTGGGCAATATAATCCTTTGCCCGCTGGAGAATTTCGTTATAGTCCATAATTCCTCCTGATTGAGTGAAAAGCTGCTTCCACCAATAGTACATAGTGAAAATCAGCATTTTAGCTAAATCTCTTCCTTCCATTATATCAATGCAAGGAGTAAAAAACAAGGAGAACCTGTTGCTTCTGTAGAGGCTTCCCTTGCTCCAGTCCCCTTCATCATGCTAGAATAAGTCCATGGCGAATGAGGATTATCGTATTCAAGCATATAAAAGGGTGGCGAAAATGACCCCCTCTGATGTTCCAGTAGAAGGTCAAGATGGTTTTTCTCCCAATATAGCTGCTGATTTAGTAAGGGCTTCTCTTGCTAATGGTGGCGGAGTTCGTGGAGTGGTCAATGGCCAAGTGATTGGTGGTGGTAATCCTCATCAGGAAATGGTTCAAGCGAATGTAACAGGAGGAGGGACTTCTTCTGGGGCAGATGGAAAGAAAAAATCCACAGTGGCAGGAAAGTGGAGCCTACAGGATTTATTGGCCACTGCCTTACAAAAGACTGATCCTGCAAATTGGAAAAACTCCTTTCAGCAGTCTGATTCAAAGACAACTGCTGCCGCTGAACCTCCTCAAAAACAAACAGAAGTTTTTCGTCCTCAGCAACTAGGAACTGGAACCTTTACCGCTGGCTTTCAGTCTGGAAATCAAGGAAGCACCAGGGCTACTTCTGGGAATCAAGCGTCATCTTCTGCAGCAAATCAGCGGCGGCAACCAGCTGGAAACCAAAGCATAAATGCAGCTGTGGCCAGGAGTCAAATGGCTCAAGCTGCTGGTAGGCAAGGAGCGCAAGCCTCAGGCAGGCAAGGACCACAAGCCTCTGGCAAGCAAGGAACTCAAGCCTCAGGAAATCAACCACGGCAAGCTGCCAGTGCTTCCCAAGCCTTTGGCAATCAGGATGTAATGCGTCACGGCTTGATAAAGGTTCCTGTTGCCCCTCGTGAAGCTGATGGGCGGGAGAATATTTACCGTCGTGTGGCAAAATTCCTGCTTTTAATTGGTACTGATGAGGCTGCCAAGGTTATTTCTCACCTTTCACCAGAGCAAACGGAGCGAATCATTCCGGAAATCGTTTCCATTCGTCGAATTGACCCCGATGAGGCTGCAATTATTCTGGAGGAATTTAAAGCCCTGCTGGATAATGCTCGCCAGCAGGGAGGAGTGGCCACTGCTCGCAATATCCTTGAAAAGGCCTTTGGCAGTGATCGTGCTGATGAATTGATTTCCAAGGCCGTTCCCTTTCCAGAAGGCGTGCCCTTTGACTACCTGCAGGAAATGGACGGGGAGCGGGTATTCTTTCTGCTGAAGGATGAGCCACCTCCAGTGCAAACCTTAGTGCTTTCTCGCTTAAAGCCTGGAGTGGCAGCAGAGGTGATTAATCAGCTGGACAGTGACCAGAAAAAAGAGATTATTCGCAGGCTGGCAAAGCTTGCTCCCATGGATCCAGAGATTTTGCGGCGGGTGGATCGGGCCATGCACGAAAAGGTTCTGTCTATGAATACTCATGCTGCCGATTCCATGGATGGCCGTGGAGCCTTGACGGAAATCTTGAAGCGAATGAGTCCCAATGCAGAAAAGGATATTTTGACGGCTTTGGCTGACCTTGACCCTGACTTGAGCAATGATATTCGAGATAGACTTTTTACCATGGACGACATTCTTATGGCAGACGATCGCTTTATTCAGAAAAAGCTTCATACCATGGGAGAAGGAGAAATTGCACTGTTGATTGCAGGAAAGCCAGAATCCTTCCGTCAAAAAATTCTTTCCAATGTGTCAAAAAATCGTGGAGATGTTATTCTGGAAGAAGAGGTTTTGCGTCGGCCCATGCGTCGCCGTGATTGTGATGAGGTGACAGCCCGATTCTTCAGTATTTTGCGACGAGCTTGGGAGGAAGGAACTCTCATTATCCACGGCCGAAGCGATGACATTTACGTGTAAGGGAAAAAACATGAAGGGAAAATTCACCATCTGCAAGGGGCTGAAAGTTCTATTTCTGGTTGTTTTTGTTTCGGGGCTTGCTTGTGGCCTGTTTGTTCTTGCCATAAACTGGTACATGATAACCTATACCAAGGACTTTATCTTTCACGACCTTTCCCAGACTCCTTCCCGCCACTGTGCCATGATTCTTGGAGCCAAGGTCTACCAGTCCGGGGCAATATCCCACGTGGTGCGGGACAGGGCTGAGGCTGCCATGGAACTGTATCATCAGGGGCTGGTGGAGAAGGTGCTGATTTCTGGGGATCACGGACGAGCCAGCTACGACGAGGTGAATGCCATCAAGAACTATATCAAAATGATGCATCATATTCCCGACCAGGACTTGTTCATGGATCATGCAGGATTTTCCACCTACGAAAGCATGTATCGGGGGCGGGATGTATTTCTTGTTGAGGATGTGGCCATTGTAAGCCAATCTTTCCATCTGCCACGAGCGGTGTATATTGCCCGGAAACTGGGCCTAGACGCAGTGGGCTATGAAGCTAAGGAAATTCAACCCTTCACCAAGGAAACATGGTTGAGTTGGCACCTGCGGGAAAGCCTTGCTCGGGTGAAATCCTTCTTTCTGGTGGCCTTTGATGTGCTGCCCACCTATCTTGGAAAGCCCATTCCCATCACAGGGGACGGACGGGCCAGCTGGGACTAGGATTTTGTGCCACCTTTTTGGCCGAAAAGCCTATCACAAATCGTGCCGCAATTCCCAAATTGCGGAAAATGTTGCAATTACCCATACTGTTGTAAAACTATATTTTAGTTCTATAAATTGCATCGTTAAGGGGAAAAGAAACAAAACGAAACCCGTGACCTTATTGGGAATACTATGTATGGATATCAACGTTTTTCTCTGAAACAGTCCCCAAATAATATTACTCAATTTGACAGCCGCATCTGTTCACCTACATCACTTTTTCAAAGACAAACATGCCTTCGCCACCGTCACCTATGAAATCTTCAGTCATAGTGGGATCTGGATTTTTCTCATTGATGAATTTCACGATACGAAAACCGCATTTATTAACATAAAAGTGAACGTTGCGTTTTTCAAAATAGGGTGTGCAGGTTTCCCATACCTTTGTGTTAGGGTGAAGCCGCTCAATTTCACTCCATATTTTATAGCCGATACCCTTTGTTTGTGTACCATATTTTACATAGAGAAAATCAAGGTGGTTGTGTTGTGTTTCTTCATCTATTACAACGATGGCTCCTCCCAAGAATTCACCATCAAGGATTGCCTTGTATGCAACAGAGCCTTTTTCGTTAAGGGATTGGTCGATATCTTTTTCAGGCAGAATTGTTTCCTCTGTTTCACCGTAAACATCTTCAAAACCTTTTTGAAAAGCTTCCTGAATATCTGTTTTGAACAGAGAAATATCATTTTCGACCATAGGCAAAAGTTCAAAAGTCATGTTGCATCCCAAAAAACTCAAGTTTTTTAGCAGTAATTATACTGTGAAAAGGTGAAATCTTTCAAGATGAGGTTAGCGGGCAGAACCGAACCAAGTTCTTTTGACGCCCCGTCGTCGATCCCTACTTATGTTCTTTTGACGCCCCGTCATCGTACTCCTTTATGTTCTCTTGACGCCGCGTCATCGAACCCCATTTATGTACGTTTGACGCCCCGGTCCATAGCCTCCCGACTGATTTTGATCCACAATGGGCGGCCGTGGGGGCAGTGGGGATCTTCCAGTGCCAGTGTGTCCAGGGCAAGCTGACAGGCGGTGTCCTCATCTAAAACTGTTCCGTCCATAACAGCTTGACGGCAGGCATTGGTAGAAGCAAGACTTGCCACCAGCTCTTCTGGGGAGATACGCTTGTTCAATAAATCCCGCTCTAAGTCTGCCTCTGTTCCCTTCCACTGAACTGGCACTGAATAAAACTCCCAGCGAGGAGTTGCTCCTGCTGATTCACATTCTTTTACTTCAAAGCCTGCTTTATAAAGAGAATCCTGTAGTGACCGAAGATACTCATCGTCGGCGGTGCTTGTTGTTTCTATGACATAGGGAATCAGCAGATTTTGTCTTTGGCCAGCTTGGGCAATAAACTGGTTGTACAAAAGCCGCTCGTGGGCTGCATGCTGGTCAATGAGATACAGGCTATCTCCAAGCTCCACTACTAAATACACACCTTGAGTGGTTCCCAGATAGCGAAATCCCTTGGGCTGTGTTCCAGAGGGATTCTTCTTTGCTGGTGCTTGAGAAAGAAGGCTCTGGTTTGAAAGACTCTCACCGAAGAAATCAGTTCTTGAAGAACTGGTTCTTGAAGAACTGGTTCTTCTGGACTCATCTTCTAAGAAAGCTGTTTCTGAGAAACTTTTTCTTGGAGCTTCATAGTTTGGTGAAGCTGTGGCAGCAAAACCTGCTCCTGTGGGAATATCTTGACTGTAGCAGTCATTAAAAAAAGTATTTCGTACATCAGGTGAAGGGGTATTTTTGCTAAAATCCCCTGTGGAGCAAGAATTCTTGCTATGAGCTTCTCGTGATTGCTGCCACCATTTTTTGCTAGAAACCTGTAGTGGGCCTTGGTCATAAATATTTTCTGTGGTGTGGTCTTGTTCCTCTGTCCACAAAGTTTGGGCCACCAGTGAAGAAGGCTTTTGTGGCTCCTTCTGGTGAGTATCCTCTGAGGGAAAAAGTGCATCCAGGGCCTGGGCTGAAATCTTGGACACAGAGTAATTTCTGAAAAATTGCCGAACTGCTTGGCTTACACCACGATGGATGGGGGCAATATCCTTGAATCTGGCCTCTCTCTTGGCTGGGTGAATGTTAAAGTCCACCAAGGCGGGATTTACCTCCAAAAAAAGGGCTGCCACAGGATGGGTGCCATTGGGAAAATAGCCGGTGGCCCCATAGTCAATGGCTTGCATGAGGCTATATTCAGTGATTTTCCGTCCGTTTACGTAGATGTAAATCAATTTTTTGTCGTTTCGGGCAACGGAAGGCTCACCGATGATGATGGTAAACTTCCAATCCTGCTGAGAAAGCTCCTGGGATTCAGGGGAGCTGTGGATTTCGTAGAAGAGTTCTGGGGATTCCTTGAGGCCCAGGGCTTCGGTAAATCTCTGGGCCAGGCTTTGTCCCTTAGGCAGGTCTAGCCGCTGCTTGCCATCTACCAAAAGGCGGAAGGAAATGTCGGTGCGGGGCAGGGATTTTTCCACAAAGGTTTGGCGGCACATGGTGGTTTCTGCGGCAGGTCGCTTAAGAAAGGTTCGTCGGGCGGGAAAGTTTTCAAAGAGGGCTTCCGACTGAACGATGGTGCCTTGGTTCAAGTTGGCAGGAACAATGTGATGCTCCTGAGTTACCGAGGCAGTGAGCCGCCAGGAGCTGGAATTGCCAGCTTCATCTTGGGTGGCGGTGGTGATTTGCAATCTGCTGACGGCGGCAATGGATGAAAGGGCCTCACCTCGGAAGCCCAAGGTGGAAAGGTTCATCAAGTCCGTTTCCGCCGTGATTTTACTGGTGGCGTGGGGGCGGGCACAATGTTCTAGGTCCTGCCGTGTCATCCCAATGCCATTGTCTACCACTCGAATCCGCTCAATGCCTCCGCCTTCAATTTCTACCTGAATCCAGTCTGCTCCTGAGTCCACAGCATTGTCCAGCAGCTCCCGCACAATGGCATTAGGCCTGTCGATAACCTCTCCTGCAGCAATCTTTCTGGCAACTTCTGCTGGCAAACTGCGGACAGGACGACGGGGAGGCTTGGAGTGCTGGGCTGGATATGCAAAGGAGGACTGACGTTCTTCCATGCTAGAAATCCTCTCCTGTGGTGGCAAATAAATCAAGCTGAGGTTCGGGGCCAGTTTTGGCCACTGGGTCAGGCTGGTTCATGAGGATTTGAATCTTTCCTTCGATTTTATCCAATTCCTTTTCCATGCCACGAGCCAGAGTAATGCCTTCCTCAAAGTATTTTAGTGCTTCTTCGAGGGTAACGTCACTTCGCTTTATGTCGCTTCCGATTTGCTCCAAACGCTGGAGCCGCTGCTCAAAATTTTTCATCTATCTTCCTCCGTTGTGAGTACCTGTGTTTGAATGATGCCTGTTGCGGGGCGAATCTCAAGAACTTGTCCTGGCTTTGTGTCAGCTGGACTGCGGATAACCTTGCCAGTGGCCTTGTCCTGTACCATGGAATAGCCTCTAGCCAAAATTGCCGAAGGATTTGCTCCCTCCAAGTCCCGAAGGCTATTTTCTATGCGATGGCGGGCATCCTTGCACTTGTCTTCCATGGCAGAAAGAATCAGCTCCTTGGCGGTGTCGAATCGAGCAAGAAGTGGCTGCTGGATGGTACGGAACCGTAGCTCCAAGGAATCGGGAGTAAAGGATTTGACTAAAAGCCGCATTCGATCTAGCCGACTAGAAATGCTTTCGTAAAAATCCCTTCGCCAATACTCCATCTGCTGGGTTACCTCTGAAAGCAGGGGTGTTACCAATTCAGCTGCGGCGGAGGGAGTGGGGGCTCGCATGTCGGCGGCAAAGTCTGACAGTGCCCAGTCAATTTCATGTCCCACTGCAGACACCACAGGAATCTGGGATTCTGCCACGGCTCGAACTACTACCTCCTCGCTAAAGGGCAAAAGGTCTTCCAGTGAACCTCCACCACGACCTACAATCAGCACGTCGGCCATGTTGTAGGCATTGGCTACTGCAATCATACGGGCAATGGCTGGTGCTGCGTCGGCTCCCTGTACCTGGCAGGGAAGGACAGTAACAGAAACCTTGGGATTACGCCGTCCCATAATCTGGAGAATGTCTCGTAAGGCTGCTCCTGTGGGACTGGTAACCACAGCCACTCGCTGGGGAAAGTAGGGAAGATCACGTTTTCTATCTTGGTCAAAAAGACCTTCCTCTGCCAAACGCCGCTTCCGTTCCTCCAGCATCATCAAGATATTGCCTGTACCAGCTAGCTCCATGGATTCCACTATAATCTGATAGCTTCCTCGTGGAGCATAAACTGAAATGGAACCCTTTGCTCGCACGAGAGTTCCGTCTGCTGGAGTGAAGTTCAAGCCTCGCATCCTGCCCTTGAACATAACGGCAGAGATGGTGGCATCTTTATCCTTGAGCACAAAATACAAATGACCAGTGCTGGCTGGCTTGCAGTTAGAAATCTCTCCTTCCAGAGTAATGCTGGAAAATCGAATTTCCAGCAAGTCCTTTATGCGGGAAGTGAGCTCTGACACTGTGAGTACAGGGGGAGTGGTGGTATCCATGAGGGCAGTATAGCATAGGTTCAATGAATTGTAAAAGCGGTGGAGGATGCCAGCAGCCCACCGCTGCCTCACGCTTCACTGGCGTTCAGAGTTCGGCATCGGTAGGCGCCCGCTGGCATCCTCCACCAACTCTTTCGTTCATCGAGCTATACTGTGGGGTCGATGGGCTGGTTCCAGCAGCTCACCGTCGCCTTACGCTTCGCTACGCTCACAGTTCGGCTGCTCAGGGAACCTCCCTGTTGCCCCAACGCTTTCGTTTAGCGGGTTATACTGCGGATAGATGAGGCTTGATACAAAAAAATCCCACCTGAGGAGCGATTCTCAGGTGGGATTGAAGTACTTAACTTCTACTTTATGGCACTTGCAGATACACACAAAGCTGGGACGTAACCCTCAGAAGTACTGGAGACATTTGCCTGACCCATAGCCTGGCCGTTCCAGGCAATCGCGTCCACCCAACTTGTTCCGTAACTGTTAGGTGTACGTAATAACCAGCTGGTGTCCAAATATTGACCTCCACAAGCTTTGGCATAGTCCGTGCCAAAACGTTTACGAGAGTCCATATAATCATACATCGACCCAAAACCAAAATCCTTTTTACAAACTTCTTCATGACTTAGCAAAAAGATTTTGCCTAAAATAGTGTCTTTTATTTGACTTTGTGCGTTCGTTGCAAAGGCTGTTTGGAAGAAGCCTTTATTTTTATAGGCTGATTTTTTGATTTGCACAGTAGTTGATGAATCCATGTATTCATATTCACCTCCGTTGAGATATGCTCGTATTTCACTATGTTCATAATTATTAGGATAAATCGTTGCTCCATCAATATTTCTATTATAGTTCCAAGCAGAATAAAAACGTATTCCAGCTATCAGGATTTTTTCTGCTAATAACAAGGCATTTTCTGTAGAATTATAGGCCTCTGTCAGCACTCGCCACACAATGGGTTCTACTTTGAAGTATTTATCACCTTGCTTTACGTACTTACCATTACTATCTGAATAATAATTTCCTTTGAATAAACCTTCTGGTTGTGGTGTAACCAAGGAAGGGGTTACATTCTTTGCTTCACTTTGAGGCCATTCTCCGAAAGCCACATAAGACCAAGTATTGTCGGTATCGTTGGGGCTAATATAACTTTCAAGTTTTGTAGGAGTTTCAGGATCTACAACATCAATGGAAAAACTTGCCTCAGTTTCAGTACCCCCTTCTGTGTAGCTTACGGTAATACATTTGTTTAGTCCCTTTGTTTTTGTTATCTCTGAAGAAGCAGGAGTTATTATTCCTTCAACCGTCTTTTTCGTACCATCATCGTAGCTGGCAGTTACTACCATACCTGTAGTATCAAACCCCTCACCTACACTATATACGGTCTTGTTAGGTGGGGAGACAGAAATAGACTCTAGTTTCGGTGGCACCTTCACTTCTGGCTCCGCCTCCATCTTACATCCCACCAAAACCATCACGCTCGCCAGCAGCACCAAGCCCGCCAGCATCAATTTCTTCATAGATTTCACTTTTCAAATCCTCCTTTAAACTTTATGTTCACCCAGTCACGCTATCGCACAAACTGGAAAATAACCAAACGAAAATGATTTAAACAAAAAAAGACCAGCAGGAAATTTCTCGTCAGAAAAATTCCTTGCTGGTCTTGTTCCAAATAAATTTATTGTTGTAGAAAGAGTTTCTTCTATGTGTTGTGTTGTGTTGTGTTCAAGGATTGTACTGCAGAAGCAGTTTTAGTCAAGAAAATTCCTGTGAACAAGCCAACTTTTTTTACGCCAAGATACAATTTTTACACTCCAATTCC
>JAXJGY010000047.1:0-6200 GCA_036300185.1 Treponema sp. | reverse complement strand
GCTATTCTCTCTGTCGTATACCACCACAGAGGGACGAGTGCAGGCTCCGTTTTCTAGGAAATAAATTCCCATGCGGCCTGTTTTTTCAAAATGAATTTTAGAAACATCAACCCCATGTCCCCGTAGCTGACTACACGCAGCACGACCAATAGGATTATCTGGCAGTGCGGTAACATAGGATACATCTTGACCAAAGTAAGCTAAGGACACAGCTACATTGGCCTCCCCTCCCCCAAAGGTTGCCTCTAGGGCAGGAGTTTGAAAAAAGCGTTCATGGTGAGGAGACGCCAGCCGCAGCATGATTTCTCCAAAGGTAATTATCTTAGACATACTGCCTCCAGCAGATAGGATACATTGATTCTATAGGCGAGAAGAAAGAAATTTAGCCTCGTCGCATTCCTGCCATGGCTTCTTTTTTTCTGTCCAAATAGCCTGAATCCTCAAGGTATTTGCGACGAGTCATTACCAGCTCAATCAATTCCTGATACATGCGGAAGTCCACTTCTAGAGCCAGAGGAAAGATAAAGAATTCAGTTTCATCGCAGTACCGCTCGATAAAGGCTGGATCAGTAACAAAGCCCATGGAAATCATATTGCTGATGCGGTCGGCACACTTGAGGGTTTTTGCCCTCATGCTGCCATGCTCAATGATGCCCCGCAGGAATTCGCTCTTTGTCTGGCCTTCTTTTTTTGATACCTCAAGCACCAAATCGTATACAAGACCAGACTCAGAATCAATTTCTAGAATCAAGTTACGGTTAAAGTCAGGGATGTCCTCAATTACATCGTGGATGACGGCAGCCTTCAGCAAAACACTGTCAATGTAGCCGTAGTCAATCAAGATGCTCATGGTGTCCAGCTGATGGCGGAACATATTCCCTCCGGAATGACGACGCTTTCCGATGAGAGCGGTGGCTACCTGCATATAGGGTGCAAGGTAGATTCCTTTGAGATGATGCATATCATGATCTTTCATCTGCATATTGAGCTCCTTCCACTATTTTGGCCGTGGCAACCCTTACATAACCAATAACCTTACAAGCTTTCGATATAGGATGTAAGTTTTTCGATACGACGCTGAGTATTTTCCAGCTTGCCTCGCTCAGCAGCAACTACATCAGCAGGTGCGTTCTGGGCAAATTTACCAGCAAGCTTTGCACTTACCTTATCGGCAAAAGCCTGCTCACTTGCCAACTCCTTCTTAAAGCGAGCCAGCAGCTGATCTAGGTTAATGCTTCCCTCCACCAAGAGGAAGGCTTCAAAACCATCACCCACAGCACCAATAGCTCGCTGGGGTTTTTCTTCAGCAAAATCGATGGAAGCAACACCAGCCAAAAGCTGAATCAAGTCAGCCTTTTCGCGGCAAACTTCAGCTGGGCTATTTGGGGTGATTTGCAGGGCAATGTTCAGCTTTGCATCGGGAGAAAGGCCACATTCAGCACGGAGGGCACGAACGGAGCGAATAACATCCTGCAATACAGCAAAACGGCGAGCAACACTTTCATTCTGGCGCTCATCAGCTGGCACAGGATAGGGAGCTGCCACCAACATTCCAGTGTACAGAGAAGGTGAAATAACCTGCAAAGGAGTTTCATTCAAAGAGGCAGCTGCAGCCTTGCGGTTTTCTACCAATTGGGCTACAGGGAGCTTGCTGTAAATTTCCTCGGTAACAAAGGGAAGATAGGGATGCAAAAGACGCAAGCTTTCTTCCAGCACGTTGAGCAATACAGAAACAGCCCGATTCTTTTCCTTTTCATCACCGTGGCGGAAGGATAGCTTAGTGGCTTCTACGTACCAGTCACAGAAATCGTTCCAGAAGAACTCGTACAGGGCCTGGGCACCATCGTTGTAGCGATACCCCTCCAAGGCAGAACGAGCATTGCGGGCAGCCTCATCCAAGCGACTGTAAATCCACAGGTCAAGTTCTGTTAAATCATTTTGAGTAATGGGAAGCAATTCCCGACCTTCCAGATTTCCTAGAATATAGCGACTGGCATTCCAAATCTTGTTGGCAAAGCGACTTCCCAGCTTAAAGCTTTCCTTGTCTACCAGCACGTCCTGTCCCTGGGCACACATAAAGCCCAAGGTGAATTTCAGGGCATCGGAGCCGTATTCATCGATGATTTCCAGTGGGTCAAGACCGTTGCCCAAGCTCTTACTCATTTTGCGGCCCTGCTTGTCACGTACCAGACCGTGGATATAAATATCACGGAAGGGAGCCTTACCTGTAAATTCAAGTCCAGCCATAATCATACGACTTACCCAGAAGAAGATAATGTCGTAGGCGGTAACCAAGGCTGTGGTGGGATAGAAGGTGGCAAGATCAGGTGTTTTTTCTGGCCAGCCCAAAGTACTGAAGGGCCAAAGCCAGCTAGAGAACCAAGTATCCAGTACGTCGGGATCTTGGTTTAGTTTTTCTGCAGAAGCTCCACACTTGGGGCAGGAATCAGGGTCGGTACGGGATACAATCATTTCCCCGCAGTCCTTGCAGTACCACACGGGAATACGATGTCCCCACCACAGCTGACGGCTGATACACCAGTCACGGATATTTTCCATCCAGTGAGAATAGGTGTTTTCCCACTTGCGGGGATAAAAGACAATCTCACCATTTTTCCATGCAGCCAAGGCTTTATCTGCCAAGGGCTTCATCTTTACGAACCACTGGTCACTCAAGTATGGCTCCACCACAGTATTACAGCGATAGCAATGACCTACTGCATGGTTGATTTTTTCTTCTTCCTTGAACAAGCCAGCTGCATCCAAGTCTGCAATTACGATTTTGCGGGCTTCCTTGCAGCTCATACCACGATATTTTTCAGGACAATTTTCGTTCAAGGTGCCGTCGGGATTCAAGATATTGATGATTTCCAAATCGTGACGCTTGGCTACTTCCCAGTCGTTGGGGTCGTGGGCAGGAGTGATTTTTACCACGCCGGTACCAAAGCCTCGCTCTACGTAGGCATCTGCCACCACAGGAATGGTGCGACCAGTTAAGGGCAGAATAACACGCTTACCAATCAATTCCTTGTAGCGAGGATCCTCTGGGTGAACGGCTACAGCAGTATCTCCCAAAAGGGTTTCTGGACGAGTGGTGGCAATTTCAATTTTGCTTCCACCAAGGAATACTGTTCCGTCTTCCAGAGTAACGGCAGGAATGGAGGCCCCACCTTCAATTTCGTAGTAGATATGGTACATGGCACCAGCGGTGTCAGTGTGCTCAACTTCATCGTCGGCCAAGGCTGTTCCACAGGAGGTACACCAGTTTACAAGATAATTTCCTTTATAAATAAGTCCCCGTTCATACAGGGTAACAAAAACCTCTCGTACAGCCTTGGAAAGACCTTCGTCCAAAGTAAAACGTTCACGGCTCCAGTCTACGCTATTGCCAAGACGATGCTGCTGACGAGAAATGATTTCATGGTGCTCTTTTTTTACCGCCCAGGTTCGCTCCAAGAATTTCTCTCGCCCTAAATCTCTGCGAGAAAGACCTTCTGCCTTGAGGCGACGCTCCACCACGTTCTGGGTAGCAATTCCCGCATGGTCGGTTCCAGGAACCCACAGGGTATTGTCACCCTTCATGCGATGGTAGCGAACCACGATATCCTGCAGGGTATTGTTGAGGCCATGCCCCATGTGAAGCACACCAGTAACGTTTGGAGGAGGAATAACCACGGTAAAGGGCTCACTTCCCTCTCCACTAGCCTTTCCACAGCCACAGCTGCATCCATGGACAGGAGAATCAGCGTCGCTCTTTGGCTTAAAGTATCCACCTTCCTTCCACTGGCTGTAAATTCTATCCTCAAAATCAGCAGGATTATATGCCTTTTCTAGTTCAATACCCTTCATGTACTACGCTCCACTAAAATCATCTTGGCAGGAACAATTTCTGCCAGAAAAACACCCTTTCAGTATAGCGAATTCATGGGATTTAGGAAATAGGAGAGGGGGGACTCACGAATAGCATCCCGGGGGGCTGAATCCCAGCTCCATCTCAACAGCCTCATCTACACTGACGGGGCTCGCCAATAGCCCACCCTCGCCTTACGCTTCGCTACGCTCAGAGGGCGGCGATGGCAGGCGCCCATTGGTGGCCCCTCCACTTTAACTGAGGGCTACTGGGTGGGGTTTCAGGCTTGCGGTCTACTGCTCGATAACTGGTAGATGGGGCTGGATAAAAAAATCCCTCGTCAGCTGAAGCTGGAACGAGGGAGGTTGTTAGTGTAAAATCACTTTTAACTATTAATTATTTTGCTGAATAACCAAAGCATTCTCTTCCTGATTAAGCGCTAAAAATTTGCCACTTTCAGAGGCGAAAATACCAGTAAATTTTTCTGCATCAGCTTCAGTAATTTTATAAACGTCACTCTCAGCTGTGAGCTTATCGCCAACCACAACTACAGTTCCATTACCAACCCCCATAAGATTGACATGATAACTTCCTTCTCCTGTAAGAGGTCCTACTAAAGATATGCTTCCCCTAAAAAAAGAAGTCCCTGTAATGGTAGGGTCTCCATACAACTTAAAAAGAGATGAACAGTATACACTATTCTCTCCCCCATTTATTGTTCCCCCTGATACCGTAACTTCACCGTTGATGGAATTATTTACCCCCCGATTATCACCTGTTATATTCCCACCAGATATTGTCAATGTTCCTCGATTTTGAATACCATTGTCTTTTCCGCTAATTACGGCGTCACCTGATACAGATAGAATTCCAGTGGAATCATTAAATACCCCATCACTACCATCCTCTGTACCTGTTATAGTCCCTCCTGATACCGTCAATGTTCCGTAATTAACAACACCACGCCCACTGACACTTGTTATTAACCCGTTTTCTACCGTAACTGTTCCAGTTGCACCGTTATATATACCATCATAGGACTGACCGTAAACACTTCCGCCGTTTACCGTAAGTTTTCCACTGTTGTCTATAGCATGCTTAGTACTTTGAATATATCCATCTAATAACATTAATTCACCGTAGTTATAAAATACCCTTTCAGAACAGTAAACAGATCCATTTCCTACATCACTAGTATCTGTTATAGTCAGTATAGTACTCGATAAAACTTTTATAGAGGAATATGCAAGTGCATGATTATTTAAATCGAGGGTAAATTCTCCATTAATGCTAACTGAAAAGTTATTTCTTACATCTTGTAGTAAGGTGAGAGTACTCCCCTCAGTATCCATGGCACAAGCAAGGGCATCCGAAAACAACCCGAACTTTACATCGTTATTACCAGTTGTTACACTTGCAACAGGATCTCCCCATTTAGCATAAAGATTATACTCCTTCAAAACATTTGTATTGAAGTCATAAGGTTTATCCGATTCAGAATCATACCAACCAGTAAAGAACTGATTCTCATTAAGTGGCCTGGAGGGTTCTCTGGCCTTTGCAGACTGCTGTACTATCTGTTTCTTACTACTAGAATCATCTTCAAAGCTACCACCGTTAGCATCAAAAGAAATTACGAAAATATTGTATGTAATAATTTGACTTACTTCATATCCTTCTGCTTTTGCAATAATTTGGATTGATGTATACTTTGTAATTTCTATTGGTTCTATGTACTCTGTAGAATCTTCTGTAGGAGGTGTACCATCTGTAGTGTAATAAATTTTAGCATTAGATGTAGAACAATCAAGAACAACTTTATTATCTACAATACTCATAGTTACGGTTGCAGTTTTTGAATTTTGCCTCCACTTTGCAGTAAGAGTAACATTTCCAGTCACCTTGTAGGTACCTGCTTTTGCTTCAATCTCACCATCATACCAACCTACAAAACTATAATTTGCTGAATCAGACATGTCCATCAGTTGCTCTGCAGACAACACAGTGTCAGCTTTTACCTTAAAAGCTGGGGGTAAACAAACCTCATCTGTAGTATCACCTTTGTCAAAAGACACTGTATACTCAGTCTCACTTGGATTTAGTCCCACATTGGTGTCACACCCCACTAAAACCACCACACTTGCCAGCAGCACCAAGCCTACCAGCACCAATTTCTTCATAGCTTTCACTTTTAAAATCCTCCTTTAAACTTTATGTTTACCCAACCTTCTGCTGGGAAATAGCCAAACGAAAAAAGACCAGCTGGAAATTTCTCGTAAGAAAAATTCCACGCTGGTCTTGTTCCAGATAAATTTATTGTTGTAGAAAGAGTTTCTTCTATGTGTTGTGT